>CAILEM010000059.1 GCA_903833215.1 uncultured Armatimonadota bacterium
CATCAAAGCAGGCTGAATCTGATCGGCGCCCTTCACATAGTAAAGACGAATGACCTAATCCTCAAGAATCTCGCAATACCCCCGATTTCGGCCTTTCTCCGCACCCTGCTAGGTATCGATTTTGCGAAGTCTCTGTCTACCAACAACGACACTCCTTGAGCTCGACAAGTAACCGAAGTCGTCCGTGAGAGTCACGTAGCACTTAGCCGAGCTTGAGAGGAATCGGATGACGATAGAAATGTCTGGCATGAAGCGCGAATACTGACTGGCCGGAACATCATGCTAATACGCGACCATTGTAAACAGTAAATGCTCCCAATCTGCGCTGGGTAACATCGTCTGGTGGCTTACTTCCTTGGCAAACTGATCCCGCCGCGCCCCACTTTTGCCCATGACATGTCCGATGAAGAGGCGAACCTTATGGGGCGCCATGCGATGTACATTCAGGGCTTGATCGATAGCGGAACGATCATTCTTGCCGGACCGGTAGATGATCCTGATGGCTCTTGGGGAGTCGTGGTGATGCAAGCAGCATCTCTCGAAGAAGCGACCGAACATCTCCACCAGGATCCCGTGATTTTGTCAAACCAGGGCTTCGAGTACAAGATCTTCCCGATGCTTGGCCTTATGCGCTAAGTGAGATCCTGTCCGGCAACATAGAGATTTGTCTGTCCTCCCTTCTCGGCATAACCGAAATCAAAGCGTGACTGAGCGAAGGGAGTCCTTCCTATAATTGCATGGTAGGCTCTCGTGGAACGGTCCTCTGGACCCATAAATGAACTGCGCAAATGCCACCGCTTGGAGTAGATAGTTGCCAATTACGACCTTGCTTGCGATCCTCGTCGGGAACTTGTCGGTACCGGTACTGCCCATGACAACAGCCCACCTTTTCCCTTTGTCGGCGGTTCGCATCACGGGTGGACCGTTTGCTCCAGCGGTGGCGGCGAACCGCGAATACCTACTAGCGCTGGACTGTGATCGGTTGATGGCAGCTTTTCGACGTGAAGCTGGCTTGAATCCCAGGAGGCCCTCTTACGAGAACTGGGAGAATATCGGGCTTGACGGACATACGCTTGGTCACTACCTCTCAGCTCTGGCAGACATGATCGCAGCCGGAGCCGACACGCCGACGCATGAGTTTCAGCGAAGGCTCAACTACCTGATCGACGAACTTGAACTATGCCAAAAGGCGAATGGTGATGGGTACATCGGTGGCATTCCCGGTAGTCGCGTCTTTTGGGGCCAAATAGCGTCAGGTGACGTGGGAAAAGTCTGGTCGAAGTGGGCGCCTTGGTACAACATCCACAAAACATTTGCCGGACTCAGGGATGCCTACCAAGTCGGCAGAAGCGCAAAGGCGAAAGAGCTCTTGGTGAATTTTGGAGGTTGGGCGGAGAAGCTCACCGCTGGCCTTTCCGATGATCAGATGCAGCAGATGCTGGCCGCTGAACACGGTGGGATGAATGAAGTCTTCGCGGATATCTATGCGATCTCCGGAGATCCGAAGTTTCTCAAGCTTGCCGAGCGGTTTTGTCATACTTCTGTCCTTGATCCTCTAAAGCGCCAAGAGGATCGACTCACTGGGCTTCATGCAAACACACAAATTCCGAAAGTGATCGGACTCGCCAGAATCGGCAATCTCACTTCGAATTCCACGGACCTTACGGGGGCGAAATTCTTCTGGAAGAACGTCACTGAACAGCGATCGGTCGCTTTTGGGGGGAACAGTGTCTCCGAGCATTTCAACAATCCCAAGGACTTTGAGGGAATGCTTGAGCATCGAGAGGGCCCCGAAACCTGCAACACCTACAACATGCTGCGACTTACGGAACAGCTGTTCCAAGCCGATCCGAATGCTGCCTTTGCGGATTACTACGAGCGAGCGCTTTACAATCACATTTTGGCCTCCATCAATCCACAGCATCCCGGATATGTGTATTTCACACCGATCAGACCTGGACATTACCGCGTCTATTCTCAGCCTGGACTAGGAATGTGGTGCTGCTCGGGGACAGGTATGGAGAACCCTGGGCGCTACGGCCAGTTCATCTACGCCGGTGGCAAAGATGCCATTTATGTAAACCTTTTCATTTCCTCCGAACTTCGGTTTAAGGATGCCGGGATTGCGCTGAAGCAACGCACCGAATTCCCGGAGGAAGGGGGTACCCACCTCTCACTCGAAATGAGGGCTCCCCAAAAGTTCAAAATCCTCGTCCGTCATCCGGCTTGGGTGGCGGCAGGTGCGTTTAGAGTCAAGGTCAACGGTCGAGCTGTAAAGCTTGATTCAATGCCGTCTTCGTACGCCGCGATCGAGCGCACCTGGAAAAACGGCGACCGCATCGATGTCGCCCTTCCCATGAGAACAACGGTGGAGGGCTTGCCCGACGGGTCGGCTTGGTACTCGATCCTCCACGGACCCATCCTTCTTGCCGCGCGACAGGGTACTGACCATCTGGACGGCTTACGGGCGGGAGATGGACGTGGCGACCACATTGCCAACGGCCCCCTGATCCCAATGGATCAGGAACCGGCTCTCATTACGAAATCGACGGACCTCCCTAGCCACATCAAACCCGATAGATCGGCGGGTCCGAACCATTTTCGATTGCTTGGCGTGGGATATCCAGCCTCGAAGGAGGGGATAAAGCTGGAGCCGTTCTATCGGCTCCACGATGCCCGATATCAGATGTACTGGAACGTCACCACGAAAGAGGCTCTGGCCGAACGCAAAGCGAAGTTCGCCGCGATCGAAGCCGCCAAGGTCGCTCGCGATGCGGCGACAATTGACCGCGTCGCGGTTGGCGAACAGCAGCCAGAAACAGATCACCTCTTTGTTGGCGAAAATGCCGAGACCGGCATTTTTAACGGTCGAAGGTGGCGGCACGGAATGTCGTTGCAATATACGCTCAACTTGAAGGGCGCAACGGATGCCGTTCTCGCCGTGGAGTACTCAGGACAAGACGCTGGCCGGACCTTCGATGTTTTGGTCAATGGCGTGGTGCTTGCCACCGAGCATCTCGTTGGTGCCCATCCAGGCAAATTCTTCGAGCAGCGCTATGCAATTCCCGCCAACCTCATCTCGGCCAACAAAGATGGGGCGATCATTGTGAAGTTTGTCGGCCGAAATAGCCTCGCCGGAGGGCTCTACGGAGTGCGCCTCCTAAAACCCAACGCTCCCGTCATTCCACCTGCACCTTGATGTTGGCCATCCTGGCATTGGTTGTAGATGTCGCTTGGTGACACCGAAGCGGGTAGCACCGAGGCAACTATGGCACCTTGTCCCAGAAAGGAATTCGTCACTGTCTGGCTGGCCCGGTTGAGTCTCGAACATCGAGTTGACAGTCATAAAGTGTCGACGTCACTGCATTGGCTTGTTCCTCACCCTCCGCAGCTCGAACAAGTGCGAGGAGGTGTGTAGTTGCGTCAAACGCCATTCGTTCAACGGGCTGATTGATTGAAGTCAAGCGGGGTACCGTCGTCTCGCAGAGGGGGGAAGAGTCAAACCCAACTACGGAAATGTGCTCGGGCACCTTCGTTCCGAGCCTTTCGCATGATCTGAGTACAAAGCCAGCGAGTTCATCACTAAAGCAAACGAGCGCGGTGTGGGGCGCGTCAGGCTTGGCGTATTCGCCGAGAATCCTGTGGTCTGTGTCCAAAACAATCAGATCTGGTTCTGGCAAGCCTGCTCGCCTGACGGCACTGCGGAGCGCCTCGGCGCGGGCCTGCCCTTCGACGCTATGCTCACTCACCGGGTCAATGACGAACGCGAGGCGCTCGTGCCCCAAACCGATCAGGTGGCTTACCACCCTTCTCATGGCACCATCGTTGTCAGCACAAAACGTGGGGACACCCAATACCGTTCCCGGAGGGGCGTGCATCATGACGATGGGAATGGATGCATGCTGAAGCGTGCTTGCAGAAGCTTCGGAGAGATCGGGCCGGCACCACAGTAGACCGTCAAATCTTCCATCCGAGATAAAGTCTGCATCACCGGACCGCATGAGTTTCGGACAGAGGGACAGAGTGTAGTCGTGAGGAAAGAGGGCGTCCATGACGCCATTCATCACATCCGCACGGTAAGAACTGTGAAGATTGAATCGCCCAAAATTCTGAAAGACAACTGCCACCTGTCCTGTCCGCCCTTGGCGAAAAGCACGAGCGAAGTTATTTCGCTGGTAACGAAGTTCCCGAGCGGCTTGGCGAATTCGTTCGGCCTTTTCAGCGGTGACCGTCACCTTTCGACTTCCAGAGCCATTGAGCACCACACTGACCGCCATGGCCGAAACGCCCGCTCTTTCGGCGACATCACGAAGTGTTACTCTCATATCTTTGTTTGCGAAGAGATCCGTCTGCTCATGATTATTCGTTAATCTGGGCCAAGTCCAATACTGCGTTTTTCTACGGCAGCGCAGAAAAATGCTAGCTCGGCCACTTCGGAAAATCTCGAAGCGGATTTACCATTGAGGAATCTTTCGTCGCCCACCGGCTATTCACTTCCTATATACGGGTAAATATATCGCATATTCGCCTGGCTCTGACGCAAACTTAAGCTCAGTCACACGTAAGTTCGCAATTCGTTTACCAGGCAAACGCCACCAGAAAGATCATGATCATCCTGCCGTATCTCCTCCAAATTCCTACTCGCATCACCCTCGACCTAAACAGTCCAGGTGTCGCGGTAAGTCCTATGCTCTACGGTCACATGACGGAGGAGATCAACTACTCCTACGACGGTGGACTTTATGGCGAGCTGGTGCGTAACCGTGCCTTTCTTGACGATGCGAAGAGACCCGAACACTGGACAGCGGTGGGGCAAGGAGCGGCTATTGCCTTGGAGACATCTGGCCCAAGTTCGGCGCGCCCAGTCGCTCTTCGCGTGCGAGGAGGGGTTGCCAATGATGGTTATTGGGGAATTCCCGTGCGTCCGTCCAATTCCTACCATCTAAGCCTCTGGGCGAAGGCCGACGGAGCCGGACCCATTGCGGCATCAATCGAATCGAAGGATGGGTCCACCGTTTTCGCAAGAGCGGAAGTGAACGGCGTTTCGGGAACGTGGCGGAAGATTACTGCAACTCTCACGACAGGCAGCGAAGCCGAACCGACAAAGGACGCACGGCTTGTCTTGCGTACAGGTGAGGCCAGAAACGTTTGGCTCAGTCAAGTTTCTCTGTTTCCGCCAACTTACAAGGGACGCGCGAACGGTAATCGGTCGGATCTGATGAAAATGCTCGGCGACATGAAACCTCGGTTCCTGCGTTTTCCGGGCGGGAACTACCTCGAAGGGAACACGCTCGCTGACTATTTTCCATGGAAACAGACTCTCGGACCGATTGAGGTACGCCCCGGTCATCGGTCGCCGTGGGGATATCGCTCCACTGATGGAATGGGTTTGATGGAGTTCCTGCTCTGGTGCGAGGATACGGGTGCAAAGCCACTTCTGGCTGTGTACGCGGGATATGCACTGAATGGTAGCTACATCAAAGCTGGACCCGAACTCAAACCGTTCGTTGATGACGCTCTGGATGAGATCGAATATGTGATGGGAGGTCCAGAGACAAAATGGGGCGCCCAACGCGCCAAAGATGGTCATCCCAAGCCGTTTCCACTGGAGAGCGTGGAGGTTGGGAACGAGGATGGATTCGACAAATCGGGCAGTTATGAAGGTCGATTTGTACAATTTTACGACGCAATCAAGTCCAAATACCCCCACCTCAAAGTGATCTCCACGACGGGCGGAAAGGACTGGCTAGGCGTGAAGTTCCCTATCACCCAGCGTAAGCCAGACCTCTGGGATGAGCACTACTATTCCGAGGCTTGGGACATGATGGGTATGGCGACCAAGTACGACGACTACGACCGAAACGGACCGAAAGTGTTTGTTGGGGAGTGGGCGTCTCACGATAGGATCGCTCCTTGGGCGGCTGGAGCCCAAGCGGGACCGACGCCAAACATGCGATGCACGCTAGGGGATGCCGCATTCATGACTGGGCTTGAGCGCAATTCCGATGTGGTTGAGATGGCCTGCTATGCGCCATTGTTGGTGAACGTCAACCGAGGCGGACGTCAATGGTCGCTGAACTTGATTGGATACGACAACATGAACACCTTCGGTTCGCCGTCGTACTATGCCCAAAAGATGTTCGCTGAGAACTTGGGAGATCGCACTGTTCCCGTATCTCTTGTTGGAGTTCCGAAGCAAACACAGGGTGAAAAGCAGCTGCCTGCCATCTTCGCCTCGGCGACTCGTGATTCGAAGAAGGGATTTGTCTACGTCAAGCTTGTGAATGCACTTCCAGCCTCTCACGAGGTCGCCTTTGACCTTCAGGGGGCGAAGGTGAGAAGTGATGCGACAATCACAGTTTTGAGTGGTGACCTAAAGGCCATGAACTCAATTGCAGAACCTACGAAGGTCTCACCGGTTACGAAGCGGCTTCGAGGGATTGGGAAGGATTTTCGACTCAACCTGGCCCCCTATTCCGTAACCGAAGTGACCCTTCGGTGTACCAAATGATCGATTTGGTAGGATTTGGGCTGCTGATGATGGCCAACAATCCGATCATATGGGCAGACGTCCCGGACATCTCGATTGTCCGCGTCGGCCACGCCTACTACATGAGCAGTACGACGATGCACATGAGTCCGGGGCTGCCCATCATGAAATCGAATGACCTCGTGCATTGGAAGTTGGTGAGCTACGCATATCGCACCCTCGGTGACAATGAAGCGCTAACCCTCAGCAACGGCAAAAGCGCCTATGGGAAAGGATCGTGGGCCAGCAGCCTTCGATATCACAACGGCATGTTCTATGCCACGACGTTCTCTTCGACGACCGGCAAGACCTACATCTTCTCAACGAAGAATCCAGAAAAGACCCCTTGGAAGGAGGTCTCATTCTCGCCGTCGATTCACGATCACTCACTGATCTTCGAGGATGACGGGCGCGTATACCTAGCCCACGGGGCAGGCAACATACGTTTGCTTGAGTTGAATTCAGACCTCTCTGGTCCCAAGCCGGGTGGAATCGACAAGGTCATTGTCCCAAATGCAAGTCGGGTGGCAGGCGAGGCGATTGGCCTTCCCGCGGAAGGCTCACAGATGTTCAAGGTAAAGGGCAAGTACTACCTCTGCAATATTACGTGGCCCCGAAACGGCATGCGAACAGAAATCGTCCACCGTGCCGACAAACTTGAAGGGCCCTATGAAGGCCGAGTCATGCTCCATGACCAAGGCGTTGCCCAAGGTGGAATGATCGACACTCCCGACGGCAAATGGTACGCCTATCTTTTTCAGGATCACGGCGCAGTGGGAAGGATTCCGTATTTGGTTCCAATGACTTGGAAGGATGGCTGGCCAGTCGTCGGCGTCGACGGAAAAGTTCCAATGACACTCGACATCCCCGGGCGGAAAAGTACCTTGTCGGGCCTCGTCGCATCAGATGAATTCAATCGAAAACCCGGTGACAACTCGTTACCTCTCGCATGGCAGTGGAACCACAATCCCGATGATCGTTATTGGTCGCTGTCGGAGCACCCCGGATCCCTTCGTCTGATAACGGGACGTGTTGATCAAGACGTCCTCCACGCACGCAACACCCTGACCCAAAGAACGTTCGGTCCCGAATGCTACGGAACCACCTCAATCGATGTTAGTTCAATGAAAGACGGTGATATCGCGGGCCTGATTGCGCTCCAAAACCACTACGGTTTTGTCGGAGTGAAGATGGAAGGAACTCAGAAGTCTGTCGTCGTGGTGACCGCGGAGAACAACTCGGCCGTCGAAACCGCGACCGTGCCGCTAACCCAGAACCGGATTTGGTTGCGCATCGACTGCGACTTCAAGGACAGAGCCGATACGGCAGCATTTTCCTACAGCCTGGATGGCAAGAACTGGAATGTTATCGGCAAGCCGCACCACCTTCGGTACGACCTGGTCCATTTCATGGGCTGTCGCTTCGGTCTATTCAACTTCGCGACGAAGACGCCAGGTGGTCATGTCGATTTCGATTTCTTCCACATCGGCTCAGTCTTGCCGCACACCTTGTAGCCGCCGGATGTTTCGTGCCGGCGTCCGGGGTTCTGCTGTAATCTTTGTAGCAGCCGTATGGATTTTGCTGGCGCACGGAGATCATGATGAACACAAACGTAATCCGTGAGCGCAAACATAGACTTCCCCGAGGCGCTTACATTGGACGACGGTCGATCGCATTTACGGCCTGTGTAGAGGGCCGAATGAAGGTGTTTAACGAGCCCGAGATCATCTCTGCATTTGTGCCCATGCTAGAAAAGGCAGCGAGAGCATCTGAGTGCGCAGTGCCCCTTTACACCTTCATGCCTGACCATTTCCATGTACTTATGGTCGGTGAGCAGGAGACAAGTGATCTCAAAGGCGCCATGGATAAGTTCAAATTGCTATCCGGTTTGTGGTTATTCCGGTGCCGCCCTGAGCTACATTGGCAGAAAGGTTATTGGGACCACATCGTGCGGGATTTCGAGGGATGGCGGTCGCAGGCTCGGTACATTGCAGCCAATCCGTGCCGCGCAGGGTTGTGTGATGACGTATTTGCGTGGCCATACACGGGAACCATTGGGTATGAGTTGAAGGAGGTTCTTTTGGACGTGTACTTCTAGATCCAGGTGCGTACGCCGGCACGAAACATCCGGCGGCTACAGAGCGAGCGGTGCGTTCCAAGGAGTCGATAGCGTTAGGGTATTTACCGCTTCAGAACGTCCACGATTGCCTGATAAGCCGGTTTCGGCTTATAGTCCTTGTCAAACAGAGTCGCGGCGCCATCTCGGCCTCGGCTGAATCCTGGGATCCACGAATATTTGTCGGTGAGACCCCAGATGTTGATGCCGTGGCAATTTCTTGACGAGCGTGCCATCTGAAAGACAGAGGCGTAAGTCTTTGCCTGTAGGTCAAGGTCGGCTGGATCCTCGGGGATGAGCCCACGATTTGGGTCTCCCGCTGGCAATCGCTTCATCCGAACTGCCACATCCAACTCGGTGATCATATAGCCTAACCGCAACTTTCGGATCGCGTCGATGAGCTGATAGTGACCATCGCCAGGGGCAATCGACGTCTTGCAGTCGATGTGATACTGGAGTCCGAGTCCCGTGATCGGCGCTCCTTGCTCCTTGAGCCACTTGGCGAGGTCGAGCATATGCTGGGCTTTGGTGCCGCCACCTTCGATGCCATATTCGTTGTAGTAAAGCTCAGCTCTTGGGTCCGCTTCGTGAGCCCACCTAAACGCGAGCACCAGGAATTCAGGGCCGAGTTTTCGGAACCAGAAGCTATCGCGGAGGTTAAAGGGGTTCTTGTTGGGCCGATCGTCGATCGCTTCGTTGGCGACGTCCCACATAGCGACTTTGCCTCGGTATCGCCCGGCGACTGCCTTGATATAGTCGTGGAGTAAGCCCGAAGCCTCTTCTTTGGACATCGCGGGCCCTTTCGTTCTCAACCACTGAGGCAGCGTATAGCCTTCATCGCGAGCGTAGACCAACACATGGCCCCGGAGTTTGAGCCCGTGTTGCTGCGCCCAACCCTTCTTGCCCGGTTCGCCGGCGATGTAGTCGACATCTGCGAAGTGGTAGTCGTGAGGGCCGGTCCAGATTGCAGGAGGCTTCAGGTCGTTCTCGAGTTCCAACAAGTTGAAATGTTCTGCAGCGGTTGCGGCATATTTCCCACCGTCCACATCGTTCTTCAAGTTGCTTGCCGGCATTGCCGAGCCAACTATAAATCTGCGCTTCTGAGCAAGGCTCCTTAGATTCAGGTCTTGGCTTTGCCACGATGGGCATGCATTCGGACTAGAGAGAGAGGCAGAAGTCAAAGAAATTCCGGCAGAAATCAAAGTGCAGAGTGAGATCATCATTGAATAGGCACGCCCTTTGTTGAGATTATATACGGATATATAGTGGATCGCTTTTCGCAAGTGATATATTGCTTAAGGCGGGTGTTCTAGCTATCGCGCTCCAGGATTAATGGACCAAAGGCACGGTTGTGCTTGCCCGTTAGCAGGAGAATTCACTGATGAAAAAGATGGGCCTAGGGTCTTCTGTCTCGATTTTCGCTGCCTTATCAATATGCCTCGTTCATGCGAACGCTGAAGGCACTCTCAGATCGCTAGATAGACGAATATCGGAGGCCAAACTGCTACAGGGGCCCGGCCGAAGTCCGATCGTGTTGAATGCGGATGATACTCAGGCATATCCTGAACCCGCAGACAGCATCGCTACCAATCGACCGGATGTCCCCCACGGCAAGCTGGAAATGATCGAATACGACTCCAAGAGCGTCGGTACGAAGCGCAAACTGCACGTTTATACGCCTCCCGGCTATTCACCGGACAAGAAGTATCCTGTCCTATATCTCCTGCATGGGATCGGTGGCGACGAGACCGAATGGCAACGGTTTGCGACTCCGAATCTCCTTGCCGACAACCTATTGGCTGACGGCAAGGCGGTGCCGATGATCATTGTCATGCCCAATGGCAGGGCCCAAAAAAATGATCGACCCGTCGGAGACGTGTTCGCCAGTGCACCTGCTTTCGCAGCATTCGAAAAGGACCTGTTGGAGGACGTGATTCCAACCGTTGAGTCCCGATATTCGGTCCTGTCGGACCAGGAACATCGTGCTCTTGCCGGGCTTTCCATGGGTGGGGGCCAATCCTTGAATTTCGGTTTGGGGCATTTAGATAAGTTCACCTGGATCGGAGGATTTTCCTCGGCACCCAACACAAAGGCTGCTGCAGAGTTACTGCCAGATGCGTCCGTCGCAAAAGAAAAACTCAAACTCCTTTGGCTTTCAGTTGGGAACAAAGACGGCCTGATCGGAATCAGCCAGCGCGTGCATGGATACCTTAAGGAGAAGGGTGTCCCTCACGTTTGGAATGTTGACGGCCATGCTCACGATCCAACCGAGTGGCGCAACAACCTGTACTACTTCCTTCAGAAGGTCTTTCGTTGATTGGCCTTCCGTTGGTGATGCTAATGTCCTTCGGTGCCATCGCCGTTCCCAAGGCAGATTGGGATTGGACGGGTGTCATTGGAACGGGGCAGAGTCTTGGCGTTGGCGGCATGGGATTTCCCATCAAGTCGAAAGACCAGCCGTTCGGCAATTTGAAGTTAGCATCAGGCGATCTAAAGTGGCCAGTCGATCCGATGGATCCAAACCTGAGCTTGGTCCCGCTCGTTGAGCCCATTGGTCGCCGACCACCAGCGTATCCAAGTTCTTGGCCCATGAATATCGATGGCGAGACACCTCACACGAGTGCTGCAAACGAAATCAGCTTTCTCGTCAATGAGAAGTTCCACCGCGAATTCGTCAGCATCCACTACGACGTTGCCGAGGCGGGGCAAGGCATGATTCGGATCAAGAAGGCCTCTGTCCGAGAAGGTGCAGCCGGACGCGCCTATGAAGCCTCGATCTTGCAGACGAAAGCGATTTCACGTCTAGCCCATACGGCAGGAAAGTCGTTCGGAGTCGGAGCGATCTTCATGACTCACGGTGAAACCGACACCGGAAACACGCATTACGGAGAAGAGCTGTATAAGCTGTGGTCGGACTATAACGGCGATATTAAGGCGATCACGGGACAGGCTCGAAAAGTGTTGATGATCGTTTCTCAGCACAATCGCCTCGGCGAATTCTCTCCATCGACGATCGCACAGTGGAAGGCTGGAGATGAGCACCCGGACGCAATCGTGTGTTCCGGTCCGAAATATCAATACCCGTATAGTGTCGATGCCCTTCACATGACGGCCGATGGATATCGGCAACTCGGTGAGAAGTATGGCCAGGTGTTTTTTGAGCGCGTGATCTTGGGTCACCACTGGCGACCATTAGAGCCCATCAGTGTGCGGCACCAAAAGAAAGCGATCACGATCAAATTCCATGTTCCCGTCAAGCCTCTCGTGTGGGATTCATCGATGGGGACACCGCATCCCTCATCTCCGGAGTGGTCACAAGGCAAAGGATTTGAAGTGACTGATGCTTCTGGGAAGCGCGTCACGATTGAGTCGGTGGAGATCCGGGGTGCGGACACCGTCATGCTCAAGCTGGCCGCCGACACAAAACCGGGAGATCGAGTCAGCTATGCGATGGTTGGCGAGCCAACCCTTCGAAATGCCCGATTCGGAGCAACGCCTCACTGGGGTCTTTTACGTGACTCCGACCCGTTCGTCGGGTTTAACACCAAAGTTCCACAACCCAACTACTGTGTCGCCTTCGACACGAAGGTTCCCTAAACTTATGAATCTCATCCCCGTTATCGCTTTACTCTTTGCGCCCACCGCGCCCTATCAGGACGCTAATTTGCCAGCAGCAGATCGGGCCAAGGATTTGGTCTCGCACATGACTGCCGACGAGAAAATCGCCCAATGCATGATGGACGCTCCTGCCATCCCACGGCTGGGCGTTCCGAAGTATCACTACTGGAGTGAGGCGCTCCATGGGATTGCGAATAACGGATTTGCCACGGTCTTTCCCCAAGCAATCGGTCTTGCCTCAACTTGGGATCCAGAGTTGATGCATGGCATCGCAACCATTATCAGCACCGAAGCCCGAGCCAAATATGCGGCGGCGATTGCGCGCAATGATCGCTCTATCTTCAAGGGAATAACGCTGTGGTCTCCCAACATCAATATCTTCCGAGACCCCCGATGGGGACGCGGCCAGGAGACATACGGTGAGGACCCATTTCTCACGAGTCGCATGGGCGTTGCGTTCGTGACTGGAATCCAAGGCGACGATCCCAACTATCTGCGCGCCGTCTCAACCCCAAAGCACTTTGCCGTCCATAGCGGACCTGAACCACTACGTCACGGATTCGATGCAAAGGTGACCGAGAAGGAGCTTCGAGAGACTTACCTTCCCGCGTTCGAAGCCTGCGTGCGTGAAGGAAAGGCAGCGAGTGTTATGAGCGCGTACAGCGGTTTCAACAGCAAGCCCGCCACCGGTAACCCATGGCTACTGACAACGTTGCTGCGAGACGAGTGGGGATTCAACGGCGCGGTTGTGAGTGACGTCGATTCTGTTGGCGATATCTTGTACGGCCACCACGCGGTGAAGGATCTTGCCGAGGCAAGTGCGATGGCGATCAAAGCGGGCAATGACGAATGTAGCGGCGGCAGCTATCAGGCACTTAAAGCAGCTCTCAGCCGTGGGCTGATCACCGAAGCCGACCTTGATCGAGCAGCCACCCGGCTTTTCACCTTACGATTCCGACTGGGCATGTTCGACTCGACCGAAAAATGCGCCTATAACGGGATTAAGCCAACCGATCTTGACACCCCTGAGCACGAGCAACTTGCTTTGAAGGCAGCGAGAGAGAGCCTGGTGCTTCTCAAGAACGATGGCATTCTTCCTCTCGATCCAACGAAGTTCAAACACGTTGCGGTGATGGGTCCCGTGGCCACCAGTCAAGCGGTTCTGGTCGGTAATTACAATGGAACTCCGGCTAGGCCAGTAACCCTGCTAGACGGGATTAAGCGGAAGCTTGAAGGTAAGGGCATCACAGTTGAGTATGCCGAAGGAAGTCGACTCGTCAACCGCGGCACTGGCGTTGGCCCGATGCCAAGGGGGGCGACTTACGTCGACGCTGCCAAATCAGCAGCCGGTCTCAAGGGCGAAGTATTCAATAATCCTAACCTGGAAGGCACGCCAGTTGGCACCCGCACCGATCGATTCCTAAACCTCCACTGGTCGACCGACCAGCCTCAGGCAGGGTTGCCTAATGAGAGTTGTTCGATCCGGTGGTCGGGCTACCTTGTTTGGCCGAACAACGAATCCGTCACGTTAGGCGTGGTCACCGATGGCGGCGTGCGTTTGTATCTCGACGACAAGTTGATCCTCGATCAGTGGAAGAGCCGAGAAACCAAGACTCATCGAGTTGACTATGCGTTCAAGAAAGGCGCCACCGTCAAAATTCGACTGGAGTACTCCCATGCCCAGGGAGGTGCTTCGATTCAATTGGGAAGCGACGCCGTCGAGAAGGTGACCGATTACTCTCAGGCAGAAGAACTCGCTCGGCGTTCAGATTTGGTGGTTCTGACTTTGGGAATCACCCCTCAGCTAGAAGGCGAGCAAATGCCGGTTCGATACGAGGGATTTGCTGGCGGAGATCGCACCAGTATCCTCGTCCCCGCGCCGCAACGAGAGTTGCTCCGGCGCGTCGCTGCGATTGGCAAACCTGTGATCGTCGTCTTGACGACGGGAAGTGCCGTTTCCTTCGACACCAAACTCGCCAACGGAATTCTGCTGTCGTGGTACTCAGGAGAGCAGGGCGGAACTGCGATGGCAGAGGCGCTTGTCGGTGAAACGAACCCAGCTGGACGATTACCGGTGACGTTCTATCGCTCCGACAAAGACCTCCCTCCGTTCGAGAATTACCATCTTGACGGCAGGACATATCGGTTCTTCAAAGGGCGCGCGCTGTTCCCATTCGGATATGGCCTCAGCTATGCAAAGTTTAAGTATGGCCAACCAAAGGTATCCAAATCGGAAACTGGACACGTCGTTACCTTGCCTGTCACGAACTCTAGCCGAATCTCCGGCGACGAAGTTATCGAGATTTACGCACGCTATGATCATCCCCTGAAGTCAGATCCTATCCGCCGACTTGTTGGGTTCAAACGCGTTTCGCTGATGGCAGGAGAGACAAGGGCCATCCAGGTCGATGTCACCGACTGGTCTCTGCGGAGTTGGGATGAGACTCAGCACAAATATGCCGTCCGACCGGATGGATACAGGCTCGAGATTGGTCCCCATTCTGACAAGGTGCTCGCCGTCGCTCGACTTCAAGCCCCTTAGGGCTCTCGTGTGTCTCTTTGAAAGTGTTCAGCAAAGCCGCTATGACAAAAACTAGCCTTTTTCCGTTCGTCGTTGTTTCCCTAACCGTGATCTGCGCGGTGCAACAGGCCCGAGGTCAATCCGTATCTGCAAATATCGATGCCAGCAAGACTGGTACGCCCATTTCAAAGTACGTGTATGGGCAGTTCGTTGAGCATATCGGGAACATCATCAACAGCGGCATCAGGGCTGAGATGCTGGACGACAGAAAGTTCTACAACGTCATTCCGACACCACCGCCGCCCAGCGGAAACGGACCTCGATTCGGGCGTGTTCGCTTGCGGCCATGGACGGTCGTTGGTCCGGCAAGCGCTGTCGCAATGGAGGCCCAGCGTCCTTATGTCGGCAAGCACTCGCCGCGCATCAGCGTGGATGCGAGCGAAGCGAGAGGAATCGAACAGTCAGGTTTAGTACTTGTTGGGGGTAAGTCGTACACGGGGCGCGTTGTACTAGCTGGGGGACCAGACGCCAAGGTCACTGTGGCTCTCGTTTGGGGGCCGGGCGTCAGTGAGCGACAGGAAATCAAGATCGGAAGGCTGCGCGCCGACTTCAAGAAGGTCGCTTTTCGATTTGATGTTCCTGCGAGTGCAAGCAATGGTCGGTTACAGATCACCGGAACCGGCTCAGGTGACTTCTCTATCGGGGCCGTGTCCCTGATGCCATCGGACAATGTGAGAGGCTTCCGAGCGGAAGTGATCAGTGTCCTCAAAGAGCTGAAATCGGGTGTGTACCGGTTCCCGGGCGGCAATTTCGTGTCAGCCCATGAATGGCGTGATGCTATTGGAGATCCTGATCGGCGTGCACCCAAGCTCGACCCCGTTTGGGGAGCCGTCCAGCCGAATGATGTCGGCACTGCGGAGTTCATGGACTTCTGCAAATTGGTCGACGTTGACCCTTACATCACGGTCAATGCGGGATCAGGCGATGCGTGGTCGGCAAAGGACTACGTCGAATACTGCAACGGCGCTCCTACAACTCCCATGGGCAAGCTCCGTGCCGCGAACGGACATCGCGATCCATACAACGTGAAGTACTGGGGGATTGGTAACGAAGCATGGGGTTTTAGCTACCAGTTTGGGGCTATGAAACTCTCCCAGTACGTGTTCAAACACAACGCCTTCGCCGAGGCGATGCGTAGTGTCGACCCTACGATTAAGCTCATCGGAAGCGGTGCGATGGCTGACACCATGACCGGTTCTAAAGAGTCATTGAACCTTGGAAACGACCTCATTCCAAAGCCGCTGGGGCCAGCAGACTGGACCGGTGGCCTCTTCGCTCATTGCCTTGAGAACATGGACATGATCAGCGAGCATTTCTATAACTATGGAGGCACTCATTACGATCTATCGAAGGCCCAACAAGTACCAAACGATCCGAACGAACCGCTTTCGACGTGGATGCGCCGTCCGGCCAATCACATTCGCCTGAAGGTTGAGGAGTATCAGGACTACGAAAAACTGATTCCGGCACTAAAGACAAAGAGAGTCCCGATTTGCTTGGATGAGTGGGCCTATGCCGGTGGACCACCGAACTCCTACAAAGTCGTTCCTGCGTATGCGTGGTCATTCCACGAAATGTTCCGACACTCCGATCTCTACCAAATGGGTTGCTTTACGTTTGCCACCGCAATGTACAGCGCCAATTCCTCGCAAGCTGTTTTGAATCCAACCGGATTGATGTTCAAGATGTACCGAGAACATTTCGGCACCATCCCGGTCGACGTAACAGGAAACTCACCGCAGCCGAAACCAACAGACCCTCCTGGCGGTGAGCAACCTGCCGTAAATGCGGGAAGCGATACATTTCCGCTCGACGTCGTAGCGGCTTTCACGTCCGATCACAAGGCGTTGACGATTGCCATTATCAATACGACCGACACCGATCAATCCCTGGATTTGCATCTAGCCAACACTTCTCTCACTGGAAAGGGGACGCTCTGGCGGATGGCCCCGAAGAGCTTGCTTGCAACGAGACAGGTAGGTTCCAAGCCTCAAGTCGAGGTTGAATCGTCAGCGGTCAACTCGATGCCAAGCTCCCTCTTGTTGCCCAAATTTAGTGTAAGTATCTACGAGATGCAGATCAAGTAGTCCATTCGTGGAGTGAATAGTTGGGATCGAGGCGTTATCAAAACGGATAAGATGGGTGCTATGAAGCGAGTCATTTCAGCGTTGTTTGGCCTCTCAATCGTAACCGCAGGTTTGGCAGAATCCGGGTTTAAGCTCAAGGCTGGAGACCGAGTTCTTTTCTACGGCGACAGCATTACCGAGCAGCACTTGTACACGAACTTTGTCGAGACGTTTGTGGTCACGCGATTTCCCAACCTGAACGTGCGCTTCCGCAACACCGGCGTCGGTGGAGATAGCGTGCGCGGGGGCTGGGCTGGCCCAATCGACTTGCGTTTGACGCGCGACTTCTATCCCTTCAGGCCCACCGTGGCAACGATCATGCTTGGCATGAATGATGGCGGCTACCACCCCTTCGATCAACCAACTTTCGATGCCTATTCGAAGGGGTACTCCTCAATTGTCGAGGAGGTTAAGAAGAAGCTCCCAGGCTGCAAAGTGATGCCAATTTTGCCATCTCCTTACGATGACTTTGCCCACAAGCCGAACTGGGATCCTGGCTACAACGATGTCCTCGTCCGCTTCGGGCAGTATCTTCAGCAACTGGCGGCAAAGCATAAGTTGGAGACGATCGATCTCAATAGTGGCGTGGCAGGTGACCTCAAGAAAGCGGCCGCGATTGACTCGAAGTTGGCAGAGAAACTCATGCCAGACCGAGTTCACCCAACTCCTCAGTGTCAGCTTCTGATGGCCGCAGAACTCCTCAAGGCATGGGGTGCTCCCTCTACGGTTACCGACGTGAGCATCGACCTTGGATCGCGAAAAGTGAACAAAGCGTCCTACACCAAGGTCGCCATCGCTGACGGAATGAGTTGGACCCAGCTTGATGAAAGACTTCCATTCCCCCTCTCCATGGAAGACCCGCTCGTTGCATTGGCGATGAAGTCGTCCGACTTTCTCGAGAAACTCAACCAAGAGATGCTGACGGTAACGGGTCTTACCGGCTCACGGTACGCACTGAAAATCGACGGGAAAACGGTTGGAGAATTTACTCCAGCGGAGCTCGAGTCGGGCATCAATTTGGCCGTCCTCAAGACACCCATGGTCGCTCAAGCAGCAAAGGTCAAGCAACTCACCGATACCCACAACTCAATCTTCATGGCGCGTTGGCGAAACGTCCAAATGCCGTTCAAGTCTGAGCCAGGTCTTCTCAATACTGAGTCAGGCATGAGCAAAGCGATCGCCGGCATGGAAGCCCTCGAAGAGGACGCCGTCAAGGCCCAGCACGACGCTGCCAAGCCTGTGATGCACACCTTTGAGTTAGTCGCTAGATAGTCAAGAGTTTGCGAGCGCCTTCATTCCGAAGCACCCTGACGAAGATGCCTCCACCCCGAGCTTAGCGAGGCGTGGAGGCTAAAAAACCGACCAAACCGGGAACACTACTGGAAGTATTTAGCCACCGAAGAGCAGCCCACAAAGGGTGAAGGCAGAGCCTCAAGTCTTCGTGGCGTTCCCGGACCTTAATGGCAGGCGCTGAACATCGTCCGGAGTTCTGCGTTCTATCTTTCATGATCGCAGTCATCCTTGCTGCCTTGGTCCAATCGGGCCAACAAACAATCACGCTCAATATCAACGGTGTAGAGCGCACGGCGCTCATCTTTGCCCCAACAGTGCCCAGCCCGCACCCCCCGGTGGTATTCGCCTTCCACGGCCACATGGGGACGTCACGTCAGGCTTCGCGGTCCTTCGATATTCAAAGTGAGTGGCCCAACGCCGTGGTGGTATATCCCCAAGGTCTGCCGACTCCATCCCCACTTGTCGATCGTGAGGGCAGGTATCCAGGCTGGACGCTCGACGGGGACGAATCCAATCGCGACCTCAAGTTCTTCGACGGACTCTACCGAGACGTGACCCACCGATTCCACACCGACACCAGGCGAGTGTTCGCTATGGGCCACTCCAATGGCGGAGCGTTTATATACACCTTGTGGGTTCTGCGTGGGGATATGTTTGCCGGCTTCTCTTCGGCAGAGGCAGCCGGGGCAAGAAGGTACACATTGAAGCCAAAGCCGATTTTTGTAACCATCGGTAGCCGCGACGCGATCGTGCGCCCTGCCATGCAGCACGCTTCATTCAACGAGGTGCTTAAAGTCAATCAGGCGTCCGACAAAGGCTCACCTTTTGGACCCAAAGGGATGCAGTTTAGGGGAAGAGCGCCCTCCATCCTCTGGGAGTACGATGGTGGACACGCTTTCCCACGCGATAGTGTGCCGTCGATGATCGACTTCTTCAAATCGTTGTTGTAGGCTACGGCTTTGCTGGATCAAGGGATGAAGTTGCGTTGTCTTGACCGTCGTTCCATGTGACAGGAGCCAGGCTCAAGCCACCATTCATCCAGCCGACGTGGCTAACGAACCAGCGTCCCTTCTCGTCACGAACCACTTCGCAGGCATGGGCATTGAAGCTCTGGACCTCCTCGGAAGGTAGCCATTGGGTCGGGCTCAGACTTCGATATACGTGCACGGTGCCGCCGTCGGTGATGAACAAGTAGTACAGAATGCCACGACGCACCACGAACGGTGATTCGGTCGGACCACCGAACGTGCCGCTCTGTGCGTGGGTAAAAACGACCTTCCGGTGGTCCCATGTTTTCAGATCGCGGCTCTGAAGGCTCGCGACGATGTGATGACCACCTTCGCGTTTGTCCGTCGCGGTGTAGTAGAGCAGCCAACGGTTACCATCTCGGATCACCATGGGATCGCGCGCATCAAACCCATCCATAACGACGGGGGGAATCTCCAATCGTGTCCAGTGCCACAGGTCCTGAGACGTCAAATGGTGGATCGCGTATTGGTGTCCGGTAATGGCCCCTGTGCAGACAAACATGTGGAAGGTTTTGCCGTCCTTGACGATGTGAGGTGCCCACAGGAGGTGCTCATCGTATCGGGCAGGGTCGATTGTCACTGCAAATGGCTGTTTCGTCCATCCGGTTTGGGTCAGAGTGCGGGCGGTGGCATGGGCCAGGTTCCGACCCGGGTCCTTGAAGAAGTCAAGTGGCTTGATGTGCGTGATCGCGAAGACATGCCAAAGCCCATCCGGCCCCTTGGCGAATGTATGATCATTGATGCACCAGGGTTCGGTCTCCCCAACCGCCGGATCATAGATCGGTTGGAATTCACCGATTTGCATGGGTGACTTGGCCTGCGTCGGGCCAAATACACAGGTGGCCAGGAGACACAACTCCACCAAAAGAGCCATACGCCTAGGATACTGACTTGAATCGACCAAAACTCAACGGGTCGATTCAAGTCCAGAAATGTGCTGACCTTGGCCGTGACTGTATTCAAAAGGTGCCGAGCGCCGAATAGGGCTGAGCAGTCGATTATTTGGCTGACTTGGTCGCCGTTGGTTTGGCGGCTCCCGGAATCTTAGCGGAGTTCGGCTTGCTCGTCACAGGCGCACTCTCTGCGGAATCAAGAATCTGGATGTCGGTGACGGGATGTAACTCCCAACAACTCGCTCGCCAGATATTTGTTGATGTCTTTTCGCTATCGATGAGTGAGTTGGGTCGGTGCTCTTGGTCGTCGAACAAGTAGCCCATCATACGCACATGCGTACCTGGTCTGAGTGATGAGATAAGGGTTGGCGTAGACCAATCGCGACCGGCCTGGGTCTCCTGTATCCGCAACCGTGGAGTCACCTCGACGATAAGGCAGTCCGGCTTGCTCTGGGCGTTTGCATGCTCCTTATCTGGGGAGACGTAGATATGTGTGTCCATGTACTGCAGGTCGGTTGACCCACAGTTGCACGATTCGATCCCGCCCGCCTTGACGTAGGCGATGTAGCCCTCAATCTCGACGTTCTGACCTTCGTTAAACGAGGTGACCTTTTTCGTCACGGCGTCAGTTACCGAAACGGAAACTGGTGTTTTGTTTGTAAAATCCTGTCCAGCCTCCGGCTTTTTGGGGCTCGGGGCATTAATTAGCATGCTCAGAGTCACGTCCGCATTAAAACCGTCGGGAGGCTGGAGTCCCTCCGTCGCGTCTGAGCTTGGCATATGCCATCGGTTCTTGAGGCTATTCGCGCTCCATTCCCACTGTGTACTCTTCTTGGCGGAGCCCTCTATAGAACATCCGTTTGCGAGAGTGTCTAGGTTTCCTGGTTCTGGGGCAGTTGATGGAGCCAAGGTGCCGACAGCCGTCATTGCCAAACCTGCAGCCGCAACGATCTTTGATTTTGTGGTGAGAGGAACCTTCGACCATGTCTTGGCTTGACTGCTGTGTTGGAGCCGAGGTTTGGTTTCGTTTGCCGGAGGAATTGGAATGCTCATGATTTCGTCACCTTCTGGTTGGGATCGGTGTTGGAGGGCGTCGATGGTGGCGGCGTCTGGCCAGAACTTCGAATGGATGCTATCTTTCCGAGGACTCCGAACCAGAACGGTGCACCCAAACTTGCCGCAATCGCGGTCGCCAAGAGGCCAACCAGCTTGAGCAGGAAGTCCGAAAGGCTGCCAGGGTAGCGGTGCTCGGTGGTTTGGTTGTAGCCGGGTTGCCAGGGGAGTTTCCCTGTCCAGCCGATCAAACCAAGAACGTCAGTTTTAGAACGGAGCAACTCTGGAGGCAAGGGTTTTGATTCCATCAAGATGCCCTGGGATGGTGACGGAGTTCCTGCCGTCGACGGCTTTGCCGCATCGCCAGACTTGGGAGTCGACAAATCCGTTGGAGGACTCAACTTCGCAACAGATTGAGCATCTGCAGCAAGTTTCGCAGTCGCCTGGGGGTTCGTCCAGAGCGCTTTACCAATCATCAATGCATCGGCATTCACCGCAGCACAGCATCCAATGGCGACGCAAAAGGTGATGATCTGCATCTTGCGCTTGTACCAGCCGCTGGCCCGATCCATTGTCGCGTTGAACCAATCCTCGATGTGCTGCTGAAACCCGCTTAGGCTTGATTCGGCAGCATCGGCCAAGGGTTTGAGCGTGGCATACACGGCAGGGTCCAGTTCAGATTCGACTTTGGCCTGGACTGCTTTGAATCGGAGGGCAATGGTTTCTCCGGTGTTGTCAGGGCCATTCAATCCGATCAAATCGAGAACGGCAACTGCGAAAATGTGAGAAGGAATGTAGGAGGGATTCGCTCCGGGAGGCGACATGGCGTCAACGAGGTTATGATCCAGGATCTTTCCTGCAATGACCTGCGCCTTATTCTCTGCAGCATTCTGAAATAGGCTGCACAGGCCCCTCCACAGAACCTCGGCCCGAAGCCCCAGTATCTGCGCGATGTACTCATTCACAGATGTGCAGATGAGCGCGAGAATGAGAAAGACAAGGATGAACCCAACGGCAACATCAAGGATCGGCGACTGAAACACGGTATTCCCACCTCTCAAGCCATACAAACTATTTCTTAGGTCATGCAAAAAAGCTATGACTTAGCTCAATGGGCGACCGAAGGACAGCATTCTACAGCAGAGCGAAATAAAATACAATCGCTCGTAAAGTTGCTGTGACTATGTAAATTGCAGCTATTGCTCAATCTTCATCGACTCAATGGACACTTAGGCAATAGACAGCCTCTCGCTCAGCAATGAATAGTGTCTTTCTATTTGGGCCTCCGAAGATGATTTGGATGGGACGCTCGCAGACTCGAATCGTTTGGATAAGATTGCGGTGGGAAAGAGAGTCGCTGGACTCGCTGGAGGATTTGTAGCCACCGGATGGGTCTTGCTTGAAGCCCAAACCAATCATTGTAACCATCGGCAGTCAAGATGCAATCGTCATTCCCGCAATGCAGCGCCGATCGTTCAACGTCGTGCGCATGGTGAATCAGGCGGCCGATAAAGGCAAGCCCCTTGGACCTAAAGGCACGATGTTCAATTGTCATGCTCCGTCTGTTCGTTGGGAACACGACGGAGGCATCGCTTTTCCCCACGATTCGGTTCCGTCAATGGTCGCCCTCTTCAGGTCGCTGAAATCCCGATTCACGTTCGCGGACCAAATAGCCCGCGAAATATTTGGTGGACGACTGACTTGGGTTTGATGCGCTCGCCATCAGGCATTTGCCGGTTCAAATGGCGCGCCCTGTGAAGGTCGCCTTGCTCGGCGGCTTGTACGATCTCGTAGTAACGCAATGCAGTGAGATTGGGTCGCTTTCGCTTGAGCTCTTCGAAGAGTGTATTTGCAAGCGCATTCTCGCCAGCATTGTGCAAAGCGAGAAGTGCGTGAACAAGCGGTACTGGATCGGACGGAAGGTTTTTCTGGACCCGATCCAGGGTTGAAAGCAGTTTTTCGCGGTTTCCCGTCATCAGGTAAGCACGGATCAGTGCGAGGAATACGTTGCCCGGTGGGTCGGTTTCCCGAGCTATCATTTCAAGCCGCTCCAGTGCGCTCGGAATGCCTGCTTGAAAGTCAGATTCCGCGAGATAGATAGCGTGTCTTGCACCACTCAGTTTGTTTGCAGCCTGCATCGCGTCTAGGAGTACTCTCAACTCGCGCCAATATCCGTGAGTCGAATAGATGTCCATGAGACAGTTTTCTGCGGTCTTCTTATTGAACAAAGTGGCCTTGGGGTCTTGTAGAACACGACAGTGAATACTGATGGCGCCTTTGACATCGCCATTTCGTAACCGTTTATTGGCTTCATGAGCTTCAGAATTCTGAATGCCTGGCATAGAGGAAGCAATTCGAGCCTCATACTTTTTGGCGGCGGCAAGGTCGCCGTTCCGTTCCGCGACTTTGGCATGTGTCTCCAAAGCAAAACGGCTTGTTGGGTCTAGCTCAAGCGCGAAATCTGCAGAAACGATCGCGTCGTGAAACTTTCCAAGGTGCCGTTGTGCCATGGACAGGTACGCCCAATGCTGTGAGTTCTCTGGGGATGCGGCGACGGCGTATCGGTACTGTTCTTCCATCGCCTCAAGATTTCGCTCGTGAAGGAACACCGAACCCCAATGGTGGTGATACATCGATAGTGCCTTGAACGAAAGCGGGGCCGCATCCAAGATCCGGCGCGCATCTTCCACACGGCCCCGCGCAACACAGAATGTGATTCGTTGGCCATAGAACCAAGGATCGCCGGGATACAGGGCTTCGGCACGGGAGACCAGGGAGTCAAACCTATCGTCGGCCGCCTCGACAACTGCCAAATCGGCTCCATGACGAAGATATAGGTAGTCATCCGGGTCGATCGCCCCGGAGGCCTCGATCGAGTCGGTAGCTTCGTCCTTCTCGTTCGCCATTCGTTGCGCAATGGCCAATGCGGCAAGAGTCGGGGCCGCTCGTTTTGCTTCAACCCTTTCAAGCAACATCTGGTGTCCCCGTTCTCGCTCGCCTGTCCACAAGAGGCACCCGCAGTAGAGGGCGAAGAGTGCTTCATTGTCGGGAAATCTTTCTAGATCGTCTGCAAGGACGCGCTTCCCGACATAGGATCCATCTCGCTGGACCAACTGCAAGGCATTGAGTGTTGCTTCTTCTTTCCAGACCGCCGGAGCGTCGGTTCCAGGGATCACGGGATCTGCACCGAGTAGACCTCTTCCCGGGTTGCCCCGAACAGCGTTTTGCGGTCGGGGCAACCGAAGATGAGTTGGATCGGGCGTTCGGGGACAACCAGGGGACCTTCGAGCCGGTGTAGACACACCGAAACACTTTGAGAGAACTGAAGAGTTGTCGCAACCATCGCGACTCCCAAAAGAGACATTCCCATTTTGTTAACCGTTCTTCGAAGAACAGTCGGAGTCTATCCAAATCGCGGGCTCAATCCCGACGCAATCCTGCAATTTGTTCTCGTCGCATGATCTGTAGCCACCGGATGGGTTTTGCCGGCGTTCGGAGCGCTGAACTAAGATTCCGCCCGAAAGCTATCGCTTCTAGTCCTATAATCACCCATGAAACGGCTTTTGGCGGTTTCGGCGTGCATGTGGGCTGCAGCGGCATTCGGACAGGCTGGCTTCCCATTAACAGGGCAGTTCGAAGGGTGGAATACCCTGACGATCGGCGATACCGAGCAGGGCTCCACACTCCGTTTGGAACCGACCTTGGTCCGCGACTGGGTCGTGCACGGCGGTGTTCGCGAGGCCAACCGAGTGTCGGTGACGGTGACCCTAAAGCCGACGCGCGCAAGAGGCGACCAGTGGAAGTTGGCTGGGGTCGGTAGCTATGCCACCGACGACCACTTCTGGCATCTTGCTCTCGTAGAGTCCCCTAACGCCAACGGTGCTAAGCACTTCTTTGAGCTTTCCGAGATGCTTGATGGGGCTTGGAACGCCCAGTTCAGTCTGCCCGACCGGCTAGAGGTTGGGTCGGCTGGGTGGGAGTACGGGCACACCTACCGCATGACTCTGACGCTGAACCCGGAGGGCATCATGGGCGAGGTGAGGGAAGGCGACACCGTCGTGTTTCGAGAACGGCGCGACTTTGCGAAAGGACTGAATGCAGTCAAGAGCGGCCGTTCGGGACTGACTACTTCAAACTTGGCCGTGGAGTACACAAACGTCCAGGCAGTTGAGAGCGATTGGGCCCCCAAGAAGCCTGGCGCTGCCCAATTTGGCGCCTATCCAGATAGCAAGGGGCGCTTCTTCCAAACCAAATCCGTCGAAGGAAAGTGGTGGTTTACCGACCCTGCCGACAAGCCATTTCTAGCGGTAACTACCGACCACGTCAACTTCAATGCGCACTTCAGTGAGGCACTCGGCTACGCCCCGTTCCACCGGAACTTGGAACGCATTTACGGCGACGAAAAGACCTGGGCCAAGGCCGCCGTCACGCGTCTGAAATCCTGGGGATTCAATTCGCTCGCAGCCGGGTGCAATCTGTCCCTGCGGCGTCAAGGGTTACCGTACACCGAGTTCTTGAGTTTTGGCACCGTTTTCTCCGACTCCGCCGCAATCGTGCCCAAGACGAATTGGACGGGGTGGCCGGATGTCTTTGATCCTCGATGGCCGAAGTTCTGTCGGCTCGTCGCCGCGAGAACTTGTGCGGCGGAGAAGGACGATCCATGGCTAATCGGCTACACGTTAGATAACGAACTCGAGTGGTTTGGCAAATCCGGCCAGCCGTGGGGCATCGCCGAAGCGGCTTGGATATTGCCAAAGGAGCGTGCAGCTAAGGTTGCTTTGGTCGATTCCTTGAGGACTACCTATTCAGGCGACATTTCGCACCTGAACCAAGACTTCGGCACATCCTTTACAGGCTTTGATGCGGTTCTGTCCTCGACAACACCAGTTGTTCCAAAAACCGACGGCGCTCAAAAAGCGCTAATGAGTTTCGTCAAACTTGCCGCCGATCGGTACTTCGCAGCGACAACTCAAGCCGTTCGGGCCGAGGACCCGAATCACCTTGTCCTTGGCTGTCGGTTTGCCTACGACGCTCCCGATTCGGCCATTGAGGCCGCAGGCAAGACCTGCGACGTGGTGACGCTCAATATCTATCCGAGGGTCAGCTTGGCCACAGGTGCTGTTTTTGGTCTGAAAGAGCACCTCGACAAGTTTGCCAAACTCACGAGCCGACCATTGTTCGTTACCGAGTGGGGTTTTCCTGGTTTGGATGCAGTTGACACGACCGGAATGCCGCTTCCGAGTACGCAAGGTGCAGGAATGCGAGTGGACACTCAAGCTCAGCGAGGCGAATGCTTCCGCGCGATGCAGACAGGACTGTTTTCTCATCCGAATGTGGTTGGCTCCAGCTTCTTCATGTACGCTGACGAACCTGCACTGGGCATCAGCAAGAGTTTTCCGGAGAACAGCAACTATGGTCTGGTGAGTGAAATGGACACGCCATACGTGCCACTCGTCCACGTCGCCACCGAGGTGAACCCGACGGTTGCTGCCATCCACACAAATCCACCTGCCCCTGTGAGCCAAGCAAAAGACTGGTTGAAGCCGTATTCCAATGATCCTTCCGGAGTTACCGTCCACATCGATGGAACCCAATTTACGGTAGAGACTCGGCATCTACGGCTTACCAAAGATTCCGCGTCAGGTCTTGCGTTCGATCACGTCGCACTTCGCTCCGATCGTCAATGGGTCGATCTGGGCACGTATGGACCGGTGGTCTGGGTTCGCGATCGCGGGCAAAACCTCTGGGAAACCCCGAGCCGAGTGGAGAAAGTGGAGCGCGTTGGCCCATGTGACCTGCGCCTAACTCTAAGTGGAGCCATCGCCCGCACAACAATTGAGCTTCGATTTGTTGCCGATGCCCCGTATTTCTTGGCACGAGTTGCGTCGGTTCAGTCGATCGCGTCAGGCCCCGTTGCTCTCCGCGGTGTGTATCACTATCCACTCTGGAGAGCAGATGAGCAATCAACTGTTCAGCCCTACAAGCCGGGCGTTCCCAATTATTGGCTCCCCTTTGGTGCCTGGATGTCGCCCCGTGCCGACTTCGCGTTCGGTGCCGTCGTCCAACGCGACGACCCTGCCTTCACCGTGTTCTTCTGGCGAGACACCAGCCTTCATGCTGACTTTCTGCGCACGGTTGAAGTCGATCTGACTCCCCAACACACCTGGCAAGCCAACGCCAGCGAAGCCTGGGCTGCAATTTTTCTGACCACGATCGACAGATCCGGCAAACTCAATCTCTCCGGCGTTCTAGGAAAGTGATCGCGACCGCTTAAGTTCGGCGGCGATCACTTTCTAAACAAATCTCCACGTAATCGATATTCCTGGGTTATGATTGCCAGATGTCCGTGGCCACCACCCAGAACGTCACCCTCGATGAGCCGAGGATCGTTAGTCGAACGACCCATATGCTCACCGCGAGCTGGATCGTTCACTGGCTCGGGCTCTTTGTCTATACGCTGCCGTTCAAGCTTTTTCTCAAGAATCACTTTCACCTTGAAGCGGGACAGGTTGCTCCCTTGCTGTTTCTAGCCGGTTTCCCGTTTACAATCAAGCCGATCTTTGCCTGGGTAGGCGACACTTTTGCCATCGGCGGCTTTCGTCGGCGCTCATGGACTGTGATCGGTGGTGCACTTGGCGCAGCGTTTTTCCTACTCCTCCTGATCGGGATCGACAACACGAAGTTCTATGTCTGGCTCATCTTATTGGCCGTCAGCGGCTATGTGTTTGTCAGTTGCTCACTGGGTGGACTCATGGTCGAGTTCGGCACCCGGAACGGTGTGCTTGGGGCCTTGTCATCACTTCGAGGTGCCATTAACCAAGGCGTCAATATCCTCGTTGGTCCATTGTCAGGATTCCTTGCCAGCCAGTGGATCGGCTGGACTTGGAGTGTGAGTGCAGCCTGTGCGCTCGGAAATGCTGCCCTCATTTTCGGGTGCGCGGATCGGAAAGCTGAGCCACCGAAAGCAGGGGCAAAAGAAGTTGTCCTCGGTCAGTTTCGTTCGCTTTTTGCGAGCAAGAGCTACTGGTTCGCGATCCTAGCGACAGCTCTGATTACGATTGCACCTGGCTTTGGTACTCCGCTCACCTTCTATCAGCAAGACGTCTTGAAGCTTTCCGAGACCCAGATCGGAACCCTCACCATGTTCAACGGTGTCGGTGGGCTCATCATGGGGCTGGTTTGCGTCGCCATCACGAGGCGTGTTACGGTTGGCCGCCTATTCTTAATTACTACTATTTTTAGCGCGGTTGGAACGCTTGCCTACACCCAATACAGTGGATTCCGAGGAGCCTCGATTATCGAGCCGATAGGCGGCTTCGTCAGCGCAGGAACCACGGTTGCGATTTTCACGTTGGCGGGCCACGCCACTCCGAAAGGAGTCGAAGGCTTGGGTTATTCGCTCCTGATGGCGGTCAATAACTTGGTGCTCGGTTTTGGCGATATGTTCGGGTCCAAGTTAACAACGGACTATCACGTGCCGTTTTGGGAGCTCGTGCTGCTCAATTCGGGCACAACCCTGTGCGCTCTCGTCATCCTTCCATTCATGCCTGCGGCACTGAAGAATGTGAAAGACGTCGTACCGCTACCGCCATCCGAGTCAAAGAGTCAGTCGGGGCATATCGTCGATTGAGGCGATCTCACTTCTTTCTTTAGGGTCTCGTCTTCCATGGGCCGCGGCGTCCGTTCTCGTTAATCCCGCGAACGGTTCGTGCTCCTTTCCTCCGTTTTCTCTCTTCCGTTGCTGGTTAGGACGCTCACACCGCTGGGTGCTGTCTCCCCCCGACGTCCCGAACCGTCGCTTAATCGTTCGTCATCGATGGACGCGCGCCAAACTCGGCCCTTCGGCCTCAAACAGTGGCGCGCTGACTGTCCATCGATGAGCGACCGGCGACGGTTATGGACGTCGGGGGGAGACGAGTTGGCCTTTCCTTTTCCGGAACCCTGAGGGTGATCGTCAACTGGGTGATGCGCCAACCTGTGTATCCATCCGAGAGCACCAAAGGTGTGCAATATAATAGCGAAGGGCAACGCCCTGGTAGCCCGCCGACGCCCCAAACCAGAGCCCTGAAGGGGCGAAACATTACGTCAATGGGTATCGCCCATTGACTTCGTCAATCGTCAACAATCCATCCACCGCGGAGACTGTCGGTCCGACACATGGTTGGCGTAGGCGTCCAACACCCCGTCTTTGAAATCCAATGCAACGGATCCTGCATTCGGTATCGTATCCCCAAGATGCGTCATCGCCGATATTGGTTCCTTCTCGCCCTTCTTGCTGCCGGGGGCGTCGCCAGAGCTGATGACCTCGACACCTACGTAAAGGCCCAGATGAAGAAGCATGGAGTGCCTGGCATCTCGATCGCCATCATTCACTCTGGCAAGATCGTCTCGACTCGGTGTTATGGCGTGCTGGAAGCTGGAACGAATAAATCGGTAACGCCCACCACCCTTTTTCAAGCTGGGTCGATCAGTAAATCCGTCGCCGCGGTTGGGGCCATGCGCCTCGTCGAGCAAGGCAAGCTCACCTTGGACGAGGATGTCAATGTGAAGCTGAAATCTTGGAAGGTGTCCGAAAACGAATTTACGAAAACCGAGAAGGTGACACTCAAGCGAATCCTGAGTCACACCGCCGGCATGACCGTCCATGGATTTCCCGGATATGCCGTCGATGCCCCAAAGCCCGACTTGATAAAAATCTTGGATGGATCCAAACCGGCGAACACACCATCAATTGTGGTCGAGAAGACGCCAGGGACGGTCTGGAACTATTCGGGCGGAGGCTACACCGTGATGCAGCAACTTGTTCTCGATGTCACGAAGACTCCATACGCGGACTTCATGAAGAAGACTGTCCTCGACCCCGCCGGAATGACCGATAGCTCCTATGAGCAGCCACAGCCTTCGGATCGCGCGGCAAGGACAGCTTGTGGCACCTACCAGAACGGCACCAAGGTCAAAGGGCGGTGGCACCTCTATCCCGAAATGGCGGCAGCCGGTCTTTGGACAACACCGACCGACTTGGCACATTTCATGTTGTCGGTTCAGCACTCCTATGCGGGGCAGCCCGGTGGCGTGCTTGCCAAGGACACGGCTCTGCAAATGCTGACCGAGGTCAAGGGCGGAGATGGCTTGGGTGCATTTGTCGAGGGCAAAGGATCCGAATTGCGTTTCAGCCATAGCGGCCGAGACGAAGGATTCGACGCAATCTACCAAGGGTATGCCTCGATCGGCGAAGGAGCCGCGGTCATGCTCAACGCTAACGAGGACAGTGGAGTCGCGAATCGAATCCTGAAAGTCATCGCCGGAATGTACGATTGGCCCGGCGCCGAACGGCTGACGGCACCTAACAAGATTGCCATGGTCCAGGTAGCGGCAAGTCGACTTGCCGCGACTGCGGGTTATTATTCGCAAGGTGAGCAACTGATTACCGTGGCTCAAGGGGCGGGAAAGCTCGCGTTGAAGGTTGGTTCCATGGCAATGGATGACATGCTTCCACAAGGAAATGACACCTATCTCCTGCCAGACCAGGGATTCAAGGCGCAATTTGCATTTGACTCCGCTGGCGTCGCGGTCGACTGCAAGTTACTTTCGATGGGAGGCAAACTGCTCGTTACCATGCCTCGTCTCAGCGGTCTTTTACGTGGAGTCCGTGCAACAACAGATCCCGATCCTAATTTGACCAAATCTGTCGCAGATCTCTTGCTCACACTAAAGGGAGATTCCAAACCTCTCGCCCAAGCTGGCTACCTTGCCCCAGGAGCACAGCGTGACTTTGCGAATGGACTCGACGAATTCAAAGATGTCTCCGCCCCTGAGTTCATTCATATCGACGAGCTGACCGGTCACAAGCTCAATAGGCATGGTGGACAAGTCGCAAAAGTCGCCGATTTCCGAGTACGTCAAGCCGGGCGGCAACGCTTCCTCTTAGTGTATTTGACCGCCAACGGCCTGATCACGGATGTCGACCTTGCCGACGACTGATCGGTTTTGTTTTTGGATTTCCGATCGTACTGGCTATGTTGGCGGGCGGATGTTCTTCACCTCGATCAACCTCGGTATCAGGTGGGCTTCCTCCTGTTTTATGGATTTCCCTAAGTGAAGTGAGAACTAACCCAGAACTTCCTAGATCAGACAAAACTCTCTAGCCTTAGATAATTTAATATCAATAACTGAAATCTCCAAGAGATCCGATTTATTCGACACTTTTTACGCTAGGTAACTAGCCAGTTGGTCTTCGAGATTTCCAAAGGGGCACTGGGTTAAGGCGGGCAAACAACCAACGATTCAAAGATGGATTTGTCCAGATGGTCATAACGGCACAGCGGTTGTCGTGGTAAGTTTCTGTGGTGCCAAGAGGCATCCTTGATCAGAGGCACCATAGTTTTTCGGAAATAGTGCATACCCCATTAACAACAGCATTAAAATCTCAAAGGATAGTGTAAAATTGCATATGCTCCGGAAACGTGGGATTTATTTCAGTCGGCCAATTTGGCTTGGGCTTTCTATATTGAGTTTATGTGGATGTAGCTCTTTGATTACAAGTAGGGTTTGTGTAGATGGATCGCGCCAGCTAATAGACTACCAAACGTGCAAAGACCCTGCCGCCCCCGGGGTACGGGAGCCGCATTGGGAGCTACGCAAGCATTTGAGTTTTGCTCGACTCATTTGGGGTTACAACCCGCTGGGGTATGTTCACGATGATACAGATTTTGATGACAAAAATTTATCAACTATCCGAGCGATCAAGTCGATAAATTCAGAAAATGCATGGGGTGGCTCGTCATTTGGGGGGCCAATGTCGAGTCGATCCCCAAGCGGTGGACTAGGAAGCGGGCAGAGTTCTCCAAGCTATGATCCTCCTTCCCGACCCTTCGGTGGGTCTGATGGTATGCAATCGTCTTCGACATACGGTCAAAACAACAGAGAAGGTGTGGACTCACCTAGCGGTAGTACGAATCGGCTTGGCGGTAGCTATCCAGGTGGGAACCCATTTGGGTCTGGTGGATCTGGGACTAAGAGTTTCGGGTCAAGCGGGATGGGATTCGGGGGACGAAGTCGTACCGGAGGTGCTCAAGGAGGCTTCGGAGGAATGGTGGGCAATGGTGGGGCACCTGGGGGCTTCGGAGGAAGAGTTGGCAATGGTGGGGCACCTGGCTCTAGCTATTAAGGATTTCGGATGGATTGTTTGACGTCAATCCCTATATAGGATAATGTGAATGACTTCAACAGGCTTTTAAGAGGAAGCTTAGAGGTTCAAGCGAAATGGAGCGACTTGGTCTCAACGGCTATGCGGAGGTGCTCCGCAAATTAGCTTGATAAATGCTGACCTGCTAAGAAGCAATAAACCCAGTTGGATTACGATGAAGAGACCGCCGATGCTCGGTGGAGAATCATATTCTGAAGGCCTATCTGCAATGATTTTTCTAGTGGCCAGGCATAATAGTAGTTCCAGCAATCCTGCCATGATTAACACTCTGTTTTGACGAATCGCAGTAGATACCACTCCATCTGCTTTCTCGCTTCCAGCAAAATAAAAACACCAATAGATCCAGACTGAAAGAAATGTCACTGCTGCGATCACCGGGATGTAACCACCATGAAGCGAAGTTAGCTCAGTAAATACGGCAATACAACTTACTGTACTCAATGCGGCGAGAAAGCCAGTAGTTAGAGAACTTGACCATTGTGTAAATGCGGATACCTTGCCTCTGGCTACCATTTGACCAGGGACGCGGAGCATAAAAACCAACAACCCACCTGAGAGCAGCGCCATGGCCCAATCAACGTCTTGGATTTGGGAGCGGGAGTAAATACTACTAAGGAAAATCGCCCGGGCGAACATGAATAGAACTGTGTAGCAGGCTAATATGGCAAGGCCTGAACGAATTACCTTCAATCTACCTTTCGAATTGGGCAAGTTCGATACATTAATGTCATCCGATGCAAATCGTTTGACTCGTCCAGGACTCATGGATGGGTTTGCGGGAAGCGATGACTCTATGCCCCCACCACCGCTCCTATTTGTTGCGGACCAATCTTTTAGCGGGTCAAACCAGCCTAGAGTTACCGAATCTTCAGCAGTTTGCCTAGCGCCAGCCTCCACTACGACTTCTGACGTAGGTTGATCTGGCACGAAGTTCTTGGGGCCATCAAGAAACTGTAGTGTCAAGTTCCAGAGTGTCGGTCCCTTGGAATCAACGCCATTTCTAACCTCCGGTCGGTTTGGTGAGACAGCTTTTGCGCTAGGGGAAAGGCCCTCATTACTATTGACCTTTGGCAGACCTGCCTCAACGAATGCAGAAGTTTCAAGCGACCGCCCCACAGACAAGCAAAGAGCTTCAACACTTTCCTCCAGTGGTATTGTCATCGCATCAAGCCAGTGAACGGAACTTAGGTAAAAACGTAGCGATGAAGACAGACTGGTTTCATCAATTTTGAAAGGATGCACAACCTTTCCGCCTTCAAACGCAGTTTGAATCTCCCTGGTGACTTGAGGCGAAGCATTTGCTGCTTTAGAAAAGACAAATACTACTGCCGAACTCTTTTCAATCGCTTCAACTATGGCTGCAGCCCAATCGGACCCCACAGGTACATCACGAGGAGCAACCCAGCATTTGATTTTGTGTTGCTCAAATTTTGCGCAAATAGCATCAGCCACGAATTTATCTTCGCTACTGTGGCTTATAAAAATGTCGTGCGCCATATTGAGATCCTTGTCAGAGCGTTCTGAAATGTTCGTGATGTTGCTTGGATTCAGCTAGTATACGCTCTCAGGGAATATATCAACAAGACAATAGCGTTCTATTTCAATTTCAGATTTCAATGTTCAAACAAGCAGGCAGAGCAGACCAACCGACTTCAAAAGATGTGTGATGAGGGAGGATTCGTTGCGCCGGCAGAAATAATGCCGGTTGCGACGATCTACGTCCTAACCCACCAAAGCCCAACAGTTTGCCAAAATGCTTGGCTATGGCTCGAGAGAATTGTCCATTAATAAAATGGAAAAAGCAGGGCAACTCGTCCATTTCATGAACGCCCAGATACTTACCTTGTGGTTCGATTTTAAGTTCGATCCTGTCGTAGAGGAAACCCGCCGTTTGTCGAAGTAGATCGCAAGAACAAAATTTGATTACTGTGTCAATTTGCAAAATTCGCGAAGGAAACCTTATCACATCTCATGTATCATTTCTGCTGTCCTGGCTAAATCGTTGGATTGCTGGATGATGTGCCGCTGAGGCCTAGGGGAATTCCAGATGGATGCCAAAACACTAAGCATAGGCGACCGTGACGAGTGGGACCTTGAGGAGCTACTTAGATCATTACGTACGGTTGATTCCATTCGGCAACCTATTTCAGACAGACAACTGTTTAATTTTCTCCTGAGACATGTTTCGAATCGTCGCTTTGAATCAGATCCAACTCGCCTGATCAACTTCGATATCTGGTGCACTTTGCCGGATGTAAGTAGGACAAAGTGTATTGGTCGCAAAATGCTCCAATTTGACTCGTTGGCTGATCATCTTCAGAGATTGCATCACCGCCAACTGGCTGCAACATGTTTTGGGGCTTTGGTGTTTGTGTTTGGATTTGAGCTTTTTGCCCATTTGCCCACACATCAAAGCTGGGTTCTTATCCTCGCTCTCGGGTTCCTTATTTCAGCATTCGTCATTGTATTCGCATTAAAAACAAGGATAGTTCAAATAGCGTATCTGTCTGCGAGGACGGTGGCTGAGATTTTAAGGATACGCTTTTTCATGGACGCAAGTGGGCTTCCATTTCCATCTGAGGAGAATATTCCGCGTCGATATAAACCTGCTATGGCAAGTGTCATCGCACTCTGTAGCCAAATCCATGACACTGTATTCGATAAGGCCCCCTTTCGGCTGTCCGAAGATGTCGTAAAGGAAGAGTGGTTCGGAGGTCAAATACAATTTTTCAACATGGCTGCCGTTCGCATGGCAAAGGGAGCACGCTTCTGGGAAATAACCAGCAAGATTTCGCTTGGATCAGGGATTGCCGCGATCTTGGGATTAGCATGGTTGTCGCTTCAGGCCGCGTTTGAAAAATCAAATCCAGAACCATTGCTAATTGCCGGGCCTTGCTTGCTTGGTATTGGGGCGATTTGCCAATATTATCTCGAACGGCGCGGTTTTAAGCCTCACTCAGAGCGTTATTTACATTCCAACCATATTTACGACGCTGGTCCGAAAGAAAACTGGAATGAGACTGTGATTGACGTGGGGACGGAAGCGCTTCACGAGGTTGTGGACTGGTATGTGGCCAATGTTGAGCGAGAGATTTCTGTTCCTCTTGGCTAAGCAATGTCTCTAGGAGGCTTGTTGAGGGGCAATATCTGATAGCCAAGAGAGATTACTGCCCTCAGTGTTTCCATTGCGGTAGCTCGATCAAGATCCTTCTCGGTCTCGGACAGCTGAGCATAAGGAACCAGAGATGGGTGTTCTTTCAAAGTGTCGTTACGATCATTGCCAAACGACCAGCCTTGCGCCAGACGAACTTCCGCCCAAACGTCATGTGCGTGCTCCGCTAGGCGCTCGCATAGACACTTCAAATCAGGTGGAAGCACAACACCAGTGGTGTCTATCGGATTTGGTCTGTAACCCATTCGACTTCAGTGTACTGTGCATACTCTTCAGATCGAATGAGATTCTGGTGGAACTGTGTAGGCATGATGCCGGTTACAAGTGTTGTGTGCGACAGGGCCAAGGTAGGACGAGTAGGTTCAGAATTAATGCAATTATATTGCAGAGTATTGAGGTCTTCGGTTGCGCTAGTTGGACTATGTTTCCTGGTTGGTCGATGGTTGCAACGAAACCGGTTGAACTGATCACCGCTAGCACCGTTGCAGTATGAGACACCAAACATACTTCTTGACTTTGATCGCCTTGTCGAGCGATATGACCATGTGCTTTGGGTGACATGCTCGGCACGACCTCCGTCGTAGGACGCATGCGCATCCTACGCCACTGCTTCTCGTTGAACCTCAAGTTGGGGGTAGGCACTCCAGGTTTGTCCATCCAATTCTCTTCCAGTTCGGTGCTTTTGAACGCCACCCCACTGCTTGAAAAAGAACGCGACATTCGAGACTTCGCACTGTTGCTTGATACCTCGAACCCAGTCCTGTTCCATTGGCCTGCTCCCAAATCCTGATTCTCCCCCGACAATTACCCAGTGAATTTTTGAAAGATCCAGGTGGTCGAGGGGACCTATTAAGGGTTCGCATGAAAGAAACCTTACCGATGCGGGCACCTTTCGCAGGTCGTCGATCCTATGGAGTACATTCGAGTCCTCAACGCTAACTCCCATCCAAACGTTCGCTGGCCATTCAAGTTCGCGAGCAATGGCCGCGAGCCTTGCACTCCGCTTCGTCAGTATTTGAAAAGTGTGCTGCGGGCATTCGCACATCGTCCGAAAAACGGACTGGATGAAAGCAAGAGGGACGTCCTCATGAAAAAGGTCCGACATGCTGTTGACGAAGATGACCCTTGGAGCGCGCCAGCGACGGGGTAAGTCGATCAGATCGTAGTGTAGGGTAACTCGAAAGCCATCCTGATAACGGGGAGATCCCATGGCTTTTAATCGTTTTGCCATCCTCTCCGCGTAGCAGTGCTTGCAACCTTGACTTACTTTGCTGCAACCAGTTACGGGGTTCCAAGTCCAGTTAGTCCATTCGATGCTACTCTGTTTTGGCACGAGGCGTCCTCCCTGCTGATCGTCCCATGATACGATTTGCTGCTGCCGTAAAATCCCTGATTTGGTACCTACCAAATATTTCCTGAATACCAACCCTCGCCTCGATCATCCTGATGGCGAGATCGCGGCCCTTTATTGCCGGATCCATATCTATAAAGGGACGAGACAACTCGACGAGACGGAGCATAAGTGCCTCAGCGTCTTCTTCCTTTTCCAAGTCCGAGAACAGATTCTTTCCCAGTTTGGCCTCATCTGCAATCTTAACGTTTTTTGCATCTTTGGCGACTGCGTCAGAGAGTAGCCAATAGCCGTGGCGCTGGCGGACAAACCAAATATCCCGTAGGCAAATCGGACCACATCGATTTTCCTTAGCATGTAGAGTCCCGCAAAGCTTTTCAGCGGCTCGATCTCCTTAAGGAATATCTCTATGGCCTTAGCTTCCGTGTTTGCTTCTCTCCAGTGTTGACCTAAAAAAGCTTCTGCAACGGTAGGGTTCTGATGTGAACTGAGCACTGAAGAGCATATCCGGCAAGCTTGGCTCGCCATAAAGACTCCCAGTATATCCGTCCGGTCCCGGCCAGCCCATGGCCCGAATTGCCTCATATGAAAACCGACCGAAGATAGGGTCGTTGCCTCAAAACTAAAACCGACCGGGAGCACGCTTGCTCTATATCGGAAAAGCGGAGGCATTTGATGAGTTCACAAAGTATTGGCGAGTTGGCCAGGTCCCGTTCTCTGGACTATGGCCGTTCGCCTCGAATTAAGAAAACCGCAATTCTGGATGAGTTCGTTGCTGCGACGGGCGTCAAGCGTAAGACGGCGATTACGCTCTTGCGTGATCCTCCTCCTGTTAAGGCTCGTCCTCGGGGTAAGCCCAAGGAGCGTTATGGTTCGGATGTACGCGCGGCTCTGGAACTGCTTTGGGCTGCTTCCGGTCACATATGCTCCAAGCGGTTGGTTCCTAGTCTTGCAGACCTTGTGAGGATGATGGAATCTCATAAAGAATCGCTTTGGAGTGAGCAGACCAAAGAGAAGTTGCTTAAGTTAAGTCCGGCAACCTGCGATCGCTTACTCAAGGCCAAGCGCAAGTCGTTCTTGCCAGTTGGTCGGTGCATGACCAAACCTGGGTCGATGCTCAAAAGCCAGATTCCAATAAGGACTTGGAGCGACTGGCCAGAGGAAGAGCCCGGCTTTTGCGAAATGGACTTAGTCCACCACTGCGACGACAACACTTCCGGTGAGTATCTGCACTCGATCACCATCACCGACGTCGTACTCGGTTGGACCGAGAACGAAGCCTTGCGCAACCGCTCGCAAAAGAGCGTTGAACTTGCTGTGGAGTCGATCAGGGTTCGAATGCCCTTTCCGATAAAGGGCTTGGATTCTGATTCGGGATCTGAATTCATTAACGAACTCATGCTTGCCTACTGTAGAAACAATGGCATCGTGTTCACTAGGTCCAGGCCCTACAAGAAGAACGACCAATGCAAAGTCGAACAGAAGAACTGGAGCGTGGTACGACAAAACGTGGGCTACAACCGGTTCGAAGGCGAGGAGGCCAGACTCGTTCTCTCAGCCTTCTACCGCATGCTGAGACTGCTTGTGAACTACATCCAGCCAAGCATGAAACTTGTCTCCAAAGAAAGGCACGGTGCGCGAATTGTCAAGAAATACGACATCGCTAAGACGCCATGCCAAAGGGCCCTCGAACATCCATGCATATCACCGGAGGTCAAGGAGGCCCTCAAACACCAAAGGGAGGCAATAAACCCAGCCCATATCGCAAGAGAAATTCTAAGGCTTAGAGCTGAGCTCTACAAGCACGCAAAGTAAGATCTATACAGAGACAACGCACCCTTCAAGAGAGACTCTTCATGTCAGGCAATGTGCAAAGAAAAGTCGGAATTAGTTTTGAGTCAACGAATGCCGTTCGGTCGGTTTTAGTTTTGAGTCAACACGTGGCCTCAAGTCACCTTCAAGAGTCATTTGGGCTGCCGTTTGTGGGTCCAAAAAGATGATCGCCGGAGCATTACCAGCAGCATGCTTGATCTCTGGCACTGCTTCAGCGTGAGTTTTGTTGTAGACCCTTAATAGTCCAGATTCGAGGTGACTCGCGAGGTTTCTCTGAAGGCTCGCAAAACGGCTCGTGTCAACTTCACACGCATGTACTGTGACCCGACGGCCTTGGGCTGCAGCTGTTTGCGCTGCGTTAATCATGATTGCAGTGGAGCCCATTACCTGACCTCCGTATTCGTTTGGGCCAGCATATCCATCAACGAGGTGAACCCTACGCTCACGATCTAAGGCACTAATTTTCATCGCACCAGGAACGATATAACGGCTGAGCACTGCATGCTTTCGGCTCGTCCATTCTGGTCTGTCATCTTCGAAGTGCTGATCTAGGTCACGCCGCGGCATTTCGAGTTAGTATACATCTGTCTGTATCAATGTGCAATACATTTGCCTCCGGACCATAAGGTGTGAGTGCTTCAGTCGGAAACCCATCAGTAGCCAATCGACTATTGTCAACAGCTCCTAGCGACGGCAGAGCTTAAGTTCCTTTTTTTATAGATCCGAGTGGACGTTGGGCCGGGAATGCCATAGATCTGGCAACTACCAATTCGGGTTCGTGAGCTGTTTCAGATAAGTGAGCGCGTTTTTGGACGTCCGCTGCAACTTGCTGTAGACTGGAAAACGTGAAGCTACTGCGCGGTTTGGCTCCGATTATTCTCGCCTTGTTGGCGTGCGGGTGTTCGTCGCCTCGGTCAACCACCGTAGCAGCGGCGGTTCCGAGAATTCCTGTCGATCTGGGAACGGTGGATGCAGGCGACATGAAGAATATTCGTGTGTCGATTCCTGCCGACGACCAGGTGAAGGGGCTTTTGGGGTCGGGGTCTACCATTGCGACGAATAGCAACACGATGCATCTCTACTGGGCGGGTTCAGGGCCGGGCTATGTGCTGTTGGGTGGCTACACCGATCACGTCGCCAACTGCGAGGGTTTCAGCACTACGGCTTCGGTGATGCGGAATGGTCAGGAGATCGCAATGTTGGAGCTCAATGCCAAGGTGCGTCGGGCGTTTCAGATCGTGCCAGCGAAGGAAGGGAGCAGCTATGGTCTCAAGATTTCACCTGGGTTTGATCTTCCAGCGGTGGTGGACCATTCTGATGGCATCGAAGTCAAACTTGTTCGGACTGGCGCTGAATATGGGAGTTTGAACGTAACAAGATCCAAGCCAGCGCTTGTCCCCGGTGGAATGATTCGGCTGCTGGATCGCAAATCAGGTGATAGCCAAGTCATCATGCTCCCACTTCCTCCGGTTGAAGTGAGCGGTACGAGCACGGGCAATATCGTCTCGAGTGACGGAACCATGACGGTCACCTCGAATGACTATAAAGGGCTCGACATGACTGATACTGAGGTCGTTTTGGATCCTCCTGGTGCATACGAGATCCGGAGTCAGGTCAATAAAGGTGGCTACCTTACCGTTACTCTTCAATGCCTCACACGAGTGCCTACCGACGTAAGTGTCGGGTTCAAGCGGCACGGAAAGTGGTTCGATATCGAGCGATACCAGGTCAATTCAGCCATGAATTGACCTGGTTGGCGTAGAAATAATTCGAAGGTAAGATTTCGCTCTGAGCGTAATGACGTTATGATCTCAATCAAGAAGCAGCTACTGTACGACGAGCATCAGCATCCAATAAAGGTGTTGATTGACTATGCTGAATGGCAGAAAATCGAAGCCGCCCTCGGTGAGACCGACGTAGAGCCGAATGGCGATCTACTCAATCAATTCGCTGGGAAGATTAATTTTGGCGGCGATCCTATGGAAATCCAGCGAGTAATGCGTTCTGAATGGCCAGCTTAAAGATCTACGACACAAACGCAATGATCGCGATTTCGCAGGGAATCCATCTCGTTGATCCTGTGCAAGTGCGCGTCGCAATCTCAATCATCACCAAGATTGAGTTGCTTGCTTGGCCAAGTCTCTCGCCGACGGACAGAGCCGACTTGCGTAGGATGTTGGCACCCCTTGACGTCATTAACATCGACCAAACGATCGAAGACTATGCGATTGATATTCGAACGAACTGTCGTTTGAAGCTGCCCGATGCCTTAATCGCAGCCACAGCACTTTCAATCCAGGCACCGCTTGTTACGAATGACCTGGAGTTTTCTCGTGTCCCTGGCCTCGTGCTTGAAGCTGTCTAGATGATTTGGATTCACAAGTGCTTTGGCACCTCACCGCTTCGCGTGAGTTGACACGAGGACTTTGTCGCCGTCCGTTGTGATCGAAATATCGATTTTGTCGTTGTTGAACACACCCTCGAACTCGTGCGCAGGAGCGTCGTCGGGGTTTTGGTCGAGTTGAGGCCAGCCTTGTTGGCGGTAGAACGCGAGAACGGTGGCCATGGAATCGGTTGTGGTTACGGTTGCGACTCCTTGGTAGGCGCTAATGGTGCCACTCGGATACTTGATCCTCGCCATTTGCGCGTTCAGTTGTGCCTTCTCGTCTGGCGTGAGTTCTTTTCGGTAGTCGATCTTGTCTGCTGGCGTGCTCAGCGGCCAATGGGCTGGACCCTTGTTGGCGTAGTCTCGCTCCGCCAAATAACCGGGCTGAATTCTTCCGACGTTTTCCGAATCCGTCCGCAATTCGACATCGAAGACATTGCCTTCATTTGAGACGCGCACCGTCAGGATGGGCGCACGATATTCCCATTGGTCCGCTCTGCTAAGGTAGTACTCGAAAACGCTATCCGTAGGGTCGGCAAAGGCGATGAAAGCTTCGGTTCTCGTTCGCGCAAAACCGCCAGCAACGCCTGGCGATTTCGTGTTAAGTCTTGGATACTTGATCCAGCCCAGGTGGTCGAACATTTGGTTGATTCGAGCAGTTTCCTTGTTGATTTCAGCGTTCGAGACTCGGGTTCTTTCGGCATGATCTTCAGCTTCCGTATGATCTGGGAGGTACCAGAACAGGGTGTGACCGATGAGCCCCACGAACGCGACGCCTACCGTTATCTGACCTGCGTAGTCCGGTTGGATCGGTTTGAGGAACTGATTTACAATCCGGCAAAACAACGCCATGCATGAGGCAAAAACGATCGCAAAGAACACGTCTTGAAGGAAGAACACTGTGGGATCGAGAGAACGTAAATCCCACCAACCAGATGATGACGAAGGCGTGTGCTTGATGTGTAAATTGCTGAACAGCCACCCGCAACCAAAAGCTGCGAACACAGGAAGGAGATAGAGAATCCGCTCGCCCAATTGCTTCACTTGTCTAGTCTCTCCCGCAGATCACTGATATCTTACGACATGAACCTGCAATTTAGGGGCGAGGCGCGCCTCGCTAACTTGCTTTCAAGGGTGAATACAAGGTGGATATCATGGTTTCTCACCCACTTTTGGTGCGTTGGATACGCCGCCGTACGCGAAAATGGATGTCTCGACTTCGCCGGGATCGTTAAGATGTCCTGACCCGGTGGTCAAGGGACAGGAAGCAGGACCCACAGACCTAGCCGCAATGGTGCAAATGCACATGGCCGTTTTCCCATGGATTGGGTGGCTGAATTAAATCAGAATCCGGGGACCGGTCAGCCGGACTCCGTTGGAA
>CAILEM010000060.1 GCA_903833215.1 uncultured Armatimonadota bacterium
AATCTCAACCGTACGAGACTCCTCGTTCAAAACCACCGAAGACACTGACCATGAAGATGTCAGACCCAACAACGAAGAGAAAAGATCTGTGTCACGCACGCAAGAAGATTACGCGAACCCACACGATTCTTCATAGACCCCACTTTGTTGAGGGATTCTGACTTTCTTTATCAACACTCGTTTCTGGCGTACCAAATCTGATGCCAATATGTGATTTTCGGGCAATGCTTTTGAGTTCTCTGCTCCTAAAATTCTGCACGATCAGTGCATATCGTCATGTCAAGAATGAATGGCAGGCAGCGGCGAACAGCAAGCAGCAGCGAGAACTAGCTGCTAATAAACTTGGCAAGGAACGTCACCCCTCTTGTGGTCGAGAGGTCCGGATAGCCGTAGCGAATACCTCAAGGGGATCAACACCGATGGCATCGCAGATATCGAGGAATTCTGCGAACTCAAGCGTTCTGCGGGCGTTGAGTATCCGGTTGATATACACAAAGGGTTTGTTCAGTTTGCGGGAAAGCTCACGCTGACCGATGCCAGATCTCACCATCGCAGCCTCAATGGCCTCGCGCAGCGCTTGGTATTCGGCGCGGTCGATTTGGGTTCGCCGCCCTTCTCGCGAATAGAGGACCTTGTCATTCACAGGAACAACGTGGCAACAGAGGTGTAGTCTTAAATGTCTACACCTCTCCGGTTCTCCCGTGCTGCGGACTTCTGGGCCGGGAAACTGCCATTACAAGCTGCTTGAGTACCGACTCAAAGCGATCCATTCAGGCTCAACCTGATCTACAAACCACCTCGCGGTATCCCTACCGCCCTGACCGACCGATTGAAGGTGAATCACTATGACTGTGCGATGTTCGTTTCCCAACCGACGGGTTTTTCCGGGTATTGGCGTGATTATGTGTCTGGTTGCGCTGGTGGGCTGTGGCGGGGGTGGAGCCTCGTCCGGATCGGGGGGCGGCGGTGGATCGACTGCCGGAACCCTTGAACATTCCAGCCCAACGGCTCTCTTTGTTGACGGGGGAATCTTTAGTGTGAATAGGACTGACAGTTTGAACCTCAGCTATACCGTCGCCAACAACAAACTCAATGGTTCCGGTATGTTTTCCGGCCCTGGCATGCTCAGTGCCATGGCACTCTCCGGTAACGTAGCGTTTGATGGATCGATCCTCGGTTCCCTAACGGCGATTTCCGGTGAAACGGTCTCGCTCACCGGAAATTGGGACGGCACGACCTTAACCCTCAATGCCGTCTACGGTTCTGACTTAGGCTCGATCCCCTTTGGAACTGCGCAGACCTACAAGCCGTTACTCCTTCGTTCAACGTATACGGGTTCGCTCAACACCATGTCGGGCTCCTTGCCAGCAACTCTGCACGTGACATCGCAGTCTCTAGGGCTCCTCAAGGGGACCTTCACAATTACGTCACAAGGTTCTCCAGTCACCTATCAAGCCCAAGGAACCACCCAAAACCCAAGTGCATCGGTGAATGGGAGCGTGACTTGGTCGTTGATTCACACCAACGGATCAAGCTCGGAAGGGGGCGTCATGCAACTCTCAACCCAAGGCAATGGCGAGTGGGTGGGGGACTGCAACGTCTTCATCAATGGAACCGCCGTCGATGCCAACACGGTGATTACCGGCTAGTATTTCTTGCGAAAGAGTAAGGTCACGGAAAAGAGAAGCGCCTCGATCAGCATTGATCGGGGCGCTATTGCTTCAAATCAAGGCATCGTTCTGGACAGGGGGGGGAACTAGCTGGCATTGTGGAAGCATCACCACTAACGCCCTTAGCCATGCAAGTAATGTCTCCAGCGACGATAGAGAACTTCAAAGTTAAGGTTCCCAATTTTGTAGAGTCGGTCAAATCCGCTTCTGCTGACACCATAATCTTAATGCTTGATGCTTTCGCCGGTGAACCTGCGCTGCTCTACGATTCCATCTGGTACGCCACCAAGGCTGGGAAGAGCGTAGAATTCGTACCGGACGAAGAGCAAGGGTAACTAATGTCCATGCTTCGAATAGCCGTGGCTCGGCACCTTGGTCCATCATCGGATTCTCGCCGGGTGGCGGTCACGTAGCACTCTAACCTAGAAGCGCCATTCTCCAAACAGACCAGTCCGCACGGCTCTCCAGCGACGCTCAATAATTCGTGTGAACGCTTCATCGGAAAAACCGAGTTGGTGGAGAACGGCGATCTCAAAAACCATGGTCAGGCGTCGGTAGATGTAGTAGAGCTCCGAGCTTGGCACGGCTTTTCGCTTCAGCTCAGGCGTTTGATGGGCAAGATAATTTCGCGTATCTGCAATCGACTTGCACTCACCCTTCTTCAATAGGTCTTGAATTGAGGGTCCAAGTTTGACCACCAGATCTTCAAGGCGAGCTTGAAGTGTGACAGCTGGTGCTCTTTTCGGTTTCCCACTTGTTTGGGGTAGTGGTGAATAGTAAGTGCGGTGAAAACTCTCAAGCGCCGAGACCATGCTGAAGAAGCGGAACTCGACGTGTAAGCCCGACGTTCGTTTGCTTTCGCGGTAAAGATCGAGCGCCAGGGGGATGGCTTCATAGAGAGAGAACCACCTGTCGAGTTGTGTCTCTAGACTGTCGCGAACTTCCCAGAACTCAACCAAGGGATATGGGTTTCGGAAGTCTTGGCGGCCTGCTTTCTTCCAATTTGCCATGACATAGATCAAGTCATCTGATCCGGTGTTGGGACTCTTGACGTGAACGTGCTCTAAGGTTGCCGGACAGTCCCGCGCAAACTCCACGAACGACTCGAACTTCTGCGAGTAGCGCAGTAACTCGGAAAGCACGACCGGCTGTGGGGGTACCAGCGCAAACTTGCTCTGCTGAATTAGTTCAAGGCGAGCGACCGGCGTCCGGCTGTGCGAGTACCGCATGAAAACGCAGTATTGGATTGCCATGCCGCTTCCGAACGACCAAGTCAGCGCCGGTGGAATCTCGTAATGAGCATCGAACACGCCACCGTCAGACCTTCGGTCAACGCCGGAAAAATTTCCGTATTGAAACCAATCGTGTAACTCCGGGATAGAGCATTCCATAGTTGGAAAGCTGGCCGACGGTTCAAAGTGCCCCCCGACAAGGATCGTGTCGGGGATCAGTTCAACTTCGTCCTCAAATGCTGCGAACAAACTTCCTAAGACCTTGACTCCCCATATGGAAACTGGGTCGTCTCCATCGCCAAACAGGCAGGCAAGTTGCTTCTGACTCAGGAATGCTGGCCGGTCATCAGGAAGATTGAAAGCAACCAACCGCAGACTGTCTTCTTCTTTGACAATCCGAGCACGGCATTTTTCTTCGGGCCTTGCTGGGTCATAGATCCAAAATGGAGCAAAATCGGTTTCGGCACGCACTCCGTAACATTACCAAGTCGGTTGGATGCTCGAAGGAGGACCTACCGCTTTAAATTTGCCGGTGAAGTTTCCCGGACACTATTCGAGGTCTTCGCCATTTTCAAGGTGGTCGAGATAACAGCCTAAATTGCCAGCAATCTTGCCAAGCACGCGCGGTAGGAACGTAGCAAATTCTTGGAAGGTTGGCTTGTCTCCGGAGGGACCGCCGTGGTAGTACCGCATATGATCCATGACCTGGCGTCGTTCCTCAGTTGACAGCAGATCCAGAGGGTTGCGATGATTCCAATCATGGAATGACGACAGGTGAATGAATGAGCAGCCGAATTGGTACACGGATTTTGCCCAGCCGTGCAAGATTTGGCCAAGGTCAACCATCTCCTTGTCCGTGACCCGTTTCCCATTGGCGTGGCGCATTACTACACCATTGACAAGGCTCGCGACAAGAGTGCTCCGGGCCGCATGATCAGAAAGCGAAAGGAGATACATGACGCGAACCATCGAGTCAAGCTCCTGTCGAAGGATCGCTACTGCTTGGCCATAGGCAGCCACGCCCATAACGGCATCCATCGATCTCCGGTGTTCCTCAGATCGATTTCTCACCTGTCGGCAAAACATTTGTAGCTCTTCTGTCGAATTCATCACACCTGAGCTACAATACACCTACTTACCCGTCAAGGTTTGAAAACTGTCCAGGACGGGCAGCCACTCACTTCCTCTTGAGAACGCACCAAAAATGAGTGACCTACAGGTCCTCAAACCAGGCTCCGTTACATTTATTCCTGATAACGTGGTTACCCGTGTTTCTGTGGGCGCCGCTCCTCCAACAGGAACGCACTACCCGCCGGTGTGTGTGCGAAGGGCGAGTTGTTTTTGGACTCGAATATTGTGGTTGGTTACTTCTGAAAAGTTTCCTTGATCGCCGATCGTGTTGAGTTCGTTTGCACTGGCGTTTAGGTACTCAATCGCGACCTGCAAATGTCCGACTGCTTCTTCAGCCAGGGCAAGGTTCATCTTCGCAATGGCAATCCAGCGGGCGTGGTGCTTACCTTCCCAATACTCTAGACATAATTTCAACTGGTCGCGGGCGGCATTGGCGCGACCCTGCTTGATCCACAGGAGGCCTTGTCGGCCCTGTATATCGGCGACGATATCTGGCTTCACTTCCTTTCGGGCGAGCTGCAATGCCAACTCGAACCATTGGGTTGCCTCATCGAAATGCTCTTGTCGGTAGGCGAGTGATCCCAGATCGCGCTTCACGAGAGATACCCCCACCGAGTCCTGCAATCCTTGATATCCTTCAAGAGCCGCATTGAGCGACTTTCTTGCTTCCGGATACTTGCCCCTCAAGGTTTGCACATCACCGAGGGACTCCTGGACCGACGGTTCCATTCTTGTTTTCTTGAAGTCCAAACATAGTCGGAGTGCTTTGCGGAACTGAGTCTCTGCATCCTCGTAGGATCCCCTCACGATGGCAAGATTGCCCGATATCAAAAGGGCGTTGGCGAGATCGTCAGCGGAAACGTGCCTCGTCGCCATGTCGACAGCAGTGTCAATATGAGCGCGGGATTTGGCGTAATCACCCGAGTAGTACTCATCGGTCCCAGACTTAAGAATTTCGTAGAACCGTTTTCGCCAAGGTTGTTCCAATTCTACATCTGGAGCCAAACGGGCGTGGTCTCTCGAGGCAATCAAAACGAATGCCGTGAAGAATGCGGCCACACCAACCATAGAGGCAACAAGAATTGAGGGCCATCGACGGGCCGTTCTTTCGATAACGGGCTGGACGGATACCTCAGTCGTAGGTGGTGCCGTTTCCGAAACTGGATTGCTCCATGTAAGCCCTACTCGCTTGAACGCCATCGACACGGTGGTTCGGTCGACAGGCTCGCCAGCTCGCATGCGCTTCAAAGTGGGTACCGCGATCCCGAGAAGGTCGGCTTGCACTTCTTGAGTCAGCTTGCCTGCGTGGTTTTCCTGACTCCACTTTTCATGAATGGCCTGGGACAACTGCTCAAGTTGCTCACGGGAAAGCCTAACCGAGCGGCTCTTCGGTTTCTCTTGATTCTGCATGTCTGGGGCGATCGCAACGACGGCTGATGGTTCGAAGCGAGTTCCGGAAGTATAAACGAAATTCGGCAAGTTCGGCTCAAAAGGAAGTGATCCGATCTTTTCTTGATTCTGAATTTGGGTCCGCATACACTCGCCCAGCGGAGTCAAGAAAGGCTCCTGGGAAGGAGTAAATGAAGAATCAATCAAGTAGTTATTGGCCGCGACTGTGTCTGCTGGCCCTGTTTCTTTTGATGCCAATGTTGGGGATCTGCCAAGTCGTTGGCTCGTTTAGCCCCGCACGAGCCGGCGACGCCGGATACTCGAGCCAGGATAGCTTTAAGGCAATGGTTCTGGATGCTTTGCCAAACGCGACATTCTCCCAGACCGACACATTAACGTCTGACTACCTTAAGACGGTCGATGTGCTTGTTCTTGGAGTTACGTATGACGGTGGTGGCAGCCAAGTTGTCCTTTCCTATCCGGAGCAATGCGTGTTGCGAGACTATGTTTTGCAAGGAAAAGGGGCGATCCTTTTCGGTGAAAACAGTGCCTATTCTGCTGGCAATAGTGCGCTCCTGGGAACGTTTGGAGTGAGTGTGGTCTCCGGTTTCGTGTTTGGCGCGGTACCCATCCTTGACCCGAACAATCCGGTAACGGGCAATTCGGACGTCGATCCGGTGGGGTCCTTGGATCTGGCCTACGCCGGAGGTTTGAGCTATGGATCGAACTCGATTCCTCTGGCGACTCTGCCCGATGGAAACGCAGCCGCCGTTTATCTACCCTACGGTGCCCTCTTTCCTGGGAGCGGTGGCGTAGTCGCGTTCGGCGACTCGCTCCCGTACAACTTTACTGACGGCAATGTCCGTATCTTCGAAAATTCTTTGAAATACGTGGCCCAAGGTCAGATCCTTCCCTCCAACCCCAACGCAGTACGCATCGGCACGTGGGATGTATTTCGCGGAGACCGGGCTGGCCTGTTCCAATATCCTGAGTTCCAGGATGCTATCCGCGAAACATTCGCATTTGCGTCGCTTGATGTGCAATTCGTGCCATTTAACCGCCTCGATTCAAACCTGGTCGACAGGGTGGATGTCCTGCTTATGGACAGCGTATCCAACGGCAATACCGGTGGTCAGGTACCTCCGCTTGATTCAGACGAGCAACAAGCGCTTGTGTCGGCAGTGGCCCAGGGCAAGGGTGTTTTGCTCGGGACGGATAGCGACGGCTACTATGCGAGCAGCCAGTCCCTTTTAGCGCCTTTAGGTTTTTCCTCAGCGGGGAACTACAACGCCGTCTTCGACTACATCTTTGCGCAGCCACTTGGAAACCCGCTTTCCAACGGACCGTTCGGCCAAATCTCGAACGAAATTGCTGGCTATAGCGCGTGGTTCACGGGATATCCATCCAACGCAATTCCCATTGCTTACCTCCCGAACGGCCAATTGGGAGTCATGATGATTCCCTCGATCGGAGGGTCCGGGGTTGTAGCGGCATTTTCCGATATCAACGTTTACGACGTTGTTGACTCGCAGAACCGAGCGTTCTTCCAAAACACTCTATTTGCCTTGGCACCGCAGACGCGTGATGTGACGCCACCAACCACGATTCTGTCCTATGCGGCGTCCGGGTCGAACTTCGTAGTAACGTTGGTTTCCCATGATTCGCAATCGGGCGTCTACGAGACCTACTACAAAATCGATAGTGACGACAAGGTCACCTATTCGACGCCGTTTAGTGTGTCGAATTCGGTGCCGCATACCATAAGCTACTGGAGCAGGGACGTCGCAAACAATGTAGAGACACCGATTCATTCAGTAACGCTTCTCGCCGCCATCACTACCAACTTGACCCTGACAGCCCCCGATGGAATCGTCGATGAGAAGTCGAAGATAAGCATTTTGCTTAAACAGGCATCGGGAGCGGTCGTGGCAGGCCGAACCGTTCGGATCATGATCGATGGGACCCTTGTTAAGACGGTGACAACAAACACTGCGGGCAAAGCGTCTGCCACTGTTGTCTATCCCGAACCGGCGGGAACTCACGTGATCGCCGCGAGTTTTGACGGCGACACCACATATGCTCCGTCGAATGCGTCGGCGAATGTGTCGGTCAGTTCCGTCGATACGGTGGTCATACCCGCTGCTATCACCGGTCCTACCGGGAAGAAGCTAAGGTTGACGGCCAAACTTACGCGTGCCAATGATGGCGGCGCAGTGGTTAATCGCACCCTCGTGTTCTCCGTGGACGGCATCGCGGTTGGCATGGCCCAGACCAGCACCGGAGGAGTGGCTTCGCTAGCCTATCAATTGCCCAGCGTAGGCACTCACAACCTGAGCGTCGAATTCGCTGGTGATTCCTCCTTTCATGCGAGTTCGGGAGCTTCGATCATGACGGTAGACGTCTCCGCCACGAGCCTTAAGGTCACGAACGTGGTAGGAACGGCTGGCCGCCAAGTCAAGTTGACCGCCCACCTAACGAGGACAAGCGACAACGCGAAGCTACTTGGCGAGAGCATCAACCTGATCGTAAACGGAGTTGCCATTCCCACGACCCCTACTGATGCGAACGGCAATGTGACAGCGTTCTATGTGATCCCGCTGGGCACCCCCACGGGTCCTCTAGCCATCTCTGCCTCCTACAACGGTTCGAGTTCCTATTTGCTTTCCACGGGCACCGGAATCCTAACCGTCCGCTAAGACCACATTCATGGGAGGGGACCTCACGGCTCCTCTCCCACGAATGTTCCTAGGTCCAGGCGGGAATCTGCATTCGAATCTTGAGGCAAAGCAAAGCCCTTCATTAGCCCAACGGCTGAAGAGAATCGGCACTCGTCCGTTAGCCACGTTTGCACCTTCGGTTGCCCTGCATGTGTTGTCTGGCTTTCTTGCTTCGCACCACTTGAAGGCCCTTCTGACGGCAACAGACATACACTGTGCAAAGCCTTAGCCCACGAGAATTGGATCGGCCTAACCATTCGAAATGCACTTCGTCCAGTGGACAAACAATCCAGGGCCGGCCTACTCAACTTGGGAAATCCTGTTTGACCTTTTGGGCGGCCACTACTTTTCGGCAACCTGAATATAGGCCGAATACCCAATTATGCAAGTATAAATACGGGCATTAGTATAGACCCTCAACAATTTGATTTGCGAGGCTAGATAATGCTACAGGCCAGAAATTGGCCTAAGACAACATTATGTGCCAGCAACGCAGCTTTCATAAACTTATCAACCTAAAATTACTGCTCACAATCTCCATCTGCCTGTTTTCTCTGGCAGCAAGAGCTCAACTCAGCGCGGTGGAATGGCCAAAATCCCGCGCGACTTACGGAAACACTGCGGTTGGCAACGGCGCAGGAACTGTTGGACTATTGAAATGGACCTCCCAGGCCCTCGCTAAACAAGGGTTGACCGCCCCCGCTGTTGTCACCGACGTGTTTGGCAAGCCGCAACTCGTCGTTGGTGACAAGTCCGGCACCGTATATTATCTCGATGCTGACACGGGTAACCAAATGTGGACGGGTCAAGTGCCTCAAGCCATACTTGGGGGCGGAATTCAGGCGACGCCGGTCCAGATGACCCATGGGGGCATCTTGGTCGAGACGAATGCCGGAGTTGCGACCTTTGATGCGATCGGCAACCTTCTAGCTTCGGCGCCGTTTGATATCAGCAGTCAGTGTCCGCCAGCGGTAACGACCAACGGTTCAGTTCTTATTCCTGGATACATCGGTTTGACTGCCATTGACCCGGTTACGTTGGCGGTCCAATGGGTTTCCACAATTGGTGGAGTGAACTTTTCGCCAGCGATAGATGCCACCAACGGGGATATTTATGCCTGCACTGGCAGCTCGCTTTACTGTCTCGATAAAACTGGAAAGTTTGTTTGGACGACTTCGATAGATGCTGGCACGATTTCATTTGCTCCGATCCTCACACCAAACCGCATCGTTCTATGCAACGGGGTTGACATCATTGCGGTGGACAAAACGACCCATCAAATAACAAGCGATTTTTCGATTTCAAAGCAACTCAATACTCCAACCCAGGTTGCAAAGCCTTTGGCGGTAAGTCCCGACGGAAAGACAGCCTATCTCGATTTGCAGGGAATTCTTCTCGCAATCGACTTAGAGACAGGCACGCTTGCTTGGAAGTCTCCGGTTCTAACGAACAGAAATAACGCAGGAATGGTCATTGTCGGCGCAGACGGCACCATTTATGATGGCCTAGATGATCCTTCCCTCGTAGCATTCAGCCCAACAGGATCTCAGCTCTGGTCAATAAAGGGACTTTATGAAGGTGGCGAGACAACTGCGGATCTCTCAATGGGTTCTGATGGAAAGATCTATCTAGTCACGTATAGCGTATACGGCAATGGGACACCCGTTCGAGCAATTTGGGGAGGCAACTATACTTCACTCAAATTTAGTCCGAACCCGGTCGTGGGAGGAAACTCTACTACGGCCACCATTACTTTGACCAATCCGGCACCTGCTGGAGGTCTCACGTTCGCTTTTCCTGCCCCTCAAGGACCCATCACCTCTTACAACCCAAACACAGTCACCATCGAGGCTGGAGCTTTGACCGCAACTTCGACTGTATCGACTGCCCCCGTTGCCACCGATCAAAATATGACCCTAACTGCCACGTGCACGACTAAGGGCTCGCCTATCGTTTCAGTCTCAGGGTCTTTGGGTGTCCTCGCGCCAAGCGTTGCGTCCGTAAACATCTATGACCCGACTGCAAATTTGAAGTTTGTCGGCGGAGCCGTATTGAATGGAACAGTCTATCTCAACGGCAAAGCTCCGGCAAATGGAACGAAAATCACGGTTACCGTCGATAATTTGACGGGCGCTGGACCGGCAAGTCAGACAATAACAGTGGCCGCGAACCAGCTGTCGGGTACGTTCAACCTCCAGTCAAACATCGTCACCACGGAACAGACTGTAAAGGTCACAGTCACGGCACCCAATGGAAGTTCTGTGACCAAGGTCGTTAAAATTGAGCCGATCCAGCTGTCAGCGATGAGCGTTCCCTCGCCTCTCGGTAGCGGTGCAAGCGGCAATGCGTATGTATACATAAATGCGCAAGTACCGGCAGGGCAGGATTGGACCATCCCCATCACTGCGACAAGCAACGGTTCAGCAATCAAAATGAAAGGCACTCCTGTGGTCATTCACGGGGGAAGTAGTTCAGGCTCCTTCGTCATCGTCGCAAACGCGGTTTCGAAACCGACCAACGTCACGTTGTCAGCATCCTACAAGGAAGTTACGGTAACGGGGTCAACAACCATCGTACCGTTGCAGCTCAAATCCATCTCGGTGAACCCGTCATCGGTTAACGGCTATGCTTCAGCGAAAGGCATCGTTACTCTGAACGGCCAAGCTCCACTTGGTGGATTCACAGTAACACTGTCAAGCAGCAATAAGGGCGCCGCCGCAGTTCCGGCATCTGTTCACGTGAACACTGGCAATTCATCGGCGGAGTTCAAGATAACAACCGTTGGTGTTGCGACTGACACGTTGGTTACCTTTACTGGGTCGGGGAACGGATCAGCGACAGGAAATCTCACGGTCTTAGCCCCCACATTAACGTCCCTAAAGGTAATTTCATCCTTCGTAACCGGTGGGATAAGTACGACCGGCAAAGTGACTCTTAGCGCCACAGCTCCAGCCGCTGGGTTCAAAGTGACACTGTCCAGCAGCAAAAAGACCGCCGCCACAGTTCCAGCATCAGTTACCGTGCTCGCTGCCAATTCAACGGCAGTGTTCACGATAGCGACCATTGCTGTTGCGACCGACACATCGGTTACCATTTCCGGGTCGGGCAACGGATCAACGACAGGAACTTTCACGGTGTTAGCCCCCGTGTTGAAATCCGTCAGCCTGGCTCCATCCTCGGTAACGGGTGGGTCAAACACGGCTGGTACGGTGACTCTTAACGGCCCTGCGCCGATCGGTGGGATAAAGGTAGCCCTCCAATCTAGTGACCCTTCCGTAGCCGTTCCACTCAGCGTGACGATCAATGGGAACACAAAGTCCGCAACCTTCAAGGTGACCACAACGAAAGGGTCGCCGAAGAAGACAGTAACTATCACCGCGACCCTAAATGGAGTCCCCAGGTCTGCACTGCTGACGATCAAATAGCAGCCTTTTCTTCCCGAGAGCCCATTGAGCTCTCGGGAAGAAACAACGTAATCAAGTCTCAATGATGCGAGGCTTGCTTGCCGCAAGGTCAACGCCACGGAATCGCCATAAGGTGGCCCCATCAGGATCTCGCGGATAGATGAATATCCAGTCCCAGGGCGATGGATGATGGGTGCAGGCAGGTCTTCGGTAACTACACGAATTGGAGAGGATCCGAAAGCTCCTCTCTCATTAATCCTGATCAACCGCGCACTTTCGCATGTGACGACCACTAGGCAGTTCATTTCTGTGGAGCACTCTTCTCACGCAGATGAACGACTTAAGAGGGAGCGCGCAGGGCAAAGTCGGCACTATACTCGAGAGCCGACGATCGTCCAGGTGTTCGTGACTCCGTCAATCCGCATGTAGGTTCCTTCCCCTTTCACCGACGTAACCGACTTCAACGACAACCTTCCCGAGTAGGAGGTGGCGATTGAGAAGCCATTGGCAAAGTGGGTTGTCGAAATGATCCGAATCGTGCCGTCGGCAAAGACACCTCCGGTCACAACGGTGTTTCCTGTGCCGGTTCCGGAAATGGAACCGTGTTCGTTGACCGTAAACCACAGGCTTCCGCCGATTGAACTCAAATTGTAGGTTCCTGCATACACCAGGCCAGCGTATGCTTTGCCTGCCGAGGTCCAAGTGTGTTCGGGGCCGTTATGCGTACCACTGCCAGTCGTCCCGCCAAGCACGGCGAGAACTGTCCCCGTCAACTGGAGAGTCTGGAAAATCGTGCTGTTCACCGACGTCACCGTGACATTCAACGTACCGGAGGCTGATACAGTCCCACTCAGCAGGCACGGCGTGACCCCTAAAATGGATCCTCCCGTGACTATCCCATTGTCCGATACGGCGATCTCCACGTTGGCTCTGCCAGGGCCAAATGTGATTTTGTGAACGCCGGCATAAGACTTGGAGAGGGCGAATACGTAACCGCTGGTGAGAAAAATGACAAGTTGACCAGAAGGTGTTAGGGCCGCATAAGCCTCGCTCGTAAAGCTCGAATAGCCCGGGGCAGTACTCGTGAACGTCAGGCTCCCTACTCCGTCGGAATCCAACGTGCCGTCGTAGCTACCCGATGTGGAATCGGACAGCGGCGCTGCAGTTCCGGTGGCCAAACCCGCAGAACTGATGCTGAAGCTTGGAAGGAACGGACCGGTGCCATAGGCGCTAACCATGCTGCCCGTGTAGTCCCCTACATACGGCGATACATGGCCGCTTGGGACAAGGGTGATATAGAGGAAATCCGAACTGTCCCTTATATTCACTGCCTGCATGACGAGTTCACCGCTGGAGTTGAATCCCCAAACTCCCACATAAGCTCGAATGGTGCGGGGCCCCGTCGTAGTGATCGTCAACTGACCGTCGCTCTTCGCAGATCCGCTAAGTTTCGCTTGTGCCGCATTTGTCTTGGGACCATATCCGGTCAAGGCTCCGGTGATCACTCCGGTGGTCGAGATCTTCATTCCCATCGGCCCAAGATTGAACGCGGAACTATCGAAATCTCCGTTGAAGAATGATCCTGAATAGGGGCCCGCCAGCGCCTGCTGGGGTTGAAGTACTAGGCTCTTTGCAACGGATTTTGTCCGATATTTTGCCGTGATCTTGGCCGTCGTCGGGGAGGCGACGGGCCGGGTGGAAACCCAAAAACTGGCGGTAGTGGCACCACCCAAAACCGTAACTCTCGCCGGCACCGATGCGGATGGTGAACTGCTGCTCAGGATAATCGGGCATCCCCCTTCCGGAGCTGCTGAGGCGATTGTTACCGTCCCCATTACAGCGGAGGCACCCGTCGCAGAATTCGCTCCGAGAGTTAAGCCCGCTAATGTCGGAGGTTCCAAGGTCATGGAGGCCGTCTTGGTGCTCTTTTCAAGTTTCGCCATGAAACTTGTAGTTATGACGTCCCCGACTGGGGATGTCGACACTGGGAACGTGGCCGCAGTTGCGCCAGATGGTACGGTAACCGACTTTGGCACCGTCGCTGCTGAGTAGTACCAGAACAGCTTAACGAGGACCCCGGATGGTCCAGCGTTGGCCGACAACGTGACCGTTCCCGTCGCGCTCTGTCCACCCACCACGTCGGTCGGAGATACTGTCAACTTCGTAATCGTCTGAGCCGCAGCAAAGGCGGTTGCGAGGACGGCAAGCACACACAACGTACATCGTCGCATCCACTGCACACACTGATTCTAGCAGGGACTATCGCCACTCCCAGATCCATGGCTCCCTCAAAAGTCATGGATCAGCGGGAGATTCAGCGAAAGCGCCTGCTGAACTAATCTCGCGTAGATCGTAGTGCCGTAAAGGGCCGCCTCGGCAAACGTCGCATTTTCGTCAACCTGATCCAAATCGGTTTGGATGAGCATGTTTCGGTCAAGTGAGCTGTGGTCGCAAATAGCCGCCAAAGCACGATCTAGCAGATCGAGTGGGGCAACTCCATAGTCTCCTAAACTGAATACGTAAGAGAAGGTGCCGGGCAGAAAGAACCGGGTTGACATGATTGCGACCACCGGAGAGCCTTCTTTTTCTACCTCCACCATAAACGCAGGATCTTCAGATAGCTCCGGCATCGACAACGCCTTGGCAGGAGGTGTCAATTCGGGGTTTCGCGCATAAGCATATTGGGCAACGAAGGCGACGAGGCCCTCCCACCCCGGTCGATCTGTAACGTACTCCCGATCCGGCGAGTCATCCCAAATGGGATCGCTAAAGCCAGCCAGTATGAGCCTATTCCGGATTCCCTCGCGCAAGACGCGATACACCTCTTCACGTTTTGGTTCAAAGAGCCGACTCAGCAGGGACTTTTTCGGCCCGATTTTCACAAAGGTCAATCCCTCTTGCTCAGCTATCTGCTGAGCAATGCTCTTCCAATCACCGGCAATATATCGTGAGAGGGGTCCGACATATATATCAAAAGCCATAAAACTGTATACCACGGTTCTTGATACAGCCGTCGCGCGCTCCTTGGACAACCGGACGCCAGCCAAGCCTGTGGCTGGCTTTCTCATAAACGAGCTCGGATCCGTCTCAACTTTCCGCTGACGCGCAAGTTGGATGCAAAAGAGATCTGGAACCACAACCGGCTCAAACTCACGTGCCGAGCTATTCGGCGGATTTGGTTTCTACGTGCTTCTCCTATCATCGACCTCTCGCCAGAGCCCATAGAAGAAAATTAAGCCCAAAAGACCAAGCTCAATCAGAGTTGCTCCAGAGGTATTCGACGAGTCTAGAACGAGAGGCCGAGACCAACAATCTGCTTCATGGGTAGATACATATGCAGAGGATTGTCGAGAAGAGCAACGAATCCGTATCGCTCGTAGAACGCCTTCGCTCCATCGTCAATGGCATCGACCTCAACTGCATGCACCGCAACGTCACGGTTGATCTCGCTGCACCGCCAAAGTGCGTGCATGAGAAGATACTCGCCGAGTCGGAGCCCTCTCCAGTTGAGATCCACTGCGAGGCGTCCCAGCAAGATAACCGGCATGGGCATGTTTGGAGGGAGCTTCTTCACATCCGGTAAGTGCTGAAATGAAACACGTCCAGAAGCCAAGGTGTAGTAGCCGATTACGGTTAATGAGCCCTCTTCGACTGCGACAAAGGTGCGACCAATGTTTCGCTCATCGTTTTGAACAGCAAGTTGCTGAATGTAGCGATCAAGCGATTGCTCGCCGCATTTGAAGTGTTTCCTCTCGTGGGATCTCGTCAGACGTTCAATCCGAATCGGATTCACGGACGAATATTGCCCGCCTCGACGGCCCCGCGAAATCTCATTGCTGCAGCTTTCAATGTCTCGTTGGCATTGCCCGGCTCATCCAACAGCAAAAGGAATCGGTCCCGATCTCGGTCGGTCATGATGCGAGTCTCGAACGCCTCAACAACCTTCTCTGCCGCTGGCACGACTGTAGCTCGGAGGTATGAACTCACGTCCATTCCCATGATCGAGGCAGCGTGCTCGATTAGTTGCTTTATGTCAGGCGTCGCCCGAAAGTCGACCCGCTCGGTGTTTTGCGTTTGATTTCGCATAATCAGAAGTTCCTACACCATTGTACGTCAAGTTGCCACACAATCTTGAGGTTTTCTGTCGTAAGCTACCAAACTGCTCGCCCCCTAAAGAAGCGCCTAAAAAGGCATTCCCCAGTTCAGCAGCGGGTTCTCGGGGAGTACGATCCACTCTGGGGGCCAGTGCTCGCCTGGAAAGACTTCGTACGGGGCCCTGAATTCTGGATTATTTGGCACCTGCGTCATGTCGCCATCGGAACGGGTCCAAACGTCTTTGCCATCCTTCCAGGAATAATCCATCTGGGCCACTTCCTGGACATTCACTTTACTGACACTTCCCTCGATACGTAGCGCCAAATAGAGACCACGCCGCTCACTCGCTGGCTGTATGCTCTGGAAGCCCGGGCGCCCAGTCCATCCGACATCCAAGTGGTGCATACACCTAGCGAGGACCAACCCTGGCTCGGGAACCATGACTCGCGTCTGATCCAAGACTGGAGAAAACGACTGGATCCACCTCGCCGTGAACCCTTCGTTGTTCTCGGGGCAGGTCATAACGGGATCACTGTGCGTGTAGCGCAACAGCGGCTTCAACAGATCTCGGGTTGACTGCACCTTTCCTTTCGACCCGTCCCCCATCGTGTTCTGCCAGCTTAGGATCTCCCCTACTGGCAACATACCGTTCGAGTCATCCTGGTACATCTGAACTGCCAGGCCAAGTTGCCGAAGGTTGGATAGGCATTGGGTGCGACGGGCTTCGCGCTTAGCCCGGGCAAAAACGGGGAAGAGTAACGCGGCGAGGAGTGAGATGATTGCGGTGACGACAAGCAATTCGAGAAGCGAGAACCCCTTTTTCACTGGAGAATCTCCTTGGATGGAAATACGGGGTGATACAGCGGCCGATGACGGCGAAGCCACGCGGTCCCGACCAGCGCCAATGCCCCGACCGGAGCCCACCAGACGACAAACTGCACCGGAAACCCCGGACCATTATTGAATGGACTAAAGAGGATATTCGCCGCGACGGCATGACAAGTCAGCGGTAACGCGGCAAGACCGAGAGCACGAAGGTTGCCGGTCGGGACGCAGTAACCGACGGCTATTCCTGCCATTATCGGGGCGATCATCGAGAGAAACCGGGCCACAGGCTCCTCAAGAATTGGATTCGACCACATGTTGGCAACTTCGATGGCAAGCAGCGAAAGCCCCGATGCGATTCCAAAGCACGCAAAGGACCACCAGACTGCAGAGGCCGACGAGCGACAAAAGGCGGACGGCTTTCGCCCCCGGCACCACTCGTCCAGCATCGCCATCGCAGCCTTATCGGCTGGGCCGAATGCCTCGATCGCCATCGCAACCGAGACAGCTTCTGGATTGCCCGAGCTTCGAAACTCATCGACAAGGCAATCGAGATGGAACAGGGAGTTGTTTCGAAATTCGGAAAGGCTCAACGCATCGAGCGTTCGCTCCAATGGTCCGGTCAGTCGGAAAACGAAATCGTCAATACTCTCTGCCCTCGGCTTAGCCTGGTTCAAAGCTCACCCCCAAAATCGTATTGACTGACGCAGCAAACTGCTTCCACTCTCGTGTGCGCCTTGCCAGCTCGGCTTTGCCAGACGGAGTGATCACGTAGACCTTACGCGGCCGTTCCCTCTCCGGATGCTCCCATTCCCCGGTTACAAAGCCGTCGCGCTCAAGCCCATGCAGGACGGGATAGAGCGTTCCTTGCTTGAGTTGCAGAGGGCTATTCGCCGTCTCATTGATCCTCTTAGCAATGGCGTAGCCATGAGCCGGCCCCTCTTCTAGGACGGCGAGAACGAGAGATGGCGTGCTGCCGCGAAGGAGATCGCTTCCGATATCGGTGGGTGTTTCCATAGCCTCGATAGACAGTATATACGATCTGATAGACTATGCCAACACGCAGATGATAATTCGAGAAATTCGAATTGTATTTGGGCCGAAGATCCAGCAGTATCCCTGCCGTTAACCTGTCCTTGAGCCAAGACTGCGACGAGGAGCTATTCTCGCCACGGGTTTATCACCCGAATGCCGCAATCCACGAAGTCATCGATATTCCGCGTTGCCAGCGACGCGCCTCGGGATCGTGCGATGGCGGCGATTTGAGCATCAAATTGCATGATTGGACGGCCCGCTCTTCGGCGGTCGGCGACGATCTGCGCATATGCGGTCGCAGCAGTTTGATCAAACGGCAGAACCCGGCCTGCGAAATCTTCAGTCAACACCAGTTCTAGAGCCACCTCTAATCCATCGCGACGTTTGCCAGGCGGCAATATCTGTAACCCCAAACGAAGTTCAGCTTCGGTCACGGCGCATATGAACAATGCTGTGGGCGACTGGGTCCTCATCCATGACTGAACTTCAGGAGCCGGCGAAAGTCGCATAAACTCCGAAATCACATTCGTGTCGAGCAGAATCATTGCTCGAATCCTGGAGGCTCACGGACAGGGTCTCTCGGAATCTCGGGGAGATCCACACCACCTAAAGCGTGAAATCTACTGTGGATGGCAGATCCAAGGTCGGTGGTCAGGACAGATTCTCGGTTAAGCGCGTTCCTGAGGATTTCTCTCGCCTCTTCTTCCATCGACCACCCGTGGGTCGCAGCTTGAACCCTCAGACGGGTTTTCAACTGCTCCTCAAGGTTACGAATCGTTATGCTTGCCACTAATCACCTGAACGATTGCATTGATTGCAATGCATGCAATGATAGCACTCTACCACGCAGGTTTTGTAATGAGAGTCGTCTCGACCCGGATACCTTTCAGTCGGTCTTGAGGAATCCAAGGTGAACACCAGTTCTACGCGTTTCAAACTTCCTGCGGCTTAACTCGTTAACATCGGGCCAGCCGGTGGAGTAGCCTCGGATCGGCTTGCACGAACACGTGCTTGGCATGTCTGACAAGCAGGATGATTGTCCTTTGGGGACAGAACGCCAGTCCCTTGATCGCAGAACTGGCGGTTCGCATTGTGCCAAGTAATCTCTACTAACCTACTTTGAGCCTGCCCCGACGCGTTTAGCGGCGGCTTCTACCTGCCGAATCAGATCTGGATCCTCTTTAAGCTGGTGCATGTTTGCGAGCAGCTTTCTCACGAGCTCGGCTCGCACAGGGCGCGTAACTCCGCTCAGCCATAGATTCCTCGTCTCATGAGTGTCTTGAGAAAGGTCGAAAAGCTCCCACTCGTTCAGCTCGTAATAGTAAATCAACTTGTGTCTTTCTGTCGTGATCGCTACGTACTTCGGCGCCTGGTGATCTCCATCATCACTTTCATAGAAGTGGCCGTAGACCGCCGACTTCCCAGTAACGCCCCCTCTACCGCCGAGGAACGGCGCGAGCGAGTTCCCTTGCATTGCTTTCGGCGGCGTAACGCCGGCAAGCTCAAGGAACGTGGGCGCAAGGTCGATATTCGTCGTCAGCGACGTCACCGCTCGGGCGGCCTTTGCACCGCCTGCGGGACGGATGAGCAGGGGTGTACCCGAAGAGGGTTCGTAGAACCACCGTTTGTCGTACCAGGCGTTCTCTCCCAAGAAAAACCCCTGGTCCGAGGCATAGATCACCACAGTGTTCTCAAGCAACTTTTTCTTCTTCAGGTAGCCATATATCTGGCCGACGCTCTCGTCGATACCCGCTACGCACCGGAGATACTCCTGGAGATAGCGCTGGTAGTTGGTACCAAGAAGATCCCCCGTCTCGGCAAGCCGTCGATGGTAGGCAGCATCCTGAGGGGCCATCGCCTTCTTCCATGCGGCCCGCTGGTTGGCGTCCATTCGAGGCGGAACATAATCGACCATCAGATCCTCTGCGAGCCGAATGTTCTTGTCGAGGCGCATTTTCACGGTTTTTGCGGCGGTGGTAAGGCTCGCGTAATCCGTCCGCAGGGTCGCTGGCTCGGGGAAGATCCGATCGCTGAACAGTGTCATCTGTCTGGGGCCCGGCATCCAGTTTCGGTGAGGCGCCTTATGCCCAACGAGCAAGAAGAAGGGCTTGCCTTTCTGCTGCCCGAGCCAGTTAAGCACCTTGTTAGTGATGATCTCCGTCACGTAGCCGTGCTCGACCACTTTCCCAGTAGGTGTGAGGAAAGCGGGGTTATAGTAATCGCCCTGTCCTGGAAGCACCTCCCAATCATTGAAGCCGGTCGGGTTGGAAACCAGATGCCACTTGCCTATGACGGCGGTTCGATATCCCGCGGCCTGAAGGAGTTTTGGAAACGTCTCTTGGGAACCATCAAACGTGGAAGCATTGTCCTTCATCCCGTTCACATGGCTGTATTTGCCTGTAAGCAGTGATGCACGACTTGGCGCGCAGAGAGGGTTGGTCGTGTAGTGCCGGTCAAAGCGAACACCCTCCCTGGCCAGGCGATCGATTTCAGGAGTGGATATCAACTTTGGACCATAGGCTGAAATTGCCTGCCGCCCATGGTCATCCGAGAAGATCATGACGATGTTTGGCCTAGACTTTGCCTGAAACAACGCGGCTGCGGCAAGACTAAGCATGTTTTAACCTTACCCCCATGCCACGATTGCGCAACACGCAATGCAAGACCATAACGTCAGGCGGGAAGGGGGGCACCTCAGCCCGGAGCGGCGCTACCGTACGATTCTCCCAAGAGATCCTATGCGCTAACGAGTTCACTGTCAATGTTTCGTTCGTTTAGCTCCGCTGCAATAGTCACGCATCAGGCCGGCTTCGATGTTGACCCTCTTGAGAATCAAAACAGAATCCTGGCCGAATTTTGAATAGCAGCCTTTTGCATCGTTAGGCAGATCGGTGAATACAGTGAAGACTTTTCTGTCAGTTAACTTATTCAACTATCAGAATTAGGCCCATTATAGGTATATCTACCGGAGTAGCCGATCTTGCCCGGAGGCTGTAAGGCCTTACCGTGCCGAATGCGGTTGCGACTGTCGTCGACGCAAACCCTTATCACACTTACAGGAAATCCAACTCCTGCGCGGCAGCCACTCGAAACAAAGGAAATCGCATGCTTAGATCCCGTTATTTGCTCACTTCTCTATTTTGTTTGGCCGTTAGCGCAAGCGCCGTCTTTGCTCAAGCCCCCCGCGTTAGCCCGCCGGACGTTGCCGGAGCCGTCGTCGACGGAAATCGCGTGACGATTTATTACAGCCGACCGAAGACCAAAGACCCTCAAACCGGCGCGGTCCGCAAAATCTGGGGCGGACTCGTCCCCTACGGTAAGGTTTGGCGGGTCGGTGCCAACGAGGCCACACTCATCGTTACGCAGGGACCTATTGAACTGGCTGGCAAAACGATTCCTGCCGGTGCACACACGCTTTTTGTGATTCCGGCCGAAGATGGCACAGCCCAGCTCATTGTCAATAATCAGATTGGTCAGTGGGGGCTTACGTACGACGAGAAGCAGGATGTGGCGCGCGTGGCGCTGAAAAAAGAAGATATCACCGCGCCCGTGGACCAATTCACGATGGCGGTTCAGCGCGTTCCCGCCGGCGGCGGCGTTATCAAGCTGATGTGGGAAAACACCCAATTCAGCGTGCCGTTCACGGTCAAAAAGTAGCGCACCTTATGCCCCCAGAGGATCACGAATCAGCATGGTCCCGGCTTTCACGCCGGGACCTTTTGGCTCAGACAGGGATTGTCCTGGCTGGGTCGGTCCTTTCGGGCGTACCCTTTTTGGGTTCCAGACGAGGCCACGGGGTAGGTTGGAATCTTCCTTGGGTCGGAGCGTCCGAGATTCTCCAAGAGATGCGGCGCTTCCAATCGATGGGACGGGTTTTATACGTTGCTGCTCACCCGGACGATGAGAACACCGAGCTCATTGCTTACTTTGCCCGAGGCCTCAATTGCCGGACGGCTTATCTGTCGCTAACACGCGGCGATGGCGGCCAGAACGTTATTGGGGGAGAGATCGGTGCTGACCTGGGAGCGATTCGCACGCAGGAACTCCTTTCCGCAAGACGGCTGGATGGGGGACTTCAATTCTTCACGCGAGCCCTCGACTTCGGGTTTTCCAAAGACTTTCGCGAAACCCTTACGATCTGGGACAAACAGCAGGTACTAGCCGATATTGTTCGTGTTATCCGGACGTTCCGGCCCGACGTCATGATCACTCGATTCGCCCCAGAACCGAGCGGAACCCACGGCCATCACACCGCCTCGGCCGTACTCGCCGTCGAAGCCTTCAAGCTAGCGGGAGACCCGAACGCTTTCCCCGATCAGCTCAAGCGGCTAACGCCATGGCAACCGAAGCGCATCCTACAGAATGGTGGGGGCGGGCCGGATTCGCCTTCCCTCGAAATCGGAGGCACCGATCCCGTCCTCGGAGTCTCCTATAGCGAGATCGCGGGACGAAGCCGTGGAATGCACCAAAGCCAGTTTGGAACGAGCGGCTTTATCGGTGGCAGAGGCGGCACCACGAGACGTGAAGCGTTTCGTTTGCTGGCTGGTGACCCTGCTACAAAGGATATTTTCGAGGGCATCGACCTTACTTGGGGGCGTCTCGGCAAAGGCGGAGACGCGATTGCCTCACTCGTGTCCAAGCTCATCAGCGAATTCACGGACTCAAATCCAGAAGCCAGTTTGCCTCTGCTCTTGGAGATTCACACCAAGCTCACTGCTCTTCCGTTGGACCCACTCATTGCAGAGAAGAGGAAGAGTCTGGACCTCCTCATCCAGCACTGCCTAGGGCTGGTCGTGGAGACAACGATTCCCGATGCGGAGGTGGTCGCTGGCGAGAAGCTTCGGCTTCGACACAGTGCCAAGTTGTCTGCAAACTATCCCGTCCGCTGGCTTGGTGTACACAATCCCGAGTCGAGCGGCGCAATGGGCACGTCCATCATCGCGTTGCGAAGCGGAGAGGCGGCAGTTCAGGAGGAGACCCGGGTTCTTGCTTCGACCACTCCGGTGAGTCAGTCTTACTGGCTTAGAAAGGAGCCAACCGCCGGCATGTTTGTCGTCGACAATCCGATGGTTATTGGATTGCCCGAAAACCCACCCGTATTTCCTGTTGCCTATACTTTTTCGGTTGGCGACCATGTGATCAGCGTGCCGACCGAACCCGTGCAGCGTATAGCGAACGCCGTCGGAATTAAGGCCACGAGGAGACTCGAGGTCATTGCTCCCGTTTCGATCCTTCCCGAAACCGATGTCAAGCTCTTTACCCCTGGTACGTCGAAGACGATCTCCATCGCTATTACTGCCAATCGGCCCGGAGTCAAAGGAGTCTTGGGGCTGGATGTGCCTTCCGGATGGTCGGTCAAACCTGCTAAAAAGGCTTTCGAACTCAAGGCCGCTGGCGACAAACTGAAGGTCGAGGTCACCGTCCAAGCGCCGCCAAAGGCGGAAGTCGGAGTCATGGCCGCTCATGCTGTCGTGAACGGCAAGAGCTACGGGGTCGAACGCAAAATCATCGACTACCCGCACATACCCACCCTTCTATTACAACCCAATGCAACCGTCAAAGCGGTGGCGCTCAACTGCGAACTCGCAGCCAAAAACGTGGGATATCTCCCCGGTGCAGGAGACGGCGTCGCAGCCGCATTGACAGAGGTGGGATGCGCAGTCACCCTGCTGTCGGGTGCCGACTTGGTCGACGACAAGCTGAAGGGGTTCGACGCGATCGTTACCGGAGTGAGGGCTTTCAACGTCCGCGCCGACCTGTCGGAGAAGTCCGCCGATGCCCTTGCCGCTTTTGCCGAGCGGGGCGGAACCGTCATTATTCAGTACAACCGACCTGAGGGCCTGAAAGCCAAGCTGCTTCCCTATTCGCTGCGACTGTCCACCCTTCGCATCACCGACGAACATGCACCCGTGACGATTCTGACGCCAGATCATCCCGCCTTCAACAAGCCGAACAAGATAGCGCAGGCGGACTTTGATGGATGGGTTCAAGAGCGAGGCACCTACTTTGCAAGCGAATGGGACCCCCATTTCACCCCGCTACTCTCAAGCGCAGACGCCGGCGAAGCACCACTGAAGGGTGGCCTTCTGGTTGCCTCCCATGGCAAGGGCTACGTCGTCTACACCGGATTGACCTTCTTCCGCCAGCTTCCCGCCGGGGTTCCTGGCGCTTATCGGTTGTTCGCCAACCTCGTGTCGCTTGGCCGATGAGCAGATGACGACGCCTGAGCCCGCCGTGGATACCGAACAGGAAACGACTGGATTGCCAGCGTTCCCGACCTGGCGTGGGGTCTATGTATTCGTTGTCGTCTACTTCGCCGTCGTCGTGACGCTGTTGCTTCTCCTTGAGAGGACCTTCGCATGACTTGGCCCGACTACCTGGTTCTCTTTATTGCGATCCTCGGGATCGCCTTGTACGGGGTGTGGCGGAGTCGAAAAAACCGCGATCTTGGCAGCTATTTGAGGGGTGCTGGAGACACGAACTGGCTGGTCATCGGCCTGAGTGTGATGGCAACTCAAGCCAGTGCCATCACATTTCTATCGACTCCTGGTCAAGGCTTTGAGGGAGGCTTGGGGTTCGTTCAAAACTACTTCGGCGCTCCTTTTGCACTGATCCTCATTGCCGCCGTTTTCCTTCCCATCTATCGACGCTTCAAGGTCTACACCGCCTACGAATATCTTGGGACGCGGTTCGACGCCAAGACTCGCTTGCTTGGCGCTGGACTATTCTTATTCCACCGGGGACTTGGTGCAGGAATCACCATCTACGCTCCTGCCATCGTACTTTCGACGGTGATGGGATGGCGACTGGACTACACGATTATCGGGAGCGGCCTCGTTGCGACGGGCTACACAATGACCGGCGGCAGCGATGCCGTTACTCACACTCAAAAGGTTCAGCTCGCCGTGATCTTCGCCGGGATGGCGGCCGCGTTCGGAGTGCTCGTTTCGAGGCTGCCGGCAAACGTCTCCACGCACGACGTGATGACGGTGGCTGGTGGATTTCATAAGCTGGAAGCCGTCGATTTCTCGTTCAGTTCTGGAAAGCGATACACGTTCTGGTCGGGAATGATCGGGGGGCTGTTTCTGGCTCTATCGTATTTCGGGGCTGACCAATCTCAAGTTCAGCGCTATATTTCAGGTGCCTCCCTGCGCGAGAGCCGAATGGGGCTGATGTTCAATGCGATCTGCAAAATCCCGATGCAGTTCTTCATCCTCTTGTTAGGCGTCTACCTTTTTGTTTTCTATCAGTTCGCGCGTCCCCCGGTTCTATTCAATGAGACAGCGTGGAAACAAGCTCTGACAACGTCCGCCGGGCCGCGCCTGACTGAATTGGAAAGGCAATTCCAAACTGCTCACGATGAGAAACAGGCTGCCATCGGTCGATGGCTGGATGCCTCACACCGTGGCGATTCCACGAAGGCAGCAACATCCCGCGCCGAAGCCGCCTCTGCAAATGACCGCGAGACTCAGGCCAAAAAAAATGCGAGCAAAGCGCTTAAGGCGGCTGGCTTCAAATCCTCCAATGATGCCGATTATGTGTTCATACGATTCATTCTTCGGGAGCTTCCCCACGGGCTGATTGGCCTCCTTGTTGCCGCATTTTTCGCGGCTGCGCTATCGAGCAAAGCAGCTGAGTTGAACGCACTCAGTTCCACCACGACCATCGACATCTATCGCCATTTGGTCAAGCGAGATGATGCCCACTACTATAAAGCCTCTCGTCTATTCACTGGTCTTTGGGGATTGGTGGCGATAGGGTTTGCCTTGTTTGCGAACCTCTCCGAGAATCTGATTCAAGCGGCGAACATCGTCGGGTCCATTTTCTACGGGGTCATCCTTGGAATCTTCCTCGCCGCATTCTTTTTCAAGAGGATCCAAGGGACCGCGATCTTCTTTGGCGCGATTGTCGCTCAGCTGATCGTATTTGTTTCCTACTTTCGACTTGGCGAAACTGTCGGCTATCTTTGGTACAACGTCATAGGGTGTGGATTGTGCCTCGCCCTCGCCAGTGGTTTACAATCGGCTCTCGGCCAGCGAAAGGAGTTGGCTTCGTGAAAGAACCGATCATTTGCTTCGGGCAGCAACCCTGCGGATTTTTCCCAAAGCGGTTCCTTGTTTCAAAATTCGCGACAGCCAAACGGTTACAGCAAGAAATTGGGGGCAAAGTTGTGTTCTTCCTCCACGACAGCGACCACGACTTCCGCGAAACGAGGACCGTTCTTCGCCACCGCAAAACAGATGAACCGTTCGAGTTCAATTTCAGTTTTGAGAATCAAATTCAGCGAAAGCACTCGCCCCTGTACTTGAAACGGGTCGTTCGTGAATGGCACGAGTTGACGGCTCGCCAAATGACTGGCTATCTCGACCGACCAACACTGGCATCCTTCTCCAGTGTCGTCGCCCCGAACGTCGCCGACTTCTGCCTAGAAATGTACGAGCAAATGGGACTGCTCGAAGGCATTCAAGTTGTGCGATCTAGCGATCCAGAATTCCGCCGAGATGCTTGCTCGGTTTCCGATTACTTCGTGGATGTCCCTTATCAAGGCGAGATTGTACGTGCTCGTTTGAAAGGCGAAAAGCTCATCCTATTCAAGGGTGGGGATGTCTCGATCGAACTGCCGCCCACTGAATTTGGCAAAGAGCATATCAGCCCCTCGCGTGACACACGATTTCTCTGGATGCAGTCGGTGGTCGGTTGCACCCACTACGTTTGCGGCCTTGGGGAAAAGGGATACATGAATATGGATGAGGCACCGGATGTCAATTTCGTCATACGGGACATCATCGATCGATCGGACGAGGCTTATGTCGGATAACTTTCCACTTCTGGTGTTTGGAGCCCATCCCGACGACATCGAATTCGGCTGCGGAGGCGTTGTCGCGAAGGAAGCACATGCCGGTCGCCCGGTGCATATGGTCGTTTGTTCTCGAGGCGAAGCGGGCACTATGGGGACGCCTGAAATCCGAGAAGCCGAGTCGCGCAACGCCGCCGCCATCCTTGGCGCGACGATTGAGTTCATCGAATTGGACGGCGACGCTCACCTGCGGGCGAGTGCCGCAAATGCGATTACACTGGCCAGCGTCATCCGGCGGATTCGTCCTGGCGTGTTGATCGCACCGAGTTTGTGTGAGAACCAGCATCCAGATCACGCTCAGTTGGGCGGCTTGGTACGAGACGCAGCCCGCTTGTCGCGATACGGAGGCATCTCCGAGTTGAAGGCGTTACCTCCTCATTCGATCAAGAGCCTGTTCTACTATGCGCTGTCACTGGAAGCCGAACCTCGCGACCTTTCGGCGATCCTATACGATGTCTCCGATGAGGGGATTTATGCGAAGTGGGTTGCTGCAATGGAAGCCCACTCATCTCAAGTACGAGCCAAGCCATACGTCGAGATGCAACTCACTCGGGCACGATTACGCGGACTGAGCGCGGGCATTGGCCATGCCATCGCTCTGTTTCCAGCGGATCCCATCGTCGTCGATCAGCTCGAACCTGTGTCGGCGGCAAGTCGGTGTTTTTAGCTTGATGGTATTGACGCCCCTCAGGATTGGAATTGTCTGTTACCCAACCATCGGTGGAAGTGGGATCCTGGCGACTTCACTTGGGATTGAGCTCGCCCTTCGTGGCCACGAAGTCCACTTTATCAGTTACGAGCGCCCCTTTCGGTTGCCCCTAGAGCACACCAGCATCCAGTTCCACCCGGTGGATATCGGCGATCACGAGCTTTTCAAGTACCCGGACTACACGTTGCCGCTTTCGGTGAAGCTAGCCGAAGTCAGCCGTGATCACCGGTTGGATATTCTCCACGTCCACTATGCGGTTCCCCACGCGACGGCTGCCATTCTGGCCCTGTCGATGCTGGACCCTTCACAACGTCCAAGGGTCATCACCACGCTTCACGGTACCGATACCACGTTGTTGGGAAGTCACCCAGCCTACGGTCCGGCGATCCGGCATGCTTTGGAGTGTTCGGACGCGGTCACTGCTGTCTCCACCTATCTCGAAGGGGAAACCAGACGGCTCTTGCAGACCACTCAACCGATCGAGGTGATCCACAACTTCGTCTCGCCGGTTTTGCCGCGGCGCTCCAGACTAGAAACCAGGCTCGAGTTAGGCGTCGGGGAAGACGAAGTGCTGCTCATTCACTCGTCGAATCTTCGACCGGTGAAGCGCATTGACCTGCTGCTCCAGGTCGCCGCCCGTCTCAAGGAACAGAGCCGCTTCCGCCTTCTCATTTTGGCGGGAGAATCCTTCGCTCCCTATGAGGCGGAGGTCCGCCGTCTAGGTCTCGAAGATCGAATCATCGTGCGAGGTAGAACCCAGAATGTCGAGGAGTACTACTCCGCCGCCGACATCGGCCTGATCACGTCCGACTCGGAGAGTTTCTGCCTGAGCATCCTCGAAGCCATGTTCTACGGCTGTCCAACCGTCTCAACCCGAGTAGGCGGCATTCCCGAAGTCATCCAAACCGATTCTACAGGCTTACTGGTTTCGCCAGGAGACGTCGAGGCATTGGCCTCTCAAGTAAGCGAACTCATCGTCAATCCCGAACGAAGGAAAGCAATGGGCCAAGCCGCCAAGCAATTTGCAGAATCCCACTTCACCGCCGAGATCATCGTGCCCATGTACGAAAACCTCTATTATCGCAAGACTGAAAAAGCGCGATAATTTGCCTTCAGAATCGGGAAGTTGGTACTACGCCCAAGGTGGGCAATCCCAAGGCTTCATCGGGCTTTGGCTGTCGTATACTAACAACATGATTACGGCTTCTTTGGCAAAGGCAGTGGACCGGGCCAGCGAAAGGTCGCCCGAAGAGCAGGAACTGATCGCTTCACTCATCATGGAGGAGCTGGAATCCGAAAAAAAATGGGACGATTTGTTCTCTAGCTCTAAAACCAAGCTCGCCATGCTTGCGAACAAGGCTATTGCCGAGCATCGAGCCGGAAAGACGATCCCTCTTCCAGATTTTCAAACGTGAAGTCGGCCACGACGTCGGACTTCCGAGACAGCTTACGGCAGTTGCCTCTACCTATACAGCGGCAGGCTGTTCGTAACTACCGTACATGGCGCTCAAATTCTCACCATCCGGGAATCCAGTTCAAAAAAGTTAACGATAATCCTCAAACCTGGTCTGCAAGGATCGGAATACACTACAGGGCACTTGCTGCCCTAGATGGCGAAACATTTGTGTGGTTCTGGATAGGCAGTCACTCGGAGTACGACCAAATCCTGAAGGCCATTTGACCAATGGGCTCCGATGATTGACTTATCTTAGCAAAGCAGCCACCCAAAGCAAATTCGTGTAAACGCTTCGTCGTGGTACCACCATGCCTGTAATTTTGGAGGCCCCATTGCTGGCGCTATGCAAAGCCGGTATTTTTCGCAATAGTATGCGATCTAGTCCGACAAGAGGATCGTTGTTGCTGAGGTCTGCGATCAAATGGAGACGAGATGTCAAATTAATTCGCTTTCATTAAGCCGCTCAACCAACTGCGAGTTTACAGTGACGCCTCGTGCGGGTATTGGCTTGAATCCAAGGAATTCCTCCCCCGAATCAAGGTTGGATATCCCATTCGAAACCGCCAGCCCTTTTCTTGCCAACTCCGATAGAACCTGCCCCACGCTTTTACGCTCCTGTTTTCCAAGTGTTCTGGCCGCCAGAAGCACGTCTTCCGCAATATCAAGCGTGGTTCGCATGCACCCGATGCTACTGCATCTCTTCGGTTCGTCGTCGTACGCCGCTTTGTGTTCTTCTTGAACTAGCGTATTCTTGATGTAATGAAGCTGTACGTCGGGATTACCGACTCAAGTTGGTACAACCGCCTGTCCGCGGCTCGTCCGGACGAAGTGAACTTCTGGAAGCCGGGTGAAGGCGGTTCGTTCGGCGTCCTTCAGCCTGGCGATCTCTTCCTATTCAAGCTCCATTCGCCTCAAGACTTCATTGTTGGTGGCGGCACGTTTGTCAAGTTCTCAAAGTTTCCCGCATCGATGGCATGGCTGGCGTTCGGAGAGAAGAACGGCGTTGGGACATTCGCAGAGTTCCTTCAACGAATCCGCAAATATCGAAAAGACGATCCCGGCCACGACCCGATTATTGGCAACATCATCCTCACCCAGCCGTTTTGGCTCGGGCGAAACGATTGGATTCCCGCTCCCGCTGATTGGCCGAAAAGTACGGTGCAAGGCAAGGGATACGATGCCCTAGAGGGACGCGGCTACGAGCTCTTGGCCCGGGTTGAAGAGCGTTTAGCCGACAAGGCAGGAAGCCATGCAATACAGGAAACCATTGCTAGATACGGAATCACAGAAACAACCTATCGGCTCGGACAAGGCGGATTTAGGGTCCTCGTCACCGACGCCTACCAACGTCGATGCGCGATCACCGGCGAATCAACCCTACCCGTGCTAGAAGCTGCCCATATAAAGCCGTATGGCACGGATGGCCCCCACGATATCCGAAACGGGTTATTGCTTCGATCCGACATGCACAAACTCTTCGATCAAGGTCTGCTCACCGTCACCCCCGACCTACGCCTCGAAGTCAGTTCCCAGATCAGAGAACAGTACTCGAACGGAAAGCTCTACTACAGCTATCAAGGCTCAGACCTGCGGTCGGTCCCCACTAGCGACCGAGATCGACCTGATCCGGAGTTCTTGAGTTGGCACAACGACAACGTTTTCAGACCATAGTATCCACCGGACGGTTGCAGCCCACGACAAAGAACTAACATCGTCCCGGGCCATGTCGGCGATTTAGGCATCTTATCTTTAGAACCCTTCTGAACTCCAGCGGCGATTCGTCTTGTTATCGGGTTGATCGGTCCAATCTAGTGAGACTTCGCTTAAAAGACTTACCGCTATTCAGGCGCCAGAGGCCCACTAACACTAACGACTCGTCACCCACTTACCGAAAACACAGGTCATTAACAAAGCAGGAACACGGTCTAGCCAACTCAAGAGTTCGTGCCGCAGGGTGTTGTGGATGCATTGATGAAATTCTCGGCGGCTGCGAAGATCCGTTCGCGGCGGGTGGGATCAAGGCGGTCAACGCCGTTAACCATTACGGAAAGTCGGGGGTTTGCTGCGAAGAAACTTCGGTTTTTGGCGATGAATCGCCAATACAGACCATCCCAAACATCACACCAGGACCCCTTCTCATAATCGGACATCTTCAGGATGTAGCTCGAACCACAGATATAGGGCTTTGTCGCGAAATACCCGCCATCTGCAAACTGAGACATGCCTAGCACGTTGGGGCGCATTACCCATTCGGCGGAATCGATAAACATCTCCATGAACCAGCGATGCGCTTGCTCGGGCGACACCTCGCACATTAGCATCGAGGCACCAAGCACCATCAACCGCTCGATGTGATGACAATAGCCGTGGTCCAGAGCTCTTCGGATCGCAACGTCAAGTGGAGGCAATCCGGTCGAGCCGTCGTACCAGCAGTGGTTGAGCTGACGTGAATGACGGAACGGGCCCGCGGGTAAAGGCATGGTTTCGTAGTCGCGATCTATTCCTCTGATGAACTCGCGCCAACCGATGACCTGCCTCAAGAATCCTTCTAGCGAATTCAATGGGACCGGCCTGGTTCGGTGCCTGTCCAATACCCTCTCGATCACCTGTTTCGGCGTGAGTAACCCAATATTCAACATGGGAGTCAGGAGGCTGTGAAAAATCACTCCGTTGTGTTTGGAAATGGCGTCTTCATAAGATCCAAAGAGGTCTAGGCGTTCCTCGACGAAAGTATTGAGCCAAACCTTGGCTTGTTCATGGTTCACCGGGTAGCCAAATCCATTGGGAGACCCCAGATGGTCAGAGAACTCTGAACGTACCAAGTCAACGACGGCAACGGTCGCCTCATCCGGCGGGCAAAATGAAATCTTAGGCAAGCGGACCTGAGGTGGCAATCGACGCCGATTCTCAGCATCAAAGCTCCACTGTCCGCCCTCCGGATTTCCACTATCCGTCAGGAGAATCCCCAGCCGTCTTCGCTGCCAAATATAGAACTCGGCCATCAATCGCCTACGGTGGCGACGACCATACGCCTCCCAATCTTCCTTTGAAGTGAGAAACATAGGGTTATCGTGCAGGATCAGTTGCACAGGCAACTCTGACGCGAACTCAACCAATGCTTCCTTGAAAAAGTGGTCGGCAGGCTCATATGTGTGTAGTTCAGTGGCATGATGCCGTCCAAGTTCTTCTTTCACAACGTCGAAGATGTTCCGAGCCTGATCGGCGCGGGCATAGTGACACCTATCCCCCAGTCTCGCGGCAAAGTGACGCATGGCCGAGAAGGTTAAGACAAGCTTCTGGGGGTGGTATCGGGCGTGTGAGGCAAGTTCACGATCTTCCACCATCACGATTGGACCGGGCGGGAGCGTGCTCAAATCCTCAAAGAGCTGATCTCCCAAAATAAGGTTCAAGGCGGCCATCGGCGATTCTACGTAAAACCAAGGAAGGTGTTCCTGTTACCCTCCAAATCGCTTGATGAAGGATCTGCCCACCACCATTGGGATCGATGGCACTCAGTCCTTCTTTGGGATCGTAATCGTCCAGTACGCCGTAGCGGACTTGCGGTCGATGGGGGTTTGGACTAGTTGGGAATCACCAGGACGGAGGGATTCGTAGCCGGCAATTTGAGGGGTGAAGTTGAATTTCGCAAACGGTGGGTCGTAGACCCATTCCTGTGTCACGGCCACAGCCAGGATGACGAGGAGGCCTCGGAAGCCCCACCTGATTAGGGCGCTTCGGGCTTGCTGGCTGATGGCGAAGAGGCCGTAGACGAAGACGATATCGAGGTACAAGAAATATCGCTCGCCGACCCCAGGGCAGCCGAGGAGATTCCAAGAGGCTTTTGAGATGAGGCTCGTCACCAGGCAGTAGAGCCCAAGCCAACCGAGGGCACGGAGGAAGGGTGGGGCTTTCCACAGCCCGAAGAGGATAACGGCGACGCCGAAAATGGCGCACCCAAATTCACGGGCGTTGAACGCTGGGTCGCTGACGGTGTGATACGCGTAGTGAAATCCGCGAAGGACACCGTAGAGGATTTGGTTCGTGAGGATTCGGAAGAAATGGGTGGCGCTTGCGTCTTCATGGATCCCACTTCGCGGGTGCTGGATCATCGAGATAGCAGTCACAACGGCCGTAACTGCGGATACGGCCAAAACGACCCAACGGGAGCGTAGCTGCTTGAGTCGTAATGCACCGAAGATCGCCATGACGGGGGCAAAGGGTCCGGTGAGGCCGGTGAGCAACAGCAGAACGCCATCGCCTATTGAGGAGGCGGCTCTGCGACCAGGTTCTGAAAAGAGGATGGCGAGGCTCAGGATTCCCAAATACCATTGGCTGTGGGAGACGTTGGCAAATAGCTCCGTCGAGTTGGGATTGGCGATGACGGAGAACGCGAGTCCGAAGCGGACGAGCTTGGACGGTAACTGCTTTGCCATCCGTCGAGACAACAGGAAAGCGGAGACACTGGCTTGAACGGCGAGGGCGGCTACCTCAAGGACGAGGGGCCCATTGCGCAGAGGGAACGCTACCGCCAACATCGATAGGATCCGTGGGATGACGTGGTAGTAGGACGCGTATTCGCGGGAAATGCTGTGCAGACCCTGATTGATGGCGGAAAGGTAGAACTCTTGGCCGTCCTCAATATAGAACTGCGGGTTTGTCAGCCAGTGAATGGCACGGCTGGAGACGAGCACGAAGAACAAGAGGAAGGCGATGATCCAGTGGTTCTGCAGCAGGTTTAGGATGCGATTGATTCCGCGAAGGACCGGTTTCGGGATTCGAGACGGGAGGGTGGTCTCGAGTTTCTCTGCCGCATGATCGAACCGATGGAATGTCTCATCGATGGAACGCTCCCAAGATCGAAAGATGGCAAACGGATCTTGAGTCTTCATACGGCGGCGATGCAAGTATAACCAGGGTGCGGTTTGTGGGTGGCGAAATGTCAGGTGCCACCTATTGCTTCTGCGGAGCCGGGATTACGTTTCGCTGGTTCTAGGAAAGACATTAGGAGTCTCGACTCCGTCTCGACACAGCTTTTGGCCGGATAACCCCCACCTTTTCCTCCCCCGCTCAGACGCTGGAGAGGAACCCATTTGGGCGGCTCTGACTCGCGCGGAGTGCGCGTATCGCTGGCTGATACAGGGCGGGGACGTTTCCGCAGCACTCGAAAACGATGAGCCAAGCTTGCGAATCACCGGATCGAATTTCGCCTTTCCTTCGCGTCCCTTTGCGGACTTTGCGTGATGAAATGCCTGGAGACGCCCAGTGGTGAAATCTTCGTAAGGGTTATTTCGGAGATGGATGGAAAGCGTTTTGGCCCGAGTTTGGGGTTGGTGCGCAGCTTCGGCAGTTTATGTGAGCGCACACAGTTCACCGAGGCACTGGTGGGTAATCTCGCGTTCGTGAAATTCTTCCCCGTTGCCGGGCTTGCTACTGCCTTAGCTACCACCTCTTGGGCGCAGGTGGCTCCGCCTCGACTGCACTATGCGCCAGACCGGATGTACCATTTGGTGCGCACCGTCACCGCGCTGAGCGTTGATGCGGAACATCAGAAGGCGAGCGGTTCGGTGGTCGCCACGATCTCGATGCTGCGCGACGGGGTTAAGTCAGTTCATTTCGACACCAGCGCGGATAAGGTCGATGGCGTTCAACTCGACGGGAAGCAAGCAAAATTCACTCGCTCCGGGGGGAGCCTGGAAATCGATGTGCCCGCTGGAAAAAGGAACGACGTTCATCGACTGACGTTCCAGATCGAAGGGAGATTGTTCCGCTGGACGAACCCCACGGCTGAGGAGCCGAACCGAGTTGGATTCTGTGCCGAGGGCCAGCCCGCTCAGCCAGTAGGTTGGGCACCACCCAACGACTTCTCGTCAACAGAGATCCAAATGACAGTTCCCGCCGCTTGGACGGTCATCAGCAACGGAACGCAAATTTCGGACACGCCAACCAAAGGTGGCCGCCACACGGTTGTATGGCGATGCGACCAGCCCCACGCGGGTTACCTCAACTGCTTGGCAGTCGGACCATTCGACGTCTACCACGACACCTGGCGAGGCAAGCCGCTGATCATGACGTGCCCGAAGGGAATGGGCGACCGGCTGGCAACGACTTTCGCCCCGACTAAAGACGTCCTCAGCTTCTTTTCCGATATCCTCGGCTTCCCATATCCGTGGCCGAAGTACGGCCAGGAGATCGTGTATGAACATGAGGGTTATGCCGAAGAAGATGTCAGCGCGACCGAGTATCCGATCTACTGGCGACAAGACGGCGACTTCATGTCGACGCCCCGCGAAGGCATGGGCCCTTCGGATTGGGTCATCGCCCACGAGACCGCCCACCAGTGGTTCGGCGACACCGTAACCTGCAAGGACTGGAACGACACTTGGCTGAACGAGGGGATGGCGACATTCATGGAGATGATGTACACACTCCACAGTCGTGGCCAACTCGAATCCCTTCGCCAATACGAGGCTTACAGCCAGCGATACTTTGGCGCGAGCAAGAGTGACTTTCGGCCGATCGCGACGAACTACTATTCGGATTCAATCGGCATGGGTGGCTGGACCACGTACATGAAAGGTGGCACCGTGCTCGATTCGCTCCGTCGACAGCTTGGCGATGACGCTTTCTATCACGGCCTCAACCGTTATCTGACCCGCCATCAATTTTCGAACGTCGAGTCGAACGACTTGTGCGAAGACCTCAGCGAAGCCAGCGGCATCAACTTGCACCCTTGGTTCGAACAGTGGATCTACAAGCCCGGTCACCCGATCATCGACTGGAGTTGGACGTATGACGCCGCACGAAAGGTGGCGGTGGTGCACGTTCGCCAGACCCAGGACACTTCGCGCGGGGTACCGATTTACGATGTCCCGACCCATGTCGCTCTTATCGATGCAAACGGCCTTCGACGAGCCCCGATTCACCTTAATGCGGCAGATCAGACGTTTGAAGTTGCAGCGACCACCGCTCCAAAAGCGGTGGTCTTCGACCCCGACCACGAGTTTGTGCGCGAACTGCCCACGCAACCTTGGGCGGCAGGCGAATTGCCATACATCTTCCTCCACGCACCGAACCCAACCGATGTGGAAATGGCGATGAATCGGCTGTTGGATGCATCTCCTACCAATGAAATCCTCAATATGATCGCGGGCAGATTGCGGCAGGACACCAAACCCTTCCCTGCTATCCTGAACACGGCTCGGCTCGCCCAACTCGGCAGCGATGTGTTACACGACTTCTTCCTCGCCGAAACCAACCATCCGAACTACGACCGACGGACCCAAGCGGTCAACGGGTTAGCTCGCCTAGCCACTGCAAAATCGGACGAAAAGAGGCTGTCTCAGATGCTTGGTGACGATCAGCCTTACGACGTGGTTGCGGCGGCGCTGAGAGGTTTGGCAACGATTGATTTTCCATCCATCCGCGCTTTTGCAAAGACACAAGCGGCGAAGGCGACGTTCCCCAACCTCAGACGGGCAGCGTTGGAAGTGTTGGCAGATCACAAAGAACCCGGTTGGGATGCCGCGATTCTGGAGACGGCAACGGAGCATCACCGACCGCTGGTTCGCGAAGTCGGTCTACGGGCACTGGCTCTGCTGCCGCACGACGATCCACGAGTCGCTGCTTCGCTGCGGAGCGGGCTGGCAAGCCGAGACTCTAGGATCTTTGCCGACACGATCGGTCTGGTCGGACAATTGAAGGCAAAGGCCCTCGAGCCCGACCTCAAGCGCATGAAGGCTCAGGGACAGCACGCCGCAGAAGCGGATGCCGCGCTAAAAGCGATCGGATCGTGAGGGTTAGCCCTCACGATCCGACCCTGTGCGAATGGTCCTAACTCAACGCCGGGGTTCTCTGGTCGACAGCGTGGCTGCAAGGTAAAATGGTTCGGTGAAGCGAATTACTGAGGTGATGACACCCGAGGAAGCGGATCGCTTGGACAGTCTAGAGAACCTGGAGCGGAGTCCTAACGAAAGGGTGCAAGCCCTGCTGGAGTTGCGAAATGCCTGCATACCCGCTGATCAGCGAAGAATTGAACGAATTTGTCAGTTTGTTGAACTCCCACCGCATTAAGATCATCGTGGTTGGTTGCCGTGCCGTAGCCTTCCACGGGGTTCCGTGATTCACCCAAGGTATAGACCTCTTCGTAGCCAAAACCAGCCAGAACATAGCGAATCTATCGAGAGCGCTTGAAGCTTTTGGCATATCTGTTCCACTTCACTCTCAAGAGGAACTGCTAACTAAAGACCGGGGAATGATCTTTATCGGCCACAAACCAAATCGTGCCGACTTCCTAAATTTCCTCGATGGCGTCGAATACGATTCTGCAAATAAATCAAAGTTGGTCGGCTCTCTTGCCGGAGAACCTGTTTATTTTATTTCACTTGCCGACTACGTTGCGACCAAAAAGGCGTCTGGTCGGGCTAAAGACTTCAGCGACTTAGCAATGCTTCGATCGGCGAGACCGGACCTAGTGATGTAATCCAGGATTCCTTGAGGATCGAAAAGTATCTCTGCACCCTCATTGAAGAGTGTGCAGACTGGCATAGAATAGGACAGTGAGTAGCCAGAGCGACTTTCGTTGGTACACGGGCAGGCCACATTTGGAGCAGCTGTACCTTGACCTGCGTGCGGCTGAGCTGTTCCGCGAGGCACCGAGGCTTTCGGTTCCGGAGAGGGAGTACAAGGCGATGTTTCGAGACTGCGTCCGTGAAGGCGGCAAGATCTACACGTTCGTCGACGATCGGAAATCCGCCTCCGTCGCATCAAGTGAAGCCACACTTTGGCGTCGCACCTTGGGCACATTCAAGTTGGAATCCGGCGGGTTAGCCTTCTTTGTCCTGAACACTTGAACTGAAGGCACTTCCTTTTGAAGGCGCGTTTTAGCCCTAACGCCCTATACTGCGACCATGGATAGGATGGGCGAATTTTGATCGCGGCATGTTGCGTTCTGCTGGCGGCGGTAAGCGGCAATGGACCATTGCTTAAAGCGGGGAACTTTGAACTTCAACTTGACGAGCGAGGCTTTGTCACCTCTGCACGGATCCATGGAAGTGCGAATTTAGTCCACGCCGGGAGTCAGTCACCGCTGTTGAGTTTACGGACAGACGGAAAGCTCTTAGCTCCACTTTCGGCGCGCTGGAATCAAGGCAAAAATTCCCTCAGCCTCGATTTCGGGGGCCATCGTGCCCAGGTAAGGGTGTTCCAGAAATCAACCCATATCGTATTCGAGCTTGCCAAGGTCACTCCATCTTCAGATGTTGATGTCGCGGTTTGGGGGAGTTATTCCACAACACTCGGGACCGAGATCGGCGAGACGATTGGCGTCGTTCAAGGCGATGGATATGCCTTCGGACTGCAAGTGCTCAATCCCAAAACCCTCGGTGGATGGCCAAATGGCGACGACGATGTCGAGCATGGGTTTCGCTATCCTGACTCCGCCCCGAGTCCAGACATTCATGTCGAAGGCTATCGAAGCGACACCGCCAAACCAACTTCCTTTGGTTCCGTGCTTCAGGCGTACGTCAGAAATCGCTCCAAGACCCGAACGATTGCCATGTGGGGGCATCGATCTTACATCGCTCCAGGATTCCGCGATGGTGGACTGATTGGAAGCAAGATCGCGCTTTTCGGTTGCCCTTCGACGGATGCGTTGGCCACGATTGGCAAGATCGAGCTTGCCGAGGGTCTTCCCCACCCAATGATGGACGGCGTCTGGGCAAAGATGAGCCCCACCGCACACGAGTCCTATCTCATCATGCCCTTCGAAGTCAAAAACTTGGACGAGTGCATGTCGATCACCAAAGCGGCAGGACTGCGCTATCTCTACTGCCCCGACGATGGTTTCGAGACGTGGGGCCACTTCAACCTTCGTAAAGAGCGCTTTCCCGAGAACTGGACAAGCCTGAAGGAGTGTGTCGAACGAGCGAAGGCACACGGAATCCGACTGGGCATCCATACCTTATCGAATTTCATCACGCCAAACGATCCCTATGTCACGCCAGTGCCGGATCGTCGATTGGCAGAAGTGGGTTCGTCTAGGCTCACTCAAGGCATCAATCAAGCCGACGGTGAGGTTGTGGTTGAAGATCCCAAGTTCTTCAACCAGATGGAGAACAACACTTTGAAGACGGTGCGCGTCGGTGACGAACTCATTCAGTACGACTCCGTATCCACAACCGCACCATGGAAACTTCTGAAGTGCAAGCGCAGCGCTTTTGGCACCCAAGCCCAAAGTCACCGTAAGGGTTCGACCATCGCGAAACTGATGGACCACGGGTACGGCACGTTCCTCACCAATGCTGAACTCAGCGTGGAAGTCGCATCAAACATCGCCAAGCTCTTCCGCGAAACCGGCCTGCAGCAATTGTCGATGGATGGTCTTGAGGGGAATTGGTCAACAGGAATGGGGCAGTACGGCCCGGCGCTCTTTGCCAAGACTTGGTATGACCAACTCTCGCCGTCACTTCGGGGCCAAGTTATTAACGACGCGAGTATGCCCGGCGCCTATATCTGGCACATCCAAACCCGAGACAATTGGGGCGAGCCATGGTACGCCGGGTTCCGGCAGAGCCAGACCCAATACCGGTTGGACAACCAACGGTATTTCCATCGAAATCTCATGCCCGGCATGCTCGGGTGGTTTAGCCTCACTTCTGAAACAACCCTCGAAGATATTCAATGGCTGTTGGCCCGAGCCGCCGGTTTCGATGCCGGCTTCTGCCTGGTCACCAACCTCAAGGCGATCAAGGGCAATCCGCAATCGAAGGAAATCCTGAAGGCAGTAAAGGCATGGGAATCAGCGCGCCGAGCGCATGTATTCAAACCCGAGCATCTCAAAGGCCTTCAATCCGTGGAGGAGGAATTCGAGCTTTCGCACACCGGTACCGGTCGATGGTCTCTGCAGGGCATCGATTCTGTCAAGTCGTCGGTCGAATCGCTGCCGTTCGAAAAGACATTCAATGTCTCCACGGCAGGTGATGTTTCGAAGCTGATTGTGCAGATCCCTGACGAGGTTTCGATCGCTAACTGGAAGGTCCTGATCGACGGAGAGCCTATTAAGAGCAGCGATGTCCACCAAGGTCCACACCGCATTACTTTCAGCCTTTCCCACCTTGCTGTTGGAGAGCATAGACTGCGGATCGAAGGCAAGGTTCCGAGCAAGAAAAAGGGGTCCGTAACTATGGAGATCAGGAGCGCGCTCGGAACGCCGACGGAGCTCACATCGCCTTAAACGTGATTCGTATTTTCGGAATCGACTTCACCAGTGCTCCGTCAAGTCGAAAGCCGATCACGGTTGCCCGTGCCGAGCTTGATGGCAACCACTTGCTTATAGAGAGAGTTGAACGCCTCGAAAACTGGGAAGAGTTTGAAGCGTTTCTGAACGAGCCCGGTCCTTGGAGGGCAGGGTTCGACTTCCCGTTTAGCCAACCCCTTCAACTGTTTGACGACTACGGCATCAGTGGGAGTTGGGAACATCTCGTTTGCCAGCTAACCTCGGCCGGCCGGGCCGCATTTGAAAGTCGTCTGCGAAACTACAAGCTAAATCAGCCTGCCGGCAAGAAGCATCACTTTCGTGCCACTGACCGCGCAGCGCGGGCATGCAGCCCGATGACGCTCGACTTCACTCCCGTTGGCAAGATGTTTTTCGAGGGTGCTCCCCGCCTCATCAAGGCCAATCTGTCGATCCTCCCAGGTCGGCCGACCGGTGATCTCAGGGTCGCAGTCGAGGCGTATCCAAAGCTTGTGGCCATAAAATGCGTAGGCAACGCCAGCTATAAGGCGGACAGCAAGCCAAAGCAAGCCGAGCAGCAGCGCACAACCCGGTGCGAAATCTTGCGGTCGATCGAGGAGGTCGCCAGCCAACAATACGGGATATCAATCCATCTCTCCCAGGAGCTAACTCAAGCAGCAGTTTCGGATCCAACTGGCGATACCTTGGATTCCATCTTGTGCGCGCTTCAAGCCGCCTGGTCACAAAACTGCTCGAATCCGCCACACGGCATTCCGGCCAATGCCGACCCACGAGAAGGTTGGATCGTCGATCCCGCCCTACTCGACCTGCACAAACCGACAAAACAGCGTGCTTGAATTTCGTTCGGACCAAGCTAAACCGGTGACTCTCGCCAGTTGGAAGTAGGATGCGTGCAAATCACAATGGAATTGCACGCATCCCGACTCCAAAGAACCTGAGTAGGATCTCGGGTGACGTACGAAAGCCAAACTACCGTCTTCTTCTGACAACCGCGAACAAACCAACGCCACCCAACATCGAAAGCGCGACAGGAGCTGGGAACTGACGAGTCGGCGAGCTTGCCGGTTTATGCGGGATTGCTGCCACCTTCCTCTTTACAAAGTAGATGTCTTCTGCGGCGGGCCGTGGGAAGTTGTTATCGACGAAAGTCTCCACTTGACAGTTGTCGGGAACGGCATCGAATGGCAATTCGACCTGCTTGGCGAGAAGGGCGGCGGACGATTCCGGGATTTGTGCGGTCCATTGCGGTGTTTGCCAAGTCTCTTTGCGACCAATGTGGGCATCGTAGTCGCCCACAGATACGAAGTAGACGCGCAATGTTCCTCCTCCATTGATCGGGATGTTCGTCTTCGGAACATAGAATGGGTTGAACGGTTTGTTAGTCTTGAAAGACATTCGGACCGTGCCGGTCGAGGCGATCAGCTTTGACTTATCGACGACCTTAAATGCGGTGAGGTACCAACCTCTGGAGCAATAGCGTTCGGCCCACTTCTCAACCTCAGGAGTTGAAACATAGCCGTGGTTGTTCATCCAGTCATTAATGGCATGGGCATCTGGGCACTTGAGAGTCGTGGCATGGTAACCAGCAACGTCAGCTTCTTGGATAACCTGGACCACAGCGGATTTTGCGCTGTCTTCAAATCGTCCAGAGCCACCACGTGCGCCTTTATATAGGACCACCGGTGCGAGGGCAGCAAGTGTATAGAAGGCCCGATTGGATGCCTTATTCAACTCTGGCTTCCCCGGAGTTGGTGCAATGAACCCAAAATCGGCGGCTCCAGATTTGAAACTTGCATTCCGGATGAAATGCTCCATGTGATGGGCTTCATCCCAGATCACGATGTTTGTCTGGTCGCCAAAGACCACCGGTTGGCCGCGAGGCCCGACGCCGGAGCATGCCCAAGCCCCACCCAAAGTAACGAGAGTAGCTACACCCAAGCCCCATGCTCTTGTTCGGAGAAGATAGGCACAGGATGCACTGCGGTTGTGACGGCGTGAATAACGAGGAAGGTTTGGTAGTTTCATTTCTGCTCCAATGCACGCGCCTTCGTTTTGCCAGAGGCGAAGGTACGTGCTTAAGTTCAGAAAGTTGGTGACCACCCATTCGCAAAGAGTTCAAAAGAAGCGTGGAAAGTCGGAATCCAGAAGCTCTTCAAATTCCAGCGAGGTTTGAGCGAAATGGCTCAGGGTGTCACTCAATGCACGAAACGTTGGAGCTCGAAAAATTCAAACTCCATACTCGTAGCAAATTGGGCTACATATTGTCCCACAGATACTTGGAGCGATCCTCCACGACGGCCTCTCCGAACTTGCTGCTGCTCGTCCAGTTTGTGCCACCTGTAAGGCTACCGATGTTCAGTAATTTTGCGTGTCCGTCCATGAAGCCGATAACACCGCCGTTCTCTCGAGGCCTGAAGAAGCCTTGGTGCGTCACTCCGGTGTTACCCTTCAAGCCGTAGTACAGGCTATTCGTCGCTCCCCAATCCCCATAGGTGCATACGTCATTCGACGTCTGCATTCCAGGTCCGTAGACGATATGAGCTCCGACGTTGTCTTCGGGAGCATCCTGTCCCGTCTCTGCAAACTCGATGGTAGCGGCGGGATCCTGAACAGAGGTCGACGAGATCGGAGTGCCGAACGGGTTACCGTTCGCCTGAAAAGAGCCAGGGGAGCAATCTGGGGACCGATTCATATAGCTCGCGTTGTAGCCGTACTGGACGAAATACTTCCAATTGTCCGGCACCAATGGCTTTCCACTCCAAGCGGCAATCATACGGTTACCTCCGAGCGGACTGAAGAAGACGTCCCAATTCTTGATGTAAGGCTGAACACCGTCGGCCCAGGTGTGGAATGTGTTGACCTCCATCGCAAGCGGAACGACATCATCATTGTCATTGGCATACATGCCTGACCCAAGTGTGATTTGCTTCACATTATTGAGACTCGCCGTCTTCTTCGCCGCGAGTTTCGCTTGCGCGAAGACCGGGAAAAGGATGGCGGCAAGGATCGCAATGATTGCGATGACAACTAACAATTCAATCAGAGTAAAAGCGTGACGCTTCATGGAAATCGATAACCTCCGGGAATGGGACATGCACTGCCTGGAAACGTCCGCAGAGGAATCAGTGGAATCGCACCGGGGCATGGCCAACATGATGCGTTAACGAATGTGACGAGACTGTGACGGGCTCACGACCAGGTCATTCTCAAAGGCCCGAAAGGCTGAAACGGATACGCCCACCACATCGTTCTTTACTCAACGCTCGCATGGGATACCGCTTGGTGTATGATCACTCAAATCGAAATCATCCGGCTCAGGCACCGATGCCTTTGCGTTTTCGTATTTAAGGCGTAAGATGGCAGCCTCCGTCTTTTCCTTTGTTTGAACTCATTGTTCGGCCCTAACCGCTTATCTGAAATCTGTCTATGAACCACAAAGTTTTCGCGACCACGTCCCTGATTCTTGCTTTGGCCGCTGTGTCCTTGGCAACGGGCCTTAACACTGCAAACCACATCAAACGCGCCCCAAGTGGGATATCGGGAACGGTGGACCCGAGCAAATACGCTGGTCTCGTTTGGCGCAACATCGGACCCTTCCGAGGTGGACGCGTGTCCGCCGTCGGCGGAGCGGTCGGCCAACCTGGCGTGTATTACGCGGGAATGCCTGGGGGAGGCGTTTGGAAGAGCACCAATGCTGGAATCAGCTGGGATCCAATCTTTGATGACGTTAAGACGGCAAGTGCAGTAGGTGCTGTCACCGTCGCCCCGAGTGACCCGAATATCGTCTATGTCGGTCTGGGAGATGGGACAACCGGCGGCGGGAAGAACGAAGGCGACGGCGTTTATAAATCGACCGATGCCGGAAAGACTTGGACCCATGTTGGCCTCGAATTTGCCAAACAGATCCCATGCATTATCGTTGACCCCCACGATCCCAACATTGTCATGGCTGCTGTGCTCGGAGATATCAAGACTCCTGGTCAAAAGCGTGGTGGCTATCGTAGCACCGATGGTGGCAAGACTTGGACCAAGACCCTCGTTACCGACAACGTTACGGGTGTGCAGTTTATGTCGTATGCGTTCGACAACCCGAGCGTCATCTTGGCGGTTACCAACCGGCACTGCAATGCTAGCACCGGTGGCACCGACAAGAACCCTGAGAACGGCATCAAGGGCACATCATTGGTCAAGTCGACTGATGGCGGGGTTACTTGGAAGCAACTAAAGGGTGATTCGCTACCGGGTGGCATGTTTGGCCGGTCCTGCGTTGCCGTCGCCATGCACACAAACTCCCAGAGGATGTTCTTTGTCGGCAATTCTGGCTTGTGGCGCTCCGATGACGGCGGCACAACCTGGAAGCAGATGGATAAGGAAGACGGGCGAATCCGCAATGGTCAGGGTGGCTACAACTGCGGCGTTTACGTCAACAGCAAGGACCCCGACACCGTTTACGTCCTCAATACGTGCTCCTATATCTCCCACGACGGAGGCAAGACCTTTACCGGATTCAAGGGCGCTCCCGGCGGCGATGACCCCCAACAGATGTGGGTGGATCCGACCGACGGGAACCGACTGTTCTTGGGCGTCGATCAAGGCCCAGCGGTATCACTGGATGGCGGACGAAGCTGGAGCGGTTGGTACAACATCGCCAACGGCCAGTTCTATCACATCGCGGTCAGCAACTCCTGGCCCTACTGGATCTATGCGACCATGCAGGATTCTGGCTCAATCGGGATGAGCAGCCGCGGGAACTACGGTGAGATTACGCCGCTCGACTGGAGTCCAAACCCCGGCTGGGAGTGGGGATCGATCACCGTCGATCCACTTGACCCTCACACTCTCTATTCGACCGGTCAATCCAACGATATCATCAAGCAGAGCTTCCCAACTGCTCAATTTGTAAGTGTTGGCCCAGATAACGACCCCAAGCTGAAGCTGCGACACGACTTTAATCAGCCGATCATGTTCTCGCCGGTCAATCCGCACGAGCTGTTCCTCGGTTATCAGTACCTGATGTCGTCAACCGACGGAGGCCGAAGCTGGCACAAGCTCAGCCCCGACATGGCGTTCCCGGCGGGCTACGTTCCACCCAAGCCCAAGCCTGCGGAAAAACCCAAGCCAGCGCCGAAGAAAGACGCCAAGAAGGAGGCTCACAAGCCGAAGGCGAACGAGCGCGAGCCAGATCACGACCGCGACATCGATGACCTTGACGACCAGTTCATCAGCCGAAAGGACGCCATGGAACGTGCCCAAGAGCGGATGGATGAGGAAGAAGCGCAACGCGGAGGTGGTGGAGGTGTCATTTCGTCCCTCTCACCAAGCAGTATTGATGGCGGAGTGATTTGGGCTGGCATTGGAAACGGCACTATCAAACTCACCAAAGACCATGGCAAGACCTGGTCAGATGTAAACATTCCCGACAACAAGCGATCGATCCTTAGTATCGACTCGAGCCACACCGACGTCGCTTCGGCTTACGTGGTTCTCTCTACCAACGCTGAGCCAATCGTTTACCGCACGAAGGACTTCGGCAAGAGCTGGAAGAAGATCGTAAAGGGTCTGCCAACCGACGAGGTGACGGGCAGTTGGGCGAACGTAATTCGCGCCGACACCAAGAAGGATGGATTGCTCTTCCTCGGCACCGAAAGCTCGATGTACGTCAGCTTTGATGACGGAGACAACTGGCAATCGCTTCGACTGAACTCACCCAACACGTCGTACCGCGACATGGTGGTCAAGGACAACGACCTGGTCGTCGGAACCTATGGCCGCAGTTTCTGGATTCTGGATGACATCTCGCCGCTTCGGCAGGTAACCGCCAACCTCGGCAATGCGACCTTGTTCGCGCCGGGTGATGCCGTTCGGGCTCGCCGCAACGTGAACCAGGATACGCCGATGCCGCCAGAAGTGCCACATGCGCTCAACGCACCTCCCGGCGCGATTATTTACTACTACTTGGGCACGAAGCCTTCGAGTGATATCACGCTAGATGTAACCGACAGCACTGGCCGTCTCGTTCGCCACTACTCCAGTGCACCGATTCCTCCGAGCAAAGAGGGACTGCAACCGATTCCAGATTTCTGGAAAGAGGTGCTCAAGCCAATGCCGACCGAAATTGGTACGAATCGCATCAACTGGGACCTGCGCTACGAGAACCCTCCTGCCCGGTCGCACGGCTACGACATTAGCGCGACGCCTTATCTCACGCCACTCACGCCACAAGGCCCCTTGGTGCTGCCCGGCGTTTACACCCTGACGCTAACCGTCGATGGGAAGAAGATGACGCAACAGGTGACCGTGAAGAATGACCCACGTTCTCCCGGCTCCGCCCGCGACCTGAAGGAGCAGCATGAGCTGCAAATCGGGCTTTATGATGCCGACGTCACCGCCACTGCCGGCATGGCAGCGACGACAGCCTTGAAGGCGAAGATCGAGGAAATCCAGAAGCAGAAACTGCCCAAAGAGATCTCCGACGCCCTGTCCAAGCTCAACGACAAAATCGACGATCTCGGCAAGAAGCCGGAGCCGAAGGGTAGTACCACCTTCGTTTCGACACCCACCTTCAGCGGCATCCAAGGCCAAACGATCCCCTTTCTCACCAAGATGGATTACGGCGACCTGCCGCCCAGCCAACCGATGAAAGACGCCGTCCACGCCGTCCTCGCGAACCTGAAACAACTCACCGACGCTTGGAAAGAGCTAGAGTCCAAAGACATCAAGTCCCTAAACCAAACCCTAACCAAAGCCAACCTCCCTACTCTGCCCACCACGGCAAAGTAGGGTCGAGAGAAGCAGGATCGACCAGGAACATCGCTCCTCAATCAAGCCAGAGCATGATAGCGTCGCCCTCTCTTTCCATATTATGGAAGGAGAGGGTAGGGTGAGGATGGCCCCCGGTTTGCGTGCCCCTGGCACCATTGTTTCTGGAACTTCCGCCTGGTGAAGCCTTCTTTACGCTTTGAAGGGCATCACGCAGAGAGGACGCAAAGGGACGCAACCGGAGGGAAAATACATTCCGTCCAACGGAGTGAGTTAACAAGCCAACCACCGATTATCAAAGAGCGATGGAGTGAATTACGAGCCGATCGTAAGGCGAGTGATCCTTAAACTCTGACTCAAGACAATGAAACCTGCCAGCCCTGAGTACCCGCAGGGTCCGGAAAAGAACAGTTCAACTCGTCTCCCCCCGACGTCCATAATCGTCGCCGGTCGCTTGGCTTTGGGCAGTCAGCGCGCCACTGTTTGAGCCCGAAGGGGCGAGTTTGGCGCGCGCCCAAAGACGACGAACGAAAAAGCGAGGGTTCGGGACGACGGGGGGAGACAGCACCAAGCGGTGTGAGCGCCTGTACCGACTTTCGATTGAACCCAAATCGGGAACAAGCAGCAGCCATTCGCAGGAGAAACCATGCGAATGAAATTGACCTCCGAATAGCTTTACCGCGAATGAGTTTAGGTTCGCCGAAGCCGCGGGGAACCTACCCTTCAACCGCCCCCAAAACCCGATCCATCAACCCCAAAAACTTCTCAATATCCTGTGCCGTCACCGAAAGATTCGGACGCGTCCGAATCGACCGCTGACCCGCCCCAAGCAGCAGCAGCCCAAACTCATTTCGGGCAACCTGCTGAACCTTCGACCGCCGCTCCGGCGTGTCCAGTGAGAACCCTTGGTACAGCCCCAACCCGCGCACATTCGATGCGATCGTCGAATGCTTCGCGACCACCTGCCGCAACCCAGCCGCGAGCAACTCCCCGTTTGTCGCCGCCATCTCGATCAATCCCTCTTCCTCCACGATCTCCATTTCGCGGACCACTCGGACCATGTCAGCCAGGGTTCCGCCCCAAGTCGAGTCGAGGACACCGACATCGAGAAGCGGCTCCAGCATGAACACCACTCCACAGCCAAACTTCTTGCCCGCTGCCACCGCATTCGGTGGGTAGGGCAGATCAAAGTGGTCGATCGCCCACATCTTGCCGGTTGCGCCGAGCGATGTTTGGACTTCATCGAACGCGAGATAAACACCGTGGTCGTGGGCCAATCGGCTTAGCCCTTGCCAAAACTCCTTCAGAGCAACCCGTTGTCCACCCGCGCCCTGGATCGGCTCAACGATGATGCCAACGATCTCGTCTCGCATCAGGGTGAGGGCGCTTTCCACTTGGTGCAGCACCATTTCCGCGTTCTTGCGGTTCTGCTCCTCGGGTGCGTCGCTGTTGAACGCAGGGAACGGGAGCATGATGTTGCCGCCCGAGGTCAGTCCGTGAAAGTCCTTCGTCGCGACGGGGTCGATCGTCTCGGTGACGCCGAGGGCGAACACGGTACGGCCATGGAACGCCTTGTCGAAGTAAACGAACCGTCGGTTACCGGTATTCAGCCCCTTCTCCATCCGCTTGAGGTTGAACTTGGCGATGAGGTACTTCATCATGTTCTCGACCGCTTCCGCTCCCGAGTTGACCGCGTAAACCTCAAGTTCCTCGCTACGCATGATCTCCGGCGCGACCCGATAGAGCATCCGGTAGTAGTCGAGGCATTCCTTGGTGAGAAAGTCCGGGTTGGCCACCTTGTTGTTCGCCGCTAGCACCAGTCGCTTGGTGTATTCGGGTTCGTAGAGCCCCGCGTGGTTATGTCCAATCAGCTTCGACCCAAAGTACCCCGCCCAATCAAACAACTCCTGCCCATCCACCGTGACCAGATACATCCCATGGCACCGTTCGAGGTCCAGTACGAACGGATAAGGGGTCGCAATCACATACTTCCCCAACTCCTCCAACATAGCCGCCGAAACAGGTCCAGGAAATTTCATAGGAGTACTCATGGTGGATTAGGGCCGAGGCGTGATTCGCCGTCGGCGGTCTAGATTATGTCGCTTGAACCTCATCCGCTACGGAATTACGACCGTATCGATGCCGAGCGCCTCTCGAAGTCCGTCCCAAAACACCGCGTGATCAAGTTCCATTTGAACTTGCCTTTGAGCTTCCAAATAGCCTGGTGAATTAGGATGTGAAAAGAGATTCTTGGCCTCTTGGCATATAGCACGAGCAATTGGGTGATCGACGTAATTGGCCGCCATGGCCCTACATTCTTCTAGTTCACCAAAGGTCATAGAGGCCGTGAGGATATATACGTCTAGCGCATGTTTCTCACTGAACGGCTTGGGTGCCTCACCTCTCAGGCGACGTTGGAGCCAATCGAAGGCCGCCCGAGTTTTCATATTTAGCATTCCGTAGGTGTGAGCTACGTTAGCCTTTCGTATCTCGGTGGAAGGACCGTTTCCAAATACCACCTCTATCATCGCCGGGTTCACCTCCACTGCGAACGCCTCCGGCGTGACGTGCCCATGTAATCGGATCGAAGGCTTCGCTCCCACTCGAGGCTCATTGAGTTTCACACCGCTCTCGCCCGTGGGAATACGAGCGAGAAAATCCACGGTGATATCACCTTTCGCAAATTGCCAGAACTCCTGTTTGGGGATGTATTTCAACTCGTCAAGCATCGATCGAATCTCTCTACCCCCATCTCTGCGAACGAACAGGTCCAAGCTCAGCAAGAAGTCTACATCCTCAGTTGACCTGGCCAACGGTATTGCCGTGATCAAAGTCTTGGCTTGAATCCGCTCCAGCCATCCACGCTTGACGAGAATGGCAGCGCCACCAACCAGGATCAGGTGTTCGGCAGCTTCATGCCCAAGGATCTCCTTGAGGCATTGCTCTATGGGACCATAATTCATCCGATCCACCCTCCTGGTGACGCCAGCAGTTTGGCTTCGAGGCGCTGTGCTGCGTCGCGCTCTCGCGGACCACCGGCAGAAAGTTCCAGCAGCGTTTGAATCGGCGAAGCCCACACCGCCTTGTTCTCATATCGGCAATCGAAGTAAGGAGGTTCATCGGTGGCAACCGTAAGTTCGACATTCGGAAATGCGCGAGTTGGTGTGATTTGAAGCAATTCAATCGCCAGACCCGCGTTATTCACGCTCAAATTCAGTCGATCCTCAATTGCTAAAGCGTCGTAATGCGCAGCAGACCCGAGACCCGTGGTAGCTACCTTGAACCGGCCATCCTGCATGGCTGCGGTAAGTCGGCACCAGCATTCACTTGGATTCAGGCTCGTTCGGCCCTGGATAGCAGAACCTTGGGGTTTCGTGAACTGGGCCTTCAACCTGAAGAGGAGCCCGCCGGGATCGATCAACCTCACACCTATTTCGGTCCGCTCAACGAGTCTATCCTCGACAAGGGCAGAGATAACCTTTGACGCGGTGGACAGGGTGAGTTTCCTTTCTTCGCTTCCATATCCTTCTGTATTGCCGCCGACTAGGAATCGAGGCTCCATCCTACAAAGAGCGAACTCCCTTAGCTCTGCCAGAGACGCAAACTCTCGTTTTTCGAGGAAAGATCTTACAAGAATGGAGGCGCGTCCCCGATAGATGTTCTTGATCGGCCGGGACTCGGGGAAGAAGTTCGGATGACCTCCATTCCATATAAAGAGACCGCCGCCAACGATGATGACGTTGCCGCATAGGTCAAAACCGCTTACCCCGCTTTCCTGAAGCTGCTCCATTCGTTCCGGGGACAGATACGGCACGACGATCAGCGGTGGATTGTCCGCTGTTGCTTTCGCCTTAGCTTGAAGAATGGCGACTTCGACTGCCTTAGGCGTACTACTCGATTTGACCTGTAGAGCGAATCGAGCAAGTTTGCCACCCCAAGATAGCTCAATCAATCCATCCGTAACGGCGTCTTCGTCGGTCGATTGAGTTTGGCGCCGCCCATCCTTCCGGATGCGGGCTGTTATGATCCTGTATTGGATTGGCGGCACTTTGAGGGCATTCCGGTCTAGGGCATCGACAATCGATGCTGTCGATGGCAATTTCCCATTTTTCGCCCATTTCTCGTCCGAGAAAATACCCATCTATAGGAAATAGACGTCCAGTGTTTCTGTGAAGTTTCCTAAAATCACTCACTTTCTCGGATGAGAAAGTGGATGCGATGATCTGCCATTTAAGTGTTGTCCGATCGGATATTCAACGTATCGTGATCCCCCAACTCCCAAACTACAAACGATATAATGAAGAAAGCGGGACCGAAATCATGAGCCAATATCCCATCGTGTTTGCCCTAGAAGAAGACGGCCGCTACTCCGTCTTTGCCCCCGATTTGCCTGGCTGTACTAGCTGGGGAAACACCCGCGACGAAGCGAGCGAGCACATCAAAGAAGCCATCGAAGCCTGGATCGAGTCGGCTCTCGCCGACGGCGAGGCTCTTCCGTCTAGTTGACACAATTTATGTTCGGACTGCTTAATCTAGGGCGAGAGAGAGCTGCGAGAAGGCAAGGTGGCATCTGGATCTCCGACAACGGCCTTGTACTCCGCGATTAAATCAAATTCCTCGGCAAACCGCCCAAAGCCTGCCGCGTAATGGCAGAGCAGTCTGGCTGCGAGTTTCTGTTGCCGCACGCCAATTACCATTGACCCGTTCACGGGGTTCCATAGGACGTTGCTCCAGATCGGGTGCTGTACATTGAGCAACTGTTTCGGGAGGCCATTCCTTATCTCCAACCAGGATTCGTTGATTGCTTGGCTACTGACAGGCTCCCTGTCAGCGAGAAGTCGAACTGCCCGCGCAAAGGACATTTGACCGACTGGCAGGGTAATTAATTTCCCTTCAGCCCTGGAAGTTGATACGGCGTCGACTCTAACCAATTCGGAGACATTAGTCCAATAATCCGATGATAGTTCGAAGATCTTGTCGATGACCATGTCGCTGGGTCGATCTGAGTTAGTTAGCGTCTTACGATCCCAAATCGTTGAGCCATCTCCAAGTGCTTGGCCGTAGGCAGAATTTAGGGTCAATATTTCGCAGATTTTGTATATGGCGAGTGGGGTCGTGAAGTGATTGCTCGTTTTACCAAGACTCGAGCTCTTCGGGCTGGAAACCAAATCTTTGATCTTGAGGAAGGGATGTTGATGGATGAGCCTCCTCGTCACAATGGCGAGGCCGTCATCTTCGTCCAAAACAACGCGCTCACCGGGGGTGATCTTTTGTGCATGACGATTAATGGTGGTAGACAGCCGCCAAGAATATTCTGTTCCTCGGTCTGCAACCAATAACACACTAAGGACTTCGTCACCCAAAGAAGGTGACTTAGACAGCGCTTTCCGCAGCCCGGCTAGCCTCAGTTGACCGTCGACTACAGTTAGAGTTTCGTCTCCAGCAAGTTGAATTACACCAAGGGCCTTATTGATCCGGACTAACTCACACCCAGACAAAGAATCAACAGTGAGGTGTTCCGTGTCGACAAGCGATAGGTCAATCCATTTAGGGGTACCGCCGCCAACGCTAACGACCAAGCTGCTGAAAAATCTTTCCTTGCGTTGGACAAGGTAGTTGCTGATCTTGGCGACCCGTCTGTCTAGCAACCCCCTCTTGGGATCGTGATTGTCCCGCCAAGTATCTGCCAAATCCTTGGCGGATTTGACCCGCTCAACGATGTCGACAATTCTCATCGTTGCCGAATAATAGGTCCAATCTCCAATAGCACAGCGTAAGGCTGGAAGGTGAAGGGCTCGGCTGGACGTCGTTTGTTCTTCCATTTCTGATGAGGTTCCTTGGCGGTCGATACTACATTTACATCTAATGTTGTTCTAGCAGATAATTAGTATAGTTTCGCAAACCAGGAAGGTTCCGAAAAGACTGCTTGTTGGGCACAAAAAAGCCTTTGTCAAGGATTTCTTGAATCAATAGGCTACAGTACACGTTCCCCATTTACGGTGGTTACGAGTCGTCTAGCCATACAGGTCACTCGAATTCTATAACCGAGTTGCAGGCGGTCGGACTCATGCACAGATGGGTCTCGTCTGAGCGTGTTTCCTAGCTATTCCAACGTCTGGCTAACCGCTAGCAACGGAGTAGATAAGTGACTTCTAACTGTAATAATTCCCTTTCCCAGGAATGATATTTCGAATGCCCCCAACAGGGTCATCGATGTCACCCTGTCGGCGCGGCATGATGTGAGCGTGGCAATGCATTACTGTCTGACCAGCAGTGGTTCCGTTGTTGAAACCAATATTGAAACCCTTGATTTTCGGATCCAACCTCATTAACTCATCTCTGGCTTGCTCAATCAGAGAGTGCATACAGTTTCGCTCTGCGCTTCGTAAGCCGAAATAGTCCGATATATGACGTTTGGGAATAACGAGGAGGTGGCCCGGAACAACGGGGTAATTGTCGTCAAAGGCCAGACACAACGAATTCTCGAAGCGGATGGTCCTTCGAGTCGTTTCACAGAAAATACAACCGGTCTCCCTATCATCGTACAAAGCCCGTATCCCCCTAAAATCCGTGCCATCTCGGTCTCTTTTCATGGCGTTGCACGAATAGCAAAGGGCCTGAAAATTTTCAATCGCATCAGCGCCTCCATGAGATCTTGGCTCAATATGGTCAACCTCAAGTGCTTTCTCGTCGGCTGAGATTCCGCACAACTCGCAGCGGTATGAAGCTCTCTTCAAGACCTCGTAGCGGACGGTCCCTGGTATGTAGCCCTCCGACCGCCTGCGGTGGGTCCAGATCTTTTCTCCACGTTTCTTGATGTACGTATCCAGTTTCTCTTCGCATATCGAAACCAGCTCTGACACTTCTTGTGGGGAATAGGTCTCAAAATTCGGCAATACATACTGAGATCCAACCTTATCAACCACGCCGTTCCTTTTTAGGACAGGCCCAACCATATTCGTGGTTATTTTTTCGTAGTACTCAATCTGGCTGTCATCGTAGCTGAGAATTGCAGCTGCTATTTCCCTCTTTGAGGCCCTACCATTTCCATTAAGAAGCCGTTTAATCATTACCGGCTGGTAAATGTGAGACATTCGCATCGAATGCAAAATGAAAGTACGGAGTTCAAGAAAATTCATTTTAATAAATGTGAATGCTGATCCAGGAGAACCAACGGCTTATGACTGACTGGGAGTTTTCGCTTTTGCGAAAACTGGGAAGATTATCAGAACTAGCCTATCACTCTCCCCGGCTGCAAATCTATCAGACCTTCTCGCGGTTCTCTTGAAGCTCAAATCACGCGGCCTCCCCTGACGATGCAAATGGGCCCGATTACGTGAGCCTAAGGATGCCAGGACAGCATGGATTGGCTGGCATACCCATCCAGAATTTGAAGATTGGCCTGGCGATTCTGTTCACGTTACCGGCAAAGCCAGAACATCCTGCGACCGAGTCTCGGGCGCAGGATGATTCGCAGGTGCGGATTAGGCTGCGCCTAATACCAGCGGCCTTTGCCGCTATAGAGTTTCCAGCCGGCTTTGTCGATGTTGGCGTTGGGGACCCAGTGACGGCCGATGACTTCGGAATCGGAGACGCCGGACTTGATGGGGAGGTGGCCGTACCCGACGAAGTTGCTGTCCACGACATCCATACCGTCGCCGTTCTTGCCGACCACGATGCCGATGTGATTGGCTCCGCTCGATGGGTAGTTGCGGTAGTAGACCACGTCGCCGGCCTGGCTGTTCCGAGCAGATGGTCCGTTGGTTGGATAGCTGGACCAGCTAACAGGAAGGTCGTAGCTGAGTGATCGTCGCAGAATTAGGACGGTGAAGAAGAAGCACTGGCCGGTTCTCTCGTATCCGCCTTTCATGTCGTATGCGGAGCTAGCCATGTCGGACGAGGTCAACGAAGCATTGCTTCGGTTGATGCGTTTGGTGACGTAGTTCAGAGCACCGATGTCGCTTGCGAGGTAGGACCAGTCTCCCACCACGCAGCCTCCGTATTGGTTTCCACCAAAGGGGCCGCCTTCATTCGAAGGATGGAGCCAAGCATTTCGGAGTGCGTAATATGCCTCGAAGAACACGGCTTTCCGCTTATCGTTACCGATCATCAGCTCGGTCATCGTCGTATTCTTCATCTCTTGCGGTTCTGGAATCGCTTCCTTTGCTAGCATCTCTTTCTGCGAGTTTTGAACCTGTTGCACCTGAGTGCTCATCTGGCTTGAGCCTCCACAACCTGCGAGAACGATGGCGAGCGATGCGATTGCGAATCCATTTGTCGATTTATTCATTTCATTTGCCCCCGGATTTCACGGCTTGTTGGCCGCTTATGTGTTCATGAGAGGAGGAGAATTGCCGAACCTCAGCGACTGTTTCAGGAAATATGAAAAATCAGATTATCGCAATCCGTGTGGGCGAATTGGGATAGCAATCGTAAGTGGAATGACAAATATGGCCATGTATAATGGCCATATGGTTCAGGTGACCGCGACGGAATATAAACACAACGCTCTGAAGCTGCTAGAGCAGGTACGGGTGTCTGGGGAAACGGTGCAGATCACCAAACGAGGACGACCGATTGCGCAGTTGGTGCGATGCGATGATGCGCAATCAACTCGAGAGTTTGGCAAGTTTCGTGGTGATGCGATCATTGTCGGCGATATAGTCGGCCCGATTTTGGACCCAGAGGAATGGGAATCGGTCGCGTGATCCTTATTGACACTCACGTCTGGATTTGGCTGAATCTGAGTCCAGAAAAGTTCTCTGTTTCGGCCATGAAAACGTTGCAAAGCGCACCTCGTATCGTTCTTAGCGCGATTTCCATTTACGAGACGATGGTTGCGGTTGAGAAGGGACGCATAGCAACCAGCTACTCGGCGGAAGATTTGGTGCGGCGCTGGTTGAAGGCCAGCGACATTGTGCGCGTTCCCGTTCAGGAGGAAATCCTCATCCAAAGTCGTGCTTTGGATTTCGTTCACGAAGATCCGTTTGATCGGATCATTGCGAGCACCGCGGTGTCTGAGCAGATTCCGTTGCTCACGGCAGACGGGAACCTGCTTAAGCTAGGGTGGCTCGCGACGATTCCGGCGCAGTGATCGCGCTGTTTGGGCCAGAGATGGCGAGTCCGTTAGCGCTGGAATTCTGTCTGGATATGGCTGTCATTGAGAGACTGAACGCAAATTAGGATGTCCCGACTCCGTCGCGACCGCAAATCCGGGGGCCATCCTCACCCTTCCCTCTCCTTCCGCTTGCGGAAAGAGAGGGCGACACTTGGGCAGCCCTGGCTGGATTGACAGGCTGTCTCGGGGCCTATTGTCACTTGGCGCTTTCCGAATCAGCCATGCCTTTCAACTTGCAGAACAGGTTTACGAGTTGCATTTCTTCGATGGAACCCGCCGAGGTTTGGGCGATTCGGGGGTCGGCGATGACGATGGCTAGGCATTGGGCTCGGGAAATGGCGACGTTGATTCGGTTTTTGTCGAGGATGAAAGCGAGTCCTCGGGCACCGTATTCGCCGTAGCTGCTACACAACGAAAGGATGCACACGGGGGCTTCTTGGCCTTGGAAGCGGTCGACGCTGCCGACTTTGGCACCGGGTGGTAGGGCCAGTTCGAGGCCTCGGACCTGGGAGTTGTAGGGGGAGATGAACATGAAGTCCTTCAGTTCTAGCGGGCGGGTTTCGCCATGCTTATCGGTGTAAGGCTTGCCGAGCAGTTGGTCTACGATGCGGCGAGCCACCGCGATCTCCTCATCGCTTCGTTGGACGTTTCCATCATGCTCAACGCCCAGAAATGAGATCCCTGCGCCTTTGCCCTCCAGCCCGAATTCGGCAGGCAGATCCACGATGTGCTGCCGTTCGCAGTCGGAATGCGAGCCCAAGCGGCCCTCGTAGATGCTGTCGGAGATGAACGAACACACCGATGGATGCATGCGACGGGTTTCGCCCATGAAGATTCCGAAGTCCGCAGGTACCACAGCGTGAAACACTGGTGCATCCGGCGCGCTGGCCTTCGTGTCCTTCAACGCATACTGAAGCACTGAGAGTCCGGCGTCGCCAGGATGGGACCCCTGAACGGGTTGCTCCAATTGCATCTGGTCACCCAACAACACCAGGTTTCGTGCGCATCGGGAAATGGCAACGGCATTGGCCAATGAGACTTGGCCAGCCTCGTCGATAAACAGTACATCGAGACCGTCGATCCACTCCGGGCGCGAAAAGAGCCAGGCGGTTCCACCAATTACACCCGTCGTATACTTCTCGCTGGCAATGGTGTTCGCAGCGACGTAATGAAGGCCTGGATTGCTTTCGTGCAGAGTTTCGTCTTTCTCGCCAGCGGCCTTGATGCCGACAAGTTCGGTCCCGGTTGCTTGCATCGTCTTTCCGCACGCGGCGAGCAGATTGCCGACCGCCTTGTGGCTATTGCTGCAGACGCCGACCTTCTTTCCTGCTGCCAAAAGCGCTGCGATCATGTGGGATGCGGTGTATGTTTTTCCGGTGCCGGGAGGACCCTGAATAACAAGGCATTCTCCGTTCATCTCATCAGCGACGCGGATTGCCGCCTCGGTGGGAGATTCTTCCGCCTTCCGAAGGCATCTGGAAGGTGCTTTTCGCCAAAGAAGCGCGGATGTTGGAGGATGCAAATTACCGTCAAGCTGCCCTTCCGCAACTGCGGTCAAGGCTTTGGCGATTTCCTTCGACTCGACGACTTCATAAGGAATCAGAGAGCCTGTTTTCGGAAAATCTCCACCGAATTTGCCGTTGATCGTGGTCATTCCCGTCTTTAGCTGAAGTTCGCCTTTACTCAGATCTAGTCCCACCAGCTTGAATTTTGAGTCGAGATCCCAAGGGAACATGACTGTGGACTTTTCTCCTGGAGAAAGCTTGCATTCCTGATCTGGGTCGAACTTGTAGGTCTGTACCCACGACTTCTTCTCGACGATCTTTTCGCCGATCGCCTTGATGCCTTCGATACACGAAGGGTCCTCTCGCAGGTCCTCGGGGTTGGCGATAGCGCGGTCGAACATCTTCCAGAAAACGGGCTTATTCTCCCGGCGATGGAAGCCGATGAGGTCTGCTAGAACGGTTGAGACGCCATCTCCCTTCGCGCGTAGATCTCCTACCAGTCTTTGACGGGCAAGGATTTCCTCCGGCAGGATCGGTTCCTCCACGCTGTCGATTGGGGAAGATTGCGTTGCGGCGATTCCATTGTTGATCGCGAACTGGCGGAGCCAGAACAGGAGGTCGGCGGTGGAACTGCAGTCGTCCTCGTTGTAGTCGCGAATGCCTTTGAGGATCGGGCTTTGGTGCCAGTCTTTGGGTTCACACGTTTCGATCCATCGTGCGTATTGAACGATGCTATCGACGGCATTAGCGACATCGGTGGAGCGTTTGGGACGATACAGCCGCTCGACTCGCTTGATGCTGTAACTATCCTCGCCGATGCGCAAACCATGGCGAACAACTTGGTACAGATCGACAAAAACGTTGTTGCGAAGGAGGATGTCGACCTCCTCCTGGCGGGTGTCATGCCGCGTGCTCAGACGACGAACCGCACTTACTTCATAAGCTGCGTAGTGATAAATATGCAGGCCTGGATGGGTCTTCCATCGTGCGTAGACCCAGTCGATGAACCCTTCGAATGCCCGTTTTTCCTCATCCCGATCGTGTGCCCACCAATCGAGAAACTGGGGTGAGTCGGGATCAAGGATCCATACGCCAAAGAGGTATTCCAGGCCACCCTGCACGAGCGGATACCCTTCCATATCGAAAAATACGTCGGCGTCATGGGCAGGAGGCAGGGCGGCAAGTCCCACTGGCTGACCACTGGCACCGACCGGTGGCAAGATTTCAACCGCAGGGGGTGCAGCTGGTTCAACTCTCCGATTGATGTTTGTTTGGACTTGTAGCGAAGCTTGAGCGGCAAGCTTGCGCCTCGATTCCTCAGCGAGTTTGGGAACGGCTCGATCCTCGGCGGCGGCCAATTCGGTCATGGTGTGAATGCCTGCATTGCGCAGCTTCTTCATTTGACCGACGGTGATTCCGGCGACCTGCACCAAGTGGTCGGTCTCGGTGAAGTGCCTCTCGGCATAAGAACTCCACTTGCCATGGTTGGCACGCGGAAGCGGCTCCGGTCGCTGGGCCAGATCGGGCTGAAAATTCTCGTGCATCTCAAGGAAAGCAGACTTGAGTTGCCAGTAGTAGTACAGAAAGTCTTCAACCCGAAACTCGACCTGCTCCTTCGTCCCAAGAATGATCCCGAACTTGGTGGGAAGGTCCACACCAGTGGTGTAGGCGAGCATCTCGGAATAACAGCAGAGCTGAATGGCGTAATACGGCTTCGGGGAATTGGCAAGTTTGGTATCCCACACCTGATACTTGCCATCAGCGTCGTGGATGAGAAAGTCGGAATAGCCCGCGAAATGAGCATCTTCGAGATACGCCTGATAGATGATCGTCGGGTTGAGCGCAAACGCCGCCCGAGTTTCGGCTCGTGCGATGGCGACCGACGCTTTGCTCACTTCGACGAGGTCGACGAGTGAGTCCTTATAGGCTTGCAGGACTGCGAGTTCGTGGGCATCGCCGGTCTTTGCGATAAGCTGCTGGTCTTCCGATTCCTCGTCTGCGAAGACCTCACCCGGACGTTCATGCGAATACCGGTCCATCCACGACGCGAACGGCGAGTTCGAGTACGTAATCAGGTCGCTCGGAGAAAACACCCACCGCCCATCGCCAGTTCGCTTCATGGGATTTATTGTGGGGGAAGGGTGCCCCAATTCAGCGTATTTTCTGCAAATTGGATGCGTTTCCCTTCTCGCTTCCCTTTTCCGAACGGCTCTTGATTGTTCCTTCGTTCTGTTCTCGGCGATAGCTGGTTTGTGCGCTCACACCGCTGGGTGCTGTCTCTCCCCCACGCCCCGAACCGTCGCTGTTCCGTTCGTCATCGCCGGGCGCGCGCCAAACTCGGCCCTTCGGCCTCAAACAGTGGCGCGCTGACTGCCCAGCGACGAGCGAACGGCGACGGTTATGGACGTTGAGGAGAGACGAGTTGGACTTTCCTTTTCCGGACCCTTCGGGTGATTGGGGGCTGGTCAATGACTTTGTGGGATTATGTCCGCACCCGAAACAACGCGACGCCTTCGTCGGGTGCGAAGGGGTGGTAGGGGGTGATTCTGCCGGATTGGATCTGGACTTTGGAATCTTTTTCGGCACCGGTTTCTATGTTGAACTGACGCATTTGGTAGGTTCCATCGGGCTGATTGGGAAGGGAGATCGACTTCGTCGACGACCCGATCCCGGCGAGCCATTGGATTCGCATCAGGGCATAGCGGTCGGACCTTAGGCTCGCGGCCATGACACCAGAACCCAGTCCGGGAAGGGTGATGGATTGTAGTTTCACCCAATCAACACCTTGATCATCGATCTTGATCTCGTTCTTTCCGGCTGAGACGGGGATAGGAAAGGTGGCGTCGACGTTCTGATCGCCTGTACCCGCTGGCCAGGATTTTGTAGCCACCATCTTGCCATTGAGGCTGATCTCCACGCTCCCGCCCCACTTTGCAACCTGCGAAATGCGAACGACGGCAGTACCCGGCTTGCCCAACGAGAATCGAAATCGGATGGGCTCTCGCATCAGGTTGCGGTTGTGACTCTTGCCGCTCTGGATGTAGCTCGACAGGCCACGTAACGTGCCAGCAACACCCTCAGCAGGAAGGTTGAAGACGAACTTCTGGGTCGTGCCCCAGCCGAGACCAGGTTGTCCCACCCAATCCGACTTTGCCGCGCCCATCACCTCGATCGGAGCAGGATTGGCAGTTGGGTTTTCGGCAAAGCCGCATCGCGAGAGAATGCGCGAGCCACGAGCAAACTCTTCATGCAGGTGGAACTTGTACGCCTCGTCCCAATACCAATACTGCGAAGGACCAGCTTGACCTGAAAGCAATCCTGCCCAAAAGCCGTCTCGCAGTCCACGCTTGGCTAGCTTTTCTGTCACCGTCACGTCGTGAATTCCGAATTCTCCGAAGAAACTTGGCTTGTCCGGCGTTGGAGGGAAGCCGAGGATCGCGGTGTAGATGTTGGAGGGATAGATGTGTGGCTGCATGTAGTCCATGGTCTCAAACACTTTCGGTGTGAGTTCCTCCGAAGAGCTGCTCGTGACCAGGTGATGGTACGGATCGAGCGATCTCATGTATGCCCCCATCTCCTTGTGCCAAGCGATGACATCGCCGACGCGATCCGGGTGGAGCTTAGCGGCATCGACCCATTGGACCTCGTTGAATAGCTCCCAAGCCATGATCGAGGTCGAATGTCCCCAACGTGCGATTGCATAGCGTAGCCACGCCTTGGTGAGCTTCTTCGCTTTGGGATTAATGAAAAAGTCGGTCGGGTCGGCGAGGAAGCCGCCGTTCGTGACATTCCATGGATTCTCACCCCAATTGGGGTCGGTGGTTGTGCTGAAAAGGCCGTGATGGAAGAGTACGAACTGGAATTTTAGGTCGTCCTTTTCACACTCACGGACGATGCCATCCCACCGGTCGAATGCGGGCTCGTTCATCCATCCTTCTTTGAGTTTCACTCTTGAATCTTGAGGAATGAACGGACCCTTGCCGTCCCATTTATTCGACCAAATCCGCGTCCATGTGAGCCCCGCCTTGTGCATGTCGGCAAGTTGGGTTGCATAGGATGCGGCTCCGCCGTACTGCCAGGCGAGGTTGTAGCCATAGGGAATGTACGGCTTGCCGGAACTGAGTTTGAATCTCGTACCCGTCTTGAGGACGAACTCAGAGTCGGTTGCGGGCTTCAAGTTTACGCGACCTGCCGAGTGGGAATCAGGCTTGCCATTCACGACAAACTGCGTGGTAAACACGCCCCCTTCGGGTGCAGAAAGCACGGCGTGCCACTGCCCGTGTCCGTAGTAGGCAAGCCTCTCATAGCGGTGCCCAGCGTGGGTGAATACGACACGCACGTCGTTTTCGTTCGGCGAGAACGGATTGCCGACGGTAGCGAGTTGATGGCTGACGGTCACGGGACCAAACCATTTCGGGCCGGAGAGTGCAGTACAAAGAAGCAAGCTGGTGATCATGATTTACTTAGCGGCGCGGTGGAGCACAAGACTCACGAAGGATGAGTTCTGGGGAGACAACGATTCGCTTTGGATTCGCATCGTCGTCGGCGTTTTGCGTTCTGGCGAGAACGAGGTTGACTGCCTCCGCCGCAATTTGGTCGGCGGGAAGATCGACGGTGGTGAGTTGGGGACAGATGTAAGTGCCGAGATCAAGATTGTCGAAACCGACTACTGAGATTTGATCAGGAATCGAAATGCACGCGGCACCGAGGTGTTTGAAGACCAATGCGGCAACAAAATCCTGATACGCGAAAATCGCCGTCGGCGGCTTGGGCAGGCTGACCAAGTCATGGATGACTGCTTGGACTTCTTCATCGGATCGAGCGGAAGAAACGAGGTTTGGGGTGATGCCGCTCTCGTTAAGCGCCTTCTGAAAACCAGAAAGACGATCGAAGGGGCCGCGGTGCGGTCTGGCTCCAATCACGGCAATATCCCTATGCCCGAGGTCAACAAGGTGCTTACCCACCATGTATCCACCTCGGGCGTCATCAGCCATCACCAAATCAAGATGTTCGGCCCCTTCGACCCAGCCGAGCAACACCACGGGCGTGCCCGAAGCAACCAGGCTCTCCACTTGGGACTTGGTGACGAGTCCATTTACCGCGGTGACAAGTAGCACACCATCCGCCCGATGCTCATAGAGTGAGGTTAGGCAATCGCTTTCCGATTCTTGATCGGCCCCACTCAGATGAAGTTGCAGGCGGTAGCCAGCCTCCTTGACGCGGTCAGCAACGAGCTGGATCAGCTTTGGGTAGTACGGGTTGGCGACTTGAGGAACGACGAGCCCAATCGTTCGAGTGGATTGAACCCGAAGATTTCGAGCGACGAGGTTGACCTTATATCCCGCCTCTCTTGCCAACTGCTGGACGAGGTCCTTGGTCTTTTGATTGACCAATGGGCTGTCGGCAAGCGCACGAGAAACCGTGGACTCTGAAACCCCAGCCTTTGCGGCAATATCGGATAACTTTATCATTTTGTCCCGCGTTGCAATCGATTGTAACACGACGTCTTAATGTTTTGCAATCGATTGTAATAATCGCTTCGGTTCTGGTAAACCTACGGCATCATGCAACCAAAGCTGACTGATCTGACCCGATTCGTATACGGAACTACGCGCCTGGGGGATCAGAGCATCTCCTTTGAGGACAGGGTTGCAATTGTCACCGAGGCGATTGATGCGGGGTGTTGGCTTCACACCAGTAACCAATATGGTGAGGCCCTTAGCGTGCTGAATGCTGTTTACGAGGCGAACCCTTCCAAGTTCCCTTCGACCATCTACAAGCTGGGTCATAACTCCCCAGACGAGGTTCGGGAGCAAGCCACCAAGCAGTTAGCCGTGGTCGGAACGCCAAGTATGGCGATTGGCCAAGTATTCCCAAGCGGTCAGCTAGCTGAAGATCTATGCACCGGTGGACCCGGAATCGCTGGGTTGGCCAAGCTGAAGGAAGAAGGTCTCATCGGACGGTTTGAGATGGAAGTCTGGCCATGGAGTTCGGACATCGCATTGCGAACGATTCAGGGTGGGCATGCCGATGACGTCATCGACGCCTACACCTTCTACTTGAATCCATTGCAGCGGTTCGTCACCAACGAAGTGTGGGACTTGATGCTCGAGAAGAACGTCTCCATCGTCGCGATGCGAACAGTAGCTGGTGGCGACGTTCGACACACCTTAGTCAAGCCAGATGCTCCCGACTACTTAAAGTTCCGGGCTGGTCAAATTGCCCCAATCTTCGAACGATCTGGCATTGAGTCTTGGACCGAATTCGCCACCCGCTACGCGCTTGGCTTCTCCCAGGTCCGCGCGACGGTGGGTTCGACCGCGCGAAGCAGCAACCTGTCCGAGTTCTTAGCAGCTTCGAAAGACGCGCAACCGTTGCCAGCCGACATCGTTGGGGAGATTCTAGCGCTCCAGCGTCAGTGGTCCGACGACCACGACCGCCACGCTCCGCAGTGGTCGATGTAGCTAATTTCCTCTCTACTTTGCGTTGGAGTGTGACATCAACGTGCCACACCTTCCAACGGTCTCCCTGATCGGCCCGCAGTTTCGTTCCGAATTACGCCCTCGGCGAAGTCTGGGTAAGGCGCTCACACCGCTAGGTGCTGTCTCCCCTCGCCGTCCCGAACCATCGCTTAATCGTTCGTCATCGCTGGGCGCACGATCAACTCGCGCCTTCGCGCTCAAACAGGATCGTGCTGAATGCCCAGCGACGAGCGAACGGCGACGGTTATGGACGGCGAGGGGAGACGAGTTGAACTTTCCTTTCCGGAACACTGCGTGTGTTCCTCGTCTAAGCTGTTTCGACAAACGGCGTGCGTACCCAGAGGGTTCAAGAATACGGAAGATTGTCAGCTCATGGAAATACACTGTTCGATTCCAGGCATTGCGTTGGTAGATTTCAGGTCATAATTAGGAGGAATCTTGACGATTTAGGTCATAATAAATCTATGAGGCAGATATCCGTGCACGAAGCAAAGGCACACTTTTCTTCGATCATGAAAGAGGTCGAAGCTGGTGAAGTGGTTGTTGTGACGCGTCATGACAAGCCAGTGATTGAGATGCGCGCTGTTTCACACCTACGAACACCGCAACTGGGTGCTTTTGCCGAAGAAGATGGTGTCCACCTTGAAGTTAGCTGGACAGACGAGGAACTGGAAGAGATCTTTGGCGAGCTTGGAGTCATGCCTAAGCTTTGAAGCTACTTCTCGATACCAACGTATTTCTATGGGTGTCGAGAGAGCCAAAGCTCCTTAGCCCCCGCGTAACAGAGCTTCTACAGGATCCATTCAACGAGCGGTACGTTAGCGTTGCGACAGTTTGGGAGATGCAGATTAAGCATTCGCTCGGCAAATTGCCTCTTCCCGGAAAGGCTGACCTTGTCGCTCAGGCTTGGATGCGCCCTCTCGTCGCAAAGTCGCTCCCAATTGACATGAGGCATCTCCGTACGCTCTATGAGTTGCCATTCAACCATCGCGATCCGTTCGATCGAATGCTTTTGGCGCAGGCCATGTCCGATGACATGATGATCTTATCTGCCGATGAGGTTCTTGGGCAGTATTCCGTTCCTGTCATTTGGTGAAGAATCTTTTCCCAGGGACTTTGCTCTACAGGTTGTCAGGAACCCTTGTAAGATGAATGAGCTCCGGAATTTTGCATGCCAGACCAAGCAACACCTCGCCTATGTTTGTTTGGGCTCCCTCGTGTTGAGGCGGGCGATATTCAGCTTGACCGGTTCCCAACGAGGCGCTGTGTCCTCATTCTGGCCCGCCTTGCGATTGCCCACCAAAGGCGGATGTCACGAGCTCAACTAGCGGAAGTTCTTTGGCCAGATGAGCCGTACGAGGCTACGCGACAGCGAATGCGGCAGGAGCTATCACGGCTCCGCCTAGCGCTTGGGCCATTCGATCAGCTCCTCGAAACGACCGCAGAATCTGTGCGACTCGACCTAACCGAGGTGCAACTCGATGTCGACGAATTCGAACGCCTGATTCGTACCGCAAAACACTCTATCGAGCCCGCACAACGCCAGAGTCTGCTGCGGCGAATTGTTGAAATGGCATCCGCGCGATTCATGTCTGGTTCGACTGAGAGTTGGATTGAAGTCGAGCGAATGCGTCTCGATGTCGTTCGCTATGGAGCGATGGTTGATTTGGGAAACCTCCTGCTCGAATCTGACCACCCTGATGAAGCAATGCGTTTTGCTCAAGAAGCCATTGAGGTTGCCCCTGAAAGAGAATCCGCACACCTCCTGCTGGTGAGCGCCCTACGCGATCTCGGGCACTTTGAAAGTGCAGTCGCCCACTTTCGTGCGTTCCGGCTGGCGATGACAACCAAACACGGCGTTCGGCTCTCAGCTCATGCGGAGCGGATCGGTGCCGAAATTGAGCAACCGGTAGCCATAGTGCAAGAGGCCCCTATGGGCCTCAGTTTCTCGCTTCCCGCACCCTCAGAGCCGATCTATGGGAGGGATGAGACCATCGCTCAAGTTGTCGATTTGCTCATCCCCACCGGTGGAAACTCGCGCCTGGTTACTGTGCTTGGCGTCGGAGGAATGGGAAAAACGCACCTGATCCTGTATACGTGTCGAGAGCTTTCGAGCGCATTTGGTGAGCGTGTTGCCTATATCGACTTGTCAAATCTTGAGAACGCAGAGCTCATTCCGAGCGCCATATTGGCCTCGCTTGGCTTGGGATATGTTCCGACAAAGAACCCTATAGATTCTCTGAAAGCCATCTTGTCGAAGGGCGAATTAGTCTTGGCGCTCGACAACCTCGAACAATTCGGATCCTCTGCTGCCCAAGTCGTGCGTCTACTTCTGGACGAGATTCCGACCCTCCGCGTACTGGCAGGAAGCCGAATCCCCCTTAATCTAGCCGGGGAAGTTCGAATCAACTTGGGGCCATTGTCAATTCCATCGGAATCCGCCCGGGAAAATGAGGCGACAACTTCCGCCGCATTGCACCTGTTCCTAAGCCTTACGGGCACCCTCCAGACGTCGACTCGATTTCGTCCTGACGAATGGGCGACGATATCCAACATCGTTCGACGCCTCGAGGGCGTTCCCCTGGGTATGCAACTTGCCGCATCCAGAATGCGGGCGATCGGACCGAAGGCACTTCTGCGGACCCTCGATCAGGGACTAAGTGTATTAACTAACGCGCGCGCGGATGCGCCCGAAAGGCATCGAACTTTACGTAACGCGGTGGCCGGCAGTGTCGACCAACTGGAGCCGTCCGTACAGCAGGCACTGTTTGCCCTTTCCATTTTCCGAGGTGGCTGGACGCTTGATGCGGCTGAGACTCTATGTGGAATTCAAGATGCATCCTTGACGATGGAGCTGCTCGCCGACGCCTCTTTGATTACCATTCTCAATGACGGCCAGCAGATTCGATTTCGAATGCTTGAGACCATTCGCGAGTATTCCGTCTCCCTACTCACAGAGCAGCAGATTGCGGAGTTGAGACGCAGCTTTGTCAGTTGGATGGTTGAACGGTCGCGTCTCGTTGCGGTTGATCTGATCGACGGCACGGCATTGACTGAAATCGATTCGCTTGAACTTGAGATCGACAATCTCCGCGAGGCACTTCGGTACAGCCTGGAGGAATTTCCGGAGTCGGCGTTTGAACTCGGAGCAAACCTTGGGTCCTTCCTACTCTTTCGGACGAGCGGCTACGAAGCATATCAGTTTTACACGGAGCTGTTCGCGCGTTACGGGTCTCTTCCCGTGGGTCTGTCCATGCTCCGCTCTTCGTACGGGCATTCCCTCATTGCCCACTTTGTTCAGGCGAGTGACATGGGTGATATCTACGATCGCACGCTTCGGTTGGGCCACGCCATCTCTGATCGTTCACTCGAAATCAAGACGCTCGTTCTGCAAGCCTTCCGAGCTCAAAACAACATCCAGTATGCGGAATGTCGAGGGTTCCTCAGCGAGATCGATGCCTTCGCATCTGAATTTGGGTGGTTCGAAAGTGAAGGATTTGCGGACAGAGTCAAGAGTCGATTTGCGCTGTATCAGGGAGAACTCGAGTCTTCGATCGGTCACCTTCGGTCCGCTGTTTCTTGGTTCAGTGCAAGGGGCGAGCTGTTCTTTCAATCCCTGTGTCGTCGTGACCTAGCGGCGGCGGCGATTGACCTTGGCGATGTCGATCTTGCTCGCGCAAATTTGGCCGGACTCCTTCAACAAGCTCGGGAGATCCGGTATTTCATGCTGATTCCAGCCATCCATCGGATCGAGGGGCTCGTCGCGCTCCGAGAACAAAACTACCTGGAGGCGTTACGCAGCTTCCAAATCGGTCTGGCCGGGAGAAGTGAACTCGGTGTGAAATTCCACGAAGCCGAGCAGTGGAATGTTATCGGGAGGACCTACCTCGAAATGGGCCAATTGCCTGATGCAAAAGTTGCCTTTACCAACGCCGCAAAGATGTGGCTCGCCGAGGGCTTACCCGTCTCGTCCGCGATAGCAGTCACTGGATTAGCCGCGGTGAGCCATCAGGAAGGACAGTTGGCAAGAGCGGTTCGGATTCTCCTGTGCGCATCAGACGTGATCGAATCTGCTGGGGCGAAGCTCATGCGTTTTGAGACGAAATTTGCGAATAACCTTCAATCTGAACTTCGGCGAACCGATCTCTTCACCGAGCACCTCACCAACGAATTGACGCTCGATGAGGCCATCCGGCTGGGATCAATCTCCACTCCTGCCCATTAGAAAGGTCCGCCAATAGTCCCAGAAGTTTCTCATCAATGGGTTTGTGACAGATCTGTGACGATGCCCTTCTACGCTTCCTTTTGCATGTGATGCGGACCTCCGAGTCGGCTCGCAAAGAAAGGAGAATCAGAATGAGGGCAAAAACCCAAGTGAATCCGAAACCAAAAAGGTCGTGGGCCTCGCGCTCCGGCTTTGGTGTCCGAAGAGGACTAACCTACCTCGCCGCATTGGTGGTGGGCTTATCCGCCACCGCAACATCCCAAGCCCAGGTGGGTCCTGGAGGAATCGCCTTTTTTGGTGATCGCGTCATCAAAGAATCGATCGCCTCGACGGCGCCTATCACTCAGATAACGGGCGGAACGAATTTCACATTCGCCCGACGTGCCGATGGGACCGCGGTCTCATGGGGCCTTAACCAAAACCATCAGTGTGACCTTCCGAAAGGGCTCACTGGCATCACCCAAGTAGCTACCGGTAGTTTGCACACCCTTATTTTGCTGTCCAATGGAACAGTGAAGGCGATGGGACTCAACAACTACGGCCAAGTGGACGTGCCGGCTGGGCTGTCGAACGTCATCCAGGTGGCAGCGGGACAGTACAACTCGGTGGCCCTGAGGAGCGACGGAACCGTTCAGGTTTGGGGATGGCTTGCAGCTGGTTTGGCACCTCCGGTTGGCCTAACCGGTGTGGTTCAAATCGCGGCGGGTGAGGCACACATCGTTGCCCTCAAGAGCGATGGATCGGTCGTCTGTTGGGGGCAGAACACTCACGGCGAATGCAATTTCCCGGGTGGTCCGAACAATGTGATCAGCATTTCAGCTTGTTACGAACATTCTGGTGCCGTACGATCCGACGGAACGATCACTTTTTGGGGGGCCAATAGCTACGGAGAGTCTGCGGTACCAGCCGGGCTCTCGTCGATTCAGAAGATCGCGGTAGGACCCAATCACAGCTTGGCGCTGAAAGCTGATGGAACCGTCGTCGGCTGGGGAAGCAACTATGCGGGTGAAAGAGTCCCGCCAGCCGGGCTGACCAATGTGAAGAGCTTAGGCGCAGGGTCACAAGCAAGTTATGCCATCGATGGAACCGGCAAGGTCATCGCATGGGGCAACAGTGATTTCGGACAGACGCTTGTTCCATCAGCCTTGTACGATATTCGAAAAATCGCGGCAGGTTTCGGCCATGTCGTGATGCTGAAGCATGATGGCTCCATCGCAGCATGGGGACGAAATTCCGAACTCCAGTGCGACGTTTCTGGTCTTCTGACTTCCGGTTACTCCGATGTCTCCGCCGGTACGATGCACAGTGCTCTAACCGGGGCGTCATTTGCTAACAAGAATCTATTTGGCGATAATAGTTGGCTTCAAATCGCGATTCCACCCAACATGGGATCGGTTTACGATCACTATTGGGCTGTCGGTTCCACCACGTACGCCCACAAGATTGCTGGTGGTGTCGACGGCTATGGTCGGAGCATTGAAGGCGAATTGGGTTTGGTCTCCCAAGGTGACTTCGTTCAAATTGCAGGTGGCGCACTTCACGCCGTTGGCCTCAGGCCAAACGGTACCGTTGCCACGGCGGGTAGCAACTCCAACGGCCAGCTCAACGTTCCTGCCGGCCTAGCCAACATCACTCAGGTCTCAGCCGGAACCTTTCACTCACTTGCTCTCGGAAGCAACGGCTTGATAACGGGCTGGGGACTTAACAATGCTGGTCAGTGCACCGCACCGGGCAACCTGCTTAGTCCAATACAGATTGGTGGAGGACATGAGCATTCTGTAGCACTGCAAGCGAGCGGAACCGTTGCTGCCTGGGGCGGAAACTCTTATGGCCAATTGTCGGGACTCGATGGCCTTGGCGGAATCAGCCAGATTGGTGTAGGTGAGTATTTCACCGCATGTCTTCCCAATGTGAGCCTGTCGGTCGCTCCCTATTCCGTTTACGGAGGAAAGACTGCTACGGGAACGGTATTTATTCCAACCCCAGCGCCAGCCAGTGGCGTTTCGGTTCTCTTGACTTCAAGCAGTTCGTATGCGTCGGTTCCATCGGCAGTAGTAATCCCTTCCGGTGCCACTTCGACAACATTCGCGATTACGACAACAAACCCAGATGTCGTAACCCAACCTGTGATTACGGCGCTGGTGAAAGATGTTCCTCAGTCGGCGCTTCTGACCATCAAACCTACCGATTTCACAATGGTGACTTCGATCCCGTCGGTTGTCGGAGGATCCACAATGCCACTGACGCTTTCGGTGGTCTTGGCACATCCCGCCCCAGCCGGTGGAGCAACGATCAACGTCGTTTCTTCCGATCCGTCGATTACGGTACCAAGCCCGATCATCATCCAATCTGGACAGCAGTCGAAGCAGGTTGCCCTGTCAGACCTGCGTGTTCACACTGCAACTCCCGTCACGATTACCGGCTCCTACGCCAATACGGTGGCCGTCAACTCCATTACCGTCAACCCATTCCAGGTGACATTCATGGGGCTCAATCCGTCAACGATTGTCTCTGGATTTCCAACGACGGTGTCTGTAACTCTCAACTCGGTTGCGGCGAACCCAGTTACCGTACAACTCACTTCGAACAACTCCGCCGTCATTGCGAGTCCGCAAACGATTACCGTCGCCGCTAACAATAATGTCGGGACGCTCACAGTTACTCCCGGCGTGATTACTACCGCGGTTGGGATGAAATTAACAGCAAGTCTTGACGGCTCATCCGTTCTACGGGACTTCGTCGTCATCCCTGCAGTCGCCCTTGCGACCAACGTCACATCTGTCATTGGTGGATCAACGAATCCGACGACTCTCACCGTTACGATTCCACTTCCAGCGCCCGTCGGTGGGGCGTCGATCACGTTGAGTTCAACGGATCCATCGATCACGTTCACCAACCCGTTGGTGATTCCGTCGGGTCAAACGACCAAGACGATTACACTCCCCGTCGGTCGTGTGCATGCTTTGACACATCTCACGATCTCGGCAGCGTATTCAACCTCGGTCGCTCAAATCGGCTTTATGGTGCTGCCGTTGCAAGTCACCGTGTTCAACGTAGCACCTGTGCCGGTGATTGGCGGTGGCTCCACCACTGGAACAGTCACTCTCAACGCAACGCCAACCTCGGACGTGGTCGTGTCTCTGATCTCATGGAACAACACGGTTGTCCCTGGGCCGGTTTCGCTCAAAGTCTTGGCGAATTCGAATCAAGGATCAGCGAAGATCGTCACGGCCCCCGTCGCAACGAACACTTCGGTTACCGTAGCCGCAAATCTCGATGGCTCTGCAGTGAACAACGTCTTCACTGTAAATGCAGCCCTCTCCAAGGTCGCCTTGAGTTCATCGTCTGCGTACGGGGCTACAAACCTCACCGCAACAATCACGCTGACGATGCCAGCGCCGGTTGGCGGATTGACGGTGAAGCTTGCATGTGTCAACGGTCAGCTACTCACCCCGAACTGGGTGATCGGCGCTGGTCAAACGACATCAACATTCCCAGTCGCGACAAATGACCTGGCTGCGAACGCAACGCTCTCGTTGACGGCGACGTTGGGTCCACAGTCGGTGAGTACCACCGCTACCGTGATGCCCAATCGGATCACGACCTTCGTCGTGAACCCAACGAGATATATCGGCAACTCAACTACCAAGGTGACGGCAACTGTCACGCTGATGGCTCCAGTTGTCTATGACGTGTACGTCAACGGGACATCGACCAACTCCGCGTTGGCTGGCCTTCCTGGTTTGATTACCATTCCAGCTGGAAAGGTATCGGCAGCGGTTGTGGTCACACACTCGAAGGCTACAAAATCGACGGCGGTGACTGTGACCGCCACCCGAGCCGGTGCCTCGAAGGCAGTGAACGTTACTGTCCAGTAGGGTGGGCGACATAGCTTGCGCAAGGGAGACCCGGCTTTAGTCCGGGTCTTTTTTGCTTTTGGGTTCCGCGTACAATTCCAAGTTCATCCCCCGACCGGCTCGCTGTTCCATTCGTTCGCTTGCTCTATGCGTTAGCTGGTCTGGACGCTTACACCGCTTGGTGCTGTCTCTCCCCGATGTCCCGAACAGTGGCGCGCTGAATGTCCATCGACGAGCGAACGGCGACGATTATGGACAACGGGGAGAGACGAGTTGGACTTTCGCTTCCCGGAACCATGCGTGCGATTGGGGACTCGATGGTCACAACCTCTTCTGAATCCGTCCGAAAGCACCAAAGGTGCGCCCAATTATAGCGAAGGGCATCGCCCTGGTGGCCCGTAACAACAAATTCCGCAGACCTGTCAGGGCGACCTATCTTGTCGGTGGGAAATGCCCACCGACTTCGTCAATCGCCAAAACCCGAAAAGCTATTTCGGCGCGGTGGCTTTGATGTTCAGCTTTGCGAGAATATCCACCAGGCTTTGCTCGTTACCAGAACCCACGAACGACCCTGCGATTTTGCCGTCGCGGTCGATGACGTACATCGTGGGAATTCCTGGAACCTTGTACAAACGCTTGGCGATGCTTGCTTTGCGGATGCCAGCACGGTCTCCTTCGGCTGGGTCGCGAACAAAGTTGAAGTGGTATTTCGTGCCGGCGTTCTTCCCCATCCACTCTTTGAAATCGGGCTTCTGATCCCACGTGTTGAGGCTGAGCACAACCACGCCTTTATCTTTGATCTGCTGGTAAATCTTCTCAAGACCAGGCATCGATACTTGGCAAGGACCACACCAGCTAGCCCAGAAGTCGAGGATGACGACCTTTCCCTTGAGGTCGCTAAGGTTGACCTTCTTCTCATCAATTGTGAATGCACTGAAATCCGGAGCCTTCTCACCGGTGGGTACTCCCTTGAACTCGAACGCCGGTGGGCGCGCCGCTGTCCCTGTATTCACTGCCTGTGCAGGCAGCGATTGCTGGGCGCAGGCAACAGCAGCAAGGCCCAAAACAGTGGCAAAAATTCCTGACAATCTACTTATTGCTTTCATAAACTTCTTGGGGTCGCGAGCGTTTCCATAATACAGCGGATTTCGGCCGATACTCATTGTAAGAATCCTGACTAAACCTTGAGACGCATGATAAACTCTCGAGCAGAGATGATCTCAGTGGTGCTAATTCGCACCAACGTCAGCAGGTCCTCATCTCCGGAAACGAGGAAATCGGCATGCCCTCCGCAAGCCAACTCAAGGTACTTGTTGTCTCCCGGATCGCGGCATATGTCCACTTTCGGCATGTTGCCGATTCGCTCGCTTAGCGAAGCGATAGCTGCAAATGCTGATGCCCGAGCCTCTCTGGTCACCCATCGATCGAATTTTTGCCTGGAGAGGACAGCGGCCAACTCATCTAGAGTCTCAATCGACTGCAAAATAGTGCAGTGCGAGATTGCCAAGGAGAGCATTTTCCCGGGCAGTGAATTCGGAAACATCAAGCCACTCACGATCACATTTGTGTCGAGAACGACTCTAGGCTCACTCTTCGTCGGCAAGGATATCTTCCAATATTTCGAGGCTTAAGCCGCTTCTCTGAGCTTCTTGACCTAGCCGCGCCTGGGCCATATTGAACTGAGATATTGCCTCTTCCTTGGAGCGAGTACCTAGAAACTCAATGAATACTCTAATAGCCAAGTTGCGCTCAGCTTCTGATGCGTGGACGAATGCATCTGCGACATCCGGAGAAACTGGGATTGAGATTTGACTGAGTGCCATTGAAAGATAATACGACGGGAAGGTCAAGATTCGACATCCAAGCTGGAAAAGATTGTTCTATGTCTCAGGGCGCTGTTGACCTTTCAAACACCTTTAGTCGCTGGTATTGGCGTTCATGAACCACTTTCTCAGGAGCGATTCGACTTGCCCAGCCTTGACCGTACTCATGTCGATCGCGCCGACGTGCTCGGGGTAAGCCATGATCTCCAACAGGTGTCGAATCGCGACTAGGCTTGACTCCTCATACAATGCATACAACCCGACGCGATCGGTAGACGCGAGTGGCTTCTGGGGCGAGACTTCCGGCCACGGTTTGTCAGGAGTCCAGGGGACCACGTCGAGACAGAGGCTGGGTAGTACATGTATCACCGAGCTTCTTGGTTGAACGTAAATCGGCAACGTAATCCCTGAGAGCATGGCCGTGAAGCGATTGATCGCATCGGCATTTATCTTCGAACGATAGGCGCACCACTGCTCCGGAATCGGCTGCATTAACAGGCTCGGACTTCCCGGCCTGTAATCGTAGTGTCCCAGGTTTCCGTCAATGAAGAACGGTTGCGAGATGTCGAAGTTGAGTTCGATATCGGGAGTGGCGACGTCGATTGGATCCACTCCATGAGCACGAAGAAAGCTTAATCGCATGGATTCCGAGTAACCGAATTCGTTCAGAACGGCTAGCCAGTTCTCATAGAACGAACCCCAACTGATGCGCGAATCAGTCAGTTCGTATCCCAACGGCCTAGATTCAATGAGGACAAGCCCGTTCAGCCCAGGCGTGCGCGCTAGTGACGCAAGTTCCGTCCAACGACGCTCGACACCGGGGTCCAAATGGTCTACAAGATCGTAAATTGGCGGTGGCCCAAGACCGGACGCATCACCCATCGATTGGGCCCTCTGCCAATCCGGTTCTAGAGCCCGCCTGGCCGCAAGTTGGGTACCGGTATCACCAAGGATATTCAAATCTTGGACATTTCTCGAAGTCCCAGAAAGCGCTTTCCATGGCCGGATGACCAGACTTACCTTTAGCCCAGATTTCACAGCGGCTGAGACGGCTTCCTTGTGGTGCGTTTCAAGCCAGACCTGCTTGAATCCATGTCTTCGCGCCGCGTCCAGCACCATCTCCGCCTCGTGTTTGCTTTCCGCTCGCACAATCAGTCGATGCCTACCTGTCACTCCCGGTGCGGTGGGGTTGATTTTGATCTCAGGCTCAACCTTGGGTGCATCTGGAACCCTAAACGACATGCGCTGCCCGAGAGATTCCCCAGAAAGTTGTTGTCCACTTGGGAGTACAAGCACGTACTCAATCACCGACTCTATGCCAACGTGGTGAAGATCAAACGGGTCTGCTCTCCTCTGAACGGCAGCATGGCTGATGAGATCACGCATCGGTTGAGTCAAGTCGGCAGTCGGAACCAGCTCCTCTGTATCCAGACTCAAAAGGGCTCGGTCATTCGGCGCGAATGGGCTCTTCTCGTCAAAACCGACCTTTGACAATGCACCAGACTTCCCAATTTGGCTATGCCAAAGCCGCTGTCGCCTGTGTAGTTCCCTGTTTACAGTAGCGCTCCAAGCGGCGAACTTCAGTTTGCGCACGCCCATGCCCGCGATCTCGGAGGTAAGCACAAAGCTAGGACCGACCTTTCGATAGGTACCAGTGACGCATAGTGCCAGCCCTTTGAGCAAATCGCTCGCCTTGGCTTTTGCTCCCCAGCACTTCACTTTCAGCCCGGATACCCGTATGTCCGAAAGAAGTTCCATGCCGGTTACAGACCCGACCGCTTGAAGAACACCTTTGATGGTTGCTTCCGCAGGCAGGTTCACTTCCGTGTTGAGGACGGGGTCGCGATAGTTAAGCTGGGAGGGCTTGAGTTCGTTGGGGACAGACTTTCGCGGTTCGATGCCAAAATTCGTTCTATAGCCTGAGTCACGTAAGTTGATCGTCTTATCGCCCGGTTTGCCGCGCCACTCATGGGGAGATAGCACAGAATAGCTCCTCGGATTTTCTTGGATAATCAAGTGGAATAGCAGCCCAGACTGCAGCTTCAACTTGACGGAATCGAGTTGGTCGCCAGTAAGCGTCTGCTCGTCAACCTGTTTTCCGAGAGTGCTGTCACCATCGACGATGTGAGTTGTGTACGTCAGGCTTGGTCCCAGGATCGATTTGAACACCTTGACCTGCTCGCCCTGGAGATCTGATATTCCAATGCCTCCAGCCGCCCCAGTTTTGGCTTGTTCTGGGGTGAGGGTGGAAACAAGATAGAGGACCTTATCAGTGCGCGCTAAGCCGTCGTACAGGTTCGGCTCCTGGAGGAGCGAATCGTCAATCAGAACCATATCTCGGGGAACGATGGCCGTGATGGAACCGAGACTGGCAGGCTTTCTATCAAAGAGGTTCAAGGAAGCTGCCCCGTGCTTCGCCCTGACATGATCCGGATCAACCACGATCATCGGCCCCGATTTGGAAGCATCCCAGCCATGGCCGGATAGGTAGTCAGACAGGCTGTCGGTGCTCTGTCCCGTCTGCCCAAGCGTGGACAAGGCTATTGCGAGAAGGGATGCGCCTTTGATCCAGAGCCCAGAAATAACCATCTGTCACTACCTAACCGGTCGAACAATAGTTTAGCGATCTTATGGCCCAAGCCAGCGTCCTAAACGTGTGCAAGGAGTCGTCGTTGTGCAATTTTTACCCTCCGGTGGAAACAAGATTCGACATGAATCCCAGAACGACTCCGCACTAATGGTTCGATGTTGAACAGAAAACTTAGCGTTGCTGCACTCTCTCTTCTGTTGATGACGTCTGCGATGAGCAGGGGCCAACAGACGTTGTCGGTATGGGGAGCTCAGCTGGGACCCGATACGATCGCGGGAACCCTTGCCGTGGCGCAGGCTTTTGAGGCTCGTCACCCGGGTGTCCATGTGCGAATGCTTGGACTCGGTGCCGGGCACATGAATCCCCAAAAACTCCTTACTGCCATTGTCGGCGGTTCTCCTCCTGATGTGGTGGTTCAGGCCCGATTCAACATTAGCGATTGGGCCAGTCGAGGAGCGTTTGTGTCACTCGACCCTTTTCTGGAAAGGGATCGCAAGGATCCCAATTGCCCAAAGAGGGAAGCCTACTACACAGCTGCATGGGACGAGGCGGTCTACAAAAACAGTGTTTATGGCATCCCAACTGGCGCCGATGACCGTGCCCTCTATTGGAACAAGGCAATTTTTCGCGAGAATAAGGACGCCCTTTCGGCGGCAGGACTCGATTGGCAACGTCCGCCGAGAACGTGGTCGGAGATGCTTCGATATTCGAAGGTCCTGACGATTCCCGGAAAGCGAGCTGGTTTCATTCCAAATTTTGGCAACGCTTGGCTCTACCTTTACGCGTTTCAGAACGACTCCTACTTCCTAACACCGGATGGATCTCGCTGCACGCTGGCCACCCCAGAGACCGCGGAAGCCCTTAAGTTCATGAAGGATGGTTACGATCTTCTTGGGGGATACACTGCTGCCACCGCTTTTCAATCCGGCTTTCAGGGGAAAGAAAATGACCCGTTCCTCACCGGTCAAGTTGTCATGAAGATCGATGGTGACTGGTCGTTACCTGGCATCGCCCGCTATGGTCCCACACTCGACTTTGGCGTTGCGCCTCCTCCCGTGCCCGATGATCGCCTTGCACGAAAGGGTCGATTCGCCAACGATCCGGATCCATTCCTCACCTGGTCAGGTGGCTTTAGCTTGGCGATGCCTAGGGGCTGCCCAAACAGAGACCTTGCTTGGGAGTTCATCAAATTCGGATCCAGTCTGGAAGGTCGACTGATTGAGAATGCTGCCCAGGCGGCCGCCGATCACGCGAAAGGTCGGCTATATCTGCCGAGAATTCAGGGCCTCAAGGCTGCGAACGAAGCACTTTATCGAATCTACAAACCTCGACAAGCCAAGTTCGCTGACTCCCTGCAAGTGCACATCGACTTAATGAAGTCATCTCGTTATCGACCTCCCACCATCGTTGGCCAACTCCTTTGGGATGAGCATGTTAGGGCAACTGAGCAAGTCCTTCTCGGGAAGGCAGAACCGATGGAGGCGCTTCTCGACGGGCAAAAGAAGGTCCAGCGCGGGCTCGACGTCCTCGTAAAAAAGCAGAAGCTCAGCGTCGTTCCCATGTGGATTGTCGGCGCAATCGCAATCAGCTTATTGTCGATTGGGATCGGGCTCTGGGGCAGAACATGGAGGCGAGCGCGCCTTGGCAAACTGTCCCGATACGAGGCGAAGTGGGGAATTTTCTGTGTTGCCCCTTGGATTGTCGGTTTCCTTGTCTTCACTGCCGAACCGATGATTGCATCGCTGTTCTTCAGCTTTACCGATTACGACGTTCTATCTCCGCCGCGTTGGGTGGGGCTGCGTAATTTCGCGGAATTGGCTACCGACGATCGCGCCAACATTTTCAAAGCGTTTGGTAACGCCGCGTATATGGCTGGGATCGGGGTGCCATTAGGGCTGTTCACTGGACTCGCTGTCGCAATGCTGCTCAACTCAGCTGTGCGCGGCATGCGGTTCTACCGCACGGTCTTTTATCTTCCCGCGATTGTTCCGGTCGTCGCTAGTTCGGTTCTCTGGATTTGGCTGCTGACACCCGACCCAAACAAGGGCCTGATCAACGCCGTGTGGCGAGATACGGTTGGTGCCTGGATCCATGCCCCCTTACCGGGTTGGTTGGCGGCAGAATCATGGGCGAAGCCCGCATTGATCCTGATGGGAGTTTGGGGAGCCGGTAGCGGAATGATCCTTTGGCTCGCTGGACTGAAGAACATCCCAAGGAGCCTGTATGAAGCGGCGGAGATTGACGGCGCCAATAAACGTAATCTCTTCTTCACGGTCACCCTCCCGATGCTGAGTCCGGTGATGTTCTTCAACGTCGTGATGGGCTTGATCGGCGCCGTACAAGAGTTCGATAGGGTGTACGTCATGGCGGGCGATGACGCCAACGGCCCAAACGATTCGCTGCTGGTGCCTGCCAAGTACCTGTTTACCAATGCCTTCAGCTACTTCAAAATGGGCTACGCAAGCTCTTTGGCGTGGACACTTTTCGCCGTCATCTTGCTCGTCACGCTTTTGCAATTCTCGGTCTCGAGATTCTGGGTCTTTGAGGAGACATCCTCATGACCAGTAACCTCCTATTTGCGGTCGGAACCCTTGCCGACTGGTTTGGCATGGCGCTTGTGATTCGCACCTTGTACTTGCTGGCCAAACGTCAACCGGGAGTTGGGGTTTCAGCCCTATTCGCGGGAGGATCGCTGTTGGTCGCGGCAATGACTCCTGCCTTTCACGGGCAGTTCGGGCTGCCTCTGATTTGGGTCGTTCTGCCATTTTCAGGCTGGGCGGTAGCAACCGTTGGCCTACTGTGCTTGGTAAATGTCCTTCGATATCTCCTAGAGCGAACGGGGGGACGCCTCAAGGGGATTGCTGTTTCTGGAGTTCTGTTACTTGGCGCGGTGTGGCTGCTCCGAACGGATCCAGAGGCGCATTTTGATGTTCTCACAGGCAAGATACTTCTGAGCGTCGAGAGCATTATCGCGATCTTTTGCCTCGCTCTCGCTGCGATTGGCATCATGGCGTTTGCAAATCGTGAGATGAGGAAGCTCGCCACTCGATTCGTTATCCATGTGACGCTCCTATGCGGGTGCGTCGTTTTTGGGCTCCCATTTGCCTGGCTCATGATCACAAGCTTTAAGGAAGACCGAGATATGGCGAGCCCGAATGGCCTGGTCTGGATTCCCAAAGTGCAGAAAACCGTCCCGTATCTCGACCCCGAGGAGCCTGTTTTTCAGGGGGACTATCACGGGAATCGCGTGGAGGCGGCAACCATCGGTCGGAATTCGGATGGAAGCTATATCACGGAAGTGCGGCGTCCAGCGAGCCTCGCCGGAATGTCAATCAATGTTCGCCCGGAGCAGTTTCGAATCATTCCCAACGACGCTCCGGTGGTTGCGGGCAAGGGTTACACCGCCTTCGTTACTCGCGAAATGAGCGATGGACGGCGGCAGCTGAGTCTGATGACTCCGGCCTCACTAAAGGGGACCGTCAAAGTCGTATCGCCGGATGAGGTGGAACCGGTTCGAGAAGTGGGATTGCGGACGCGAAACTATACCGATGCACTGGAATCGATGCCGGTTGAGACCCAGTCGGGACTGCTCTACCTGCGAAACACACTGTTGTTGGTGGTGCTGTCCGTCTTCGGAACCGTATTGAGTTCCTCGCTTGTCGCCTACGGATTTGCCCGATTACGGTTCCCCGGCCGAGAACCGCTGTTCAAGATCTTGTTGGCGACGATGATGCTTCCTGGGGCGGTCACCCTGATGCCACAGTTCCTGCTGTTCCGTTGGCTGGGCTGGATCGATACCTTGCTGCCGTTGTGGGTACCCGCGTTCTTTGGCGGGGCTTTTAACGTCTTCCTGCTGCGCCAGTTCCTTGTTCAGATTCCCCTTGAGTTAGAGGACGCCAGCCGGATAGATGGCGCAGGGATCCTGCGAACCTTCTGGACAGTGATGCTACCGCAGGTGAAACCGGCGTTGGCAGTTGTCGCAATCTGGACTTTCATGGGGGCTTGGAATAGCTTCATGGGCCCGTTGATCTACATCAACAGCCCCGAGAACATGCCGCTCGCCTACGCTCTTCAACTGTTCCAAACTGAACGTGGCGGTGAGGCGGGAATGATGATGGCGTTCGCTTCGCTAACCATCCTTCCCGTGGTCGCCCTGTTCTTCTTCGCCCAACGTTACTTCATCGAAGGAATAACCTTTAGCGGCTTTGGGGGGAGATAGCACTTAGGCAAGCAGGCTTGGTCGGTATGCTTCCTAGTTGGACGAGTCGCTTAACTATGCCAGCCATTGACACTATCCTGTTTCCAGAAGGTCGGTTCATGCCGACCATCCCTGCTTGCGATCACTACGCCGGCAGCGAAAAGCTGATTCTGAAAAGTATCGGCATCCAGAACGCTTCGGACGTCGAGTTCGACATTACTTGCGACCTTGAAGATGGAGCGGGTGTTGGCGGAGAAGTAGAGTTACGCAAGTTGGTTTGCGATGTGATCGGGTCTTCACTGAACGTCCACAAGCGAATCGGAGTGCGGTTCCACGACTTCGATTCTGCTCACTTTGGCGAAGACCTTGAGGTCGTGATGAAGTCGGTCGGTGCGCTCCTCTCCCACGTGACGGTGCCAAAGATCACGGGTTACGCACAGGCAAAGGCGATCGTCGAATCGGTTCGGAAGGCATCTCTCGACAACGGATTACCTGCCCCCGTTCCGATTCATTTGTTAATCGAGACGCACGGTGGGGTTCATGATGTCTGGGAAATCGCAGGACTACCGGGCTTACGCGGCCTCGACTTTGGCCTGATGGATTTCGTTTCGGCCCACTATGGTGCGCTCCATGACGGTTGCATGCAGTCACCCGCCCAGTTCGAGCATCCCATCGTCGTTCGCGCGAAATCAAACTTGGTCGCCGCGTGTCTGGCTCACGGAATCATCCCAGTCCATAACGTCACCACCGGATTTGCCGACATGGAATTGACCCACAACGACGCGCTTCGAGCCCGAACCGACTTCGGGTTCATGCGCATGTGGAGTATCCACCCGAATCAGATCGCGCAGATCCTGGCCGCCTTTCGACCGAACCTGAGCGAGGTCACCAAAGCATCCGAGATCATCCTAGCTGCCCACCACGCTGGCTGGGCCCCGATCCGAGTCGGAAACACCCTCCACGACCGTGCTTCTTTCCGCTTCTACTGGAACATCTTAAAGCGAGCAAAGCTCGCTGGAGTGGAGCTTCCCCAAGAGGTTGCTGGGCTGGAATAACTGGACGTCGTGCCGTTGTTGAACGGATCCATGTAACCTGAAGGTGCCCATGATCCTGTTATTCGTCGCTTCTATTTGCTTGTCAACCGAATCGCCTTGGCTTCCCATGAACCGTCGAATGGTGGTGAGCCGCCATAACGTCGTGCTGACAAAGTTCGATGACTCGATGCCTGTTCAAGTCGGGAATGGCGAGTTCGCATTTGGGATGGACATCACGGGGCTTCAAACATTCGTTCCGTTCAATACGATGTCGCAGTGGGGATGGCATACCAGCGCGTTGCCACCTGGCAAGAAAATCGAAGACTTCGAGGGGCAAGTTTGGGATACCCACGGTCGGCCTGTTCGCTATCCGATGCCCGATCCAAACCATCCAGAAATTTCCGATTGGTTAGCGGGCAATCCACACCGCATTAACTTGGGAAGGATTGGACTTACGCTTAAAAAGAAGGACGGGTCGCTGGCAGTTGCAGCGGATCTTGAGAACGCTCGTCAAGTTCTGGATCTATGGAATGGGATCGTAACGAGCCAGTTCAAGCTTGAAGGCGTTCCCGTGACAGTGAAAACGGCTTGTCATCCTAAGCTCGACCAGATCGCGGCAAATATCGAGTCGCCGTTACTGAAAGTGGGGCGGTTGTCAGTCTTTTTGGAATGTCCAGGTAACGATCCACGGCAATTCGCCAACTTCGTAGGAGATTGGAGCCATCCCGGTCGTTTCGAGATGCGCTCACTGCCGCAGATGAATCAAGTGGACATGCTGCGCCAGATCGACAACGACGCCTATTCGGTCAGTCTGAAGTGGGATGGCGGTGCAACTCTGACTCGTCCCAGCGTCTCTGGGCAACCCCCTCTAAAGATCGTGAGCGCCAAGTACGGTGCACGCGACAGATGGCTAGATGTCACCGAGCAAGCTCAAAAGCTCGTCAGCGATGGACGAATGACGATGCGTGCGGATAACAATCTCGGGCCTGAGCCCATTCACGGAGTTGTGAAGTCGCTTAAGGTTGTTTTTAACACAGGCGGCAAGGACCAGACGGCAGAAGCAATCGAAAATAGCGACATCCACCTTGATGTCGTGCCCAATCGAGAGCGTCTGACTCTGCAGCCGACAAAGGATTCGACCTCGCTTTCATTCGTTTGTGCCTTTTCGCCCAGGAACTTGCCAGCAGCTCTGCCAACCGCAAGGTCAACTTTTGCTGAGTGTCGCGAAAGTTGGCCCCAATACTGGCGAAGCGGGGGTTTCATCAATCTGGCTGGCAGTACCGATCCTCGTTGGCACGAACTTGAGCGCCGGATTGTGCTTTCGCAGTACTTGATGAAGGTGAATGAGGCCGGCTCGCTTCCTCCGCAGGAGAGCGGGCTCGTTAACAACGGTTGGTTTGGCCGCTTCCATATGGAGATGGTCTGGTGGCACGCGACCCATTGGGCTCTCTGGAACCATTGGTCTGAACTCAACAAGAGCCTTGGAATCTACAAAGAACTTTTGCCTGCTGCGCTGAAGCTTGCCAAGAGCGAGGGGTACCAAGGTGCGCGCTGGCCGAAGTGTATCGGCCCCGGTGGTCGTGAGTGGCCACATGAAATTCATTCGCTGCTGATTTGGCAGCAGCCGCATCCGATTTTCTTTGCTGAGTTGGATTATCGCGCACATCCCACAAAGGAGACCTTGAAGAAATGGCAGCCGATTGTAGAGGCCACCGCCGACTTCCTGGCGACGTTCGCATACCAAGAACCAAAATCTGGGCGTTATGTCCTGGGTCCGCCAATTGTCTTGGTTTCTGAGAATACAAAACCCAAAACAACGATGAACCCAACGTTTGAGTTAGGCTATTGGCGCTTCGGATTGCGAACTGCCCAGGAATGGCGAAAGCGAATGGGTCTGAAAACTCGGCCTCTTTGGACCAAGGTTCTTAACGGGCTATCGCCGCTTCCAAAGCAAGACGGTCTGTATGTGCTTCATGAAGGCGTGAAGGATATGTGGACGAAGTGGAACTTTGAGCATCCCGCTCTAACTGGTGCTTTTGGACTGCTGCCTGGCGATGGCGTGGATCCCGCGACGATGCGCAAGACTTTCGCCAGAGTGACGTCGACTTGGGACTTCAACCACACTTGGGGCTGGGATTTTCCCATGCTTGCCATGTGCGCTGCCCGCCTTGGTCAGCCTGATCAAGCGATCGACATGCTACTGCATTCATCGCCCGGTTTCCAATTCGACGCCCACGGCCTCGCCACCGGCGGCCCCATCCCCTACTTCCCCGCCAACGGGGGCCTTCTCTACGCCGTAGCCCTCATGGCCGCCGGTTGGGATGGCGCGCCGAAAACCGATGCGCCTGGATTCCCGAAGAATGGAAAGTGGAAGGTGAAGTGGGAAGGGCTGAGTAGGGCGCTGTGAATATGAGGATCGCCCATGTGTTTGCGAATATATTGGAGGTCTCATCGTGCATCAAGTTGAGTTGCAGGAGATACAGGTGATCTGAAGGAGCATAGAACGGACTTATCTCCAATGCAAATTGGCGTTACCATAGCAAATAGACAGTTGATAGCCGCCGCATGGTAACTTCAACACATGAATCGAGGAATTCGGCCATCATCTGATCTTGTCATCGGGCCAGCAGCGGACCTCGATCGTGAGCGTGCGAGACAGTGGCGAGATCGGACCATCCAAGAGCGAGCCGATATATTTGTCGAACTGATGCGTATTTGGAATGCCGATGCACCCGGACTTGATCGAACTCTTAGAATTACTTCGTATTCACAACGTTGAATACTTGGTGGTTGGGTCAACAGCCCTTGCGATCCATGCGAGACCTCGGTACACCGAGGACATCGACTTGTGGATAAGGCGGTCCGCCGATAACACACACCGGTTGGCCGACGCCCTTCGAGCCTTTGGCTTCGAAGTGAGCGACGAGACTTTGCGGCCATTTTGGGAACAAGATCGCCAGATGGTTACGCTGGGGGTTAAGCCACAGGCGGTCGACCTGCTCAACTTTTTGGGAGAAGACAGCTTCGAAACAGCTTGGGCAGGCAGGACGGAGGCTTCAATCGCGGGCGTCCTCGTTCCCGTAATTGGCTTTCGAGAGTTTGTGAAATCAAAGCGGACGGCCGGGCGACCCAAGGACCAAGCTGATCTCGCTCTACTTCAAGAAATTTGGGGCGACTTGCCCGAGTAACTGAGCATCGTCGCGGTTTGACCCAATTTCCTTGCTCGTTCAAAACAGTCATTTCAATCTGCTTGGCGATAACCTCCGCCGGTGATCACCCTGCAGCGAAAGGTTTGCGAACAGGAAACGGTGGACGGCAAGCAGGCGAAGTACATATGTTAGTGAGCGGGAAGGCACAACTCTTCGATCTGCTCGGCCAGGCGACGACCATCCATCCCTGCGTGAGTTCGAAGGGCGGACGTGATCGCCAAGGCGTCGGCTGGCGCAGGCTCACTAACCGGGCGCATATGCCACAGCGCCCGTGTTCCGTAACCTCGGAATGCCCGCTTGTAGAGGGTCACGTAATCTTCCGCGCTTCGGTTTTTCAAAGCGATTCATCTAACCTTTAGGTTCAATTCAAGACACCGAGGCGCTTATACGTCTGGTCAACGGCACCCTATTTCGCCCCAAGAACCGATTGATCGAATGCCGCCTTGCCACCGATAACAGGAAGCTCGATTCGGGTCGCGTCGAGATCGACGGTTAGCGTCGTGCCGGGTTTAGGCCAAAGGGTGAAGTCGCGATCGCTGGAAAGGATCATCAAGGCGATGCGCTTGCTGGCGGGGATGATCTGATCTTTCGGTTGGAGGTCAAACGTTAGGTTCACGAATTGGCCCGGTTTGAGGGGAACACCGGGGGTCTTGAAGTGATAGTCGCCTCCGTTCTTAAGAGATCGATAGTTCTGAGGGTCCGCCCATCCTCGGGTGATGAGATTGGCAGTTCCGATCTGGACACGAGTCCATGGGAGTTGCACCAAATAGACCGACAGATTCGCGGCGGGAGTGCTCGATGCAAGTCGCAGCGTCACGCGAGCGGTGCCAGAAAGGTGAAGTGGGGTCGTAAGTTTCGGCGCAGCGTAGATCAGGCGGTGGGTTGAATCGTCGGCAAGAGCGAGCGATGGTGCATCAAAGGACACATCATCAATCAGGTCTTCCCTTCCTTGCTTCGGCGTGCGAGATGTTGAGAGTCCGCCTGCCGTTCTGCCTCCCGAGGTTGGGAACAGGGTCACAGGCTTTGCTTCGGGATTGGGGAAATCTGCGTAGGGCACGGGAGGACCAGCGCGTCGAGGGCCACCGGGCACACTTTCCCGCACAATGTAGGCCTTCGGCCCGTTCTCAACTCCGTTAGGAACTCCGTAAAGGAAGCGGGTAAACCACTTGTTCTGCAGTTCCATCGGTGGTTCGCCGCCGTGCCCCCCTTGGTGGAAATACTGGATGAGCGGCACTCTACCTTTGACGGCCTGACTGATTCGTGTGCTGTGCTCAGGCACCACATTCCAGTCGTTGAAGCCGTGGCACATCAAGACCGCACATCGAATGCCACTTGCGAACCGGAGCAGGTCTCGCCCTTCCCAGAAATCGTTGTAGTCGCCGGTTTTGCGATCTTGGCCCTTGGCCAATTCACCGTCGCGGTACAGCCGATTTGCGATGTCTCGCAGTGCTGGATCACCGCTGTGAATGAAATCGTACAGCGAATCCACGTCCTCTCCGAGGTAGCCGCCTGGGCTTCGAACGAGTCCGTTTGAACGGTAATAGTGGTAGTAAGACGTGTTCGGCGAGACCGGAATGATGCACTCGAGCCCCTTCACGCCGGTCGTTGCCGCCGCGATGGGAATCGTCCCGTTGTAGGAGGTTCCTATCATCCCAACCTTGCCCGTGGACCATTTTGCGAAGACCTGAGTCTGACCATCGACCGACGTGAATCCCTTCGCGCGCCCGTTCAACCAATCGATGACCGCCTTGGGCGCATAGCGCTCGGGCACTCCGCCAACCGTCGGACATCCCGTCGACAATCCTGTTCCGGGTGCCTCCGAGTGGACGACCGCAAATCCACGTGGGACCCATGTCCCGACAAAATCGTTCGAAATGCGTGTTCGCTTCGCATCGAATCGGATATTGGGATGAAAAGTCCGAGGCGTCGGCTCGGTGCCAAGCTCTTGGTGGACGTCCCAATTGATGCCCGGCCCATCTCCCGTGCCAGCAAAGTAAGGCGATGACTCGTAAATGACGGGTACCCGCAAACCATCGGTGTCGGTTTGTTTGGGTCGCGTCACATCAACAAACACCCGATCATGCTTTCCCACATGGGCCGAATCAAACTCCGTCTCCACCCACAAGCTTTCGCGTATCCATTCGGACGACTTCGAAAATGCCTCGACTACTTGCGCCTGGCCATCCACGAAAACCGGCTTAGCTGGCGTCCCCTTGGTTTGGGCGGACAGAGCAACGACGGCAACTGCAAACGAAAGACCGATCCCGACCCGAGGCAGCCAAAGCTTGGTGAAAGGCATAATTCAACGATTATAGGGCTTACGACATGCTGTGCGCTGCTTTCGAGTCCCAGATGTAGTGCGAACTCTAGTTGTTATCCACACTCATTCTGCCGGTGCATTTCTACAGAAACTTCTTTCCATGGTCCTTGACCAATTCGGACTCACTTCCACTAGACTGGAATCGTGAGTATCACCGCTCTACTTCTGCTACCACTATCTCTTGCCTTCACGCCTGAGCAAAAGGCGCGTGAGATTCCCACAAGCATCTCTCTTGAGCGCACGTACTGCTTTGGGACATGCCCTGTTTACACTGCCACGATAGAGCGCTCGGGAAAGATTCATTATCACGGCGAAGCAAACGTTCAGAACATGGGGAATGTCGAAACGCAGACTTCACCGCGCGATTTCGAGCGATTGGCGGCAGCGATCCGCAGGATAGGCTTCGAATCGTTTGCATCCAAATACACGAGTAATTACACCGACCAGACTTCCGTCATCACGACCGTCAAATGGGCAAAGCGGACAAAAGAGGTCGAGAATTACGGAATGAATGGACCTGATTCCCTCTGGGAGCTGGAAGAGATGATCGATGGAGTTGTACTCGGTTCTGTTGAAAGCCAAATTGTCCGAGACCGCCCTTTGAGCGCCGTAAAGCCCAAAACCGGGGCAAAGTAGGCGCAAGGATCGTAGAATCGAGCGGTACTTCCCATCCCTTTTCGTCTCCGACGAGTTGAGCAGTTGGATCAAAGGAAGGGTGCTGTCAGCCCCGTCATAATCGGCAAATGGCCACACTTTCATGGGAAGATCGAGCACTCCGGGCGGCCTCGTTTAACGAGGAAGCTGAGCGGTACGATCGGGCTCGACCGACGTATCCGCCGATCGTGTTTGACCACCTTTGGCGCATGGCAGATTTGGATGACCAGCCGAACGTGGTCGAAGTTGGGTGCGGGACGGGGCAGGCTTCGCGAAGCCTGGCCGAGCGCGGTGCCCGCCTGACTTGCGTTGAACTCGGCGAGAATATGGCGGCGATTGCCCGCCGTAATCTTGCTCCTTTTCCTGTGGCCAAGGTCGTGGTGTCCAAGTTCGAGGACTGGGATCCGAAAGGGGATACCTACGACTTGGCGTTCGCTTCAGCTTCGTGGCACTGGATTCAGCCGCAAGTTCGATATTTCAAGGCAGATTCGGTGCTCAAAGCGGGAGGCCACATCGCGGTTATGTCCTCAGAGCATTTCTACCCAGAGAACTTCGATCCTCTCTTTATCGCACTCCAAGAAGTCTATGGAGCGGTAACCGGCAGTCAGAGAGAAGTAAAGGTTCAATCGCTCCCCGAACCAGGTGCCTTCGACAAAAGTGACGACGATCACATTGCCGAAATGAACCTTACTGGCGCTTTCGAATTACCAGAAGTGGTCCGTGAGCTGTGGTACATCGAACGCACTGCCGATCAGTATATTGACCTTCTCGGTACCTATTCCGATCATTGGGCTCTCGAACCGGATGTGCGCCGACGGCTTTTTCAAGGCATCCACCAAGTCATTGCCACAGGTGCTACCGGAAGCATTCGAAAGCACTACCTAACGACCTTGCGGGTTGCACGGCGAGTGTAGGGTGTGCGCCGGTCACCTGCGCTGGGCAGCTACAGCCGCAGACATGACAAGCGGCCCGAGAATGCCGTAAACGAACCCCAGCACAACGGTCAGAACGAGCCTTTGCGAGGAGAATGGCCGTTTCGCCACGATGTCTGCAAGGAATGCCAATGCGGAGCAGGAGTAGAGCAACGTATGCGCTGCCACAAACATTTCATAACGAATCGAGGGGTCCCCAGGGGTGACAAAGGACAGGCAGACAAGCGCAATCGAGATTAGGCAACCGACGGTACCAATGCCCTGCAGAATGCCAACCCTTGCGGAGCTTCCCACCCAAGCCTCTCGTCGTCTCATCTGTTCGAATTATGTGCCCAAGCTCCTCCACTGTGGTCTCAGGCTGGAGAAATGCCTGAGACCACTGTCGCCGACGCCGACTTCAGACCGGGGCTGGTGGCGGTGAGGACGATTGATCCAGGTTTCGATGTGGATTGAACGATGACGATCGCGAGGCCGTGAAGTGCTTTCCTTCGACGCGCCTTATAAGACTCGTGGCTACCCATGTCGCCGTTGTCGACGCCTATGAGGGCTGCAGGGCCGGCAATGGAAAACTCAATCTCATGGTCGGCATCGGGCACGGTCCGTCCGTGCTCATCAACGACGGTGACGACAAAGTGAGCGACATCGCGACGGTCGGCTTGGATCTGCGGGCGATCAGGAATGAGTTGGAGTGCGGCGGCTACTCCGACGGTAGTGAGTTCCACGGTAGAGACAACCTTGCCATCGCGAGTTCCGACTGCTTTTAGCGTGCCCGGCTCATAAGGCACATCCCATTCAAGGTGGAGGTCGGCAGTAGTTCGAATGCCGTGAGAACGGCTTGGAAATTCGCCCCAGTTCTTGACGAAACCGCTATGCGGGAAAGAGTAGCCTTTCACCCCAATGGACTTTCCGTTGAGGAATAGCTCAACGCTATCGCAGTTGGTGAAGCACCTTACCGGGATGAATCGACCCTCTTGACCAGCCCAGTTCCAGTGCGGAAACAGGTGGATCATGGGTGCGTCGGTCCACTGGCTTTGATAGAAGTAATAGCCGTCTTTGGGAAATCCGCAGGTATCGATGACGCCGGCCATCGAGCCTTTTCGCGGCCATTGGGACTCACCGAGATAGTCTATTCCGGTCCACATGAAGTCACCTGCGACGTAATCGTGGAGCCGAATAAAGCGCCACCGACCCTCAACGTCAATGAGTCGAGCGGCACTCATGCCGGAGAAGAGGTCTCGGTAGTCACCTCGTACGCCACCCAGAGCACCGTGTTCAGTGCCGATAACTCGCCAGTCGCGATGGGCTTCTTTGTCGATGCCGTAATACAGGGAGGCCTGAGGTCCCCAACGATCGACATAGTTATATCCCTTGATGTCGAGTTCGGCGAGAAACTCGGGACGTGCGCGACCCTCGGGAGGGTCGGAAGCCATATGGTCGAGCCCGGCCGTTACCATCCTTGTCGGGTCCTCGCGGTGGAACACGGTGACGAGCTTACGCAGGGTCTCTGCCCCGCTCGCATACGCCTGGTCGGGGATCTCGTTGCCGGCGCTCCACACGACAATTGAGGGATGGTTGCGGTCGCGATGAATGAAACTCACGAGATCGCGCTCGTACCATTCATCGAAGAATTCCACGTAACTGTGCTTCGGCCCGTACGGGAATTTGGCGACCTTCCACTCGTCGAACGCCTCTGCCATCACGAGAAAGCCCATGCGGTCGCAAAGGTCGAGGAACTCGGCAGCAACGGGGTTGTGGCTGGTTCGGATGGCATTGCAGCCCATCGCTTTCAGGATCTCCAGCCGCCTTTCCCATACTCGCTCGGGCACGGCTGAGCCGACCGCTCCCGCCTCATGGTGGAGGCACACGCCATTGAGCTTCACCTGCTTTCCATTCAAGATGAAGCCGAGATCAGCATCGAAGATCGCCTCCCGGACACCGAAGGAGGTTGCGGTTTCGTCCGTAACACGCCCATCACCCTTCACGGTGGTGACGGCACGGTATAGGACCGGCGTCTCGACCGACCACAGCCTTGGCTTCTCGATCTGGAGCATTTGGATGAACTCGACTTCGGCACCTGCCGCGACCGTCTGGCTCGTCTCGACCGATTGGAGTCGAGCACCGGTTTCGTCGACGATCGTGGTCGTCAAAGCGCAAGCGGCGGGTCGATTTCCATCGTTGCGGACAGTCGTTTTGGCCTGGACCGTCGCGCGTCCAGCAGTGACGGATGGGGTTGTAACGAACACACCCCATTGGCCGACATGGAGGGAATCGGTGACTGTCAGCCATATGTGGCGATAAATGCCGGAGCCGGAGTACCACCGGCTGTTGGGTTGATGGGAGTTGTCGACCTTGACCGCCACGATGTTCTCACCGTCGGGATTCAGGTACTTCGTGACATCGTAGGCGACGGGAACGTAGCCGTTCGGGCGAAGGCCGAGGCGATGCTCGTTGATCCAGACTTCACCATATTCGTAGATGCCGTCGAACTCCAAGCTGACGACCATTCCCTTTGCGGCCTTGGGGCCGCGGAATCGTTTGCGGTACCAGGCTATGCCAGTGGGCAGGCTTCCTTGAGCCACTTCCTTCTCGCTATAAGGTCCTTCGATACTCCAATCGTGCGGCAAGTCGAGGGGGCGCCACTGGGAGTCGTCGAAACCATTCAACTGGCCGCCCGGCACATCGCCATTTAAGAAGCGCCAGCCGAAGTCAAAGGTTTCCCGACTGCGTGGAGAAGAGATCTCAGCAGGGGTGGTATGGCCGAGAGGTGAAACGGCGGCAACCAGAGATGTGGCCGCAGCGTGACCCAGGAGTCTACGTCGACTAATGAGGTTCTTGTCCATGGCACAAAGGTTACCGCGATAACGGAATACGTCTGCCTTTTGCTAGCTACCCCCGCGATTCACCTTATTTCTCGGATTGGATGCTCTCCATCTCGCATCACTACGCAGCCGCGAGAGATTCGAGACCGAGCATGGCTACCTTACGAGATTCGCCCCATCGGTACCCACCAAGAACGCCGCTTGCACGAATAACTCGATGGCACGGAATTAAAAAGGCGAGGTCGTTTTTCGCAACGCTTGACGCGACGGCACGGACTGCCTTTGGGAGTCCAGCGGCGTCGGCCAGGTTCGAATAAGACACGACGTCGCCGGTTGGAACCTCGAGTAGCGCCTTCCAAACTTGAAGTCGGAAGGGAGAACCTCTCATTACAACCCCGATGGTGGCAGCCGGAGAAGCTCCCTCCATGCGCCTGACGACTTCGTTTACGGTCATCTCCAGATAGTGACGATCCTGGATATGGGTGGCGTTTGGCCATTCTCGAAGGAGTTCAATCTCTCCTTCCTCGGACTTGGCCACAAAACTGAGACGGCAGAGCCCCCGCGGTGTTGCCGCAAAGAGCGCATTCCCGAAGGGTGTGTCGAAGACTCCCCATCGAATCACAAGGTCACGTCCAAGTGACTTCGATTCTCCAGGCGTCATTGACTCGACGGAAAGGAACAAGTCGTGTAATCGGGACGCACTCGACAGGCCGAGGTCGTAGCTGGAATCCAGAAGATTTTGCGAACGGATAAGCGTCTTAGCCCTCGCATGACGCATAGCCTGGGCAAACTCTTTCGGCGAAACCCCAGCCCAATCGACGAACAGCCGCTGCAGGTGAAACGGACTGATGTGAACCTCCTTGCTGAGCTCTTCGAGAGTGGCGTTTCCGTCCTTCTCACTCAGGTGTAGTATCGCCGCGGCGACGAGGTCGAAGGTCGGCGAGTCGAGCTTCACGCTCTTACCGCCGAGCAGGCGAAGCAGCCTTGCTTAGCAAAGTGAATGTGAATCACCTCTGTCTCTGGATTTGCGAAAAAGGCTTGAATCGCAGATTCGGCACTTTCTCCGGGAGTAACAGTGGCGTCAAGCATCATCCTCTGTGAATTGTATGCTCTAAGGGACAACATTCGGCTCTTCAGCATATCTGGAACCTGATTCGGGGACAAACTGGCCGACGGCACATCCTTGCGGACAAAGACGGGGCCGCGAGCGTGGTAGGGTGAGCCCACCTCCAAGTGGGTGAACGAGACAAGAATCACCTCGTCACCCACTTGCGCGTCTTGTAGAGAAACCCGGCATGGGGTCCCAGGGAAGTCGGTGACGATCATTCGGACGGCATCCAAGGAGGCGAGTTCTTCATCTGACATGCTGAAGAAGCCTGCAAATTGGCCGTAGTTGAGGGACTGAATTTGAAAGCTGGTCGCCATGGGAAGAGTCTGCGCAACCCTTGCCCCATACTCCAACCCGATTCTTGCGGTTGTTCTGGATCGAGTGCTCTGTGCCTTTATTCTGCGGCTGGCCGTCCCAAATAGCTTTCAAACCTCCTGTTAGCTCGACGATAATGAATCTAGAATATGGGTATCAAGGGTATCAGAACAACTATCACCCTCGACGAAGATATGTTCGCGAGGCTAAAGCAGGAAAGCGTAGCAAAAGACGTTTCATTTAAAGAAATGCTTAATGAAGCTGTCCGGTCTGGATTGACCTCAAAGTCGATAAGAACTGCGACGACGACATACACCATCGAGCCGGAAAGTCTTGGCAAGCCTGCCGTCAATAACCTCGATAATATCGGTGAAGTCATTGCCACTCTTGAGGGGGAATCCTGGTGTTGACCTTCCTCGACTAGGCTGACTTCTATTGTTTCGTTTAGCTGATGTAATTCAGCGAACCCCCTCGCCGCTATCTTGTTCCTGACAACTCCGACAGGTTCATGACAAGAAGCCAGTCGACACTCTAGGACGGCGACAAAAAACGTTCTGTCGGCGACGAGGTCCGCGTCGGGAACTGTAACGTACTCCGCCGCGGATTGAATCTAGGTGACGCAATCGAACTTCAAACCCTTACCTGCGTTCCTGGTGTCAGCCAGATGGTTGTGGCCGACATTTCGGCTAACCTTCCAAAAATGAAACGGCAAAGACATGTAGCACGTCTGCTACACTTGGCAATATGCGACGAACGTTGAATCAGCGAGAGCTTCGGAATGATAGCGGGGAGGTGATGCGGGCGCTCGAAAGCGGGGAGGCATTTACAATTGCGCGAAACGGAGTCCCCGTGGGCGAGCTAACACCCGTTCAGCGAAACCGTTTTGTCGACATACGGCAACTCCAAGCCAAATTGGCCAGTGCTCCCAAAGTTGACTACAAGCGTTTTCGAGCAGACGTAGATGCATTCCTAGACCAAGATCCCTCACCTCATGGCTAAATACGCGCAGGGCTTGCTCGACACTTCGGTCCTCATCGATCTCGAGTCGATTGATCCCGAGCTCCTGCCGAACGAGGCATCCATTTCAGCGATCTCTATGGCTGAGTTAAGTGCTGGCCCACACGCAACCTCGGATGTGGACGAACGAGCTCGGCGGCAGGCAAGGCTCCAATTCATCGAGGCGTATATGTCTCCAATTCCGTTCGATGCCGACTGCGCCAGAGCATACGGCCTCGTCTTCGCTGCGGTTTCGGCTGTCGGCCGAAAGCCTAGAGGAGCGCGTGCGGTCGATTTGATGATCGCCGCCACATCCGTAAGCTTGGGACTACCGCTGTTTACGCGCAACGCAGTTGACTTCGCTGGCCTCGAAGACCTCACCGCAATCGTTTCCCTGCCGTAGGGCAGGGGGCTGACAACTGGATTTCGTCATCCAATTCCACGCAGTAAGCCTCAACCTCATCCCCGATCAGGGGCCTTTTTGAATGAGGAGGAATTCGCATTCCTTGCATGGAAACCAATACATGGGTGCCGTACCGGCTTGAGCATTTGTGTCGATCTTGCGCATCGTAGGGGTCGGGTGGCAAAATGGCATATGCGCCGCCTGCTGTTTGCCTCGCTTGCTTGTATTTGGACCGCCTCCGCTATGGCGGAGATTGATTACCGAGTTAAGGTCAATACGACCGACCACCGGTTTGAGGTCACGATGTCGGTGCCGGTTGCGGCGGCGGGTCCACTGACCGTTCAGATTCCCAATTGGGCACCAGGTGCCTATTTTCAGCGTGACGGCGGGCAGAGCGTCCACGATCTCGCCGTAACAGATGCATCAGGGGCAGCACTGGCTGTCACTCATCCAGACGGCAGTACTTGGGCGATCGCAGCGACCGCACCGGGGACGGTCAAGCTCCACTACTGGACGTCGACCCGAGGCGGCGGATTCGGAGGTGGGGGACGCGGCCCGGTTGACGAGAGCTACGTTCAGCTTTCTGGCCCATCGGTCTACCTCTACGCAGTCGACCGCAAGAAGGAACGGTGCAAGGTGACGTTCGACGTCCCGTCGGGCTGGCCATGCCTCGTGGGCTTGGATCCGACGTCCGGGCCAGCAAACACCTTTAGCGCGCCGACTTACGACGTTCTCGCCGACAACCCGATGAGCACGGGCGATGTCAAAGTCGAGACCTACAACCTGCGCGGCAAAACCCACACGATCGTCCTTGAGGGTGCAGGCAAGGACATGATCGATAAGGACTTGATCCTAAAGAACTGCAGATTCGTCAGCGCGGCGGAGACGGATTTCTTTGGAGGGGCACCTTACCACAAGTATGTTTGGCACTTTATCGTGACGCCACACGGACGCGGTGGCGGCGGCCTTGAGCACCTGAGCAGCACCCAAATCACCCTCTCCAGTGACCTTACTCCCAGCTCGCTCAGCCTGCTCGCCCATGAGTACTTCCACTTGTGGAACGTCAAGCGAATTCGATCGAGTGTCCTTGGCCCCTTCGACTACACGAAGTTGCCGAAGACGGGCGCCCTGTGGTGGCTGGAAGGCGTCACCGATTACTACGCCAGCTTGCTGCCCTATCGGTACGGCGCATGGACTCGACCGCAGTTTTACGGGGAGATCGTCCAGAACATGCGGGCGATCCAGAACAACCCGGCTCGGTTGACAGTGTCCGCAAACGACGCCAGCCTGCGCGTTGGCGAGGCGAATGGTGGTCGCGGAAATAGCAATGGCTTCCAGATTAGCTACTACAACCTTGGCTGGCTCGCCGGGTTGTGCCTGGATACCGAGATTCGCGCCCAAACGAACGGCAAGCATTCTCTGGACGATGTCACCCATGCGCTCTTCAACGAGTGCAAAAACGACAAGCCCGGATTCCAGGAAGGCGAAATCCGAAAGCTGTGCATCAAGTTCGGTGGCCCCGCGCTTGGTCCGTTCTACGACTCGGTTGTGAACCAGCCTGGGGAGAAGCCAATCGCAGAGCAACTGACGAAGATGGGCCTCAAGCTGGATACCCACGACGAGACATTTACCGAGATCGGATTCAATGCCGCCCCCTCCTTTGGTGGTGGAATTGGAGTAGGCGGAATCCGCGGCCCGGCGGCTGGCAAACTAGAGTCGAGCGATGTGATCAAATCAGTAAACGGCACGTCCATCGATGGCAAAGACATGCGAGACGCGATCGGCGCGGTTCAAACCGCGATTACGGGGGCGAAAGTCGGGACTCCGATCGAACTCGTCGTCAAGCGCGGCAGCGCCGACGTCAATGTGACGATCATCCCGGTTTCCGCCAAGCGCCCCATCCACACCGTGGTTGTTGACCCCGCAGCGACGCCCGCCCAAAAAGCGCTCGGCGAGGCATGGCTGGTGAGCAAGACTCCATCCGTTCAGTAAATTACAAGGGCGGGGCGGATTTCCTTCGCCCCGATTTCCGGTTAGATTGACTTACAATGAGAACAACTCTCTCGACAAAAGGCCAGGTCGTCGTGCCTCGCTCGATAAGAAGTCGATTGGGACTTCGTCCTGGCGACGAGTTCTCTATCAAGCTTGACAACGGCTCGATCGTCCTCACGCCGCTGATACCGAAAAGGTTCGCCGTCACCATCGGCATCGATGCGGTAACCCACATGCCGGTAGCAACCGCCGAACCCGGAGCGCCTCTACTCACAAGCGACAAGGTCGCTGAACTCCTCGCGGATTTCCCATGAGACTCCGGCTGGACGTGAACAGCTTAATTGCACTCGGTTTTGCGGACCGCGCCCTTCATAGCCAGATGGTAGCGTGGACGCGCCAGCCGTTACCATTCACACTGCCACAGCGTAAACGCTCTTGTCGCCTTCGGGATACTTTTCGTAGAAGTGGTCAAAGACGGCGGAGCACTTGTCCTTGTAGATGTCGGGACCATACTTCTCGGGCAAGCCTTTGTCTAGACAGTCGTCGATTACCAAGCGAACGCGAGAGAACGAACTGCGCTTCTGACGCCAATCGATGACCATGTACTCCTTCAGTCGCGCAAGCATTTCACGCGCCACCTTCTTTACTTCTTTCCGTTCGGCATCAGAAAGGTCCGGTGCCGGGCGGGTAAGGATGTCGAAGACTACTAGCTCTTCTTCGGACATCTGCTCACGGACATGCCGCTGCTGTTCCGCGCTCATCCCCTGCGCGAGGTTGACGAGTTCCTCGAATAACTGCTCTATGCTAGCTGCGCCCGTATTGTAGGCATCGATCAACTGGTTGAATTTGTCCAAAAAGTCGATGCGCGTCTTGTTTAGCAAGATCAGCTTGTCCAGTTGTGCCTTGATTGCTGCCTTAAGTGCTTCAATCTCTGTCTGCTTCTGCTGAGACTTCTTGAATTTGGCGTTCAGTGCCTCGAAGTCAATCTTGGAGAGGTCTATCTTCGGAGTCTCGCGTACCGAATACCCCGCACCCACAATCGATGCGTCTAGAACCCTCTCGATGCTAGCGAGCACATCGTCCAGCTTCATCGGTGTGGGCGTAAGTTTGGTCTTGATCGACGCCGCGATGACGCCCAAACACAGCACCCTACCCATGAATTCAATGGCCGAAGGGTGCGGTTTCACTGCTCGATACAGCGTTTCGACCAACCTCACATGCCCCAGAAAGTTCTTCCGCAGCGGGTCAGGTGCGATCAATTTCTCAACCGCTTGCACAACCAACGACAGCCGTTCAATCGATCCTGCTGGTTCCGATTCGATGGCATCAATGCTCACGCCATGTTCGTGGCAAAATGCTGCGGCTTCCTCAACCGCTGAGCGAAGCGTCTCCGCTAGTCTGTCCTTGTCTCGAACGGGCGTCTCGCCGCCGCTGCCCTTCCCATAGATCGCAAGTGCCTTCTCAAGAGACAAGAACACATTGGCGTAATCCACGATCACACCGGAATACTTGCCTGGAAACACACGGTTCGCCCTGGCAATGGTCTGCATTAGCGTGTGGTTGCGCATCGGTTTGTCCAGATACACCGTTGAACAAGACGGCGCATCAAAACCGGTCAGCCACATGGCACATACGAAAACAATTCGAAGCGGATCCAAAGTGTCCTTAAACTTCTCGTCAAGGTGCTCCTTGTTCATCCGCTCGCGGTGGGGCAAGATATTCAGCCCACGGGCCCTCATCGTCTCTATCTCGTTCTGCTCGGGTGAGACGATCACGGCCATGTCCGTCGTCTCCATTATACGGCGTCGTTCCGTCAGTTCCGCCCGCTCAGAATCCGACAGGCCGTCAACGAGTAAGCGCTTTGAGACGCGCTCGAACTCCTTCGCCCAGTGCACCCAAACCTTGTCATACATGCGCAGGGCCGTCGCTTTGTCGATTGAAACGACCATTGCCTTACCCTGAAAACCGCGACCTAGGAAGTGAGATACGATGTCCTTCGCCACCGTCTCCAGGCGGTCATCACGAGTGATGAGGTGATACTGCGTTCCTAAGAGCTTCTCCAGGCGGTCTTCGGCGTCCTCATCCAATCCCGCCGCTTCCACCACGTTGTAAATGTCGTCGTTGAGCTGCGGATTCACTAGTTGAAGCTCAGGAGTTCGGTTCTCGTAAAACAGGGGGACCGTGGCATTGTCTTCCACCGATTGCTGGAAGTCGTAAATCGAAACGTAGTCGCCAAAGATCTCGCGAGTACGTTCCTCCCCTGCGATCAGGGGGGTACCGGTAAACGCCACAAATGTGGCCTGCGGCAAGGCGGCACGCATGTTCATCGCCATCGTGTCGTATTGGCTACGGTGGGCTTCATCCACCAGTACGATCACGTCGCGGCGATCGCAAAGCACTTCGTTGGTCTGAAATTTGTGGATCAGTGTGAATACGTAGCGGTGGTTGCCGCCCAACAATTCTCGCAGGTGCGCGCCGGAAGTTGCATGGCACTGTTTGCTCTCCGCATCACTTACGGCCCCACACGCCTTAAACGTTTTGGCTATCTGATCGTCCAACTCCACCCGGTCAGTGATGATCACAAACGTCCAGTTCCCAGGGTGCTTGCGCAGAATTTTCTGCGCAAAGAACACCATCGAAAAGCTCTTGCCCGAGCCCTGGGTATGCCAAAACACGCCGCCCTGTCCGGTAAGCGTCTCGCGGGCTTTCAGCGAAGCGAGGATGGCGTTGTTCACACCTAAGAACTGGTGGTTCTGACCGACGATCTTAGCGACTCCCAAAGAAAGCTCGCTAAAGACGGTGAAATTCTCTACTAAGTCCATCAAGCGCGAGGGTTCGCAGGTCCCCCGCAGGATCACCTCAAGCGATATGCGGCGCGGCTCGTCTTCTCGCTCAATCCGTTTCCACTCAAAGAAGCGCTCCCAGTCCGCGGTGAGAGAACCCACATGGCTGTCCGTTCCATTGCTCGTGATAAGGAGCGCGTTGTAGACAAAGAGGCTAGGAATCCCATTGAGCGAATGCTTGTAGCTGGTGAGGTTTTCATCGAACCCGACTCGGTCATCCACACCCGGCTTCTTGAACTCCATCACGATGAGCGGGAGGCCGTTTACAAAGAGGATTACGTCCGGGATCGCCGCATACATCGGCCCTTGAATCTTCAACTGACTGACCGCCAAGAAGTCGTTTCTGTCGACGTGTTGCCAGTCGAGAATACGCACGCGCTCCTGCTTCTGTCCGCCATGTTGGTCGTCGGGAAGGGAGACGAGCACTCCATTCTTGAGAAGTTCGTAGACTTCGCGGTTCGCTCCAACGAGGCTCATGCCGCTCCGGTCCGCCGTGACCTGGTCGACGGCGTTCTGAATCGCCGAAGGCGGAAATCCCGGGTTCAACGCTTTCAGCGCAGAGCGCAATCGAGGGCCGAGAACGACCTCGCCTCTCGCACTCCTTCCGAGTGAACCATTCGCAACATCACCTTCATGGAGCGCACTCGTCACCGACCAACCCATCGAGGCCAGCAATGAGAGCGCTGGTTGCTCTACTAGCTGATCTTCGGTGTAGTCGTGCGACATGGCGTATTTTTCATGTTACCAACCTTCCCATTGACACAGAAGATCAACACTCAGTTTTTAGCGACGGTGGTCGTGGACACGAATTTCCTCGGCCCAGCGTGTAGCCGACTTCTCAGGAAAGGATATTCGATTCTGTAATGGGACTCATCGAGTGCGACCGGAATCGGTAGGTCGTCGCGGCATCCGATGCCCACCGAACGATGAATTTTAACTGATAGAATGTTTAACCGCCTCGCCACTTGCTCGCCTTGAACCCAATCGGCACAGGTTTGAACTTGCGTGCCTTAGAATACTCCCGTAGATGAGATCGATCGCGAATCCGATTAAGCCGGGCAATTAGCTTGGTCTGGTCCTCACAACTCATTTCCGGCCGCCGCAACTGGTATTGCCTCAACTGCATGAAGTCAATTTCTCCAGTCAATACGAAGTCGTCCCGCCCGCCTTTTACCCTCAGGATGTCACGTTCATATCGTTCGCAGAATGGACCACGTATCCAACTATCTCCAAAAAGGCGATTGTTGACTTGAATGATGTATGCATGCAGATCCGTGGCAGAAGAAGCCACCATGTTGCTGAATCCATCGGTATCTCGATTCCATTCCAAGACGAATAGCCCATCGATTTCACCGCGCAACGGTGTTCGTAAATCGAGATTGGTGAAATCGCTACAGATCAGTGCACAAAAGCAGAAGCCATCGTGACTGACCAATAGTGGCGATTGCGATCGGCTGACGAACTTAAAAGCCTGCGGTTTTGCGTGCTCTAATTCGAACTTTTCAACCCATGCTGGTTGTGTCTTGTCGCTTCGAATCGCAATGGTCAGTCCTGGCAGACTATGTGATGTCAGAGCGAGAAGCGCCTGATTTTGCACGTCATGCCCCACAACTTTATACTCAAGACCGGCGATGAGCGAGATGTTCGCATTGCCAAGTAGTTCCACAACGCCTTGCGCCCATCGCCGGGGCAGACAAAGTTCTGGCATAACGAGGTAATCGACTTGGCCACGTGCCCTCAAGGTTGCGGACACAATTCCGCGAATGCGTTCATATCTTGACAGCCTAGTCGGCGGAGAAGGAGCAAGTGACTGCAGCAGATCATCGTTCCGTGTCTCAACGCTTGCAACTGCAATTACTGCACTACCGGGATTGAGGCCACGGGAAGTGGTGCCACCTGTCCCGACCTTCAGGCGTTGCAGTCCGACAGCCTCCTCATGGTATTCCAGCGGCAAGTTACTGCCTCCATATCCCCTAAAGGCACGAAGGTATCTCGCCACATTTGGTAGCTCCTGCAGCGGCAGGCATGAAGTGATTGCATAAGTGGAGAGTGGTCGAGTTGGGAACAGAATGGGACGCCAGTCAAACGGTGGGAGGGTGACGATCTCCTGGAATCTACGTACTTCGCTAGGAAGCAGATCCAGTGGAGTTGCATACTGTAATTGTTCCTGCGGTTCGCCAGCAATCCACCGTTCACCGTATGGTGCGCGCGCCCAATCGGCGGCGTGTAGATCTCGACTAAGCGCGCTAGCGTCAATGTCGCCCACAGTAATGCTGCCTAGTTTACGGAGGATCTGGGCTGAAAGGTCTGACACAACTCCGAAATCCTCCGCCTTCGCCGCCCCTACCACTGCCTCGACGAGTTGCCATGATAGTAAATTCCAAAACCGCTCCGCCTGCAAGCCGTCCCTTGGAGAAACCACCTCCTTCAGGAGTACCAATTTCTCTACGAACTCTTCCCAATCCCGTTGATCATTGCAGGAGACCATTAAGGCGATTACCCAGGGTAAGCGTTTGAAGTAGGTATAGAACTCGTCCGGCGTGAGGCAGTGCCTGATGATTAGTCCATAAAACCTCGATCGAATCGTTTGCCAATCAAATGGGGCAAGGTCGATGTCATAGCGTTCCATCAGTCGTAGCATTTGGGTAAAGGCCGCTCTTCTTAGCTCAATGCTCTTGGCTGACCTAAGCTCATGCACCTGGATGTTGTCACCATCTCGCAGAATCAGCGCCCGTCGGCCAAGTTCCACCGGATCAGAGGGCAACGGAGGCTTAACACGCTGCTCACTCGATCTGGCGTTTTGCTCTTCAATCAACGCTTGAAGGATTTCTACGCCTGCCGGTCCATGTAACCGCTTGATTGAGGTCTTTTCCCTCGAAAGCTGCAATGCCGGGTGATCCCTCACAACAACCCTTACTTCTTGTTCTGTGGAGGCCTCACTATTGAAGCGGAAACAGCTAACGGAGCTAACGAGCCTGTCCATGGCTGCCGTACTGCTAGCATCCTCGCCCGCTCTGCTGACTGCTAGGAAGATATCGTCGACGTATCTGCCATAGTAAACGTCGCCAAAAATCCCCAATTCGCGATCCATCGGCGTGAGTAGGACATTAGCGATCAGGCCGGATGCAGTCAGCCCCACCGGTAGGCCGTACTCAATACCCAGACATTGTCGAGTCCATGTGGACATCGCCTGCAGTAGATGCTTTGTTAATGGAATTGCATGTGGGTAGCCCAAAGGGTCCTCTATCGACGCAATCTCATTTGAAATGAATCCTGGCCTTATCTCATGGTAAAAGTCTTTTAGGTCAAAGTTGTACACAACTACGTCTCGATTTTCCGCCAAGGCCCTCGAAATCGCTTCGTAGCCATTTGCTTGCCACTTGCCATACTGTTCGGCGAAAGCACGAAACAGACGATGACTGTCCATTTTCATCGCACCACTCGCATCTCTCAAGCGGTCAACTCGATTCGCGAATACATGACGGTCTGATAGCAACCTATCTAGGTGCGAACCAGCATGGATAATCCACAGTGCGCTAAGCACTTGGGCTTCTACTGTCGGGTCGATGATATCGCGGAACGGCATTAACGATGGGCTATCACGATCTTCATTTCCTTGCCACTGCAAGAGCGGATCTGCGTCGAAGTAATGCCACCTCGACTGCTTGGGCTGCTGGCGAGCAGGGCGCTTAGGAATGCTGGTAAGTGCACCAACGTTCTGTGCGTCCGACCAATAGTCAGTTTCGGCCTCTCCCAAATGTGGCAATAACTTCTCCAGATTCGCCACCAGGTCCTGCTCAAAAGCTGCAAACTTCAGCCCGCTCGCCACATTCCCATCACGGTATGCTTCTGCCTTAGCCTTACGGTAGGCAATGAATAGTTCGTTGAGTGATAATTCCATCGTCTGAACCTAGTCGCGTGACGGACTGCTAAGTAGGAGCTTCTTCAGAAGCAGGTCGCGAGTTTGGCGGAGGTTGTGCGCCTGGCGTACGAGGATCTGCTGTTCGCGAATTGCTACATCAAACACATCGCTGAACTGTTCCAACAAGCGCTCAGGCGGCACAAAAAAAAGCGTTTTCTCCAATACGTGCCAGTTAGCTCGCGGCATCTTTGATCCATTTGAACTTGCGACTGATTGGGCGACAAAGCCGTCGCTGCTCACCAAAGCCGTCACAAGAGCCGAATACTTGGGTTGCTTAGCGCGGATGACAATAGTGTCGGCGGAGCATAGTCCGTCAAATGGGGCGACACTGACTTTGTGGAAGTAGGGGCGGATTTTCCCGAAAAGCACTTCGCCTTGCCGGAACTCTAGCTTGTTCGAGCCTAGTTCCGAGGTTGTCTCCCAGTCGTCAAGCGCCATTGACCTTCTTGGGATGTGTTCAAGTCCAACATAGGGCACTAGCTCGTTCAAAGCGCCTTTCGGGACGTTGCGTCGCACTTCCTGACAAACATCCTTTAACTGCCTCACGTCCCAACCCGGCGGTGCCAAAACCGACTCAAGTCCTAACGTGTGCAACACGCGAGGCACGGATTCGTGGCCGGGGTAGCGGAAGTGGACGAACCACTCGCGGTATAGGCTGCGGGCCATTTCCTCTAGGATTCGGATGCGACGCTGGCAGTTTTCGATCAGGTCGTCGTAGGCTGACAAGATGCCCGCGATGCGCCGCTGCTCTTCGAGCGATGGCCAAAGAATCGGAATCGAGTGAATGTGATTGCGATTGAGCGACGGGTTCGATGCGCCTGCGTCGTATTGCTCAAAGTGCATCGTCTGAACGAAGTAGTAGGCGAATTTAGCGTCGTTGCCGCGGAAATCCTTGACCCAAAGGGTTGTGTCGTGCGGCCAGTAACGCCCCTCTTCAAAGAAGGCAGAACCTAGGGTTCCCTTTCGACCAATGATAAGACCTGGTCCTTCAAGCTTGTACTCGAAGTGAGTCGATTTTGGCCCTGATGACGAATAGACTGGATATGGTCCATCGGACTGTTCGTCTTTTGTAATGTCGAAGCCACGCTGGAATGTTAGTTGATCACCTAACGTCGTTTTGGTCCATGCGCACCGACTCATGCCTCCAACATCTCCGCGACGTTTTGGGCGATAGTGGCTTCGAGCTCGCGCGCTAGGAGGTTCAAGCTTTCCAGTTCTTCGTTCAACGCTGTGAGGCGTTCTTTGAAGTCCTCGTCACTGACATCTTCGCCGGGGGCGACGCCAACGTAGCGGCCCGGATTGAGGCTATATTGTTGTGCGACTATTTCGTCGATAGTAGCGGCCCTGCATAATCCCAGTACGTCGCGGTAGATTGGCCCAGTTTCGCCCACAGCAACTTCTCGTTCAGTTGGGTGATGGCAGAAGAGTTCCTTAATCTTTGCTTTTGCCTCATCGCCGCCTAGGGTGTAATCGAGCTCTTCGCCTCTAAAGAGCCGCACGACATTCGCAAGAAAGCCGATCTGGGAGGTGGTCCAGTCGCGGTGGGCCCGGTCGATTTGGCGATAGATGTGTCGTGCATCCAGGAATAACACCCTCTCCTGGCGCCAAGTGTGTTGAGCTGTCCGTCGGCGGGTCGCTTCGTCGGCATCATGCGCCATCTTCAGGTCTGCAGACTTGGACGCATCGAGGAACCACAGCGTACACGGCAGCGTGACGGTATAAAACATGTTCGGGCCGACGGCGACCATGACATCCACCACGCGGCCTTCGATCAACTTCTGCCGAATATCCTGTTCGCTCGACCGTGCGTCGGATGCTGAGTTTGCCATGACGAACCCGGCGCGGCCGGTCTCGTTTAGCGAGGAATAGAACAACTGAATCCACAGGTAGTTCGCGTTATCCGTACGCGGCAGGCCGAGAGGGTACCGTTTGCCAAGTCCGGTGGCACCGGCTAACCGCTCTTTATCCACTGCGTTCACGTTAAACGGCGGGTTGGCGAGCACGAAGTCGAACCTACCAACCGCGCTGTGCGGGTCGTCGTAATAGCTGTTGATTTCACCGCCGTGCTTGACGTCCCCCTCTAGTCCGTGGATGGCGAGGTTCATCCGTGCGAGCTTGCCGGTTTCGTCCGTTTTTTCGACCCCGAAGATGCTGAGTTCTTTGCCCGGATCGCTCTTATGCTCGCTGACGAACCGTGCGCTCTGCACGAACATGCCGCCGCTTCCGCAGGCGGGATCCAGGATGCGTCCATGGTACGGCTCCAGAACTTCAACAAGTAGCCGGACGATGGGGCTGGGCGTGTAGAACTCTCCGCCCTTGCTGCCTTCGGTTCGAGCGAACTCGCCCAGAAAGTATTCGTAGATGCGGCCAAAGGCGTCGAATTCGAGGCTAACGGGTATCTCACTTACTTTCTTTAGCAAGTCCTTTAGGAGCGAGCTGCTAAAGATGTTGTACGTCTTGGGCAATACCCCTGCCAGTGACGGGTTATGCAGTTCAATGTCGCGCATCGCGGCATTGATCGCCTTGCCAATATCGGCATCCTCGGGCAGATTCAAGAGATGAGGGAAGCGTGCGGTATCTGTGAGATAGAGAACACCTTCCGCGCTGTAGGCCATCGGATCGTCTATCTGACTGCCACGCCGTGAGCTAGTGGCGGCGGCTTCGAGCTCCTTGTGCCGCTTCTCGAATCTGGCTTCGGCAAACCGCAGAAAGATGAGACCCAAAATTGGCTGGGAATATTGCGCGGCAGTGAGTCCGCTGTTGGCGCGGAACTGATCTGCCGCCGCCCATAAACGCTGCTCAAGCGCCTGGTTATTCACATCACGTTCGGTCGGAGCAATCCACTTCATAAATTGTTAGATTAGGGATCGTCAGGTGCTGTACACCCCTGATCTTTCTCTATACTACTGCACCACCGATGACACCGGCGGTCGGTGGCCAGTCCCTCGCTAATCTTCGCTTGCCCTTCATGGGAAAGTAGCTTCAAAGGAGACAGTCAGTTCTGTGTTTTTGGGTTGGAACTGGCTTTGGGGAACGAAGCAAAGGCGTCGACGTCACTTCGATCTCGAGCCGTACCACGTGCCACAGTACCAAACAAGCGAAGGTTGAACACGCCGAATTGATGTGCAAACGTAGTGATTCAGGTCCGTAGTTCTCGGAAGGTCTCAATAGGGCAATGCATGGCTAGAGCGACAATTCAAAAAAAGCCAGAGCTGCCCCATTGCACGGCGTAATGCCATCCGAGTACTGCCGAAAAGCGTGGCTACCAGTCTCAGATAGTTTTCAAACTTAGGGCTGGGCCGTGCCTGCCGAACGCACAAAGAGAGTTTGGGGGCCATTGCTTTCAATGTTGCGTACCTAGTGCCGGTGTCTGAAAGCCCATACCCGATTGCAGGAGCCCCGACGCTAGAGTTATATTTCCTCCCACAAGCTGACGCGCGACAAGGCCGCGCCATGAATTTGACAATGTTTGCAAAGATCATGATATGATTTACTTTAGGCAGGAGATTGGGACGTACGCCTTGCCAAGGGAACCAAAAAATGGACGCCACAATAGTTGCCGCCCTTATTGCCGCCGGAACTGCCCTGCTGATTAAATTGCTGGACTTTGCTCCTCGAAAGATCAGTTCCTCGGACACTTCATCAGAGGCAAATACATCGCAACATCAGCCACCAAAGGCTCGGCGCTTCGTAGCTGCCATATTGGTTGCCTGCGTGGTTTTTGGGGCCGTCTTTATTCTTTGGCCGTTTTTGGTTCGACCGGATCGCGTGTCGATGGATGAGGATGGGCTGTTAAGACTTCAGGGTACATACTTGAAATCGAACGCTAACCATGAAATCTTGGATAGTTCACTAGTTGAGAATATCGCTCTAAAGTCTCTTCTAACAAAGTCGAGGTCCGCCAATCCCCCGGTCGAAACAATAGAGACTATTTTCGTCGATGCTCAAGTCCGTGCAGTGCCACCACATGCAAAACTAGAGGAAATCAACGATTGCTTCCGTTACTACAAACTCCAGTTCATAAAGAGGGTGTCTCCTGCCCGCGACCCACTTCTTGTGCGCGGCCTGAGCCGCCCGAGCAAGCCAGGTCGGCAGCCGCTCGAATGGATGTTCCCTTATGATACGACAATAAGAAACACGCTTAATGGGCAAGGAGGTACGGTCCCGTATTTGTGGATCCAGCCAATCGACGAGCCCTCAGTGCTCGTAGCAGCCGCATACCATGACCGATTTGCAGAGCACGACTGGATTCTCGTTGAAGTTGACGACTTCACCCGAGCCGCGCCTGTTAAGCACGTTGTCGTGGGAATCACCCACTTATCACTAGTAGTAGCCGGGAATGCAAATGGTCCCACGACAACTAAGGCCTTCGACGTGGTTCAGGACAAAGACCAAATTACGGTCAAGCTGCATAAGGAAGAACCACGGCAGGCGATTTCCCCGTTTGAATCTAGCCGTGAACTGGCTGATCTGTACAACGCTGTCCGTGACCTCATTGATACTAAACTCCCAAATTTGCCTACCGGCCCTAACGCATCGGTAGATGCCGCAGAAATTGCCACTTTTCACGAGGTGCTTTGGATGTTGAAGAAATCAAACCCGATGGTGTCCCTTATTGACATCGCCAACGAGCCGAATAACGTTTTAACTTTTGTGAATGTACCGCAGTGAAAATGGGTAGGCCTAAAATTGCGGTAGTAGGCCTGAGCTACCTTCGGGAACTCGGTATCAGTCGCCTTCAAGGCGGCTATGAGGTCGCATGTATTTCGGAACCGGCTTCCAGTTTGTTCTGCTTCAGCGATGTGTGTGTTCCCATAAGCTCCATCGATGCGACTGACTCGGAACTCCTAGACGCACTTCGTTCCGCAGAGAGACGACTCGGTGGCCTCGACGGTGTCATCTGCTTGCGCGACCCAAATCTAGTGGCAACAGCCCGTGCTGCAAAACGTATGAAGTTGCGTTTTCCATGCGATTCCAGCCTCGGCGAGGTATTGGATAAGTATGCATTTAGACTGCTTGCGAACAGGATCTCCGGGTGCGTCTCAGCAACTGTCCGCCTGATTGAGTCGCGTTCAGATTGGTCGACCTTTTTCGCCTGCGTTGATGCTGCTCTCCAACAGGGTCCCCTCATCATGAAACCACGGCGAGGAAGCTGCAGTTATCACATAGTGCAAATCGCGTCTAAGGAGGATATTCCTCGGGCATGGGAAGTATTCTCCAGAGCAACGAACTACCGAGGCGGTGATTTCATTGTAGAAGACCTCGTTGAGGGAACAGAATCCTCGGTTGAATGTGTTATTCAGAGCGGCTTGCGCCTCGCCCTGCAAACGACGTATTTACCGAGAGTCAAGGAGTTTGAGTTCACCGAATCAGGTCATGCTGTCGACTTCAGTTCGTGGATGCCTCGGCCCATTATTTCACGGAGCATCGAGCAATTGTGCCAGCTGTCTGGTCTAGACGATTGCATCCTTCACGTTGAGTTTCTCGAGACTCCAACCGGGCCCTTCCTTATAGAAGTGAATCCCCGCCTTGCGGGTGATTGGATTCCAGAGCTCCACAGACATGTGCACGGGAGGGACCTTTATATGCTCGCATGCAAAATTGCTGTTGGAGATGACATAGCCCAAGAATGTGCCATTCGAAATACGGCCTATGCGGCTCTTGTTCGATTCTCGGCTCCGGGGATTAAGACCAGCTACAGTGACCTGGTAGGAACTGAACTCAGTGGTAAGCACGATCGAGTCACTTTTCTGCAAGCTGACTGTTCAAACGGACTTAACAATGACGCCCGTGGAGTTGCTTGTATGCTGGTCGGGCAATCCCCCACGGAGTTGGAGGACCGAGCTGAAAGAATCATCAGCGCCGCCACCGGGTCTCCGAAACCACATGCAACCCATACAGCCCGTCCGAACGAAGACATGCACAGTCTGTGGAGCAAATAAAAAGGGGATATCGCACCGGTGCCTTTACAGCTGGCGTGGCCGTAACCAAAATCCCGCGTATTCTCTGGCTTTTTCTGAGTACATTTCCGTGGTAGAAATATGTGAGCGTTGAGCTCAGTGAGGTTAACTCCCAGTTGGGGTTTCGACCAAGTTCAAATTGGGTCGGGGTTGGCCGTACTGGACAGTTTCAAACATTCAGGGTGCTGCCGATAATACCTTAGTGGCAGCCGACTGCCAAGCAACGATTGCGGACTATTGGACAAGGAGTTGCTTGTGCAAGGTGGACATGGTGTAGTATTATGCTGTGAAGGTAGTCCAGGACTCGGCGGTCGCGATTACATGCGGCATTGTAGTGTATTTTCTGACATTTTCCCTAGGCGTAGACTCTCCACTTTGGCGCTGGGCTACTACCTTCGTCGTATTCATAGTCTGTTTAGCCGTGATGGTCTTTATGCGTTCGAGCAATAGTAGGGCAGCCAAATCCACGTCAGTCGCGAGTAATAACCGGAGCAAACGCCTGGAGGTCAAGGATGTAACAGTTTCGAAGCAAACAGACCACCTCGACGTATTGAGTGGAAATCGAATCGACGAAGACATAAAAGTCGGAGACATCGATATCTTGTGAGTACCCCCAAACCGGTTGACCACATCGACTGGCGCGAGGTCTTGGACAAACTGGAACCATACTTTCACTCTCGTGGAGGTTTTGTCCACATCTCAGGTCCAGCTGGCGCGGGCGCGGTGGCCCTAATAGATCATATTCGGTGGGAATTTTTCACTCGTCACAATGTCCTCGTTCCGAAGCTTGATCCATCTTTCCCAAACACTCGGGACCCCCACTCATTCATGGACGAAGCAGAGAAGGTATTGGGCCTAAGAACCAGTGAGGACCTTGAAAGTAAGCAAGTCACGATTAACGTGGCATCAAGTAATGAAGTGGGAAGAGACCTTTCTGTCGGCGACATTAGCGTCGAGTTGAACTTAGGTGATAGGCAGTTGCAAGCTCGCGTGAAGGACTTTTACAATCAGCTCCGGCTGTATACTGTACAAAAGAGACTTGCCATTCTTTGTTATGCTGAGCCGCGGGTGCCGTGGCCAACTCAGACACTTTATTGGCTTCGGTTGTTGTGGTCCCAGTGCGTCGTAGAGCTTGTGGCTAGTGGTGCGGTAGTTTTCTTCTTGGAAACTACAATGCTTGACCGCCGCCCAGAGCTGCCCGAGCCGGACCTGGTGATGGAACTCCCTCGCGTGTTTGCTAACGAGGAACTGACTCATGCCAAAGAGGACCTTGCCAAAATCCTAGGCGTTTTTTTCCCAGACGAGACGCCCGAATTGATTACCGTTAGGTGTGAAACGGTTCTTGATTCTAGCGGGCAGCGGCCAGAAGTCGTTCGTGCACAGGTTCAGGGCCTTCGTCTCAAGCGTAATTTGGTGGCGTCGTTGTAATGGAAATGAATAACGTCGCGACCGACAGTGTAAGAGCATTCTTATCTGGTTTGCCAATAGGAGCAGAAGCTTTGGCCAGGACTTTAGCTGTACCTGCGTTGCTTACCGATGAACTCGCAAGTTTCCTATGTGAGAAAGTGTCAAATCATGCCACCTGGGTCCCTGACTTCCTTGATACCTTTGCAAGGGCACCTTTTTCGATTCCGGGCCATGGTGACTGGCGACTCAACACCGAAGCAAGGGAATACCTCCTCAAGGGTTTTCGTGGCAGGAATCTTCTGATTCGTATTCATGAGTTGATCCTGTTGTTCGCTCAGGAGCGATTAGAGAACGACGTAGGGGCGGTGCCAACTTACCTTCGAGAGCCCTCTGGATTGGCCTATCACATTGCCATTACAGATCCAGGGGAGGCGTTAAGGCAATATTCGCAATGCTGGCATTCCGCGCGGACAGGTCAGATTTGGTTTGCTGGCGTTCTCGCGGAGGAGAACGAGATCCATGGACTCCTACCTCCTCAAGCGATCGAGGCCCCTTGGCTTCGGGGATATAGTTCTTATACGGAACGAGACTGGTCAACAGCCTCACGCTATTTCAGTGAGGTGATCCGCAGGGGTGGAGACCGCCTGGAAGTGGCAATCGCGCTTCACTTGATTGGGCGTCAAGAATGTCAACAAAACAGACACGAAGAGGGTGAGCGTCACCTTCGCGAGAGCATAGAGGTTGGCCTGAGAATCAGTGCCGGTCACCACGTTTTGCAGGTTCGGCACACCATTAGTCTGCATCAAGCCAGACTGAATCGAGAAGAAGAGCGGGAGCAAATGCTCCTCGAAGGCTTAGAGGTTGGCCATGAGCATCGGTAACGATCACCACGCTTCCCAGGTTCGGCAACCCTCGGTCTGCCGCTTGCCAAACGCGATCAACATTAAGTGGATGAGCAAACCCTATGCAATATCTTGCGATTGGACGCCGCTTCCATAGGCTGCGTCGAGTCGCGCAGGTTCTTCTCAGCCTTGAAAGGCACCTCAAAGGCCGAGATCGAGAGTAAGTTCGGTCATCAAGCTTTTAGAGCCTCGATATTACGCCTGTGCTAATTTATCAGGCAGATTGAGTCTGAGCAAGAAAGCCTTTAGTACATCTTAATAATAATGTCAGTAAAATACTTATTTATCCGGATATCTCAGTGCATATCGGTGTGATGGGGCCGAGGCTGAAAAGCGTGGCTGGGTAACTAGGATTAGGAAGAAATGACAAACAATACTTCCCATTGAATTTCGCGAAATGGTGTCGAGGGAGTGAATACAAACAGTTTGTGTCCTGCGAAACCCCCTACGAGTGTATTGGCAACCTCTACTTATCCATGAACCCGAGACTCCTTAGCCACTTGAGCGCGGCAGGCATGCCTTGTTGGAGCATGGAGTTGTAGTGGCCGCCGGTGGGGACTTCTACGAGTTTGGATTTGGGCACGGCGGCGGCAAATTGGCGGACTTCGGTGGCGGGGACGTTGGTGTCGTCGTTGGCGTGGAAGAGGAATAATGGGCGGTGGATTCGGTGGGCGCGGGTTGCGGGGGAGAGTTGCTGAACCTTGGCGCTGAAGCCGGGAACAGATCGCTCGATTCTCGATACGACTCGGCCAATTCGCTGTGGCACATCGGTGACAGGAGCGTAGGCGACGCATGCGGTGATGCGCGGATCAGACTCCGTCACTTGCAGGGCTAACGTGGCGGCGGAGCTGTGGCCGATTGCTATCACTCGATGGGGATCGACTTCTGGAATGTTCCTTAGCGCATAGTTCAGCGCGCGTTGGGCATCCTTGATTCCCATGTCGGAGTCCATGAACTCCCGAATCGCAGGGAAAGGATTTCGGTCACCTTGCGAAACTGGGCCGGAGATATCGTAGGAGACGACGATACATCCTGCCTGCACATAAGGCGTATGTTCTGGTTCATCACCCGATCCCAGGGTCATACCGCTATACAAAGGGGAGCCGGCAGGACCGATCAATACTAACGGTCGTCGTCCCTTCCTGCCCTGTGGACGATAGATCCAGATCTGATGCGTCCGATCAAGTCGGACGATCTGCTTCGAGGCGGCAGGCGAAGCCGCTCTTTGACTGGCCGCACATTCGACCATTGAGAGGACTGTGAGTGCAACCAAGAGGTGCTTTCCAAGAGGGCTTCGCAACATGATCCCTAATATTAGGCGCAAAACATATGGAAGCGAATGGAAACATCGCCTGGCAAGACAAGGAACACGACGAAGCTGGCGGCTCCAAGCCACTGGAGAATGCCATATCTCTCTGAATTTCCGACCCAAGCTTCTCGTCGCTTCATCTGCCCCGATTATGTGTCCAGAATCTCGCCGCGCGGCATTCTTGGACGCGATTGGGTCGAGTGCGGTTTACGCCATCGACCCTGCTTCACGCTGCAAATCCAAGTTTTTATTCCAGGATACGTACGAATTATTCGCGGAGCCCAAGCCGCAACACCGTTACGGACCGAGGTTGGAAAGTGTAGGGACTTCCCGCCTTAAGCCCGGAGACGGTCGTCTTCCGGGGAGCGATTTTGTTCGGAGCACCGAAGCCGTTCTCCGACATGAGATCGGGGCCGGTTAGGACCAAGGCAGTGCCGGTTCCTTTGAGCTGTGCGCCACCGATATTCAGGCGGAGCGTTCGGGTAGCGTCGGATGCGTTCACGACTTTGACGATCAATTCCTTTGTCTTATCGTCAACACCTGCGATGGCGGTGAAGTCGAGTGCGCCGGATTCGCGTAGCGTCTGCACAAGCTTGCCGTCGAGGTAGGCCCGGGTTACGCTACCTTGGCGTTCGATGCGGACGTCATACCAATGGTTTGACTCCACCGTTACCGGTACACGCTCGCCAGTAATACTGCCGTCGCGCTCGAAGCCGGTAAGGCTGTTCTGCCATCCTCCCGCATTCAAGCGCAGTTGCCGACCCGCCTTCATGTCGAACACGATGAGGAAGCCTTCCGCACCGGCAAGCTTACGAGCCTTGAGGTTCAGCGTGTAGTCGCCATCTGGGGCGACCGCGTCTTTGATTCGGACGGTGCGGTTGTTTTCCAGCGACGACTGTGAGATGATGCCGTCATTTACGCTCCAATCGCCCTGAGGATCAACCAGCGAAGCGTTGGTCACGTCTACGCTCGTGTAAAGTGTGTTGCCACCGGAAACGAGCGTGATGTCCTTAAACTCAGATTTCGTGGCCCATGTCATCAGTCCAATCCCACCTCCGGGCTTAGGTGCCTCGCCCATGAAGGTTGGAGAGGTCACCCCGACGTTGCGGTCGGCACGGTTGGTTGAGAACATGCGCTGGACATGGTAGCTGGGCGTACCGTAGGAACGGGTTCCGTCGAACACGATCGCGTTAGGGTTCCATTGCCGGTTGTTGACGTTCACAAATAGAGGCGCGTAAGAGGCCATTTGCACGACGTCCGAGTTGCGCTCGATGCCGGTCATGAAGGCTGCTTCGCCCAACGCGGCGGCGAGGTTGCCTTGGCCGCAGCCCTCGGTCACCGCATACTCGCCCACGTAGACTTTCGGGCCTCTGCGACTATAAGTGTCGTAACGTCCCGCGTTCTTCCAGAAGAACGAAGGCGATGAGTAGTAGTGCTCATCAACGGTCTCGACGGGCTGGTTCGAAAGGTTCGTGTTCGAAATGGTGACGATGTCGGGATACTTCGCTTTGATCGCGTCGTAGATCATCCGATATCGTGGCTCGTAGGCATCGTTTCCGCCATTGAACCAGCCACCATTCTCGTTTCCGATCTCGATGTACTTCAGAGCAAAGGGCTTCGGGTGGCCGTTCTTGGCACGTAAGGCTCCCCACTTCGACGTGACGGGCCCGTTTGCGTACTCGATGGCATCGACCGCGTCGCCCACCCACTTGTCCATCTCACCGATGGACGTAACCTGGCGGTGATCGATGCCGCAGTTGACCACGAACAGTGGTGCCGCTCCCATGTCCTCGCACCACTGCAGGTACTCATGAAAACCCAAACCGAACGTGTTTGAGTAGCCCCACATCGAGTGGGCGAGTCCTTGGCGGTCTTCGACAGGGCCGATGCTACGTTTCCAATCGAACGCGTCTGAGAAGCGGTCGCCGCCCTCAACATAACAGCCACCAGGGAACCGAACGAAGCCGGGCCTCATTGCGGCAACGGTCTCTGCCAAGTCCGAGCGCAATCCGTTAGGACGTCCTTTCCATGTCTTCTCTGGAAACAACGAGGCATAGGCCACCCACACGGGGCCACCTTTTGCTGATAGTGCGAGTTGAGATTTCGCATCGCTTTTGCGCGCGGTGATGGTGCACTCCATGCGTTTCCAACCATCGCCGGGAATGCCTAAAGAGGAGGAGAACCCACCACCTGTCGTCGATAGCACGCCGGACCCTTTCGACCACACAACAAGTCGATATCGCTCACCTTTGCGGAGAGGTACGCCCCAAAATCCCTCATTCACAGCCGTACCTCCATCGCTGATTCGGAGAGAAGCACGATGCGCCGGGTTCGGTCCTTCCGTGCGGTCAAGAGCGACGTTGCTTCCCGACCAGCCAATCGGCAGATTATTGGGGCCGTCCGTTGTCTCGAGGCCGCGGTTGCGCAGAAGCTCGGCATAGAGACCGCCGTCGCCAGCTTGGTTTATCTCCTCAAAGAAGATGCCGTAGAGCGACGGGCTGACACGTGCACCTGGCTTGGCGACATCGATTGTCAAAGAAGGAGAACTGGCTTGTGGGCCGACCGGCAGCAAAACCAAGGCGAGGTTCAGGGCGTTTATCAAGTTCATTTTGTTGGTGCTTGCGATTTCGCTATTTGGAGACTCGGAACAGTTCCGCCCCGTGAGGCGGCAATTCGGGAGCGAGCGCGTCTAGGCGGCCGAGATCTTGGCGGGTCCACAGGTCGCGGACTCGAACCAGGCCGGAGAAGCCAAGGCTCTTGAGATCGACCGGTACCTTCGCGGAGGTCTCACCGATGTTGAACACTGCCAGGTAACGGTCTTGCGAGTTCGGCACGTCAGCGACCCACGCAACCGCATTCTCCGTGCGGAAGAGCTGGCGATTGTTTCCGCTGTGCTGGTTGACGGCGATGACCTCGGGGTTAGTGAGGAGGGAGAAAGTCGCGTCGTCGAGCTTCGTAAGGTCGCTTCCATCGATCAGGGGCGAGCGGGCGACGCACCACAGCGTCATCACCGTACGAGACTCGTCCGCCGTAAAGCGACTCTTGCGTCCGAGGCCAACAGTGCCTAATGGCAGCATGTCCGCATCGGGGTAGGCGCCTTCGCGTCGAAACGGAGTCCAATCGTGAAGCCGCTTGAACTGTGCGAGCAGCGCATGCCAATCATCCCAGAAGTCGTCACTGATCCGCCACATGTTCGCGTGAGAATTGACGTGGGACCCTGCACTCAAAGGCGTCTCTCCCGGCGAAGTACTGAAGACGATCTTCCGCCCCGTCTTATCGATCGCCCGGCGGATCCCTGCGATTTCAGCCTGGTGGTAGGGGCGAGAGAGATCGTCTACTTTCACGAAGTCGATGCCCCATGCCGCCGCCTGGCGAAACACAGAGTCGTAGTAGGCTTGGGCGCCTGGCTTCGCCATGTCGACGCCATACATGTCTTGGTTCCACGAACAGGTGCTCGATCGGTCCGCGACGTCAGCGGCATGGTAAGGCGTGCCAAGAATGGGTAGATTCGCTTCAACTGCCTGCCGAGGGATGCCACGCATCATGTGGATGCCGAACTTGAGCCCCTTTTTGTGGATCGCATCGGCAAGCGGTTTGAATCCCTTTTTCTCCGTGGCGGAAGGAAACTTTTCTGCTGCGGGAAGGAGACGACCGTAGCCGTCCATCGTCAGCCGTGCGTTGGGGTTGTAATCGAATCCTTTGGATTGCCCCTCGTACCATTGGATGTCCACGGTGAAGTAGGTCCAGCCGAAAGGTTTGAGGCGCTTGGCCATGACCTCGGCCTGCTCAAGAGCCTGCGACTCGGTAATCGTCGTTCCGAACGGGTCCCAACTGTTCCAGCCCATCGGAGGCGTCGCCGCCCATGCGTGGTAGTCGATGGATAGGAGAATGAGGTTGAGTAGCATGGATTCGATCTGAGTCGTACGGCTCTATAGCACTGTTTACCTGAGGTCAATCTGTGGTCGGATTCGTCGTGATCCCCTCGTCACCGAGGGCACCGTTGCTGGTTGCGTTCTTGTGAGAGTTAAGAGTTCGGTCGGCCGAGCGTCGTCCCAGGGGAGAATTTCACGGGAATGGTATCGAAAAGCGGGCCAGGCTCGCCTTCTATCAGTCGATTGAGCAAAGTCAACCCAGATGCAGCCATTGCCTCAAGAGGAACGGCCACGCTTGCGACGACGTGGGGGGACTTGCAGGGCCAAACAATGCCGTCGTAACCTACGACGGAAAGGTCTTGAGGCACCCGAATACCTTGAGCCTCACATTCCTCGACGATTCGGTAGGCATTTCCATCGTGCCACACGAACAGCGCAGTCGGGCGAGGCTTAATAGCGAGAAGTGCCCGCACCGTATCCTGGGGTGAGTCGTCGTAGACGATGATGTTTCGCTCATCAAACACGACGTCGCGTTGGGCAAGCTCCTCCCGAAGCCTCCGCAAGCGACCGGTTGGGTCAAGCATTCCGCCACGCTGACCGACGACGGCAGCAATGTTTCGGTGACCGTGCTCCACCAAAGCTTCCGCGATCAGCCTCATTCCTACTGCCTCATCGTCAACCACGGTGGAAAACTCAGGCTCGACGTGATGCGGCGCAACAAGGACAGTTGGCAGGCTCGAACCTCTCAACAAAGGCAGCAGAGGTTCATCAGCGGTAGATCCGAATAGCACCAACCCATCAGCCAATCCACCGTTGAGAAAGTCGTACGTCTCCTGGGCATCTCGATTGAAATTCGCGTGGATGAGAATGTCGTAACCTAGGACGCCGCCTGCCCGTTCGAGAGCTCCAGACAGCCGATCTAGGTAGAGGTCGCCGCTTGACCGTTTGCGGAACGCATTGAAGAGCGATATGACATGCGTTCGGCCTCTGCGCATGTTCCGGTGGAGAAGACTTGGTGTATAGCCAAGTTCCTGGGCAGCAATCTGAACCTTGCTGCAGGTGTCATCCGAGATTCGCCTTCGGCCGGAGTTACCCGCCAAGACTGAGGAGACGGTGGAGGTGGACACACCGACGATCCTTGCTACGTCGACCAGAGTGGATCGCGACCTGATGCTTTCCTTAAATCTATCGTTCATGGCTTCGATGCGGTGGGACGATCTGTGCATTTTGCACAAACGTTTGTTCATTATAAGCGCTCTTATTCAATAAAGCACATAAGGGCCACCAGAATCAGTCCATCCCGGAGGTGCTTTCGCGAGACTTCAGGCTCAAAAGCGTCAATTATCGTTCCTTAAAACACATTAAGCACAAGGGTTTGTGCGGCGATAGTTTGCTTCTATAATGGTTGTCGTGTTGGCACAGCGCACCGAATCGGCCGCCGAATCGCGAGAAGAGCGATCTCCTGAGGTCTCATCACTCAGTTTTGCGATAGGAGAGACAGAATTTCTGCTGAATGGCCAACCGTTCGTCATTCGCTGTGGCGAGATTCACTTCCCAAGGGTGCCGCGCGAGTACTGGCGGCATCGACTGCAAATGTGCCGTGCGCTTGGCTTAAACGCGGTCTGTGTTTATCTGTTCTGGAACTTCCACGAATGGGAGGAAGGCAAGTTCGACTGGTCCGGCCAGGCCGACGCGGCTGAATTCTGTCGGCTCGCACAGGAAGAAGGCCTGTGGGTCTTACTCAGGCCGGGCCCGTACTCTTGCGCGGAGTGGGAAATGGGTGGTCTCCCGTGGTGGCTGACGCGACGTGACGGTATCAAGTTGCGATCCACTGACCCCCAATACTTGGAGCCGGCAACACGATATCTCCTTGAGGTGGGTCGCGTTCTTTCACCCCAGCAAATAACGCGGGGCGGGCCAATCCTGATGGTCCAGGTGGAGAACGAATACGGCTCGTTTGGCGATGATCCTGAATACATGGGAGCGCTCCGACAAACCCTTCTGGAAGGCGGTTTTGACGTCCCTCTCTTTGCCTGCAACCCGGCCGGAGATCTCGCAAATGGGCATCGTGACGACCTTTTCCAGGTCGTCAACTTCGGGGCGGGTGCGGCGGAACCAGCTTTCGAAAGCCTACGCAAGATCCAGAAAACTGGCCCACTGATGAATGGCGAGTACTACCCGGCCTGGTTTGACATGTGGGGCCGTCAACACCGTACCGGAGACCCAGGGCCGATCGTCGCAGACCTTGACGCGATGCTTGCCCAACACCGCTCATTCAGTCTTTACATGGCCCATGGTGGTACGTCATTCGGTTTTTGGGCAGGGGCAGACCGCCCGTTCAGCCCCGATACAACGAGTTACGACTATGACGCGCCAATCTCAGAAGCGGGCTGGATCACGCCAAAGTTTGAGGCGATTCGGGCTGTGATGGCGCGCCACCTTCAGGTGGGCGAGACCCTACCTGATCCCGCCGACGCAGTCAAAGTTGTCGAGATTCCTAGCTTCGTTTTGTCCGAGACTGCCGCCATCTTTGATAACCTCCCTGAGCCCCTTCGGGACGAAGCACCACGCACGATGGAGTTCTACGGCCAGAGTCGGGGGGCGATTCTTTACCGAACAACGCTCCCAGCGGGACGGGAGGGTAGGTTGTCGGTCCGGGCGGTCCACGATTTTGCATGGGTGTATCTCGGCGAGCAGCAAGTAGGCATGATGGACCGACGAGCGGGGAGCTATCACCTCGATCTACCAGCGCGAACGGAACCCACGCAACTCGATCTGTTGGTTTATGCGATGGGCAGAGTCAACTATGGTGAGCAGGTATTCGATCGGAAAGGAGTTCATGGCCCAGTCATTTTTGAGGGCGAGGAACTGGGAAGTTGGGACGTGTACTCACTCCCCTTCGATGAAGTCATGCGAGCGCGACTGCGCTTCTCTACCGTCGAGCAAAGTGGACCCAAGTTTTGGCGCGGCACTTTCCAACTGAAGGAAACGGGAGACACGTTCCTCGACGTGCGCGGTTGGGGAAAAGGCTTGGGTTGGATCAATGGCCATTGCCTCGGTCGGTACTGGAACATCGGTCCCCAACAGACTCTCTACGTCCCTGCTCCATGGTTGACCGAAGGTGCCAACGAAGTCGTCATCCTCGACTTACTTGGTCCCACTGAGCCTCGACTCAGCGGTCTGAGGCAGCCGATTTTGGATCACCTTAGGCCAGAACTCGACTTCGCGGGGACAAAGCGAGCAGGGGGGGCATTTGCGCCCGAGGAACCGTTGCTCACCGGTACCTTTTCGAGGGCGGAGGGTTGGCAGGAAGTCATGTTCGAACGTCCAGCCGAGGGCCGTTACCTCGCCTTGGAAGCTCTGAACACCTACGACGGAGGACGCTCTGCAGCGATTGCAGGGCTCGAAGTTGTGGATACCGAGGGTCGTCCGCTTCCGCGAAACGGGTGGAAGGTTCTTTGGGTCAGCAGCGAAGAGGTGAACTATCTGCCCGGAGAGGCAGAACATGCGCTGGACGGACAAGCCTCCACATACTGGCACTCGGAGGCAGGAGCCAGTGCCCTACCGCCTCCCCACCAGTTCGCTCTGGACCTCGGTGAGACACGCGTGATTGGAGGCATTCGCTACCTGCCACGCGCCGGTGGATTTGAAGTAAGCGGACGCGTCCGGGAGTATCGCGTTTATCTAGCGAACCGTCCCTTCGGCCTGGATCCAACCCCATAGTCGCATTCACTAGCGACCATATAGCCAGTAGAGGTGCAACGAAGACGATAAGCCCTCCCTGGTTTGGACCTAGGAGGGCTGAGGAATCTTTACTGGTGATCTGCTAGGCAGTCCAGAGGACGGCTTCATTCACGACAAAGTCCGTGTCAACGTCTAGGCCTGCAACGGTGGCGCCTGGCCCTTGGATAATGTCTGCTTTAGGTTTCCACTTGAGGAACCCGCTCCAACCTCGGGACTGGGCAAGCCAGGTGAAGTGCGCGACTCCCGCTTGCTTCATCGCTTCGCATGCTTCACCGGACCCGTAGATTCCAGTCAAGATGCCAGCCGCATCCATCGCTGCGTGTACCTCTTGGAAGTAAGTGAGGATCGGGCCTTGGATGTTGTCAGTGGTGGCATCGTAGTCCACTGCAAAGAAGATCGGTGCAGTTTTGGGGGCTCCTGCCGCAGCAGCATTGGCAATCGCGACGTTAGCGTCGTCGGTACCTTTGCCCTCTTGGAAGTAATCCACCGAAGTTGGATCGTTCTCGAAAACCATGCCAATTCCCGTGCCGGGAACCGAAAGAATCGAAGCGGCCTCGGCAGCTCTTAGCTGCTTTCTCGGGAAGTTTTTGGTATCTGGCGAGATGTAACGCAGGAATCCGTGGAAGCCGGATGTGACGACATTGTGAACGTTGCCAACTACGGAGGAAGGGGTGTCAATTGCTTGCATAAAATAAACCTCTTGAGCAATAGAGAGTCCACGACAACTTACACTATGGAGATTGGTTCCACAAGGAGATCAGGACATTCTTAACTGAAAAACAATTACTTCGTGTTGGATGACTCTAGGCCCTTTATTCGCTCTTCGCTTGTATGAGTTGTGGGATTCGGTCGAAATGTCTGTCTCTTGTCACCAAAGCCAAATCGTGCTCAAGAGCAAGCGCCGCGATCCAAACGTCATTGATGGGAATCGGCGTTCCCGCGTTCTTGAGCTGAACGTAGAGGCGTGCATAGTGCTCGGCCGTTTCTCTAGACTGGAGAAGAATTGCAACCGATGGCTTTGCCAGAAATCGTTGCAGGATCGATTCGTTTTCATGCTTACGAACTCCATTTAGGAATCCCACTTTGAGTTCGGCGAGAACGGGCAGAGGAACGAAAACAGCTTCACATTGTCCCAGCCATTTCGCAAGCGATGCATCTCCTCGAAAGAGATCTGTAAGTCGGTTGGTGTCAATCGCCACCTTCATTTCCAGTCCTCGGGGTCGACTGACCTTTGAGTCTCGATAGCAGAATCAAATGCCGCATCGGGCTGCCATTGTCCGACCAGGTCTGAGAAATCGGCAATCTGACGCTGACCTATGGTCGCCTTTGTCAGTTCATCCAGGATGACCTGATTGATGCTTTTGTTCTGCATCGCCGCACGTTCCCTCAGTGCGCGATCCACCTCGCCAGGGACACCTCGAACCGTGTATTGAATTGCATGCACACTCATGCAGGCATTATGGCAGGTCATGCATGCACTCATTGGTTCGCGATCGCCCTGTAATGCGGTGAGCGTTAAACGGAGGTCCTCCCGAGGATGGCTAAGCGTACTCTGTGCAAAAACGACAAATCTCCATCGCGATGGGTAGAATTCTCCTCTCCCTGATGGGAAGCCTACGATTGCTTGCTCGCAAGCTGTGACGCCTCCAGAGCTATCGTTTCCAGAAATTAGAATCCGGCAGAAATTCAGAACAGACACCTCTGTATCAACTTGATCCGGTTTGACTGGATCCTTCTGACCAACCATGAGTGAGCTCTTTACGCTCGAAAGCCTATCCATCTTTGCGGAGCCCGGCCCTGATAAAATTACGGAGCGGGACCCACGCTGGGACCTTGCATTAGCAAGACGCGAGGCGAGACTACGTACTTCAGAAGACCTAAGCAATCCCGGCTGGTTGCTAGACGCCATCGAATTCACCTACGACACGGGAAGGTACGAAGACTCGCTCGCCTATACAAAGCGGCTAACGGCAGCGGGGTCGTCCGGTATCGAATGGGTCGTGGCGCGCGCTCTGTTCTTTAAGTGTGGATGCCATTTGGCGATGGGAAATGGCGGGATGGCTGACCGCTGTGCGAACAAGTTGTCGAGGCTCGCGGCCAGTACAAACGACTCGAGGGTGGAAGGAATTCACTTACTGCTCAACGGGATGAACCGACAGTACAACGTCGGCCATATGAAGCAGCGGCAACAACAGCGCGGTGCTGACTATGCTTTGCCACTATTTGACGAGGCCGCCTCGATGCTCGCCAAGACGGAAGAACTCGATTTCTCCATCCGCGCCTTCGTTGAATTGGCGCGGGCGAGATTTGAAATTGGAAACTTCTTTTCGGGCATTGATGCGATCAATCAGGCCACCAGACTTTCGCGAGATCACGGCAGTTGGAACCACATCAGTCAAATCATGACGCTGGCGGCAAGCCACGTTTCCGATATGGGATACCGTATCGGCGTTGAGGATGTCATTCGTCGCTCGATCGCCTGGAGTGACTTTGTCGGAGATCGCTGGACTCACATCGAAGGATTGACGGTTCTGGGACGGTTTCTTTACTACACGATGCCGGTTGGAAATCCTCTTCTTACCGCCGAACCCGATCGTTACCTGCGGATTGCGGCTAAGGAAGCCGAACAGCTTGGAGTTAGCCGCCTTGCGGCGAGTATCGATAGCACTCGCTTCTTCCTTTTTCGAAAGGCGGGTGATGACAAGAAGGTCCAAGCCCTACTCGGTGACGTTTCTGGAGAAGAGGAATTTCGCGAGAAACAGCTTCGCGAAAACCGAATTGAGATCGAGAAGATCGCAGAAGAGCGGAGGAGGAAGACTGCTCTCCGGCTACATGATGGTGTTGAAGATACACAAGACGCCTTCTTTGTGTTTGATGCCCTTCGCGACAGCACTGGCGTATGTCGAGATTTCTGCTGGGCGTATGTAAATCGCGCCGCCGAAAAGATATTTGAGCAGTCAAAGTTTCAGATCTTCTTGTTTTCGGAAGCACGATTACAGCCTCAGCTCGCGGGTCTCGATGACGCCCTGATGAATGCTCTCAACAACCGTGAAGCATTTGATCAGGTTCATGAGGTCCACGTCGAGAGTGAGAGCCTTTGGCTACAAAGGCGTATCGTCCCGAGCGGCGATGGCGTTGTCATCACTATCCGGGATGTCACCGCTGAGAAGGTCATCGAGGCTGCGCTTCGGCAAGCTGCCGCGAGCGCTCAGGAATCGGAACATACGAAGACCGCCTTCCTAGCGAGCATGAGTCATGAGATTCGAACACCACTGAACGGCGTACTGGGATTGGCGCGAATGCTTGCCGAGACGGAGATGACTCCCTTACAAAGGGGTTATGTGAATGACATCGTCCTGAGTGGCAATATCCTCCTGGAACTCATCGGCGATGTCCTCGATCTATCGAAGATTGAGGCCCAAGAAATGCAACTTTCGCCGGCACCCGTCTCGTTATCATCGATCGTTTCATCTGTGGTGACTCTTTTCCACGGACAAGCCCAAGAGCGTGGGATCGGATTGCGATTTAGCATTGACAGCGACGTTCCGGAAACTGTGCTTGTCGATGCCGTGCGGCTTCGGCAGGTTCTATCGAATCTTGTAGGCAATGCGGTCAAGTTCACCGACCATGGTGGCATCCAGATCCACGTTTACACGGAGGCCCAGTGGATAGTGTTTGAGGTGCGAGACACGGGGATTGGCATTCCGGAAGACCATATTGCCGAAGTGTTTCATCGCTTTCGACAGGTTCATTACTCAGCGAGAGGTGGAACCGGGTTGGGCTTGGCAATTTCAAAAGCCCTCGTTGAGATGATGGGTGGAGACTTAAGTGTCGAATCCCAGGTTGGGCTGGGAAGTGCATTCTACGTCCGCCTCCCTTTGCCTGAACTCAGAGTCGTAACTCCTGAAAAGCATCAAGCATTCGCTCGTCGTTTCGACGGTGGCCGGGTGTTGATCGTCGATGATAACGAGGTCAATCTGCTCGTTTCCTCACATGTGATTGAGAAATTTGGATGCGAGGCTGTGTGTGCCAACAGTGGAACAGAAGCTCTCTTAACCCTTGAGAATGAAACTTTCGACCTTGTGTTTATGGACGTAAAGATGCCGGGGATGAGTGGGCTGGAAGTGACACAGGAGGTCCGTCGCCGTGAAGGACAGGGTCGACACACGCCCATTATCGCCCTCACTGCTGGGGCTCTGCTTCAGGAGCAACAGGCATGCTTCGATGCTGGTATGGATGATTTCGTTACCAAGCCGATCAACATCGATTCCATCCAGAATATTCTCAATAAGTGGCTTCCTAAAGCGTAAAAGGTTAGACAAATCGATATCAATTCCATTAACGTAATGGCATGGATGTGAGGGGAAAGGGCAATTCGCCAAACAGGCTCCAAATCGATGTTGAGGACATGATCATGGCGCTTCAGAACCAAGACCGCGAGGGTGTCTTTTATCTTGATCGAGAATCGGGGGAGGTCAAGTTCTATTACGACGGACTCTTTGATGGCGAAGAGGTGGATGAGGATTTCGACATTGACGAAGTCATGGACATGCCGCAGTATCAGAGGATCTTGGGAATTTTCTCCTCCGACGCCTACCAAGTCATGGAAGACTTCATTGAAACCGTGAGTTCGGAAAGGCACCAGCAAATCCTTACAAAGGCCATCTCCGGTAGGAAGCCGTTTCGTAGTTTCAAAGACGCCCTCTTCGAACTCGGCGACACCCGCGAACAATGGTTCAAATTCGAAGAGGCAGCCTACGAACAAATCGCCAAGCACTGGCTAAAGGAACACGACATCGAAGCCGATTTGGTGAAGAAGCCCTGGTCCGCAAGTTAGGTTGGTAAGTATCCGACAAACTTAAGATCGACGCACGCTTCACAAATGGCTGTGGAGATATGTCGATAAAAACGAAAATCATCGACATATCCAATCGATGTGTCCACGTTATCGACGTATTGGTGCCGAAAGTCAATTCTCGGTCGACTGCACACGATTGCAAACTTCGAGTAAGATTCTCTGCAAACGTGTGCACCTTCGCATGAGAATCTTATGGTAACGCTAGAAGACATCGCCCGAAAAGCAGGAGTCTCACACTCGACGGTGTCGAGAGCGCTCGCCGATAGCCCGCTGATCAATCCTGAAACGAAGAAGCGCATTCAGCAATTAGCCGACGAAGCTGGATACCAGGTGAATCAGGTTGCGCGGAATCTTAAGGTCCGGTCCACACGCACGATTGGGTTGGTGGTTCCTGAGGTATCCAACCCGTTTTATCCCCGGATCATTCAACTCGTCGCAGACCGGGTCCGCGAGGCGGGATACAACCTACAACTGCACCTAAGCGGAGCCGAGCAGGAGTCTGAAGTGGCAAGCCTCGCATCGCTTCGCGAACATCGAGCCGACGGCATCTTGCTCGTGACGGGTGAGCATGGATTAGTTGCAAAAGAGCAGGTCTCCAAAATGATCCGTTCAGGATTACCGATCGTGCTCATGGGCTGGGTCGAAGGTGCCGACCAAATTGATATGGTAACCGGCAATGACGCAAGCGGAGGCTATGAACTTGGTCGGCACCTTGTTGACCTCGGCCATCGCCGGATCGCTGTCATCGGCAAGCCACCTCACCGAGGGGTTTATGATCGAATGCTCGGCTTCAGGCGTGCGCTGGAGGAGTCTTCGGTGGACCTTCCAGAAAACGTAGTCCTGCCAGCTCGCGACGGTCACCAAGTTCGTGACTGTGTTCACCAGTTACTCGCCCTCGCAGAGCCACCCACTGCCATCTTCGCCTATCAAGATTCTCTTGCCGCCCTCGTCTACAAGCACCTCGACGAAGCGGGAATATCGATTCCTCGAGACATGACCGTGGTCGGATTTGATGACCTCGATCTTGCCACCTACATCTCACCCCACCTGACGACGGTTGGTTTGCATACGGAGCCCCTCGCATCCGAGTTCGTCCGACTGCTCCTCGAGAGAATTCGATCGAAGGCATCTGACGCTGCCGCTCAACACGTTGTTATCAGTCCACGAATCGTGGTTCGCGCTTCATCGGCACCACCACGTGGCACGTCGCTTGTGCAAACGCATGAAGCGAGAACCTAAGAAGACAAAGGAGTTAGAAAAATGACCTATCGAAAACAATCCCCAAGCTGGGGATCGCTGTTAGGCGTGGCAGCCGTCATCTTGGCGGCAGCACCTGCAACGATTTGCACAGCCCAGGGACCACCCGCTGGTGAAATGCTTGCCAATGGTGGCTTCAACCACGGCTTGACAAAGTGGAAGGTTGAAGAATCAGGAGCCAAAGGATTGGCAGAGGCGGTCAAAGAGGGCCCTTCCGGTCAATCGGCATTGCGAATAAAGGTGCTGAACGTCGGTAGCGATGCCTGGCGCCTCCAGGTTTACCAAGGTGGCCTTCGAATTGAGAAGGGCAAGAAGTACACGCTTGAGTTTTGGGCAAAAGCCGCGGAAGCTGGCGTGATCACCGTGAATTGCATGCAGAACCATGCCCCTTGGGAGCATCACGGAGCCGCCACCGAAATGGCGCTCGGCACAACATGGAAGCTGATGCACTTCGCATTCGATGGGCCGTGGGATGACAAGGATTCGCGAATTACGTTCACCAATCTCGCAACCAAGGTGGGCCAGACCTATTGGTTCACCAACTGCTCGCTCAAGGCAGTTCCTGGCTCGAAACCGGCAGCGCCAAAACCAACCATCTCAAAGGGCCGACGCGTCGTTGTGTGGGATGGCGAGAAAGCGAACGTGGGAAGTGGTTGGGCAAACCCGAAGAGTTCCTCAATCCTGAGAGCAACCGGCGATTCCCACAGCGGAAATACCGCCATGGAACTCAAATTCAAAACGTCCCATATCTGGGTTGGGGCCGGTTGGGACTGGTTCGCATGGAAAACGGGGACCGATATAGGAACGGATACCCGCGAGATGAAGACCCTTTCGTTTTGGATGAAGTCCAAAGGAAAGACAGGCGCTCTCGAAGTCCAGCTTCAGTGCAATGGCGATATCCTCGACACGCCGGAGCACCACACTATCAAGGTTAAGGTGGGCAAGTACTGCCCGCAATTCTTGGACGGAAAATGGCATCAGGTCAGAATTCCACTCACCGAACTCACCCAACCCGTGGGATACGATCCGAGGATCGTAAGCCAAATCCAGTTCGGGTTTATGGCTGAAGGTGAAGTGGACGGCAGTTTTCTATTCGACGACATCTCGTTTGACGATAAATAGTGGTTTCGACCAAGGAAAAAATGAACAAGGCAAATATCAAAGGAAAATGGGCGCTGGTTACCGGCGCAAGCAGAGGAATCGGACGACAGGTTAGCTTAGGGCTGGCCGACTATGGCTGCAACGTGGTACTCCACAGTCGCAACTTGGCTAACACATCGGCGCTTGCCGAAGAACTTCGGGCAAAGGGAGTTGAGGTTCGGCAAGTTCATGCAGAACTCTCGGACCCAGCCCAAGTCGAGGCAATGTTATCGAGCCTACTGAGCGAAGGTCCCGCGATCGATATTCTGTACAACAATGCCGCGATCCAGATTGGATACCACCCTGACTGGGTGAAGACGCCGATGGATGACTTGCGAAAGAGCTTTGAAGTCAATGTCACCGCCCTTGTTCGGATCTGTTTTGCCCTCATCCCTGGGATGGTTGAGCGCGGTTGGGGACGCATCGTCAACGTGACGTCTGGCGTGAAAGATCAGCCGGAGATGACGGGATATGCCGTCTCAAAGGCAGCGGTCGACAAGTTTGTGCTGGACACGGCCCCGCATCTAAAGGATAAGGGCGTGTTGATGAACCTGATGGATCCAGGCTGGCTTCGCACCGACTTGGGCGGTCCGAACGCACCTGGCTCCGTTGAATCCGTAGTACCTGGAGCACTTGTACCTGTACTTATCGACGATGGAACGGTCGCGGTCTTGTTCCACGCTCAAGACTGGGCCGGTAAGGAAATCTAGGAGAAACGTCGCATGTCCTCAACCGAAGTGAAGCGTGTCCTTGTTCTTTGCGGAGATTGCTACCATCCCGCCGAAATGGTGATAGAAGGTCTGCGAGCTTCGGTTGGTTCCGAGTTTGCGTTCGAAGTGGCACCGGACGGGACACTTGTTGAGCTTGGCGAGACCTACGCCGCAGTTGTCATTGCCAAGCTCAACGTATCTTCTCCCACGGATCCACTTCCGTGGGCAGACGCACGCTCCGATGAACTCCTTCGAGAATTTGTGATGACCGGTGGGGGATTGGTTGTCATCCACGGCGGGACTGTCGGCTACCAGGATGCGCCTTCGATTCGACAGCTTACGGGGGGTAAGTTTCTTCATCACCCTGAAGCTTGTGAAATCACTTTTCAACCTCTTGAAGGTTTTGATCTTGCCGCTGGAACAATCGCCTTTGCCGGACTTGATGAGCACTATTTCGTCGACATCGACGGTGGTCAAGAGATCTTTCTCGTTTCTAGGTCTACGCACGGCGAGCAACCTGCGGGATGGACAAGCTCATTTGGAGACGGCCGTGTTTGTGTCCTGACTCCTGGCCATGAGGGAGCCGTGTGGAAGCATCCAGAGTTCAAAAAGATCATCAACAAGGGGCTGAATTGGGTCACCCATGGATAGAATTGCCCTGGTGACAGGTGCCGATCGCGGTCTTGGCCGGGCACTGGTCGGGAGTCTCCTGGCGTCGGGCTGGAAAGTCTTCGCGGGCAGGCATCTGGAGTGGCCCGAGCTCGACGAGTTAGCATCACAGTTTGCGACCCAACTCCAAATCATCCCCTTGGACGTCGGTTCGGATAAGTCGGTATCAGACGCCGTTCAACTTGTGGAAGCCTCGATATCCCAGATCGATCTTCTTATATGCAATGCCGGAATTCAGCGATCAGCCCACGTGAATTCGGTTCGGGAAGAGTTGAATTTTGACGATATGCTGGGTGAGTTCAACGTCAACGCCGTCGGTGCGTTGCGGGTCGTACATGCCTTCCTTCCTCTTCTAGATTCGAGCGACCTGAAGAGGCTGTGCTTTGTTTCTTCGGAAGCAGGAAGTATCGGAGCGAGTACTCGGACGGGTTGGTTCGGTTACTGCATGTCGAAGGCCGCCCTCAACATGGCCGTCAAAAACCTCAGTAACGATTTGGTGGATCAAGGCTATTCGTTCCGGCTGTACCATCCCGGTTGGATGCGCACCTATATGAGCGGCACCAAGAACACCGAGGCACCCTTAGAACCGGAACAAGCCGCCGAAGTGGCTCTCCAGCATTTTCTGGATGACAGCAAGTCGAAACCGTTAACCCTCCACGATTGGGAAGGAAACGACCTTCCTTGGTAGCACCTCTCCTTGTAGGGGCAGAGCGCGCGCTGCTTACCCAACGTTGGTCAGTCACAACAGGAGCAAGAAGCGACGCACGCGTCGCCCCTACATTTGGTTAATCTTTTGAGGTCACCAGGTGATTGAAGACGTAGACGCCTGGCGGAGTTAGGTCGGTGAGGGACGGCCTTCCCGTAACGTGTGTTCCCGGTTTCAACATCGACGTGGTCTCCGCCTTGTCGTTGAGTGAGAAGTTTGCCCAACTAATCTTGTACTTGTCGAGGAAGTTGAGCCAGACATCGCTCTCGGTCAGGTCCATGCCTCCGTTTCCAGAGGAGTCACAGGTTCCCCATTCGCTGGCAAACAGGGCCAGCCCGTTTCGCATCGCAGTTTCCGCTTTATCGCGAAGGAACTGTCGATGCGTCCCCGCGTAGAAGTGCAGGCAATAGGCCAGGTTCTTGAAGCCCTTGATCGGATCCAGCGAAGCAATATCGACATCCTGAGACCACCGTGGCGTGCCAACGATGATGAGGTTATCGCTCCCGGCTTTTCGAATCGCTCCAATGACCGTCTCCGAGTAAGCCTTGACCGCAGGCCACTGGGGACCATTCGGCTCGTTGTAGATTTCGAAGATCACGTTCGGGCTCTTACCGTACGTCTTCGCCATCTTTGTAAAGAACTCGGTTGCCTTGACAACGTGACTAGGTGCCTGCTCTTCATGCCAATCGATGATCACGTAGATTCCCTTCGCAATCGCCGCGTCCACAACCGTTTTGACCTGATCGAGAGCCTTTGTTGGGTCTTCGAGATAGCCTCCTCGGCCTTCTTCAGCACCCATAGCGATGCGGACAACGGAGCAGCGCCAGTCCTCGGCAAGGGCATTGATGGTCTGCTTGTTGTAGTACGGCCCCGTCCATTGACTCCAAAACAGGCTGACTCCCTTGAGCTGGTAAGGCTTTCCGTGCGAATCACAAACATGAGTTCCGATCACTTGAAGCGCCCCGTGGAGTTTCACTGGGGAAGCGTAACGCCCAACTGGCTGCTTCAGCGGAACTGCCTGTTGGGGAGAATTTTTGGCGGAAGAAAGCATAAGGTGAATTCCGATGAGGGCAAGCATTGTTGTTTCCGGTCAGTGCATGCAGACCTATTCAGCCGACTGTGCACACGATTGCATTGAATATTACCACCTGTGATTCAGCCCCTCATAGATGATTTTCACGCCGTATGGGATGATCCACCGGGGAACATTGAGTTCTAGCCCAAATAACGCTCGCATTTTTGATTTTTGAACCTACACATACACCTGATTCGGAGAGCCTTTCGTATAATGCAACCCATGTCGAAGGGAACTCTGCGGGTTGACTCTGGCTTTGCTCGCAGAATGACTGGGGCCACCACGCTTTCGAACCGGCTCCTCTTTGCAGGAAGCCTCGCCATTCTCGGTTACGGAGTCCTCGCTTCGTCGCCCCAAGTGCAGAATCGGGACACGTCAGCCATCTTCGAAGCAAAGATTCGGCCCGTTCTCGATGCGAAATGTGTTGCCTGCCACGGCGCCAAGCAACAACTCAAGGGTGTTCGCCTCGACAAGCCAATCACAGCAGATGTTGCACAGCGGCTCGCGGACGCGATTGCCTACACCGGCGAAGTAAGAATGCCTCCGGCAGGAAAGCTGCCCGCCGACGAATTGGCCGCCCTCACGGCTTGGGCAAGAGCTGGAGCACCATGGCCGACCGCCGCGGCGCCGGTAAAACCCAAGGGCATCTTCTGGTCGTTTGTTCCACCGAAACGACCTCCGTTGCCCAAAGTCAAAGCCAGTACGTGGGGTCAGAACCCGATCGATCGGTTTATCCTCGCCAAGTTAGAAGCCAAAGGATTAAAGCCCGCACCTGTCGCAGACCGCCGAACCCTCATTCGTCGCGCCACCTTCGATCTGACCGGACTGCCCCCGACACCCCAGGAAATCGACGCCTTCCTTGCCGACAAGGCACCCAAAGCGTTCGAAAAGGTGATTGATCGCTTGCTTGCCTCAACCGCCTACGGCGAGCGCTGGGGACGACACTGGTTGGATGTGGCCCGCTATGCTGATTCCAATGGGCTTGACGAGAACTTGGTTTATCCCAACGCTTGGCGCTACCGCGACTATGTGATCGCCGCGTTTAATGCCGACAAGCCAATCGATCGCTTCATCCAAGAGCAGTTAGCCGGCGATCTCCTTCCTGGGAGCGGAGACGACGGTATTGTCGCGACCGGCTATCTCGCACTTGGTGCAAAGATGCTCGCCGAAGATGATCCCGTGAAGCAAGAGCTCGACGTGATTGACGAGCAGATCGACACGACAACCAAGACTTACTTAGGACTGACAGTCGGCTGTGCTCGCTGCCACGATCACAAATTCGACCCGATTCCGTCTCGTGACTACTACTCCTTGGCTGGGATCTTCAAGTCGACCAAGACCATGCTCAACTATAAGAACATGGCGGAGTGGAACGAACAGCCACTCGGTTCGAAAGTCGATCAAGAAAAGCTCGCTGCCATTGAGGCTCAGATAAAGCCCCTTTCTGAATCGGCTCGAAAGAAGCGTGAAACTGCCGGTGAGGCCGTGATCAAGGAGGCTACTCCACTCCAGCCCGTGTACGAAAAGGCAGCCCGCCGGCTCCTTGCCGCAGAGAAGTCAAAAGGAGATCTGCATCCCACTATCGCTACTCCCGATGGAGTAGCGCCCTCCGATGCGACTGTAAACGAGGCTGAAGATTACGTCTCCGGTAACGTCAACAAAGACAAAGATGGCTTTGGCAAAGGCATCGGTGTGTTGGTTAACCGAGGCGAATACCCGAACCGAACGGAGTACGACATCTCGGTTCCCACCGCGGGTCCCTACCAACTCGATTTGCGGTACGCCTCGGGCGATCCAAGACCGATTCGGGTGTTTGTGAACGGTGCCTTGGTGCTTTCCAACGCCGCCGGTGAAGTGACCGGGGGGTTCTATCCGCAGCACCAAAAGTGGTTTGCCGAGGGCGTTATCCTCCTTCATCAGGGGGCCAACCACATCAAGTTTGAGCGGGAAAGCTACTTCCCTCACATCGACAAACTACTCGTCATTCCGCGTCCGGGCCTCCAGCCCATCGAGAGCCTTGATGCGATCGCCAAAGCAGACAATCTGCACCCAGAAATCGTTCGCGATGTCGCTGACAAGATCAAGGGCGGAATCGACGTCACCATCGAGCTTCCCGATAATCCTGATCCCCTGTTCCCTGCCACGTTGCAGACAGAGCTCAAAGCACTCGACAAACAGATTGCCGACCTTGAGAAATCCAAACCGCCGGTGCCAAGAGCAATGGCAGTGGGAGAGGGCAAACCCACCAACCTCAAGGTTCACCTGCGTGGGAACTATCTCACGCTTGGAGAAGACTGCCCACGACGCTTCCCTTCTGCCGTCTGCGATCCGAGGCAGGCCGTGGTTCCTGCCGATCATAGTGGCCGACTAGAACTGGCCCAATGGATGACGGACGGCAAGAATCCATTGACCGCGCGCGTGTTTGTCAACCGCGTTTGGCGGTGGCGATTTGGTCGCGGCATCGTCCCCTCTGTCGATAACTTCGGTGCCCTTGGCGAATTACCAACCCACCCCGAACTGCTCGACTGGCTCGCGACGGTGTTTGTAAAGGAGGATGGGTGGAGCCTGAAGAAGTTCCACAAGCGGCTGATGCTCACCAATACCTATATGATGAGCGGGAAGTTCGACAAGGCTGCGGCAACTGTGGATCCTGACGATCATCTGCTTTGGCGCTTTCCTCGACAACGCCTAGAAGCAGAGGCGATCCGAGACAATATCTTGGCTGTCGCGGGCACACTGGATCGCACGCTTGGCGGGACGACCATGAACCTCAAGCCTCGGTCCTATGTCACCAGCACTGCCAACTCGGACCCCTTGAAGTACGATTCCCTCCGCCGAGCGGTGTATCTGCCCGTCATCCGATCCGCCGTTTACGACGTTTACACGGCCTTCGATTTCGGCGACCCTACCGTGATGAATGGTGACCGCGCGAGTACGACGGTGGCCCCGCAAGCTCTGTTTATGCTCAACAGCTCAGTGGTATTGGCCGCGACCAAGGCGCAGGCGCAGTCACAATTGAAACACACCGACTGGACAGACGCCAAGCGCATTCAGAATCTGTATCTCACTTGCTATGGACGACCGGCTACGGATGCCGAAGTCTCCCAAGCCTCGACCTTTCTCAACCGATTCCAAGTCGCCTACGCCAAGGCAAAGGACCCGAAGCTGAGTGCATGGCAGAGTCTATGCAAGTCCATCATCGCCGCGAACGAGTTTATATATGTGGAATAGAGAATTCATCTCACGCCGGGAATTGCTGAGAGCGAGCGCCTTGGGTTTTGGCAACATTGCGTTGCTCAGCCTGCTCGCCGAACAAGCCCTCGCCGACCAAGGCAAACTGGATCCACGCAATCCTCTCGCTCCTAAATCGCCACAGTATCCGGCGCGGGCCAAGCGGGTCATCTTTGTTTTCTTGCACGGTGGCCCAAGCCAGGTCGACACATTCGACCCCAAGCCGCTGCTGACCCGTGACCACGGCAAGCCATTTACCGGTGAGATGCCCCGCATCGTGTCGAGCCCGACCGGAAATCTGCTGAAGAGCCCATGGGAATTCAAGCACTACGGCCAGAGCGGCATCGAGGTCAGCGACCTTTTCCCTCATGTCGGTAGCTGCGTCGATGACCTTTGCTTGATCCACTCAATGCACGGTTCGAACTCACGCCACGGCGGAGCGTTGCTTGAGTTGCATACCGGTAGCGACACTTTCGTTCGACCGTCGATGGGCTCGTGGGTGACGTATGGGCTTGGCACCGAGAACCAGAATCTGCCTGGATTCCTGACGATATGCCCGACGTTGACTCATGGCGGCGTCAACAACTGGAGTTCGGCATTCCTGCCCGCCTACACCCAAGGCACCCCGATCGGAAACGCAAGTATCGATGCAACGATGGCCAAGATCCCGTTCATACAGAACAGTGAGACCCCGCCGGATGTGCAGAAGCTGGAGATCGAGCTATCGAAGCACTTGAGTCAGGATCAGCTTGCCCATTTGGGTCCGGATCCGGCTTTGGAGGGTCGCATCAGTTCGTTTGAACTCGCCTTTCGAATGCAGCTTGCCGCTCCCGAACTCCAGGAGATTACGGGTGAAACGGAAGCGACCAAGAAACTGTACGGTCTCGACAACCCCAAGACCCGGAACTTCGGCCATCAATGCCTGCTCGCCCGCCGGTTCTCGGAGAAGGGCGTACGGTTCGTTCAAGTCTCGCACTCGTATAAGTGGGATCAGCACAGCGACCTGCGTCGGGACCACGCCAGCAATGCGGCCGAGGTCGATCAGCCGATCGCGGCCCTGTTAAAGGACCTCAAATCACGCGGCCTTCTCAAAGACACCTTGGTCGTTATCAGTGGCGAATTCGGACGCACTCCCGTCGCCCAAGGCAGCGACGGCCGCGACCACAACCCCCACGGCTTCACAACTATCCTGGCCGGGGGCGGTGTGAAAGGCGGCTTCCGATACGGTGCTACCGACGACTACGGCTTCTACGCCGTGCAAGACAAATGCCACGTCCACGACCTCCACGCCACCATGCTCCACCTACTGGGCATTGACCATAAGAAACTCACCTACTTCCACAGCGGCCGCAACTACCGCCTGACAGATGTCCACGGCGAGATCGCAAAGGGGATCTTGGCTTAGGCTTGGCGAACATCGAGAAGTTCTGTGGTGCATACGGATGCGGCAACAGACGGTAAATTACTCTACTGCAAGTTCTGGAATGGGCCCTTTTCAGTCTCTCAGAACTGCGTTCTTGAGTAACTTTGTGTAATTCCGGCAAGACATTGACACCATATGTAGTGTCATGGCGTAATAATGGGCAAGAGTGAGAAGTTAATTCGGGCATGGAGAAATGGCGCCAAGTTTGATGTGGCCAGCGCAGATGTGTTGCTTGTCCTGGAAGAATACGGGTTTGAATTGCGGCACGACGGCCAAAACCACTGACTCGCAACCCATTCCAAGCTGGAGTCCCACCCTTTGTTTCCTTATGGAAGATTTGGGATCAACTGCCACTACAGGAAGCAGGGAGTTGTGCACCCGAAGGCAATTGGTGATGTTTTGAAAGCAATCAAACACTTCAAGAATGAAAATGACGAATCGTGAGAAATTGGCTGCCTATACCCTGGAAATATCGCCACTTTCCGAAGAAGACGGCGGAGGTTATCAAGTTCTTTATCCTCTTCTTGCTCGTTCTGTAGTGGGTTATGGCGAAACACCGCAGGATGCAGTTGAAGACTTAGCTTCGAGCCTGGATCTCTTTCTGGCATCCATTGAGGAAGGAGGCGTGCAACTTCCGGCGTCACCTGTTAGGCCTGACTGGCAAGACTTTAGCGGGAGAGTGACACTGCGATTACCGAAAGCCCTTCACTTTCGTCTGGATCGTTTGGCGGAATCGCAAGGCGTCAGCTTGAATTCTCTGATGTCTGATATCCTTCAATCCGCCGCAACTGCGTTGGAAGCCGGTATAGTTTTCGGTGCTGTACCTCCGGCCAAAGGGCAACCCTCACGGCTGAGGGAGCAAGTGGCTTAAATGCGAACGGAGATTAACTAAGTGAAATTGATTGGACTGGTGACCACGGCTATTCTTATCCCATTCACAGGAATGGCGGCGGCGCCTTCGGAGACGGAGTCGGCTCGGAAGTTTGTGCAGGGGTTTTATGATTGGTATACACCTCACGCTTTGAGCCACAAGAGTGGGGCCGCCTGGGATTTGGGTCACACTTCGAAGAAATCAGCATTCGCTCCGTCTTTGCTCAGTGCCCTGAATGAGGATTTGAAAGCATCGAAAAAGGTTAAGGATGAGATCGTTGGGTTGGATTTCGATCCGTTCCTCAGCAGCCAAGATCCGGTGAGCCACTACTCGGTAACAAAGGTTGAAAAACGAGGACAGGCCTATCTGGCCAGCATTAACGGGATGACAGGTAGCAAGCCCTCCGCAAAAGAGGATGTGATCGCCAGAGTTGAGAAGGTCAAAGGCACTTGGCGATTTACCAACTTCATGTACCCCTCCGGTGAAAACCTGCTTGGCGTCCTCGCCAAGCTGAAGAAAGACCGCGCTCCCCACAAATAGGACGATAGATAGGATAGCGTGAGGCTGTTAATGGGAGGGTCGCCGTGTCTTCCCTTCAGCCCTACTAATTCTCGTGCAAAGCCTCTATAACAGCGATAAACACGGTGTTTTTTTGTGGATTATGACAAACTAACTCACTCGTCTGGATTATCCCACTGTTTGTGAGTAGCGTTTTTGAGAGAGACTTGCCAATCAGTCACGAATTTGTGGGAATGCCAGATACAATCCCAGACAGGCCCATGAAAGAGAAGTTGCAGGAGCTGATGAGAGGTGATGGGCGCTCGAAGCTGTTGAACGCATTTCGATACCTTGAAGCTCTCAATGACCGCAGGAATCCTCCACCATTAAACATAGACCGGTACGACTATCGACTTAATCTGCTTACGCTTCCTGACCATCCCTGCGTACAACGGGGAGAAGCGTTTGTACTAAAGGTAACGCGTCCGCCTTCGACTCCGTGTCCAACACCTCCGCCAACGATCAGGCAAAGATTGGCCGATGGATGGGAAAAGCCACTCACCGAACCAAAGTTAAAAGACTTGGATCCGTCCATTCTGCAGCTCGAATCAGAGAAGAATGAAGAAGATCTACGTGGGCGAGAATACCAATCCTGGCTACGACTGTGGAATCAATGGGCGCTCATCCGGTGAGTTGAGCTTTCTGTTCAGCGAATATATCAAGACCTCTATGAGCAACATACGGTATTTGAGCGCGAGGGAGAACGCTACGAACTGATTCTTGGAAATGGATTTGCAAAGGTAAACGGTTCTGCCGGGAACGTGAACCACCCCGTTCTACTCCAACCGATTGAGCTCACGTTCAATCCACAGAACTCTGAATTCCTTATTGTAGAAACCACAAAACCGGTTGAGTTTTACAGCAGCCCTCTTAAGGGCAGTGAGGATGTATCCCATATCCTTGCGCAACTCCGCCAGCAAGTTCAGGAACGGCCAGAAATACACCCGTTAGCTGAGGTTGAGCTAACGCCCTTCCTTCATGGTCTAGCTGCATCTCTAGGGGCACAGTTCGTTGAGACACCGCCGATCGGAGCGACCGAAGAGGTGACTATCTTTGATTCACCCGTCATCTTCAGAAGGAACCGAAATACAGGGTTTGCTCAGGCAATAGACCAGATCCTTTCTGATCTCACAGAGGATCAAACTGAACACAGCGTACCAAACTGGCTGGAAAACCCTCCGGAAGGCTTGATGCGATTCATGGGAATCGAGACTCGAACCGGAGAGCCGAATGAGTCAAACGGAGTTCCTACACACAGTCTGGAGGATGACGAAGCGACTTTTTTCACCAAGCCTGCAAACCACGAGCAGTATCAAATTGTTCAAAAACTAAAGGCAACAGGCTGTGTCTTGGTTCAGGGGCCACCAGGCACCGGGAAAACCCACACGATAGGAAATCTTATCGGCCATCTTCTTGCAGAAGGTAAGTCTGTCCTCGTGACGAGCCACACTACAAAAGCTCTCTCAGTTGTAACTGAAAAAGTTGTCGAACAACTTCAGCCATTGTGCGTAAGTGTTCTAGAAAGCGACCGCGAGAATCGAGGTCGAATGGAGGCAGCGGTCAGTGCAATGGCAGACCGGCTTTCAGTGAGCGAGACTGTTTACCAGAGGCGAGCTATGGAGTTCCGCGACAGGCGGTCAGCCCTGATGTCGACAATTCGCTCGCTTCGGAGTCGATTGAGGTCTGCACGAGCATCTGAGTTCGACCCAATTGCGTATCGCGGAGAGGCTATCTCTCCTGTGGAGGCAGCGAAGTATGTTGCGAGGCAAGCTGGGAGCGATGGATGGATTCCTGGAGAGATCGAGAGTGTCGACTACCCTTCTTTAACTCATCAAGATTTCGTTGATCTCTATGAGACAAACGTTACCGTTAGCGCCGAGGACGAGGTCAACTATCCCGATGTTGTGCCAGACATCGGCCGAATTCTGTCTCCAGAGCACTTTCAGACCACGCTGACACGTGCCGTTGAACTCCGAAACTCTGCGACTGAAATCCCTAAGGACGCAGTTGTTCGGCCACCGACCAACGACCCGAAGACAGTTGACAGGGCAATTCGCCTGGTCGAAGACGCAATACGTTCTATCAGTGCTGACGAGGCAGGTTGGAAACGGCAAATAATCGAACACGCGCAAAGAGGAGAAGCTGAATTATGGCTCCGACTCACCCAGGAAGTAGAAGAGCTACGTGCGCGATTGCAGCCTCATGATGAGGCTCTACTCCGAGTAGCACCAAGTTGGAGTAGCGATATATCGAGAGAGGAGGCAATCGTTCGCTGCATTGAGATTGAACAGCACCTTGGATCTGGCAAGAAGCTAAATGGTCCAACACTATTGCTCAGACCTGCTTGGCATAAAATTGTTAAGTCCTTGACAGTAGCGGGTTCGCCGCCATCAACTATTGAGCACTTCGCCGTCGCACGCATCTCACTGGAAAGCCGGAAAACCCGAGAGGAGTTTTCCCGCGTCTGGAATGGTCACATGGCTGAGATTAACGGCCCCCTCATTGAAGATTCCTCTCAAAAACCAGAAAGATCAGCCCAACCGTACGTTGACGATATCAAACAATGTGTTTCCTGGCATCAAAAAGTCCTCCCAGAAATGGAGTCGGCGGTTTCATCGACGGGACTCTCACTCAAAGCGGCGGTGCTGACTGTTCAAGCAGGCACATCACGTTCATTGGCGATAGATCGACTCATTCGTAGCCTCAACGATGTTATCTTGGTTGCATTGCGCTGCATGGCGGCGCGACTTGAGTTGATTGCTGCTGAGGCCGACCTTTCTAGAGCAAAAGGATGGTGTGAAGAACTTAGGCTCAGCCATCCGTCAGTACCCATTCTCACACGGTTGGCTGAAGCAGCGAACTCAGAGGACCTTCACGATTACAGACGAGTCTTTACGCAGATAGGTCAAGTGTATGGAAAAGGGCCGATCATCGTGCGGCGAAGGGCGCTTCTGGGCCAGCTAGGTCAAGTTGCACCGGAGTGGGCACAGGCAGTTCGCTTGCGGTCACCGGATCACGACTCCAAGGAGCTCCCTGGAGACGTTGAGTTAGCATGGAAATGGAAGCGGCTCGCACAGCATTTACGTGAGCGAGCTGGAGTTTCGATTCAAGACTTGATCTCAGCATTAGCGAGTCGGCGTAAGGAATGCGAGGGCGTTACAATTGAACTCGTCGAAGCACTGAGCTTGCAGGGGCTCAAGAAGCGGTCAAATTTGTCAATGCAACAGGCCCTCACCGGGTATGTACAGACGCTTCGCAGAATAGGAAGGGGTACCGGCAGGAGAGTTCCACAACTTGTGCTTGAAGCTCAAAAGCTCATGGCAGAGAGCCAGAAAGCGGTGCCTGTCTGGGTTATGCCACTTTCTAGAATTGTTGATTCATTTAATGTAGGCAAGACGAAGTTCGATGTGGTGATCATCGATGAGGCTAGCCAGCTAGACTTGAATGGTCTAGTTGCCATGTACATGGCGAAACAAGTAGTAATCGTCGGCGATGATAAGCAGGTCGAACCTCTTGCCGTTGGGTCGAACATCCTTGAGATACAGTCTCTGATTAACGAACATCTTCGTGGGATTCCCCGATTCCACCTTTGGGATGGCCAACAATCAGTTTATAATCTTGCAGATGGCTCCTTTGAACCTATCAGGTTGCGGGAACATTTTCGCTGTGTACCGGACATTATTCGCTTTAGTAATCAGCTGTCCTATGATGGGAGCATCTTGCCCTTGCGAGAGGAAGCAGAAGTTGAGACTCGTCCATTTGTGGCACCCTTCTATGTTGAGGGAGCGCGACTTGAGGGAGGTGTGAACAAGCAAGAAGCTCACATCCTCGTGGGCCTGATAAAAGCCTGCAGCGAACAACCTGAGTACATAGGGAAGTCGTTTGGCGTCATCCATCTGGTAGGGGATGAATTAAGCGCTCAGAGCCGGTACGTTGAACAGCTGGTCCGGCAGCATTTAGGTGACATCGAACTTCAAGACAGGAGATTCCGCTGCGGTAATTCTGCTCAGTTCCAAGGTGATGAGCGTAGCGTAATGTTTCTTTCCGTTGTCGACGTGCCGAGCAACGGTCCCCTGCGAATGAGGCAGGAAGATTTGTTCAAAAAGCGATATAACGTTGCTGCCAGTAGGGCTCAAGATCAGATGTGGGTTGTTTATTCGCTCAACCCCGACACTGACCTCCAAGCTGGAGACCTGCGCAGAGATCTTATCAAGTTCGCATTGAATCCGAGAGCTGGAGATCAACTCTTCCAAGCACAAGTCGGTGTCACAGAGTCAGACTTTGAAAAAAGGGTGTTTCGGTACCTCATAGACGCTGGGTATGCGATGGTTGAGCCACAGTACAAAGTTGGCGCATATCGCCTCGACTTTGCCATTCGGCAAGGCGCACTTAAGATCGCAATTGAGTGTGACGGGGAGCAATTCCACGGAGCAGACAAACTCGATGAAGACCTTGCCCGTCAGGCTACGCTTGAACGACTCAAATGGCAATTCATACGAATTCGGGGAAGCGAGTTCTACCGAGACGAGACTGCGACGATTGCCAGAGTTACTCAACTGTTGCGAGACATTGGTGTTGAAAAATCAGATAGCATTCCTCAGGCCCCTATGGAGTCGATTGCACTTTTTGATCGCGTAAAGCAGCGTGCCTTGGAGTTTGTTTCCGAACTTGGGGCCCCCGATCGAGATAAGGCTGCCCAAGAAGGGCTGTTTGATTTGCTCGATATTTCCCGGTGACCGTGCACGGGCGTTGGAAACATCTGAGATAGTCAGTGACTGTCCAAGTGGAGCTTTTCGTAAACATGTGCCAACACAAGTTGGCCAAAATGATGATCTGCAAATGTTTCGCCCGATTTTTGGCGAAACTGAAAATATCCACGGTGCCAGAAGTGAAGCCAAGATGTCTCAAAACAAATAAGGGGGCGGATTGATTACTGACTATGATTGGGCAATCTCAGTTCTCGGCGTTCCACCCAACGCAACTCAGGCTGAAGTTAATGAGGCGTACCGAGACCTCGTTTCGGTCTGGCACCCAGATAAGCACATGGCTAACGACCGCCTCAGAACCAAAGCTGAGCAGAAGCTAAAAGAACTTAACCTTGCGCGTGAGATTCTCTACTTCCATTTTAATACTTCAAGGTCTCGCGCAGATGCCAACACTGTTGAGGAAGGCACGTCAGCAGCTGGTTCAGATGAGCCCCCTACCGGGAAAAGTACGCACGAGCCAAGTAACCAACCAGTCAGTTGGTGGCGTACCCGTAAATTCAAATTAGTATGTATCGCGGGGGTTATCTTGGTGGCAGTTTCAATTATTGCCGGAACGGCGATGGGAATTTTGTTGGCAACACGACATCCGGACGCAAGCACGGGCGAATCAAAAACACCTGGCGCAATAAACCGAAGTCAAGAAGAAGACGTGACAAAACTGACCACTGAACAGCGGGAAAATCTAGCTGCGGAAGGCCGATTCGAAGAGCCGAAGAATGATGAGAAGCCTCCAGATACGACAGCGAACTAAGCGAGGTGACTCGGCTCATTGAGTTCGTAGACCGATCCTCAGCAAGCTCACCCGTGATCGGTCATAGTTAGGTCATGCCACGGCACAAGGTCTATTCAACTAGCACCATCCGAATCGCGCACTTGGTGATAGGTTTGGTTGCTGCTGCTTCAACCACGGCATCGGCACAAGACACCGCGATGCGGGATGTGTTCACCCATGCGAAACCGGGATCAGTCAAGATCGGCGGACGGTTGGGGAAGAAGCTCGATCAGTGCGTCAACAATCGGTTGCTGACCCAAGACGTGGAGGCGGTGGTGGCACCGTATCGCGCCAAGACGGAAACGGGGTCGTCGGATTGGCGGTGTGAGTACTGGGGCAAATGGTTCACTTCCCTTACGCTTGCTGATGCCTATCACTCGACCAAGGCTTCGCGAGCATTACGCGATGAAGCGGCAACCGCGCTAATCGCGACCGCCGCACCGGATGGATATTTGGGGACTCGGATGCCCTCTCATCGGCTCGAAGGCTGGGATGTTTGGGGTCGCAAATATGCCCTGCTCGGGTTGGTCGCCGACTACGACCGGACGCATGATCCCAAGGTTCTGAATGCGGCTCGACGCCATACCGACACGCTTATCGACGAGCTTGGCCCGGGCAAAACCGACATCGCTGATGTCGGAGAGTGGAATGGGCTGCCGGCGTCATCGGTGCTGGAACCGGTCGTTTTGCTTTACCAGCAAACCCACGAGCAGAAGTATCTCGACTTTGCAAACCACATCGTCGCGAGTTGGAGCAAACTTTCCAAACGACTTCCCGCGGGAATGCGACTCATCGAAGACTCGATCCAGGGCAAGAAGCCAGATCAGATGTGCGCGCCCAAAGCATACGAGATGATGTCTTGCTTCGAAGGCTTGTGCGAGCTGTACCGAACCACTGGGAAGCGCGAATACCTAACCGCGGCCGTGAAACTTGCCAATGGTGTTTTCCGCGAGGAGACGACCCTCATCGGGGTAGGCACGAGCAACGAAGTTTGGTTCAGCGGAGCCAACAAGCAGACCGACGTTGTCCCGAAGCCGATGGAGACCTGCGTCACGGCGACGTGGATGAAATTGTGCGATCAACTCCTTCGGCTCACTGGCGACGTGCGATATGCCGACGAACTCGAGAAGAACCTCTACAACGGGCTCCTCGGCGCGATGATGCCAGACGGGCAATGGTGGGCCTACTTCAGTGGGCTTATGGGTGTTCGCGTTCCCAGCTATGTGCAGCATGGCGACGTCAACCTGAGTTGCTGCGTGGTGAACGGCCCCCGTGGCCTGATGCTTACCCCGTTTTGGGCGTTTATGCAAAGTGCGGATGGTCCCGTGGTGAACCTGTATGCACCGGGTTCCGCTCAGATCGGTAGCGTGAAACTGGACATCAACGGCGACTATCCCGTGAGCGATCATGTCACCATCCGCGTTTCTCCAGAACAGGCGAAGGAGTTCACACTGTCACTACGCATCCCAGCCTGGAGTGAGAAGACCAAGCTTGAAGTGAACGGAGAGCCTCAAGTGGTAGCTCCCGGTTACACCAAGATTCGACGAACATGGCAGACGGGTGACCTCGTCACGATCAATTTCGATATGCGAGCCAAGCTGGATTTGCTTAACGGGCAGGTCGCCCTCCATCGCGGTCCAGTCGTGTTATCGCTGGATAGTCGCCTCACTCCAGCCGCTGCTCAACGCGTTTCTTTGTCCCAAAACCTTGCTTTGAAACCGAACCCAACCGCCGCCAAAAAGATCGGCGCGTGGATGGCATACGATATTGGTGGCCTCACGTTCTGTGACTACGCGTCGGCCGGTAACGGCTTTAGCGAACAGAATTCGTTCCGCACATGGCTGCCCCAGCCTCTGGATCTGACCAAGGTGTATGAGACAGGTCAGACTTGGCAAACCCTCTCTCACGCCCAAACCTGGACAAATCCTCCCAAGCCACGACCGCAGGTTGAAAACCGTCAGAAGGACCTGGCCTTGGCGGTAAACGGCGCGACCGCAACATCCGACAGCGAATATGACAAGGAGCCGGGCAGCACCGCCAAGCTGATTGACGGAGTGATCGCGACTGCCGAGGACTTCTCCAACCGCTGGCATTCGTCTGTCGATCTGCCCCATCCGCATTGGGTCGAGATTCACCTCGCCAAGCCGACAAAGGTCCAACGAGTCGTGATCCACTTTGCCGACCCAGCCGGATATCCAGTGAGCTTCGATGGCACTGTTCGTGTGAATAGCAAAGACATTCGGGTGATCCACGAGACGGCCAATAAGGAGTCGCGGGTCTATTCAGCGAAGTTTGAGCCGGTGACGACGGATCGCTTCCGCCTAACGATCGAACGCTCCGCCAACGCGAAGTATCCAAACGCAGCTCAGATCAGCGAAATAGAAATCTATCCCTAAACCACAGGGCTAAAGGTATCTCAAGAAGGCCGACGCAGGGGCCTGAAAGAAAGCCACGTCACTCCCATGCGAATAACACCCCCACGATTTCCGCGATAGAAAACCTGTACACCGACGGCCCCTGCACACAGACCAAAAAGGCGTTGCCAAATAGCCATGCGAAGAGAACAGGCGTGAATGCAATCCGGCCGCCTAAACCACTATTATTCGGGACTACATCTGCAACGAACTTCTGCCAGCTTTACTGCGCTTCCAGATAAACCGTGCTGCAAGAAGAATAAGTAAAACGGTCGAGACCATAAATACAACTGCGTAAGTGGATTTCTGTTGGGCAGCAGAGCGAGAAAATAGCGGATCAAGCACGAGCTTGCCGTTATGAACAAGGTAGACGTTCGATGTTTCTGACTCGCTGACGCGAGTGCCTTCCTTCCAACTAGGCTGGAACAGTGAATCACTTGCCCCTGGTTTTAAATCCTGGACCTCAAACGTTTTCGTAACACCTCGCGAGGATCGGGTAATCATCCTCGATGGCACGTGAACCTTGTCGAGGATTTCAAAATCCGCGATATCAATAGAAAGGGTCTCATTTGCGCCGTTGGATTCCTCGGCATGAACGATCTGGTACTCACGGTTTGGATCTATCTGCAACGTCATATTTGCGTGCCCGTTTCCGAATTTAGCCTGAATATAGCTCGTAGCAGGATCAGAGGTCACCGAAAGGTCACGCGCCTGATTCAACATTTCGTCAACAGGCATATTTTCCAGGAAGTACCCAGCGACTATTGGGGTTTCGTGGTCGAATCGTGCGGTCCCGAATTTCCCCTGATGCTGGTTAGGCATGTCTAGAAAACTCTTGCCGTCCTTGAGGATTTGCTTTTCACTGATAACCGGAACACCCGGAGACACGGCACCCATGATGCTGTCCGAGGCGAAATACCTGGCACCGGATTTGTACGCCGAATCGAAGGTACGTTCACCATTCCTGTCCCCCCAGGACGCGCTGTTGGGGGGTAGGGTTGGCGGTGTGCCCTGAACGGATACTATTTCCTTAACACGAGCGGTCATAGCAGGGAAGGCAGCTCTGTGCTTGGCGATAGTTGCAATTAAATTACTGCCCGTTTGGGAGGCTGCGATTGACGCAAAACCCAAGCCCAAAGCAATTCCGCAAGAGCGTCCAGCCGCTCTCAGTCGTTTTGGATCAGCAACCATATTGCCACGAATCCGTTTCCGATTGAGGCGTCCCATTGCATGCACTACCCCAAAATCCGTAGTAATATTGCGCATGGCATAATATCCAGTTCATCGTGCAAGAGCTACCACTGTCTGCACCTGCAGCCGTAGCGCAGGTGCCATGGGGGAACCAGGCGTCATAACTATTTATCAACCAGTCGCACCCGTCCGGCGTGTTACATTGCGGGTTTATACAAACACTGTTTGCAGTGGTGTAAGAGGGATGGGAGGTCACTGTAGACGCGGTAGCAGAAAGAACTGAAATGCTAGCTAGGATGAGAGGGAGGACAAAGGTTCTATGTATTTTCATTTTTTTGAAACCAAAAATTACGAGTGGTAGCAACGGGTTCGAGGCCAGCGGCCACATGCGATGCTAAGCCGAGCAGCCCGAGAGACATGACGAGAGAAGCTGCCGGAGGCAATTTAAACAATGCGCCAAAACAGCTACATGGGACGCGAATCCCTTGCGTTATCCGCCAAATATTGTAAGCGCTGAAAATAGCAAAGAGGATGGTGGCGGCAATCAGCGCCAACCTCCTCGAAAACGAAAAGCCAAGACCAATCACAACAGCGAGTTCAGAAGCAACGATAAATTTCGCACCGTACTCGGCCAGATTTCGCGGGACGACGTACGAAGCTATCAATGTGTCTCTTAACTGGCTCATCGCTTCTAACTTAGATAATGCGGACAGAGTTAGGATTAAGGCAATAATAACGAGTCCATATTGACGTCTATATCTCCGTGTTTTACCCATTTGAACTCACTTTGAAAACGTCGAATACTTTCGGATTTTATCACGAAAATGGAGATTTGTGTGAGCAATTACTGGAATATATCTATTTGTTTTTTTTGTGAATGGGGGTAAAGTTGATGAGCCATAGGCGTGTTGCGCATCTTTGTCAATCGAGTGTTGTCGACGTGCATTGGGTATTTCGGCTTCCGCCAGTCGATGGTTCCGTGCCTGCCGGTTCTGTCCATCAAATCAACGGGTCTTGGCATCCGTCGAAGTCGAAGTCTTGCAAGATGTCACGGTGGGTCGTTCTTTGCAGGTCCTTAGATCTGTCGGCCTTGCCAGCGCTCATGGTTAGGCCGTCTTTGTAGGTCGTGAGGGAAGGGCGGCGATTGACCTGACTCAAATGCCCGGTCTTGCTGGAAGTCAGCTTCGCTTTCCCGGAGCCATTCCTCGTTCAATTGCCATGTTCTTCAGCTACATTCAAGCCGATTGTCAAGCGATAGACCGGCGTAAAGTTCAGCGCCTATGGCTGAAGATCGATGGTAATGGGCTAGTGGAAGAATTCGGCCGGAGAGCACTCGACACATCGCTCCCAAGACCGGCAAAGCCCACGGGAGACGCGCCCCTGGTAAGGTCAAAGGATATGAGATCCAAAAGTCTTGCCAGCGCGATTGCCATGATCCTTCTCATCCCCTTTGCGGTGGGCACCCCTCACCGTGCCGAGAAATCTGAAAAGGTTGTGGTCGCGCTGAACGGATGGGTTTTTGGCGTGCGATCCAGCGGAAGGTGGAAAGAGGGTACGAAGGCACTTCACGGCAAGAGCTTACGGTTCTCGAGCTTCTCGGATACCAAGACTGGCAAGCCCATCCTCTCGACATTGGAGTACACCGAAGGGCCACCCAACCCTTCCGTTGACATGAAAGGCATTGAGCCATCCGACACCCAAACGCTCTACGTGTCGGGATCCAATGTCCACTTCACATCTCTTAAGCGAGTTAACAAAACGGACAAAGCGATGCTCGCCCTTGCTAAGAAATATGCCGCCAGCAAACACAAATCTTCGTTGCCACTCGAGATCCAAGATGGCGTGGTAGCTGACCTCAACGGCGATGGCAACAAGGAAGTGGTGCTTTCGATCGGTTCAGGTTCATCGAATAGCACGAAGAAATCACAGGACTATTCCGCGATCATCGTCTCCACCCTCGTCGATGGAAAGCCAAAGATTCTGGAACTCAGCTATGAGACCGAATTTGGCATGCAACGCGGTCCGTTCAAGGGCACGTTCATCGCCGCAGGCGACTTCGATGGTTCGCACAAGACCACGTTTGTCATTACCTCCGCCGACTCGTGGGGGACCGACGTCAAGATGCTACAACTCTTGAAGAACGGCAAGGTGAAGCAAGTTTGGGCAGCGGGATTTGGTGAGTAAATACCGACCTCAGATATCCAAAACAATGCTGACCGGACAGTGATCGGAACCCATGATTTCGGGGTGGATGTTTGCGGCGGTGACCTTCTCTCGCAGCGCGGCTGAGACCAAGAAGTAATCGATCCGCCACCCCACGTTCCGCTCGCGTGCACCTTTCATCAGGCTCCACCATGTGTAGAAGCCGTTGCCTTGTTTGAAGAGTCGAAGCGTGTCGACAAACCCGGCGTCCATAAATGCTTGGAAGCCGGCCCGCTCCTCGACCGTAAAGCCCTTGTTGCCAACATTGGTCTTCGGATTCGCGAGGTCCATCTCGGTGTGGGCTACGTTGAGGTCGCCGCAGAAAACGACCGGTTTCGTCTTTTCGAGGTGCTGGCAGTAGGCCAGAAAGGCAGGGTCCCAATGATCGCGACGAAGGGGAATTCGGCTTAGGTCATTTTTGGCGTTCGGCGTGTAGACGGTGACGACGTAGAACTTCTCATATTCCAACGTAAGCACCCGACCCTCGGTATTCGGGTCGCCGTAGCCGTCGTCGCCCATGTGGAATTTGGCTTGGATGTCTGCTGGCAAACCGTTGGCAACGCTCAACGGCTTGAACTTCGTGAAAATCGCAGTGCCCGAGTAGCCTTTCTTCTCCGCCGAGTTCCAGTACTCCTCATACTCAGGAAGGTCGATCACAGCCTCACCCGGCTGCGCTTTGGTCTCTTGGAGGCAAAGAATGTCCGGCTGCTCGGACTGGATGAAAGGACCAAAAACGTCTTTGCGAATCACCGCCCGAATGCCGTTTACGTTCCAAGAGTAGAGTCGCATGGGGGAAGAGGTTACTCTGTCTTTGCCTTGATCGACGTTGCTGGATAGCGTGCATCACGCAAAGTCCGCAGAGGGGGCGCAAAGGGGAAAGACTTACTTTTTCGATCAGGGCCTGTTTACCCCCCAGTTCCAAGTTTCCGTCTCAGTAAGAACTCCTTCGCGTTCCTTCGCGACCTTTGCGTGATGAAATACCCAATGGTATAGCCATCGCGCAAAGGACGCCGGGTGATGACCTAGTAGATCGAATCCGGGAAGTAGAAGTCTTTCGCGTTTTCAGGAGTGACCTGATCGAGGTCGATCACGATGTGTCGAGGCATGTATCGCTTGGTGAGTTTCACGTCCGCGCGCAGCATAGCGGCGGCGGTTTGGATGCCGAGGCCGATGATGCTGGGTGGATAGGTGATGTCGGCCGGGAACAGCGGATCCTTATCCATCACACGCTTCACGATGTCTTTCATGCCGCCGCCGCCAAGAATCCAGATGTTCTTGTTTCGGCCCGCGGCCTTCAGTGCTGACTCTACGCCAAGGGCCATGTCGTCGTCGGCTGCCCAAACCGCATCGATCTGCGGATTGCTGACGAGCATGTTTTGCATCACCTTCTCCGCCTTCTCACGGTTCCAATTCCCTGCATCTTCGGCGACGATCTGAATTCCTGGGTTGGCAGAGAAGACCTTTTTGGCCGCGGTCACGCGGTCGGTATTGACTGTGCATGGGACACCTTCTAGAATGGCGATTTTGCCCTTTCCACCCAGCTTTTGAACCATGAGCTCGGCCGACTTACGTCCGAACGCCACGTTGTCACCCTCGATGAATACATCGCTGACCGGCTTAGAGAATCCTGCGCTGACATCGACAATCAGGATGCCAGCGGCGTGGAGCTTCTCCGCAATCGGGGTGATGGGGGCGCTCTCGGTGGGGACGATCACGAGCGCGTCCACGCCGGATGTTTTCATATTCTCAAGCGCGTTGATCTGGTCGTTCGGGTCCTTGGCGTCCTGGATCGTCCACTCGATGTCAGGGTACTGCTTCACTGCCTCGTGAGCCCAATAGCTCAGGCCAGCCGTCCAGCCATGGTCGGCGGCCGGGATCGAAATCCCGATCTTGAACTTCTTCCCTGCCTTGGCGACGGTGTCACCGGACTTTGGGGCAGTGGAATCAGTCCCCGCCTGACATCCCCCTAACACGATCGAGGCCAAACCGACTGCAAAACACCCTAGCGCTTGAAACTTCATCTTTTCCCGTTCACCCGGAAGCGTCCCTTACGGGGCTTCCAATGGATTGGATAGAAGTCTAGTCGATTCTGTGCTCGAGTGCCATCTTCGTTTGAGAATGGGTGGCCGGAATACGCCCATTCTGGCGGAAGCGTCTCCCTGCGATAAATTCAGGAGCCCACGTAGTAGGCGGTGATCGTGCCGACGAGCGGCAGGACGAATCAGGGTGAGCCTTGGCGTAGAACAACCCCAAAATTGATGATCATTCCGACGTCTGCTACGTCGGTACGATCACCGCCGGCTACGTGGGCTTTTGGTGATCGTGATTTTTGGCTGAAGCGCACGTTTGGGATGGGCGATTCATCGTCTATCCATGTCCCTTTTAAGCAAGTAGCGAGGCACGCCTCACCCCTACATTTATGCTGCGCGGATGACGCCTCGGAAGTCGGCGGCGGAACCGGTGTAGCCAGGGAAGATTTTCGCTAGGCCCTGGGCACCTAGGTGCTTCATGGCGACTTCGCCGAAAACCGCTCGGAAGTCGGTGGTCAGAGCGAGGTCGCGGTTCTCGTAGAGCTGCTCAGGAGCGAGACCGGGCCACTTGCCGAGGACTTTGCCGCCGTTGACATCCCCGCCAAGGGCGAAGAAGCATGTGGCGTGACCATGGTCGGTGCCGTTGGTGCCGTTCGGTCGAACCGTGCGTCCGAATTCACTCATCGTGAGGATCACGACATCGCTCATCTTGTCGCCAAGGTCGTGATAGAGAGCAGAGATACCGAGTCCGAAATCGCGAAGCTGCTGGTTGAGCCGAGCGGCCTGACCAGTGTGGGTGTCCCAGCCACCCATCTCAGCGAAGGCGACTTCGACACCGACATCTGCTTTCACCAATTGAGCAATCTGCTTCATCGACTGGCCAAAACGCCCACCTGGGTATGCGGCTCCGTTGGCGGGAGCGTAACTGCTTGGGTTGATCTTCTTGAGGGCGGCGATGGCTTCAAAGCTCTCCTTTCCAGTGCCGTGAAGCACATCGCCGACCGCATCGTCGTAAATGGATTCGAATCCATCGACGACCCCCGACTGGCCAGACGCAACTGCCTGGCGACCCTTCAAATTCTTCAGTCCGATGCCAAACGACGCGAGATCGGGAATGGCCAATGCCGCCGCATCGCCCTGAAGGCTGCGCGGCAGTCCGTTATCACATCCCATCGCTACCGCACGGAACGGACTCGACGCGGCTTGAAGTTTCGCTCGATCTTCGGGGCAGGCAAGAACCGCTCGGGACATCCATCCATCCGCGAATCGTTTGTCACCCGGAGTTCCTGCCTCCATAAAGTCCTGTGCATCGAAATGCGAACGGGTCGCATCGGGCGAACCGCACGCCTGGATGGCGGCGAGATGCCCATCCTTGAAAATCGGAAGGAACGGCGCGAGGGCAGGGTGTAGCCCGAAGAATCCGTCGAGGTCCAATGCCGATTGGTTATCCGTTCGTGAAGGTCGGGCAATCGCGAGTCCTGGTCGATGGGTGTAGAGGTTCGCGTCACCATGGGGCACCACGATATTCAAACCGTCGGCAGCACCACGCTGGAAGATGCAGATGAGAACCTTTTTGCGCTTCTGAGCGGTAGTCGCCCCAAACGCAGTGCTTCGTAGAAACGTGGGTCCGAACAGTGGGCCGACGCCAACGGAAGCTAGGGCCAAGGCGCCATTTTTGAGAAATAGTCGTCGAGAGATGCTCATGGGTTAATCCTTGTCTAGCGTCGTTGGAATTCGGGTGAACCAAGTAATAGGGCGGCGATGGTCGCCGGACTTGTCTTCGGGTCGGCTTGTGCTTCTCGTAGGAGGGTCGCTCGGGTCGAAGCTGAAACCTGGCCATGCAGGATGCGATTCGAAACCCGGTTAATCATGGCGTTGACGTCCATCGTGGCTCCGGCATCTTCAGCGGGATCTTCTAGCTTCACGTCGCTAATTCGACCTTGGGTGAGGGCCAGCGAGAAATTGAGTCGCGAGATCAACGCTCCGCTAGAGACCCACTTCCGCGAGTCCTCTGGGAAACCGGTTGGGGCTTGGTATTGGAAGATCGGTTGTCCCATCGTGCCGATTTGACCGAGGAAAGTGTTGGTGTTCATGTCGATGTACCCACCGCCTTGAGGGGGTCGAACCATCGAATTAGCTTCGCGTAGGAGTTGTTTGCGAGACACGAGGGCGTCTGGGTCAAGGGTTCCGTCGAGAGCACGCACCGATGACACCGCGTATTCGAACGGTGACTTGATCTTCTTGCATAGCGCGTCCGAAGAGTAGAACTCGGGCGATGTAACGATCGTACGAACGATCTCTCGCAGGTTGCCATCGGTGCTTTGCCAAGTTTGAATGCACTTGTTTACGAGTGACACCGGCGGTTCGTCACACACCAGTCGTTGGCAAAGCTGGGTCGAGATGTGGCGCCACGTCGCACGGTCGCTGGCAAGCAAATCGAGCACGATTTCACCGTCGCGCATGCCTCCTCCCGCTGGGATGTGGTGGCCGAGCACGACCTTTTCGCCGCTATCGTGGACCATCGGATGGAACTGAAAAACTCCGGCTTCGCTATACCGATTGATACGCGCTCGGGTGCCATCGGCCGACCCAATTCCCCAACCGGTAAAGCATCGGGCAACTTCCCGCACGTCTTGTTGGGTGTAGCCGCCGTTCACGCCGAGGGTGTGCAGCTCCATGATTTCGCGAGCGTAGTTCTCGTTGAGACCCACTTTGCGCTTGGGCGGTACTGAAGGGGTCGGTGTGCTTCCAAGCTGGGCTTGGCGTCGTTTTCGGAACTTTGTCAGCGCGGGAATTTCGTCAGCCACTGATTGAAAGTTGTCGAGATAGACCAACATCGCTGGGCTCTTGGCACTTGCTTCTAGTAAGTCTCGGAACTTGCCCCAAACGTGGGGACGGATGACGTTTCGATCATCCAATACCTTCAGCACCCCACACGGTGCCTTGCGGATGTCAATGTTGAAGTGGTTGCTCCAGAAGTCGACGAGTACCTCTTGAAGCTGACGCTGTGAGTCCACCGCACGGATAAGCTTGTCGGCATTGAACTCCTCGTGCAGCAACCCAATCGACTCGGCAAGACGACCGAGTTCCTGGCGGTTCTCCCGCACTTGGCGCATCAGGTCGGGGTCGTCCATCACTGCTTGTCGCATGGCCTTCGGATCGGCCTGGGCGGTGCCGGCTGTTGTTGCATCCGCTTTGGCGGGGGTTTTCTCAGCAGCTTGCTTTCTAACTTGTCGCCTAAGCTTTGCCGCCGCTTGGTCGGCATTGATGAACTCTTTGTATTTAGCGGCAATTTCGGAATCCGATAGGCTCAGTTCGGGATAGCCCTTCAGCTTCTGCTCGACGGCAGAGTCATCGATCTCTTCCGGGTGCAACTGCTTCTGGATCCATGCGGAGATGCCAATGCGCTTAACTCTTTCGACGTCATCCGGTCGAGGGCCAAAGCCGAGACGGTTGAGCACGTGGAGGACCTTGTCGTTTTCCGTCGTCGCAGTTTGGGTTACCTTCGACTTCTTCTGTTGAGGCTGACTTGCGAAAGATGCTTGCGGTGCCAGCATCGAAAGAAGCACAAGGGCACCGATCGACGGAAGCAAGGCAGATCGCCAAGCTTGCGGATTGGAGTTACGATGAGGATTCTCTAAGGTTTGCATAGCCGTCGTGAGTCGGATTGACGAACGATCCGCCGAGTTGTTCAGTGTAAATCAAATCGACAATGCAACGAGGATATCAAAAGTCCTGTCGTAAACTGTGCGAATGAATGAGATCGAGCGCCCAGACCCAAAAGTGCTGTTTGTTTGGCGAGCTGAGGTCCTAACGACTTGGGGCATCATCCTAGTAATCACTCTTGCTGGGCTGATTGGTTTCGTTTATACGGTCGGAATGCCATGGTGGTACGTCGGCTTTGCGGCCATCCCACTGCTCTTCGGCGTTCTCTCGCTGAGCTTGCTCAAGCTTCGGTGGAAATTCTGGACCTTCCAAATCACGCCGGATTCGCTTGAAATGAGTCACGGTTGGTGGATCCGCAAGCGTCGTATTGTGGCGCTGAGCCGCATCCAGCACATCGACTTCGACTCCGGGCCGATCGGTCGTAAGTTCGATCTCGTTCATGTCGTGGTTCACACCGCAGGAGCGAACGTTGGCACGATTCCCGGAATCCGAACTGAACGGGCGGAACGGTTGCGTAGCGAACTGATGTCGGGCCGGAAAGCTCTGTGAGACGGCTCCACTGGGCAACCATCGTGGTCGCGCTGCTTCCCGGTTTGCGGGAAGCGATTCGCACCACGTTTCCGGTGATCATCGGTGCGTTTGCGACTGGTCACGGAGCCAGTAATGATTGGTTCGCCGGCCTGATTGCCCTTGTCACTGGTGCGTTTGCCATCAGTGCGTACTGGACCACTCGGTTTTCCATTGAGGACGACCATGTTGCCCACCACACCGGCTGGATCTTCAAGAAAGATCGACGCATCCCCCTGAACCAGATTCAGAACGTAAACATCCGGCAGAACGTTTTGGAGCGGTTGTTCAAAGTCGCGACGGTCGATGTGGAAACCGCGATGGGTAAGGGGCGTGATCTGAAACTCACCGTGCTGGGCTTTGCCGATGCCGAGCACTTCCGAGAGCAACTCCTCGGTGCCGCGCATCTTGATGTCTCGACCATTGTCAAATCGGAAGAGCCGGTAATGCGCCTTAGCAACCACGACCTCTTGCTCGGCGCCGTCACTGAGAATCACATTGCCCAATTCATCACCGGAATCTTCACCATCGGCGGACCCTCCATCGGGATCGTGATGAATTTCGGTTCGAAACTGCCGACCCAATACATTCCCCTTGTGTTTGCCGGTGCCTTGATGATCGGCATGGTTGGATCATGGATTTGGGGGGCCGGGTCTTATTACCTGAAGTACGGCGGGTTCACTGTTCACATCACCGAGAATATCTTCCGCATCCGGTACGGGCTTCTGAGCAAGATCCAGTTAGCGATTCGCCCCGGTCGCATTGAGTATTTGAATCTGACCGCTACGATTCCTCAGCGGCTGATGGGCCGAGCGAGCCTTCACGTGGGAACCGCAGCGACCTTTGGCGAGGCTGGTGTTTTGGCTCCAATGGCGTTGTTCGTGCCCAAGGAAGCCGCCTATCGTGGAGCGAGCGAAGTGATCCCCGGGTTAGATCTTGGCAGCCTCGCTTGGCAACCCTTTCATCCCACTTTCTATCGTGTGCGCCTCGCGCGTAGCTTCTTTTTCTTCTGCTTCTGGCTTGCGGGCGCGACGTGGATCAGCTCACTCGGCCGTCACGGCGCTGCTTCTTTCATCTGGCTCTTGTTCGGGCTGATCGTGACGGTCCAGGTTTGTGGAACCATCGCACTATTCTTGGCTCGGGCCGAAAACGGGTTCGCAATCACCGACGACGCCCTTATCGTTCGACAGGGCTACTATCACCAGGCGATCAACGCGATGCCGATTCATCGCATGGAGAATGTCGCCACCACCCAACCTTGGTGGTGGAAGAAGCGCGGTGCGGCGACGCTCATCGTTCAAGCCATGAAGCACCGAGTCCACGTCGGCGCCCTCCCCGTGGAGGCCATTGAGACACTGATGTCTCTATGGCGCGAGAAGATCCACTATGTCGATTCTCTCCCCGAAGCCGAAGTCCTCGTCGAAGACGAGCCAGATATTGAGACATTCGTCGAAGATCTTTCTGAAGTCGTTGAGCCTGCCAACGAGCTCATCAACGAAAGCGCCAACGACGCGGAACCACAAAAGCCCATGTCAGCGCCATAGGAAACTGGCCATCAAACACCTGCGCGGCCCAGGCAACTGCCCGGGCCGCGTTGATTTGCTTTTCCTACGGATTGACGGTGAGGACGGCGGATGCGCTAAGCCCTCCCTGCGTTGCGGTAACCGTAGCTGGGGTCGATGCGGTGACCTTGCTATGTTTCACTGAGAACGTTGCGGATGTCCTTCCCGCGAGAATCGTTACCGTCGCGGGAACGGTCGCACAACTGGCTGAGCTCGACAGCGAGACCACCATCCCACCAACGGGCGCTGGCCCCGTCAGTTTCACCGTTCCCGTCACGACTGTTGCCAAAACCCCACGGACGGCGGTGGGTGAAACGGCTACCGACAGGAGAGTAGGCACCTGTACAGATACGGTCGTCGATGCCGAACTGGAATCGTAGGTTCCTGTCACGCTGGCGGTGACAGGAGAGGAAACGGCGGTTGTGGTGATCGTGAATGACTCGCTCGACATTCCTACTGCAACACTTGCCGATAATGGCAGCTTGACTGCTGTCGAGCTTGAGGCCAGCTTCACCACCACAGCAGCGGAGGCGGGCACCGCATTGAGAGTAACGGTACCGATGGAGTCTGCTCCTCCAATGACGCTACTCGGTGTAGCTGTCATCGATGTCACCACAAACGGATTCACCATGAGCGTCGCAGATTGACTCACCCCACCTGCGCTTGCCGTAATTCCGGCGTTGGTCGCTGCTGATACCCGAAGGTGAGATACCTTGAATGTCGCCGTCACCGCACCCGCCTTGAACAAAACACTGGCGGGAACGGTCACCGCTTTCTTGTCAGCACTACTCAAAATAACGGAGTAAGCAGCTACGGGTGGCGCAGACAGGGTCACAGTTCCATTCACAACTGCAGTGGAGCTTCCCACTACTGAACTGGTGGACAATGTAATCGCAGTTACCGCTGGAGGAAGAAGCCTCATCGGGTTCGTCCCCTTTAGTGTTCCGAGCTTGACCGTGAGTGTGACGTCTGTTTCCTTTACGACCGGCAATGTTGTAATCGTAAAGTCGACAGACGATGCTCCAGCTGGGATCGTGACTGTTGCAGGTGCCTTTGCATCGACGCTACTTGAAGTGACGGTCGCCACCAATCCGCCAGTTGGGGCGGCTCCGCTGAGATAGATTGTTCCGGTTGAAGACGCTCCGTCTCTTACGGCCTGAGGCGAGATAAGGAACAGGTAGAGGCCAGCTGGAGTGAGGGTCAGCGAGGTGGACTGAGTCACGCCGTCGAGAGAAGCTGAGATCATAACTTGCGTGCTCGACGCGACTCCGCTGGTTGTTACCCTAAACGTTCCGATACTGGATCCGGCCGGAACAAACAAACTTGGCGGTACGCTTCCTCCAGCCGTTGACGACAAGCTGACAGTGACGCCACCCGCCGGTGCCTGCCTTGCCAGAATAACCGATCCTCCGGCGATGTTCCCACCCACAACCTCAGTTGGTAGCACCGCAATGCTAGAAAGCATAGGGATTTGCACCGCCAGGGTTGCATAGACCACAGTGACTCCAGAGCCCGCAGTGATTGTCGCGGTGTCGGTATAGTACGCCTTTGTCGTTTGAATCGTAAACGTCGCAGACGAGCTACCCGCTGGAACTGTTACATTCGCAGGGACGATTGCCCAAGCCAGACTGGAACGGAGGAAAACTGAAAACCCACCAACGGGTGCGGGTGCGTTCAACGTGACCGTACCTGTGGCTGAGTTTCCGCCGACGACAGCATTGGGCGAAATGGAAAGGCCAGCGACGCTGAGAGGATCGATCGTGAGCGTTGCCGATTGCGTAATGCCTGCAAGCGTTGCGCTAATCGTCGACGTCGCAGAAAAATCCACAGTGGATGTTGTCACGGTAAACGTTCCGGTGGTAACCCCGGTAGGAATCGTTACCGTCGCAGGGACGGTGGCGGCAACGTTGCTTGACTTCAAGCTAACTTGCAGTCCGCCAGGTCCGACCGGACCGTTAAGGGTCAGGGTTGCCGTTGAACTCGTGCTGCCAAATACCTGGCTCGGTGCCAAGGTGATGCCACTCAAACTCGGTGGGCTGACTTTCAGGTTCGCTGAAACCGTAACTCCATTCAGGGTCCCTGATATGGCTGCAACGACTGAAGAGGAGACAGCCACGGTATTGACTGTAAACGTTGCAGTGCTGAATCCTGCCCCCACAAAAACCGAAGCAGGAACGGTCGCCGCAACATTGCTCGAACTCAGCGAGACAAGCATGCCGCCGATTGGAGCCGATCCGGTGAGCAATACCGTGCCAATTGACGAGTTCCCACCGGCAACCGTCGTTGGTGACACGCTTATGCTGGTTAATGCCGGTGGATTAATGGTCAGCAGCGCCTTTTGCAGAGAGGTCCCCATCGATGCCGATATCGTCGCATAGGTTGTTGTATTAACCGAAGTGGTCGCCACCTGAAACGTAGCCGTCGTTGCTCCCGACGGTACGGTGACGCTGGCTGGGACAACCGCACTCAGGTTATCGGAAGAGAGGTTCACAATCGAGCCACTGCCGGAAGCAGCGACGCTCAAAGTAACCGTGCCCGTCGAAAAATTCCCTCCACTAACGGTGGCTGGAGACAATGATAAGCCAGATAGGCCCAGAACAACTACCTTGAGAGGCAGGGAAAATGTCGCATTACCTTGTGTCGCGTTGATCGTTACGGAGGCGGTAGCCGATAGTGAAGGGTTCCCCGATATGGCAAACGTCGCCGAAGTTGCGCCGGCAGGCACGGTTACCGAGGAGGACACAGTTGCAGCGGACGTATTTGTGCTTGATAGAGACACGACAAGTCCGCCAGAAGGGGCAGATGAGGAAAGAGTCACGGTTCCGGTCGCTTGGGTTCCAGCCGCGATCGAACTGGGAGCAACCGTAAGATTTGTCAACGAAGGAACGATGGCTTGAGGAGGGATTTGTAGCCGCCACAAGCCGCGTCCGTATGTTCCCGCGTTAAGGTATCGCGTTCCGCTGACCGCTACTAAGTCGTCGACTATTACGTTTGGTAGGCCGAGCGTTGCCCCCGCGTTTGTCCATGTTTGGCCGGAATTTGCGGTTTGAAAGACGCCGACATCGGTTCCGACATACCAAGTTGAAGCGGGGTTATCGATGTCCCGGGAGATAGCATTCAGGCTTACATCTGGCAACCCCGACCCACCGCTTCCAGAGACACCAATAAAGGTGACCGTGGCTGAGGTTGTATTCGTGCAACGAAACAGGTGCGATATCCCACGTCCCGTCCCCGAATAGCCCACCAAAATGTCGTTAGGATTAGTCGGACTCACCGTGATCGAAGTAATCGCAGCCTTCGGGAGGGTCGCCGTGGCCTTGCTCAGTTCGGTCCAGGTAGCTCCCTGATCCTTTGTCATGTAAACCGCGCCATCGTTCGAACCCGTATAGATCGTCTTCTGATCCGTTGGCGAAACGGCAATGGCCTGTACCACGGCAGTTTTGCTTGTCTTGTCTGTAAGATCCTGACCACCTAGAGCGCTGCTCCACTGCTGCTGGGTTTCATCGTATCGATATAGGTAGTTCGTCGCCGAATACATCAGATATTGATTCTGTGGATCCAATGTCAGTGCCGTAACGAACGGAGAGTTCTCGTTGGCGGATGCGCCGTTCTTGATAAGCGAACTGGTGTTCCATCCATCAGTCGTCTTGTAAATCAAAAATCCGTCGATTGTGGCGTACTGAATCAGGGGATTCGCCCGATTGATCGCGCATCCACCGCCATCTCCGCCTGCGACGTTGAGCCAATTAGCAAGGTCGCCTCTTGAAATTGGGGTGGCGTTGTCTTGGGTTCCACCAAGCATGATGTTCGCGTTGGATGGGTGGAACGCTACCTTGTAGAACATCGTGTTGCCCAGGTACCGATTCAATGGCGAGACAGCATTTCGCCCCGTTGCGCTGTTGTAGCTGAGGCTATAGACGCCGCCATCGTTGCTGAAAACAGCCAGATTTGGATTGGTGGGGCAGACGGCCAAGCAGTGCTGATCGTTATGGGAAATGGCGTTTCCGTTGAGGTCATAGGTTGGCCCTCCAATCGAAGTCCAACTGTTTCCACCATCCACCGACTCCGTCAAATCGATTTGGCCAAGAAAGAGGATATCCGTGTTGGTTGTGCCGACGACCCGGTTGCCGCACTCAAGGTGATAGTCGTAGTAGCTCTGTGAAAAGTTATAGCTGTTCGAGCCCAACGGCAAATTGCCACTCTGATCGGTCCAGGTCGCACCCTTGTTGGTGCTTGTGATCAGTCTCGTGTTCTCCGAGTCGAGCACATACACCGCGTTTGGGTTCGTCGGCGAGGTCGCGACGCAATAGGCGTAGTGGATGGAACCATCCTTGCTGATTGGGCTGGCGAGCAGTTTCCATGTTTGCCCATGATCATCAGACGAATAGACTCGCGACGAAACCCCGGTACTGGTTGCGATACCGGCCGCAACGGCATAGAAGCGCACGGCCCCGTTGCTTGGAACGCTTGCTGCTAATGCTGGCCATAGGAAATCGGTGCCTCCCACCTGGAGGATCGTCCATGTTTGCCCACCATCCGTCGACCGATATAGGAATCCATAGTGGCCAACATCTCCAGTCCCGGCTATCAACGTCTGGCTGTTGGTGGGGTCAATGAGTAGCTTAGCAACCCCAACTTGCCCCAAGCTGGCGGATGCTATCTCGGTCCACGTCACGCCACCTTCAGTGGATTTCATAATCCCATAACTTCCTGCGAGATATCCGTGATAGTCGCCAAGGCAGGCGTAGATCGTCGCGCTATTCGTTGGGTCGACCACGATCTGGTTCACACCGAGCTGATTCCAAGATGCCGAAAGCCAGGTCCAATTAGCACCTGAGTTTGTGCTCTTCCACACTCCACCTTGAGCTCCGGCTGCATAGATAATCTGCGCGTTATTTGGGTCATATGCTAGGGCATTGACGCGTCCGTTGATCGGCCCGATGCCGTAGTAGGGGTTGTAGGGAACCGCAAGGTTGGTAGGTCCTACAAAACTCCATAGATTCTGTGAAGTAGGGTCGGCACCATAGGAATCAAATAGGGTTGGCTTCATTTGGGCAGCGTGCCCCCATCCGTTAGCCAAACCGTCCCAGTTCACTTTGTCTTTCGGAAATGCCCTCTGATTGATGAAATACCGGTACGCCTTTAGATAGTCGCCTTTGTCCTTCTCAATTCGCTTATCTGGGCTTGCCTTGGGCTCATCATCATCGCCAAGGTGATCGATCTTGCGACTCAGCGATTCGATCGAGGTCATGTCCACTGGTTCTTCATCTGCATCCAGCGGATGGACGCCGGGGATAGTGGCAAGGCGCTTCGTTGCGTCCTTATCGTCGACTCCCGCATTCAGTTGAACCAGGAAGACGTGGGTTCCCCGAAGTCGCGACTCAAGCCTTCCCATCGGGTGGATGGCATTTGCCAATCGCTCGACCGAAAATCCCGGTTTTGTTCGAATGTAGATTTCCGAGTGATGGATAGCATTAATAAAGCGAGTGCTGGCTAAAGCAATCAAAGCAGAAATTAGCATCATAACTAGTGCACCTTTACACTGCGCGAAGTATCGGCCTTTATTTTGCTATTCGGAAGGGCTCACAAAAACAATAGGCCTTTATCGCGAATGTTGGCGGCATTTAGCCTAGTGCCCAAGGTCCTTTTTACCGGGTGTCGTGCACTTTGGAAGCTGCTTCTCCCTCCTTACTCCTGGGTCATCGCAAGCGGCGAACCGCACAGCCGTCATTCTTCAGCCTCATTCGATGCATCATTGATTATCTGTGAAGAGGATCGAGTTCGAAGGAATAGTTGTGGAAGTGGATGAAGAGCGGACAGCTCCGCTTTACCAACCGTATTGGCCACCACTCGATTGGTGCCAGTGCGATGGCTGCACCAACGCTCGAATGTGCCGGATCGATGGATCTCCTACGGAGCAAATCCAAGTTTTGGAAGCTCTGGACATGGACCCTCGAATTCCTTATTCGACGTCTTCAGTGCGACAATTTCGTCCAAAGTCCCGCCACCATACACAACGAGTCTCCTGCTGGCCCGCATACGGCAAGATCGTGGGATTTGAGTCCACACCAAAGCGGAGGTTTGACAGGCACAATTCCATGTGGGTGGATAGCCGCTTGAAGATGGTTAAGGCGGCCATCGAGAGCCCGATGCAACCCTTGCCCGAAGGGCCAGACCTCATCTACATCATTGCGTCCAACCGTCTTCTTTGGCTCTACGGCGAAGTGTGCGGGTTTCGGTCTGACTACGTGTTGAGAGCCTGCCCAACTTGCCGCGGTGAGTGGCGAGAGACGGGCTATCTCAAGCGGCACAGCTTCATTCCCGACTGGAAACACCTTCCCGAACTCAAGGAAGTCTTACGTCGGGGCAGACAAAGGGTGTACGTCGAGTTCTGCTCAAAGTGCGGACGCATGGACTACCAAATCGTCGAAGCCAAGCCCCCGTTCCGCACAAAGAGCCATCTCTACCGAGATAAGCTACGAGCCCTAGAGTCAGGGACCTATCGTTACTCGCTTCTCCAGACCGACCAAGATTCTGGATCGCTGTAGACCCGCCCAAGTCCATAGCCCGACATGAGTGAGCATTCACGCGTATGCGACTCGACCGCCCCTTCAACGACCGACATTCGCAATGGTCGCAACACTTTCTAACCTCTACTGCATTTCGATTTAGACCACAGCTTCCGCAGCGATTCGCTCTTTGACGCTTATCTCGTCCACTGCCTTGAGTTCACCACGAATCTCATCTCCAAAGAGTTCGAGTGTCGTTCGCCTAATAAAAGGAAGGTGACTTCCGAGAAGCTTTGCGAGGTCGCCGTTTAGCTCGAGCGGCTCAAGACTGCAGCGGACAAACAGAAGAGGACATTGATCCAACGGCAATCCTTGGTTGTAGAGCTCAACCATCCATTGGAATACTAACCAGTATCCGAACAGCGCCTCCGCACCGTTTACGTGATCTACGGTATCGAGATACAACGCCGGAATATCCCCAACAACCACCCACATTCCGGCGTCAGCATTTTCGAGCGGTTCAATTTCGGCGTAGAACACCGCCAGCTTTGGAAACCCTCGATCATAGTGAATGTTCTTCACCGACGCTCACCATCGCTGGGCCAGCAAGAACTCCCTGGCCTCGTGGACGAGTTCCGCGAGGTCCATGCCCACCTCCGAATCCCCACGATCCAGGAGTTCGATAGGAGTCATTTTTGACTTGTCAGTCATGAAGTTGGTCCGTCTGCGAAGGTGAATTCGCCGTTAATTACGTAGTTTGCCGTCCCAATTTCGCGCTCCTGTGCTACTTGGCCTAGGCGTTGCCTTCCACAATCTGGCGGAGTAAATCAACTTCCTTAGGTGTAAAGGATGCGCTCAGGAGTTCTTTGGTGTTGATATACGTTGGTGATCCAGCAAGAGAAATCTCGTGGTCAAGGAAGAGGCTTTTTCGTCCAAGCAGATCACGCCATCGTTGATATATTTCTGGCCCGTTGGGCAGCCAGAGCCAATCCTTATTCAGGGCAAACATCTTTGGATCCAGATTGATCCTTAGGAACTGACAATAAACAAGCTTCGCATCATGAAAGCTGCAACCGCGAAAGTCGTTTGGCGGCATCTCAGGACAACCAGGATCTTGGCTCCGGAAATCAACCGATTTCAGTAATCCGGAAAAAGTAGAGCCGACGAATCTGGCACCAAGAAAATTGACCCCGTCCAATCGACAATCGACAAATTGGCACGCTTCATAGAGTTCACATGAATGGGCTGAACTCCGCAGGTTGCACTTTTCAAATCTAACGTTCTTAAAGAGATTGGGGACCTTTTCTTTCGAAAAGATATCGATGCCTCCAAAGGCACAATGATTCATGTCGCATCTTATGAACTGGCAGTCAGTAATATGCGCTTCCCAGAACCCGACGAAAGGCATTTTGCACCGTTCAAAAATGCAATTTGTCCATTCCAAATCCATAAACCCGCAGTCTGAGAAATCGCAATCATGGAAGTGCAAATCAGTTAGGTGAGAGTCTCTTACTGTGAGTGGCTTCGTGGTCGCAGCTAACTCACAGCCATCGACCAACCCGGTATCTCTCTGAGAAGATTCAGCAACACTTTGACCCCGAATCACGCTTCTATCGGCTACACTCCCGTCTGCCAAATCCGCCAATTCGCCATTCTCCCGTAAACAATCAATAAAACGCATATGCCCTTCAATCTTTTTCGGAAGGTGGTTATCGAATGCTGACCTTCCCCATGCCCCGTACTAGGTTAACTGACTCAACTATCCACGATCACTCAAACCTAGGATCTGGGCCATATCCCATGGTAAACGCCCGCATCTTCATCAACTTACTCAGATTCCAGTCATCTTCCGATCCGACTAAGCGAAGCCCAACGCTCCCATATAATTCCAAGATAGGGTCAAATTCAGCTTTGAACCTATCGGTTCCTACTACGACGGGCTTGCCATAATGGACTGAGGATTTTGGTGGGCGGGCGAGCGACCACCTGGCATCCGGATAGAGGGTCAGAAAAGTCTCTCTCCACATTAGGCCAGCATCAAACACCATTGCATACGCTCCGTCGTCTAGGATGTCTCGCGACATTACTGAGCCAAGTGTCTTGGCTACATGAGGCGGTAGCTTGCTAAGCTCCGCTTCGAATTCAACTTCAGTAAGAACATCCAAGGCGCCTACCCGGGCAATCAGGCTTGGAATAAGGTCGATTTCGGCGTCACCTGAGCCTGGCGTTATTCTTTGCCCAAACTCTGAGAAAAAGAACTCCGATATCCGCTGAACTCTTTGCTGCATTTGGTCAACGATCATCCCAAACGCCAATTGAAGCTCCTTCGGAGATTTGGCCTTGGGCCAGCGACCAAACGGATTATCATCATAGTCCTAGCTCATTTCAACACCGATAGAACCTGAATTCCAATATTAATCGCCTCTCGGATAACCTTCGGAGAAACTCTCGGACAATTTGCCTAAGACTCTTGCCCCTCGTTTGAGTCAACCTCCTATGCAGTATTGGGCTAATATATCCGTGGCACACATGCTATTCACTAGTAGGGTTAGCGGCTCGCGCGTGTTGCCACGTATTGGACAGTGCGTTAACTTTGCCAGCTATTAGCAGTGAACGAGTTCTGTGTAGACGTCGGTTTGGTGTACGGTGTGTGCTTCGCTGGCAGCAACTATGTGGCTAATTTCCTTTGCGACAACCTTGTGTTATGCAACAGGCGTGAAGCCGTACCATCCTGTATTAATCGTGTCGCCGGGTCGTATTGACATGAACGTCGTTGGTGATTTGAACGCACCAAGTACGCAGTCATCGTCGTGCGGGTCGTGGATAACGAGCAGGTATAACAATTCTCGCGATTCGTTGTCCGTTTGCATTTCGTTGGTCTTGTCAGTGTAGTTGTTCATAGATTACATTATAGCAGTTGGTGGAACTGCGGTTCCGCTGGTACTACTAATAGTAATGTGGATACGTAGCTACAATTCACTGTGTCTTTAGGTATTATTTTTCGTTGTTGTCAATAGGAATGAACATTGAGGGAACAGAGTAAAGCTCTCGGGGTGGTTTCCCTTCTCGGCTGTCGTTGCAGATGCGGCCATGAATGGTTACCTCGTGATAAAAAAGAGAATCCTCGCGTCTGCCCTAAATGCAAGAGCCCCTATTGGGACAAACCTAAGAAGAAGGATGTTGATGCAGCAGGGTGATGATTTCCAGAAAAACGAACCGGATAGTTCCCCGGCGGCAACCGATGCTAGCAACCGTTCCTTTAACAGTGTTTGCGCGCCTTGGCTACGAGTGCCAGATCCTGAGATCATGCGCCCTAGAGTTGCGTCGTTCTTTAGCGGAATCGGGGGATTTGAACTTGGCTTTGAACGGGCTGGATTTAGCACCAGCTTTTTTTGCGAGAAAGAGCCGTTTTGCCGAGAAATTCTAGCTCGGCACTGGCCTAACGTTGAGCTAGCTCAAGACATTAAGGAGGTTAGTGGTGCAGAAATCCCTAGATCTGAGGTTTGGACAGGAGGATTCCCCTGTCAAGACGTATCGCTGGCTCGCGCTAGCACAAGAGATGGGCTTAAAGGGGGACGATCTGGACTCTTTTATGAGTTCGCTCGGCTTGTTGGAGAGTGCAAACCCGGAGTTGTCGTCATCGAAAACGTCCCAGGTCTTTTATCTTCCCACGCCGGGCGCGATTTCGGATCAGTCGTCACTACGCTGGGGCAACTCGGGTATGGCGTGGCGTGGCGTGTGCTTAACAGCAAACACTTCGGAGTCCCACAATCTCGCCAGCGTCTCTACATTGTCGGATGCTATCGAGACCCAGTTTCCGCAGGAGAGATACTTTTTGAGCCCGAATGCAGCGAGGGGGATCATAAGACGAGTCACAAGCCAAAACAGAAGGCTCTTTCCCCCTTTATTGAAAGCTCTCCAGTTACTAGCGGAGGAGCAGTAGTCCCAAAGCTCGCATTCTGCCTTGCAGCAACCTCCGGACGTCACACAGGAACCGACTGGAGTCGAACTTATGTTGCGTACGAGAAGGCCGTTCGACGTCTTACTCCTAAAGAATGTGAAAGAATTCAAGGGTTTCCGGATGACTGGACTATGCCGAATCCGGCAACTTTCAGTGACTTGGATAAGCTAGAAAGCAAGAGGTACTACGCTCTAGGGAATGCGGTATCGGTTCCAGTCGCCCAGTGGCTGGGCCAACGAATTCGGGCTCATTATTGGCCTAAGTGAGAGTGAGGGCCGCCGTTCGCATGCTCAAGTAGAGCGGGTTCGGACGATGAGAAACCTTCCTTGGCAAACGATCCGTGGGAATCGTGCCGTTTGGTGGCAAATCCCTTGCTAGTATTGCTAGTGAAGCTTCGTCAATTTGTTCCCGCACAGCTTCATTGAATTTCGTTCGGTAAGTGCCATTTGCGTAAGTGATTAGAAGTAGCCCTTCGTCGAAAGCCCAGTGGTGCAGGCGGCAAAGCATTATGCCGTTATCTGCTTCGTCCCCTTCGTAGCGTGCATGTGGAAGAATATGCGCGGCCTCAACTCCTGCACGTTGGCCGGTGGAAATCTTCGGAAGCCTAATTCCGCAGGCAAGACAGCGCGATCCATAATTCCGCTGCACCGTGCGCCTAAACTTATCGCTCGTCGGCCCCCGGACACCGACAAGTGCCTGCTTAAGCTTCTGAAGGCGTTTCTTGACTGCTTTCGGCTCTTCCCAATATCCAGACACAGGTTCTGGGATTCCGGCTGATGCTGAGAGCGACGCCAAAATCGGGAACGAATCCTGAGATTCAAGATGGTTCGCCATGTCTACGACGTCACCATAGCTGACCGATGCTTTGCATATCCGAGTTACACCTTGTTCGGCTTCCGCCTGAAGCGGGCCAGTCGACCACGCGGACTTTTTCCACGCTACAACAGATTCTGCTAGTTCAGCTGGCAGCATATCAGCTTGCGCAACCATTGCGGCTAGTCGGGGCATCCTATCCGATGTCCGGATAACTTCTTCTCCAGTACCGAACTTAGCATGGATCTCTACAACATCAAGCCAAAGCAGACCGCCGTCCACATGGAAGGATGGGCAGTCTATGCTTGAAATCCTATAAACCCCCGCAGCGATCATCATTGAATTTGGGTCTATATCACTCCTGGTTGGCTTAGGGAGCATCATCGCGGCTGCGACCTGCCGGTGAACATGGATTGTCGCATCGAGCAACTTAATCCGAGGTTTTCCGCCTTGGTTTGTAAGAACCGCGCCGGTTCGGAATCTCACTCCTGAGCCCAGGTCAATTGCAATTTCCCGGTCGACGTGCTTCTGATGCTCAAACCCCTCAACGCTACCAGAGAGTTCATAGACGCCCCTGCCGCCACCGCTTCGGTAAGCAATTCTTATCAAGATCCTTCGCCGTCCAGAGACTGCAGCAGATCCCCAGGTCCTACGCCAAGCGCGGTCGCTAGTTTATAAATGTTAGCGATAGAGATATTCCGCTGCCCCCTTTCGACGCTGCCTACGTACGAACGGTCTAGTCCTGAGCTTAGGGCTAGTTCTTCCTGGGAGATGGCTTTTAGTTTGCGAATCTCAGCGACGCGGGCACCAAACCTTTTTTGAACATCCGAATCAGCCACGCACGATTCTTGCTAGGTAGAGGGCTATAAGTCCACGGACTTTGCGCAACAATCTTCGGGAATAGAGTAGTTGCATGCAGTTCCCACCTAATGGTCCTCCACGGATATCGAGCAAGAACACGTGATCTTCGTCGAACGTGTAGTAGACCGTGAGTTTTCCTCCGTCCGATGCGTAAGGTCAAAGGTCCAATTTCTTACCAGGTCGTTTATGAACACCGCACAGCTTTCCAGCGCGATAGAGCCCAAAGAATTGCCCCAAGCAACCCGGAATGGATTGATTTGCTTTTCCCCTCCCCTACGAAGGTCGGCGTTAGAGGCACGCCGCTTCGGACCTACGCGCGGCTGGTGGTGAACTTCATTTTTAGCAGCGAGCGAATTTGGATGAGGGTGAAGCCGATGAGGATGCTGCCCATGACCCAGGCAGCGGCGGTGGCGTAGCCGAATTTTAGGAACATGAAGGCGTTTTGCCAGACCTCGAGGCCAATAGTGCGGGTGGCGTTGAGTGGTCCACCTTGGGTGAGGACGAAGATGTTCTCCATCGCCTTGAAACCACCGATGAAGACACCGAGGAGGTTGATCAGGATGAGTGGTTTGAGACCAGGTAGTGTGATGAACCGAATCTTTTGAACCCAGTTCGCGCCGTCGAGATCGGCTGCTTCGTACCGCTCGTGGCTGATGTTCTTCAGCGCGGCCAAATACAGAATCGAACCGGCGCCTGCTCCTGCCCAGATACCAGGCAACACCACGGCGAACATCGCCAAACTCGGATTACCGAGCCAGTCGTTAGCGGTCGGCCATGGCTTATGCCCAAAGACACTGAGAATTGGGTTACAGACATGCACGATGACTGGTGCCAAAAGAGTGTTGAGCAAGCCGACATCCGTCTTGTCATAGAACTGCCGCCACACCAACGAAACCACGATCGATGACGTCATCGCGGGCAGATAAAAGATGGTGCGAAACAACACCTTGCCCCGTGGGATTTCGTTCAAAGCCAAAGCCAGAAAGATGGGGAGGAAGAACCCGATCGCAAGACTCAAACCTACATAAAGGAAGCTATTTAGGATCGAACGGTAGAACACGGGTTGAGTGAACACGCCGATGAAGTTGTCGAGTCCAACCCACTTCGCAGAACCGATAATCCGATAGTCCTGAAACGCAATGACCAGACCACGAGCCAACGGATAGTAGGCCCAAATGAGGATGCTCGCGCCAGCAGGCAGGAGGCACATGCCCATGAACAGCCACACCTTGGATCGACTCATTCCGGCAGGCAACCGTTCGATGAATACCTCGCGGTTCCTGCGGGCTCGGTTGATGAAGGTGGCCGCCAAACCCGTTACCAGCGCCAAAAAGCAGATGAGGATTCCGAGTGCCCATGCCCGCTGGCGAGCCAGCACCTCCGGTGCGGTGTAACCCAATAACTTCTGATCCATCTCCTTCTGGGCTCGGGTGAGCATCTCCATCGCCGGCGTATTCGGTTCAAGCGTAGCGCGAGCGAGAAGGTCATCGAGGACGGTGTAGACCTGTTGGCAGTTCTTTCCGTAAGGTTCGGGATGACCGGTCTCAAACACGGCTTCACTGGCAGCAACGTACGAAGGGTCAACCTGACCGAGGAGGTCGGCATATCCGAATTTCTTGAGCCACGTGGGGTTCACCATATTGCCCAGACCGAGCTCAACGCACTTCTGGGTATTGACCTGGGCGGCATCATCGCCGGAGAAGTACTTGATGAACCTCCAGCAGGCAGCAAGCCGAGCGGGATCGGTGACTCTCGAGCTGATCGCCCACATGCCAGCATTAACCTCGTTGCGGTGACCACCTGGACCGGCGGGGAGGGCAGCAATTCCAACAAGGGATGGCGGCAGTTGACTTGAGGCAAGTAGTACGTCGTTGGTGTACGAAAACCACATCGCTGCCTTGCCTTTGTTTACGTCATCAGTGAAATCTATCGCGTTGGAGGCGACTGGCCCGACCATCTTCCCGTCAGGTTGGCGCTGTGGCGTTTCCAACTTTCGATAGAAGTCGATCGCTTTGGCATTTTCGGGGGAGGCGATGAGGGATCGCCAATTGCCACCTGCGTCAGGACCGACAATCTCACCACCGGCTTGGTAGGCGAGGTTCTGCCAATGGTATCCAGGCGGGTTGGAGAATTCGAAACCAAAGCGCCCCGGTTTGGTGAGTTTCACCGCGTACTTATAGAATTCGTCCCAATCGCGTGGGGGGCGGTTGGGATCGAGTCCCGCCTCGATGAAGTAGTCCTTTCGGTAGTAAAGGGCAATCGCTACCTGAAAGAATGGTATTGCATAGGTTTTTCCGTCAAAGCTAGTTAAAACCTTGTGTACGGCCGGGTTAACTCGGGCGACGGATTCGGGATCTTTGGCAATCAAGTCATCGAGGGGCCGACAGAAGCCTTGCTCCAAAAATGTGTAGTACTGGCGGAAGTTGACGTAGAACACGTCAGGAGAGGTGCTTCCTGCCATCGACATCAGAAACATGTTGTCGGCCTGATCACCGACAGACTCGAGACCACCGGCATTAACCACGCGAATATCGGGGTTCTTTCGGTGAAATGCTTCGAAAACGGTTCGACGCACAATGGCGCTCGTAGTCGTCGCTTCTTTAGGAGGAATTCCGTAGCTCGCTCCTGCCATCATTCGAATGGTGACGGGACCGTCGGCATACGCCGCGGACATCAAGATCAGCAGTATCAAAAGCGCGTAAATTCGGCGCATGAAGCGATTCGGTGGGTTTACCTGATCCCTAACCGCATTCCCCTGCTTGTCACACGCTTTATAATACTAGTAGAATAACGACTACTATTATCAGTGACTATCTGTTCCAGGTAGTCTCCCCGCACAAAGGACCAAAACAGTGAGAAAAGCTTCCGGCACTTCCGACAAAACGGCCTCCCTTCCTAGCCTTGGAGCAGAAAGAGAGCGCGCGCTCGACATGGCACTAAGCCAAGTTGAGAAAGCATTTGGCAAAGGCGCGATCATGCGCATGGGTGACGGTTCGCGTGAAGCAATCGATGTCATCTCGACCGGATCGCTTAGCCTGGACATGTGTCTTGGTGTTGGTGGATTGCCCAAGGGCAGAATTACCGAGATTTACGGACCAGAATCAGGCGGTAAAACCACCCTGGCCCTCCACTGCGTAGCCGAGGCACAGCGAGCCGGTGGATTGGCGCTATACGTTGACGCTGAGCATGCGCTTGATACTGAATATGCGCGGGCGCTGGGTGTAGATGTCGACCGACTTTACATCTCGCAGCCGAATAATGGTGAAGAAGCGCTAGAGATCATGGATGCAATCATCCGGTCGGGTGCGGTCGATATCGTGGTACTCGACTCCGTCGCTGCTCTCGTCCCCAAGGCCGAAATCGAAGGCGAGATGGGTGACTCCTTCGTCGGCGTTCAGGCGAGAATGATGTCGCAAGCCCTTCGAAAGTTGGGTGGAAGCCTTAACAAGTCGAAGACAGCGGCCATTTTTATCAACCAGCTTCGTGAAAAGATCGGCGTGATGTATGGCAACCCTGAGACGACTCCTGGTGGACGTGCTCTCAAGTTCTGGGCAAGCGTACGACTTGAGGTTCGAAAGGGCGATGCAATCAAGGTCGGAGTCGACCAGATTGGAACGCGAACCAAGGTCAAGGTCGTTAAGAACAAGGTTGCGCCTCCGTTCAAAACCGCTGAGTTCGACGTGATCTTCGGCAAGGGCATTTCTCGCGCCGGCGACCTTTTGGATGTTGCCGCTCTCAAGAGCATCGTGGGTCGCTCGGGTACCTATTTCAACTACGGCGAAATCCGCCTCGGCCAGGGTCGAGACAACGCTCGAAACTACCTAGAAGAGCATCCTGCCATCTTCCAGGAGATCGACACCAAGGTCCGAGACTTGTTCAAAGCCGAAAAGGCTCTCAAGCCAGCGGAACCTGTAAGCGTCGACGATCCTGAAGAAGAACCGGAAGATTGATCGGCTGATGCCAGAGGAAGAGCAGTACCATGAGGCGCTGAAACTCGCACTCAAGAAGCTAAGGACCAAGGACCGCTTTGAAGCGGAAGTCCGAGAGTTTTTGTCAGAGTTCCCGCCCTCGGTCGTAGATCGTGCCATTACGCGCCTCAAAGAACGTAGAATCATTGACGATACGAAAACGACATTAAATCTGACCGAGCGCTATTCCGGGAGGCGATCGGTTGGCTTAGAAAAATTACGTACTGAGCTCCTAGAGCGAGGTGCCCCGGAAGAAATCGTCAATACAGCCCTCTCCGAATTCGCGGATAGCGAAAGCGAGAGGATATTGCTTACGCTAGCGGCGAAATTTTCGCCGACGGATGATGCTCGCTTAAAAGCAGCTAGATTTCTCTCCTCCCGAGGATTTCAGGAAGAGGGGATTGAGTCTGCGCTTGACCGTTTCTTCCAAAACTAACTGATCCCGGCATTGAGGTTGATGATGGGCCAAATCTTTGTGGCTATGGGGATCGGTATCGTGACAGTGCTTCTGGCGCTGTGGGGTTGGGTGCGCCCGCTTTATCTGCAAGCAATGAAGGCCCAGCAAGATGCCGCTGCCACCGAAAAACGAATCCAACAAGAATCAGAACTTCACAAAAACGCACTCCTGCTCGAGGCGAAAGAATCCGCGATCAAGATCCGGGAGCAGGCGGAAGCTGAGGCTCGTGAGAAGCTCGCTGCTTTGGCCAAAACCGAGGATCGCCTTTGCGCCAAAGATGAGTCGTTGGAACTGAGGCGAACCCACCTCGAAGAGCGAGAGAATAACCTTGCCCGAGATATCCGCAATCTTAGCGAGAAAGAGAACTCGATCGAGGGCCGGATTAAAGATATCGACCTCGAAATGCAGCGAATTTCGGAGCTGAATAAGGACCAGGCTCGTGAGCTCTATTTGAGTCAAATTGAGTCTGAGTTCTCGGAAATCGGCCTACGACGTGCAAAAGAAGTTGAAGCTCAAGCTGTCCTTGAGGCTGAAAAGAAGGCCAAGAAGATCGTGCTCGACGTGATGCAACGATCAGTCGTTGACTACGTCACCGAAGCCACGCTCGCGGTGGTGGAGTTGCCCAGCGAGGACATGAAGGGACGCATTATTGGGCGAGAGGGCCGAAACATTCGAGCCTTCGAGCAGGTGACTGGCGTGGACCTGATCATCGACGAGACACCTGAGGCTGTCGTGATTTCCTGCTTCGATCCTGTTCGACGTGAAACAGCGCGGCTGGCCCTCATGAACCTCATGGTCGACGGCAGGATCCATCCGGGACGCATCGAAGAGCTGTACGAGAAGGCCCAAGTTGAAGTCAACCGAATGATCTTGGAGGCAGGAGAACGAGCCAGTGAGCGAGCAAACGTACCGGGACTCTCACCCAAGGTCATCGAGACAATGGGTCGACTAAGGTTCCGAACCAGCTATGCACAGAACGTACTCGACCACTCAGTTGAAGTTGCTCGCCTGGCGGAGAGTTTGGCCGCAGAAATGGGGCTGAACACTGAAGTCGCCAAGCGCGCAGGCTTGCTCCACGATATCGGAAAGGCCCTGGGTCCCGAGTGGGAAGGCCCCCACGCCATCACAGGTATGGAGTACCTACGGACCACCGGCGAACGGGAATCTGTTTTGCACGCGGTTGGGGCGCACCACCATGAAATTGAGCCAGTGACGGCAGAAGCCGTCCTTGTGATCATCGCTGACTCGATAAGCGCAGCGAGACCAGGTGCACGACGCGAGAACCTAGAGAATTACCTAAAGCGGTTGACATCCCTTGAGACCTTGGCTAATTCTTTCGACGGCGTCGAGCGATCTTACGCTGTTCAAGCAGGACGAGAAATTCGGCTGATCGTCAAGCCGCAAGAAGTCGATGACCTCGGTGCGGCGAGGCTGGCCAACGAAGTCGCCAAGAAGATTGAGAAGGATTTGGAATATCCAGGCCAGATCAAAGTCACTGTCATTCGTGAGACGAGAATCCAGCAGATCGCAAAATAGGCTCACACACAAATCAAATGGCCACCTACAACATTCTATTTCTGGGTGACGTCGTCGGACGTCCCGGCCGAATTGCCATCCAAAACGACTTACCGAAATTGGCAAATCGTTATCGTCCGCTATTCACGATTGTCAATGGAGAAAACGCAGCCGGAGGAGTCGGCATCACCCCGGACATTGCGGAGGAGATATTCGAGGCCGGAGCCGATGCGATTACCTTGGGCAATCATGCGTTCAACAAGCGTGAGATCAACGATTATCTAGAAACGCAGCGTCCGATTGTTCGTCCTTCCAACATGCCCAAGGGCGTTCCTGGAACCGGCCTAAAGTCGATCTCCAAGGATGGAATCAAGCTGGCAATCATGAACTTATGCGGGAGGGTGTATATGGAGGGGTATGGCGATCCGTTTGCGGAAATCGACCGTCTCTTCGAGACCATTCAGACCCCGCACCGCTTTGTCGATTTTCACGGTGAAGCGACGAGCGAAAAGGTCGCGATGGGTTGGCACTGTAACGGTAGAGCGACTGCAGTCGTCGGAACACATACGCATATACAAACTGCGGATGAAACGGTGCTACCAGGTGGCACCGCGTATATCACGGATGTTGGGATGTGCGGACCAGTAAGGAGCATTTTGGGAATGGACCGTGAGATCATCTTGCGGCGATTCCGAACGACCTTGCCACAACGATTCGAGGTTGCAAACGAACCTGGTGTAATCTGTGGGGTAGTAATTGGCGTCGAAAGAGATACGGGACGCGCGACAAGCATCGAGCGCATCCAGTTTGGAGAAGCAACGTAAATTCGCGGAGGAATTGAGTGAATAGAATTTGGGTGGCATTGATAGCGTCAGCGGTAAGCGGCTCAGCCTTGGCACAGAGTGCCGTTTTGTATCAGCCTGCGAGAGGCATTAAGGACCAGGGACTCTCAATTAAGTCATGGGGTAGCGGCACAATTTCCGAGACAGATGAGACTGCGTTCGAAGGCACTCACTCAGTCCGGATTTCGACACACAACTATTTCCAAGGTGGAATCGTCGGATTTAACACCCCAATCGACCTCGCAAAGGATTTCAACACGAAAACGAATCTCCTGAAGATTACGTTCAAGGTTGCAGATGCTGGTGTCGTGAATGGCGGTGGTTTCGCTGGCGGCAAAGGTAAGGGCGGCGGCTTTGGTCCCGGCGGTGCCGGTGGTTTTGGGCCCGGTGGCCCTGGTGGCGCCGGTCCCGGCGGTCCTGGCGGCGGTCAGAAAGGCGGTTTCGGTGGTTTTGGTCCCGGTGGCCCTGGCGGTCCTGGAGGACCTGGTGGACCGGGTGGTCCCTTCGGAGGCCAGCGAGGCGGTCAGCGTGGCGGACCTGGCGGTGGTCAAAAGGGTGGCGGCGGCGGTCAAGCTGGCCTTGACGGCGGCGGTGGTCCAACTGGCGGTAGCAGAGGCGGCGGTTCAGCCGCGGCTGCTCCTGAGTTCAAGTTCTTCAGACTCATCGTAACAACCAGCGACGCAAAGCGCAGCGAAGTTTACGTTCCTGCCGATACCAGCGCAGCGACGGATCAAGGTTGGAAGACCGTTTCCATTCCTCTCCAGGCGATTACTGGGCTGGATCGAACCAACAAGACAATCCAGAGCATCGCATTTGCAGGCAATACGACTTCGACTTTCTATGTTGGCGACCTCCGGGTTGTTGATGATTCAACACCGATTCGCGGTGAACCAAACACCCGTGAATTGAATATGGCGCTCGGCGATGAGTACACCTTCAGTGCCACTGGATTCGGTGGATCCAGCATCCTGAAGTACACGTGGGACTTCGATGACAAAGACGGTATTCAAGTGGATGCCGAAGGTCAGGCAATCGTTCGCCGGTTCCGAAAGGCTGGAACCTACACTGTAACAGTAACGATCGCAGACTTCTACGGCCTAAAGCAGCCGTACTCTGCAACCATCAAAGTCACAGTCAATCCTTAACACAAAATCAAAAGGGAGGTCGGCGTCTACGTCGACCTCCCTTTTTCCTGCCCGAATTTCGCGAACTGCACGGAAGCCGCTACATTACGCTTCCCTTCCGTGTGATCATCGCATACACTGGAAGCAGCCGGGACGTAAATGCACCTTCTGTCCAAGGCAAATCGGAAGATGTATAGGATGGAAAGCCAAACCGTAAGCGCCCCACCTACCCGGTACGGCTATATGCTCGACGAAGAAGTCGTTGATCTGGCTAGGGCCGGACATTCGACTGCCACCGAGTTCTTGATCACACGATATCGCCCATTGGTCGAAACGAAGGCCAAGGCCTATTTCCTCATGGGAGCTGATCGTGAAGACGTTATTCAAGAAGGAATGATCGGTTTATATAAGGCAATACGCGATTTTCGAGTTGACCGGTTAAATAAATTTCGTCCTTTCGCAGAACTGTGCGTAACGCGGCAAATCATTACCGCAGTAAAGACCGCTACACGCCAAAAGCACGTACCTCTGAACGGTTACGTCAGCCTACACGGGTCCGGTAGTGGCGAACCCCAAGATTCATCCCTTCTGGATGTGTTGGCCAACCAAGAGTCACAAAATCCTGAACGTAATGCTCTTTCACAGACTCTGCCACAAAACCTATTGGACTCGATGAATGGGAGCCTCAGTGAACTTGAACAGCAAGTTTTGAAGTGTTATTTGAACGGTCTTTCCTACCGAGAAATGAGTAGCGAGCTCGCTTGTCATACCAAGTCGATTGACAATGCTCTGCAAAGAGTTAAGCGAAAGATCGGCGTTCTCCTCAAGGAATAGCAGATTTAGAGTGCATATTTCAGTACGAATTGGGCTATCCTATTGTTAGGACTCATTCAATTGAGGTTTTTGTGTCTGGGTTAGCTGATGATGAGAGGGCACAGCAGCCGAAAGGAAATTTTTTAGTGGCTAGAGGGAATCTAATGCGTATCGCTTTGTGTAGTAAGGAAGGGTTGTTCGGAGAGGCTTTGGCGAGCCTTTTGGACCACCAGGGCAATTTTCAGGTGGTCGCCGCCGAAGATAGTGCCCGCTCGTTGATTAACGCCGCAAAAGACTATCGTGCCCAAATCCTCGTCGTCGACTCGTTCGAACTTGATCGCAACGACCTTCAGTTCCTTCTTGGCGCTCGAGCATTTGGAGACTTCGCAATTGTGCTCATCGTTGGTGAACACGAACGAGAAGAGTTCATTGAAGTGCCGGTTGATCGCCTTATTGGTCGCGGAAGCAGTGCTACCCAACTTTTTGAGGCTCTAGATGACTTGGGTGGTAAGGTCAAGATGACTCGCCCATATATTCGAGAGACTCGCAGAAGCTATGGTAACGGAAACGACCTGACTCGACGAGAGTACGAAGTTGCCCAACTCGTTTCAAAAGGCATGTCCAACCGCAAGATCTCCCAGGTAACTGGTTTGCGAGAGCAAAGCATCAAGAATCTAGTCAGCGTGATCATGCGAAAGCTGCATTGCGAAAACCGAGTGCAGGTTGCGCTCAAGCTAACCCGTGTTGGCGTTAGCGAAGAAATCGGCGAAGAGTGAAATCAAGGGTCCTCACCGCGTTCGGGTTAATGCCTGTCGTGCTGGGGGCCTTTTTTTGCGTCAACCCTTGGCCTTTGGCTCTTCTCACCATTCTCGCTCTCACGATATGCCAACTTGAGCTGAACAAGCTTATCAAACGAGAGTGGCCGGTCAGCGTGCCGCTACTTGTGATCCTCTATTTCGGTGTCACAAGACTTCCTGGGCAACAAACCCTTCCCTTTCAAGTTCTATCCGCACTCATGGGTGTCGGTGGCTTGCTCATAGGTTGCCTGGCGGCTAGGGCATCTAGCCGTGGCAGTAAATCAACCCTTGCCGAAGTATTGGCACCCTTGTGGTTCGTTGCCCCAATTTGGTCAATCTTTCAGCTCCATGCCCTGGTCTCTGGGTCGCACCTTTGGAACTTTGCCAATCCAATGCTGCTCGCAGTCGTTCCACTTTGGGGCGGAGATACAGCTGCAATCTTTGTCGGCAAGGCATTCGGAAAACATCCTCTTGCGCCAGCTATTTCACCCAAGAAAACGATTGAGGGTTCGATCGGAAACCTGCTCGCATGCTTACTGGTCGCTGTGCCTCTAGGAATCTGGATCGGCTACCCCTGGTGGGTCGGAGCATTGTGCGGCGGTATCGCTGGAGTCTTCGGACAAATGGGAGACCTATTTGAAAGCTTCATCAAGCGGCAAGCAGGGGTCAAAGATAGTGGGTCGATATTGCCCGGCCACGGCGGCCTCCTAGATCGCATCGACAGTGTCCTCTTCACCGCTCCCCTTGTACTGAGCATCCTCCTGTTCGTCAGCCCGGATCACATTCGTTGATGTACTCACGGTCCCCGTGGGCGACGGCGATCGCACCGAAGAAGTGGCTCTGAAAGCCCCCCCGCTGATAGGCTAGAATCGACAGAATTACGGATCCGGACGTCGGTACAATCACCGCCGTCTACGGGTCGCTCTATGTATCCTGGTGGACTTACTATTCGTATCGGCGTATTAGCCCGGAAAGTCTCTCGGCTGACCGGTTGTTGGCCTCAAACGCGCGGAAATGAGGTGCACCTGTAAAGCGAGGGTTACGAGTGTGAGAACTTCCTATCCTTTTCGGTACATTAGACGCTATGCTCGCAATCGAAACCCGGGATCTAAAGAAGACTTATGTGTCAAACAAGAAGTCGCCGGGAATCAAAGGCGGCATCAAGTCGCTGTTCAGTCGAGAGAAGACATACGTCGACGCTGTGAAGGGCGTCGATCTTACGATCGAGAAAGGCGAGATGGTTGGCTTCCTAGGTCCAAATGGAGCGGGTAAGACGACGACCTTGAAGATGCTGAGTGGCATCCTGTATCCCACGTCCGGACATGCGAGCGTTCTCGGGTTCACTCCCAGTGTCCGCAACCCCGAAATGCTGAGACAAATCTCCCTCGTGATGGGAAACAAGATGCAGCTGTGGTGGGATCTACCAGCTTGGGACAGCTTCGTCGTCCTCAAAGAAATGTATGAAGTGGACGATGCTAAGTTCAAACGGCGCGTCGATAACCTGATTGAGGCGCTACAACTCAGTGATAAGGTGAATACCCAAGTACGAAAGCTGAGCCTGGGCGAACGGATGAAGTGCGAGTTGGTGGCTGCCCTGCTTCATGCTCCCCAAATCGTATTTCTTGACGAACCCACCATAGGTTTGGATGTTGTTAGTCAGAAGAGAATCCGAGACTTCTTAAACACCCTCCACAAAGAGGACAACTGCACGCTCCTTTTGACGAGTCATTACATGCAGGATGTCCAAGAGCTTTGTGACCGCGTCGTGGTCATTGACCACGGTACGGTGATCTTTGAGGGCACGTTGGACGTTCTCACAAGCCGATTTAGCGATGTGCGAAGAATTCGCCTGAGTTTTTCGGAGAATGTATCGGCTGACGAAATTGCGAAGTATGGCAAGTTGATCGGCGAAGCATCCGATACGGCAGTGGTAGAAGTCGCTCAGAAGAACACAGCTTCGGCGACGGCTGCAATGCTTCAGTACTTGCCGGTTTCAGATGTCTCTATTGAGCAGGTTGATATCGAAGAAGTTATTCGAAGCCTATTTACCGAAGGGCGCTAACTCACGGCCCTCCACAACCCATTGTTTCATGTGAAACATTCGAGTTGGCCTCCTCCGAGTAAAATGAACCTATCGTTCCACGACATGGAACGGTGGGAGTTACATTAATGGATCTGAGCAACATGCCAACGCGCTATGACGCGTCTTCGACAGAGCAAAAGTGGTACGACCGTTGGGAGCAAGCCCTCCTATTCCAACCGTCCAACGACGACACCAAACCTGTCTATAGCATCACCATTCCTCCACCCAACATCACAGGGTCGTTACACATGGGCCACGCCTTGTGTTATCCCATTCAAGACCTTTTGGGGCGCTACAACCGACTTTTGGGCAGGAATGTCCTGGTTCTTCCTGGCCAAGACCATGCCGGAATCGCAACACAGAGTGTTGTCGACAAGCAACTACGCAAAGCAGGCACCAGTGCAGCCCAACTCGGACGAGAGAAGTTCGTAGAGAAGGTGTGGGAGTGGCGAAAAGAGAGCGGGGATACCATTCTCAACCAACTCCGGTCTCTCGGCTGCGCTTTTGATTGGTCACGTCAACGATTTACGCTTGACGACCAATACGCTGAATCCGTACTCCGAGTTTTCATCAATTGGTACGAGCGCGGATTGATCTTCCGGGGTAAGCGGGTTGTTAACTGGGATCCGAAGCTGCAAACCTCTGTATCCGACATTGAAACTCTTCGTGAAACCAGACGAGGCAAGCTGTACCACATTCGATATCCATACTCAGATGGAAGTGGTGAGATCGTCATTGCCACCACGCGTCCCGAAACGATGCTTGCCGATGTGGCAGTTGCCGTGCACCCTAGCGACGCACGATACAAAGACAAGATAGGAAAGACCTTACTCCTCCCCCTTAGCAATCGACACATCCCTTTGATCGCGGATATGTACCCCGATCCAGAGTTCGGGACGGGCGCCGTAAAAATCACCCCGGCCCACGATCCAAACGATTACCAGGTCGGAGTCCGACATAACCTCGAAATGCCGATCATTTTGGACCCACAGGCTCGAATTTGCCAGGAAGGGCCGTATTTTGGCCTTGACAGGAACGAAGCGCGCAAACAGGTCATCTATGACCTGGAGCAACAGGGCTTTATGGTCAAAATTGAGGATCACGAGATCCCAATCATCATAAGCGACCGAAGTGGAGAGGTGATCGAGCCACTGTTAAGTGAGCAGTGGTTCTGTGATCAAGCCAAATTGGCTGAGCCTGTTATTGAGGCGGTAAAGCAGGGGCAGGTCAAGTTTCATCCAGCGCGATACGAGAGGATCTACCTTGAGTGGATGGAGAACATCCGAGAATGGTGCCTCAGCCGTCAACTCTGGTGGGGGCATCGGATCCCTGTCTACTACACCGAGGATGGTTCGCACTTTGCTGCCCTCAGTTGGGAAGAGGCGCAGCAACAAGCGGGAGACAAGAAAATCGTCCGCCAGGATGACGATGTCCTCGACACGTGGTTCAGTTCCGGCCTCTGGCCCTTCGCAACAATGGGTTGGCCGGAACAAACCGATGACCTCAAGCGCTTCTATCCAACGAACTGCCTTATCACCGACCGAAATATCATCAACCTCTGGGTGGCACGGATGATGATGATGGGCTACGACCTCGCCGGTGCTAAGCCGTTCTCAGACGTGATGATCTATGCCACCGTCATGCGCGAAGACGGAAAGCGCATGAGTAAAAGCCTTGGAACTGGTGTGGACCCGATGGAGATCATCTCGACCATCGGTGCGGATGCTCTGAGATACACGCTTCTCAGCCAAACCGGTGAGAATCAGGAGCTCCGGTACAGCGAACGCAAGACTGAAGAGGCGAGAAACTTCTGCAACAAGATCTGGAACGCCACCCGCTTCGTTCTCATGAACATCGAAGGATCGGTTCCTGAACCGACATCGCTAACAACTGTCGACAAGTGGCTCTTGAGTCGGCTCTATCAGACTGAAAAGGCAGTGAAAGCCGCCTACGATGGCTACGATATCCAATCGGCATGCCAAGCCATGTACCGCTTCTTCTGGTCAGAGCTCTGCGACTGGTACATCGAAGTCTCCAAATCCCGTCTGAACAATCCAGAAGAGAAAGCAACTCCCCAGTGGGTTCTTCTTACGGCGGTTGAGGCCTTCCTCAAGATGATGCATCCTGTTATGCCTCACATTACCGAGGAGCTCTATAGCCACCTCCCAATCGAGGGCAAGGCACCATTCTTGATGAGTTCAAGCTGGCCCGAGCTACCAAGTAGCTTCGATCAGCCTCAGTCTGAAACCGACATTGAGAGAATCTTTGAAGTCACGCGGGCTTTACGTGCACTTAGGGCCGAACTAGATCTCCAACCGATCAAGGTTATTCCGTCTGTCTACGTCGAGGGCGACCTCAATGGCAATGAATCAGTCCTTGCCTCTCAAGGATGGGTAACAGAAATCATCTACGGCCGGCCCTCAGAGGGCCGTTTTGTCTCCACAACGGTGTTGGGAGTTGACCTGCACCTGCCAATTTCAGGACTGGTAGACACCGAGAAAGAACTCGCACGGCTTCAGAAGGAGCAAGACAAAGCAAGCGCCGAGCTTGCCAAGATCGAAGCACGCCTTTCGAACCCCCAGTTCACCGAGAGGGCAAAGCCTGAGGTCGTTGAAAAGGAAAACGCAACGCTTCAAGCGCTCCGTGACCAACTGGAGAAAATCACGGAACGACGAAAGCTCTTCTCGGCCGATTAGTTCAGTTATCGGGGCACGCCTCCGTTGTAAGGGCTTGGCGTGTCCTGCTTACCTTGGACATTCAAGGCACCCGTAGCCGTCGGTGATCGTACCGACGTCCGGAGGCTAACCGCTAGTCACCCCCCTCCGCTGCATCAACGCGATTGGGACGACAACCAAGGGCCCCAGCCGTCTATCACTCGCGTTCAAAACGACCGTTTCGCATTACGAACCGAATGTTGCCTTCCAGATCGGTTCTACAGGTTTTCACGCCATCCTCTTTCAGACGATTTACGACCTCTGGATGAGGGTGGTGATATTGGTTATTGATGCCGCAGCTAAGGATGGCGTATTCCGGCCGAACCGCTTCGATCCAATCCTCCGACGTCGATGTCTTACTCCCATGGTGACCAGCCTTCATGATCTCTGATCGCCAGTCGACAACATGTGAAAACGCCTGTTCGATTTTCGTCGGCGCATCGCCTGTGAACACAACTGAGGCACCACCATTCGCAATACGCAGGATCATCGATCCATCGTTCGTTTCTTCATCGGGATCGGTTTGAGGGCAATCAAGGCGTATTTCGAAGCCTCCCACCCTACCTTTTAGTTCTGGACCAAGCCATTTCAAGTGGCTTGAGTCAATCTTCCATTTTCTTAGTTGCTCTAACAACTGAGCATTGGAGCGGAAACAATTCGAGATCGCAATCGTCGCTTCTGGATAGGCGCGAAGGATTGCACCCGTACCTCCGATGTGATCGATGTCTGGATGGGAAAGCAGAATTAGGTCGACTCCATCCACTCCCATCTCCTTCAAGTCGGGCACCACAACCTTCTCACCTGCATCGGATTTGGGAGTAACGGGGCCACTGTCAATCAGCACAGTTGTTCCTGCCGTCTGAAATACCGCACAGTCACCTTGTCCCACCGATAAGAAGGTCAAACGCGTAGGTTGTGGCCAAACCCAACCTACACCGAAGCCGATAGCCACACAGGAAATCCCTCCTGCAATCACCTTAGGGTTGGACAACTCGCCTCCGGTAGGTCATCAACCAAGCTCCATAGAAAGCGACCAGCCAGAACGCACTGAAGGCGGGAACGTCGACTCTTCCCGTGCCGTCGCCCAACCAACCAATCGTCGTACTGACCCATCCCGCAATAGGCGTGAGAAGATGGGTTGCGATTGCATCCCCGAGCGCAGGTACCAAAAATGAAAGTGCATGGCCCATGAAAGCAACCGTGACCATCACTGGCACACACCCGCACAACAGGATGTTCGCAAACAAGGATGTCACCGACACAACCCCAAGGTAATACGCAATTAGCGGGGTCGTGGCAAGTAGAATGACGCTCATTAGGTTGACAAATTCCTTAGCTGACCTAATGAATGCACCTTTCAAAGTTTTTGGTGTGATGCGGCTACGGTTATAAAACAGGGCGACGAACCCAGCCGTGATAAAGGAGAATTGAAAGCCCATGGCAAACACGGCCTCAGGACGCCAGAGCAGATAGCAAGTACCAGCTAGACACAGCGCCGATAGAGCATCTGAGTCACGGCGAAAAAGATAGGCACACATACCAAGGAGGGTCACAACAATAGTTCGAATGACCTGAGGTTGGAGCCCGGTTGCTAGGGCATACACCCCCAACACTCCAGCCAGCATAAAGATCTGAGTCGACCTTGATATCGGAAGAAACCTAAAGCAAAGGGTGATGAGTAACCCAAAGACGATGACTTGAATGCCCGCCGAGGAGACGATGTGCACCGCGCCACTGTTTGCCATTTCCTCCTTGGTCAAGGGATCAAGCATCGCGCGTTGGTTAAAGCAGATCGCATCGACAAGAGATGCACTAGGACCTGAGAGATTGCGCCCAATAAAGTCCATGAACGATCGTCTCCATCCGTCGGCAAACTGGGTAACCCACGAACCCTGTTTCACATTCTCAAACGAGTCCACTTGAATCCTACGGTCGTAGATTTCAAACCTCTTGGATGGGCCGAGTGACTGAATCGGCTTTGCCGCTCCAACCACCCGAATGCGATCACCGATCATCACAGGAGGATCTCGAGGAGCGATCATCAAAAGCCGACGTTCATTGATGTCAAGTTCGCAGATCTGAGTGTCAGAACTCAGTTGTGGGACAGACGCGACAACACCAACGCCGTGAATGGGAACATTCGCCCGTAACCTCTCGGGGCTCAAGGGTGCCAGTGCCACACCAACGACAAAGGCAACCCCAACAACGGACTTCACTTTCATCGGGCGCAAAACCCATAGACCCGCGACCAACCCTATGAGCACCGACGGACAGTAGAAGACTACAAGGCCGAGGATTAAGCCGAGGAGGGACGCAGCAAGTGGCCGTGCTTCAATCTCTTCCCTCATTCTTCCACTTAGCCAAGCGCCGCTCCGCAATCTCGCGAATGCTCAGTTCCTGCATCAATTGTTTCTCTTCTGGCTCGGGCAATTCCTCTTTAGGTTTCACTTTCGCCGGAAGCGGTCGAACACCAAATCGAACATCGGTAAACAACGCCTTCTCTCCTGAGACCTCATTGAGCCGAATCAGGATCTTCTCCTTCATCATCCGCAGCTCTTGTGCCCAGGCCGATCCTTCGACTGCGACCCAAACTGTTCCACGTCCAAAGCGATCAGGAAAAGACCGATCCGCCAACATAGGACCCACGACTTCAGGCCATCGTCGCATGGCAGCTTGAGCCCGGGCAATGCGCAGAACTTCGTCGTTCTCTAGTGCGGCTGGCAACACTTGTCTTAGGCGCCTCATGACCGTTCCACCCTTCCTGATTCCACATGAAACACGCGTGCTGGATCGAGAATCTTTGAGCCTGCTGCCGCTGCTTCTGTACAAGTCAGTACCGCCTGACCTGCCTTTTCAAGCACGACTTCCACCAAAAGCCCACGTCGAGATTCGTCGAGATCTGACAAGATGTCATCAAGCAGCAACAACGGAGGTAGACCAAACTCGTCGTGAGATAGTTGAAGCGTTGCGAGCTTGATTGAGATCACGGCAGTACGCTGTTGGCCCTGCGATCCGTACAACCTTGCTTCTTTACCGCCTACTTCGATTCGCAAATCGTCTCGGTGGGGACCGACCCCAGTTCCACCCCGCGCAACGTCATGATTACGAGTTGAGGAGAGAGCTGCCAGCAATGCCTCTGCATCCAGAGCCGGATCCTTATTTTCCAGTCGTAGACCAATCTGCTCCCCTTCCCCCATCTGCCCATGAATCTCAGCAGCAGGCGCACACATCCTGGAAATGAATTCTTGACGGGCCAATCGAAGTGCGGCACCATGGGTTGCCATCTGTTCTTCCCACGGCTCGAAGATTTCGGTCGGTTGCATCCACTCCTTGGAATCCCTCAGCAAGGCGTTCCGTTGCTCCAGAGCGCGCTTGTACAGGGTCAAGTGCCGTAAGTACGCCTGAGACAGTCCAGAAAGCTCCAGATCAAGAAAAAGCCGCCTGTCTGCCGGTTCACCCCGAACGAGTTCCATGTCATGGGCGCTAATACAGACACAAGGCAGCCTTCCGATCAGGTCTGACGCTCGGGGGAGCGACAAGCCGTTGATCGACGCACGCTTTCGAATTCCCGCTTCCAACAAGATCGAGAGCCTGGTTTCACTGCCAACAAGTTCCGCGGTTACTTGAGCTCGTAGATTGCCTTCTAGGATCGCTTCCGCGTCACGCTGTCCACGAAGCAGCCGGGTGGTGGAGAGTAGGTACAGGGCCTCTAGAAAATTCGTCTTTCCCTGCGCATTTCTCCCCGCAAGCACATTGAATCCAGATCCCAATTCGACAACCTCATGGGCGTAATTCCGAAAGCCCTCAAGAGAAACGGTCCCCACGGCAAATGCGCGGGTTCCACCGGATGTTTCCCCATCTGTCTTTAAAGGATTCATTTCTATCATTTGAATTTATGGTTACTGTTAAGCGAAACTTTTCGGTGGAAAACTCTGTGGGAACCTGACAAATTTGCTATCCCTAGCCTCAAAGTGAACCTAAAACTCTCAAAAACCTATACAACCCTCTCGTGGAAAACAGAGTGGATAACTCTTCCTTTGTATAAGTTTGATTTCGAGGTTCTTAACACATTCCTAACTGTTCACAGATATCCACAGACAATCCCCACTCGCCAGTGCGAATATCGGGACAACTTCTTTTGCTCTAAAGCAGTCCCTTTTCACGGCCATATTTCATGACCATCGCTTCCGCCAAATAGATCGGATGAACGTTTGGTAACGATGGCACATCTGCCTTGTTCGCGATAGGTTGCCACAGCTCCTTGATCATCCTATTTTGGGTGTCAGGAGTGAGTTCTGGGAATCGGTCACAGAACCGTCGCAGGGCATAGTACTCTTCCGCCGTGACCTTGCGTAGGTCGCCAATATGCGATTCAAGGGGATGAAATCCAACCGTATGGGGCGCGACTGCAAATTTCGGAACGGTTCGCTTTTCGTAGCAAACGACGGTTCCTGCGATTAAGTCGCCGACTCGCTGCGAGCGAGGGTTGGTGAATATTGCAAGGAGTCCAACGAAATATGGGCCAGGCAACATGTCTGCCGGTCGCATGATGTTTCGCCCGAGAGCGGCCAAGAAGGTTATCGGGGTGCCATCTGACATTCGAACTCGAATTCCAAATGCGCGCTTTCCAACCGTTTGGCCGTTCCACAAACCTTCGAGGAAGATGAAGTATGCGAATGGCAAAGCGAATGCCAAGAATAGAATCAACCCACTGGCGAGGTACCGATCCAGCACCATGCCAGCAATGCTAGAAACCAGTGAAACACCGATGAATGTGGCCGTGATGAGCAGAACGTCGATAATATGCGCGCCAACGCGACTTCCCAGGCCCGCAAGCCGGTAAGTTAGGATGGTTTTCTCTGGGCTTAGGATCGTGAGGTCTTGATCCATCAGGGGATGCTACCTTCGAGGCATTACGGATGGTACCTACCAAAAGATTCTGGGCTTTGGTTGCGGCAGGAATTCCGATTGCTGCGGTGGCCGCGGCTGCCGGATCTCCTATGGTCGCGGTCGTGTACGACGTACTCCTCATCCTTGTCGCGTACGGTTCAGCGTTTCTCGCACCGTCAACGAGTCGCCTTACGCTCAAGCGAAAATTCGATACTGTCCTCTCCGTCCGTGCTGCCAACAAGATCACGCTGACTCTGGAAAATGAGGGCCTTGAAACGATTTCGGCAACTTTGCGCGATGAACCCCCTCCCTTATTCGCCGCCACCCGCAAAGAATTCAAGGTAAAGATCCCATCGCGCCACCCGATCGAGCTGACATACCACGTCACGCCATCGGAAAGGGGATCGGAATCATTCCGCGGGACCCATCTTCGGGTCGAGTGTCCGTTGGGTCTTGTGCTCAAGGAAGTTCGCCTTGCGACTGAAGAGCCCGTGCGTGTCTATCCCAACGTTCTCGCCTTGCGAGAGTTCGATCTGCTCAAGCAACATGGACGCCTTAAAGAGTTAGGCATTCGGAAGTCACGATCTCGTGGCCTTGGCACCGAATTTGAGTCTCTTCGAGACTACGGCGAAGGAGACGACTATCGAAAAATCGACTGGAAAGCCTCGGCTCGACGCGGCAAGCTCGTCGTCCGCCAATTCGAACAAGAGCGCAACCAGTGCGTCATCGTTTGCATCGACATCGGCCGGCACATGCTTGCCGAAGTCCACGGTGTGCGCAAACTCGACCACGTGCTCGACGCGCTGCTCATGCTTGTGAATGCCGCTGCACTCGCTGGTGACTTTGTCGGTCTGTTGGTCTATGCCGACACCGTTCGACGTTATATTCCGCCTCGTAAGGGACGTGCCCAGGTTGGAATCATCATCAACGCAGTTCACGACCTGGTCGCCGAGCCTGTGGAGTCCGACCCGATCGCCGCATTCGCCTATCTTGCAACGCGCTGGAAGCGCCGATCGCTGGTCGTCAATTTCACGGATTACGAGGATGTCGACCGGGCTCGAGATTTGGCAACCTCATTTGGCCCGATCGCTCGTCGACACCTCGCCCTCATCTGTCGCGTTCAAGACCCTCGTATCGAAGAGGTGCTACGGGGACGTGTCGCGACGATCGAGGATATGTACCAGAAAGCGGCGGGAACCATGCTCATGGAAGACCGGAGGGCAGCTACTTCGATCGTTGGCAGCGCCGGGATCCATAATCTAGATTCAGAACCACAAGATTTGGCAGCAAAGCTTGTGAGCTACTACTTCCTCGTCAAAGAACGCAGCCTTCTCTAAAAATCATGCCTAAATCGCTACACGACTTTGTCACCGCCGCCCTCCAAGAAGTCACTGAAGTCACTCCCGAAGAGGTCACCGAGATCCAGAAGCAAGGGGGCACGTTGATCCTGGATGTCCGTGAGCCGAATGAGTTTTCGGAAGGTCATCTTGTCGGTGCCATCAACATCCCCCGCGGATTCTTGGAGGTCAAAGCCGACCTAGAGCATTACAAGAGGGACGAGCGACTTGCCGACCGAACCCAGGAGATCGTTTGCTACTGCGGCGGCGGCCACCGTAGCGCCCTTGCTGCAAAGACTCTTCAAGAAATGGGGTTTGAAAGCGTGCTCAGCATGAAAGAGGGCTGGACCGGTTGGATCGGTCGAAATTTGCCCACAACGCTCGACTAGCAATCTCCGTATTGATGACTATGCGACCACTAGCCCTTACCGCATTTGCCTTGGCCGTCTGCCTCATCGCGGGGTGCTCATCTGCGTCCAAGCAACTTGTGGGCACATGGAAGGGTGAAATCCTGCCACCTGTCGCCGCAAAGACGCCTCCACCTTCCAATTCGTCGAACCCGATTGAGGGCTTTGGAAAGGCGCTTGAACAAGGCTTGCAGGGGTTTGTCAATGCCGTCGTGGGTCCGATGACAGTCGAATTCAACGCCGACGGAAAATACAAAATCTCGTTGTCGCTTGGTAGCCAAACGGGGACGTACTCCGTGAGTGGCAACGAAGTCACCTTGACGCCCGACAAAACGGACGGCAAGTCGAAGATCGACATCAGCAAGTTGGTCCTCTCAGAAGATGGCAAGGTTCTGCGCACGAAAAAGGAATTCAATTCCGACTCCGTGTTTGAGCTGAAAAAGCAACCAGATCAACCCAAGTAAACTATAGGGGTGGCCACGTATCGCGTCTGCAAGACGTTCACCGTCGAAAGCGGACATATGCTCAGCAAGCACCCCGAGCGCTGCAAGTACCCTCACGGGCACACACGCACGGTCGAAGTTGTTGTGGCTGGCGAAAGCCTAGATGCCAATGGGATGTTGGTCGACTTCAAGGCGCTTAAGTTGGCCCTCCAGGATCATATCGAACGGTACGACCACTCCATGGCGGTTAATTCGAGCGATCCATTGCTACCGACGTTACAGAAGATGTACCCCGCCGATGCCGTGGTCGTCTTTGAAGACATGGAGCCGACGACCGAGGCAATTGCCCGCGAAATCTTTGATTTCGTCAGCCAGACGTTGGACCAGGGTTTCCAGGAAGCGCATTACCAAATCCATCCAGGTCAGGTGCGTCTAGAGCGAGTGCGTGTCTGGGAGACCCCATCAAGCTGGGCCGAATACGGCGTGTAGAAACATGAAAAACGTCCGCAACCTTGCCGCCGGTTTGGTTCTCGGAGTCATTGGGTTTGCGTGCGTCGCTGGTCTACTTCTGTACGCCATCAACCAAGCCAAACCGTCCCAAATCGTGCGAATCAACAGCGAGAACCCGGCCCTACAAAAGGCGATTGGTGAAGCCCAAAAAGGCATGGACGATTTCATCAAGGCACTCAATGCTCCTAAGCCTGACCAGCGCTTTGCCGTGAAAGGTACCTTCCAAACCCTAGGTGGTCCGGAATATTTGTGGGTGCGAAAGCCCGTCTTTAAGGATGGCAATTTCTCCGGCGAACTCGATCAACAACCGATCGCCCTCACTGGCAAACACAAGGGTGATCCGGTCAGCTTCGCCAAGAAAGACGCCGTCGATTGGCTGATCAAAGACGACAATGGCATTCGAGGAACCTTTACGGAAAAGGTGCTGGTCGGGCATTAGTCGGCGCGATGACCGCTGGTAGGTGTAGAATTCTCGAACCCGCAGCGTCGCAGGTGTGTTCACCGCTTCGCGCGTCTGAAGTGAGAACTGCCGATTGAAGACACCAGTGCCAACTCGCGAGGAGTTTCTGTATTTCTCCACTCCGGAGAAACTCCTTTTTTACATCCTTGTGTTCTTGTCGCTTGCCTATATGGCGAGCCAAATCATCAGTCGTGTTCGACTTTGGCTTCAAGGCAAGCCGATTGACTGGTACAAAACGCGCACAGGGCGTAGTTATTGGGTGCCCACCAAGGAAGGCATTCAGCACTGGGTGACGAACATAGTCGTGTTCGTTCTTGGCCAAAAGAAGGTGCGCAGCTCCAGGCCGAAATCAGGTGCTCCGATGCATCTGATGATCTTCTACGGGTTTTTCACCCTGTTTCTGGCCACCACACTGTTCGCGATCAACACGTACTCGCCGATAAAATTCCATCACGGTAATTACTACTTGGCCTACGAAATGGTCGTCGACATCATGGGGGTAGCGTTCCTCATAGGCGTTGCCTGGGCCGCGATGAGGCGCTATCTCAACCTCAAATCGGAGCTTGGTAGGGCAATGGTTGATGAGCCGAAGCAGCTAATCCAGCGTCGTCGCTGGCCCATGAGTCAGTCGGCCAACGACTTCTGGACTCTAGGTCTGTTGTTCATCATGGGTGTTACGGGTTATTGGCTCGAGGCGGCCCGCATGTCGGCGGATCCTCAGCCGTTCGACTGGTCAGCTCCTGTCGGTCACCTTTGGGCTCAATTCCAGGGGCCATTCAGTCCATTGGCTTACAAGGTCGTGTGGTGGTTCCACATGGTGTGGGTGTTCGCGTTCTTCTGCGTGCTTCCCAAGATGCGACTTCGCCACGTGATGATGGCAATTTTCACGACTGCCGGCAAGTCGGATACCCCGATGGGCAAGCTCAAGTCGATCAGCATGGAAGAGGTCGAACAGACCGAGCAGATCGGAGTGAAGTTCGGCAAAGACCTTTCTCGCTGGCACTTGATGTCGTTGGACGCCTGCATGGAATGTGGGCGCTGCACCGAAGTGTGTCCGGCATGGAATGTCGGCAAGCTCCTCAACCCCAAACAGATCGTTCAGGATATTCGCGGAGCCCATCAGGCTGGTCTTGAAATCGCCCCGGCTATCGGTGAAGAAGCGTTGTGGGCTTGTACGACATGTAACGCATGCGTGGAAGCCTGTCCGGTTCTGATTCGCCATGTGGACCTCATCGTGGATGTGCGTCGGAACTTGGTGAGTGAAGGGCAGTTGAGTGGTTCGTCGGCGACAATGCTTCGCCAGACCGCCAGTACGAGCAACGCATGGGGACAATCCGCGAGCACTCGCGAAGACTGGATGAAGGGACTGGATATCCCCCTCTGCCGCGATGGAGTCGAATTCGACTTTCTGTTCTGGGTTGGCTGCGCAGGAGCCACGGATCCAAACGCGGTGAAAACCACCAAGGCCACCGCTGAACTACTGAAGAAGGCCGGGGTCAAATTCGCATGTCTCGGTAAAGAAGAAGCATGCACCGGCGATCCCGCTCGTCGGGTTGGAGAGGAGTTCCTCTTCCAAGAAAAGGCACAGCAAAACGCCTCCGTGTTTGAGAAGTACGGTGTGAAGAAAGTTGTGACGACATGCCCACACTGCATGAACAGCCTGAAGCATGAGTACGGCGAATTTGGCGCGAACCTCGAGGTGTATCACCACTCGCAACTCCTGCAAGATCTCGTATCGAAAGGCAGTCTTTTGGCGGCCAAACCCAAGCGCGGCGAAGTCGCGTTCCATGATCCGTGCTATTTGGCTCGCGTCAACGAAGAGAGTCAGGCACCACGAGATCTCCTCTCAAACGAAGTAGTCGAACCGGAGCATGCCAAGCACAAGACGCTCTGCTGCGGTGCCGGCGGTGGACGCATGTGGATGGAGGAGACTCTCGCCCAACGTCCGGCGAATCGCCGCACCGAAGAGCTGCTCGCAACCGGTGCCACAACGGTAGCAGTAGGTTGTCCGTTCTGCCGAATCATGCTCGGTGATAGCATCAAGCAAGTCCGGCCCAATGATGAAATCAAGCTTCTGGACTTGGCCGAGCTTCTCCAAGAAGCGAACGCCGCGAGCCCCGAAACGTATCCTAATAATTAAGAAATGATAGTAGGTCTTGGTATCGATATGGTTGAGATCGAGCGGATTCGTCACGCGATGAAGAACCCTCGATTTGTTGAGCGCATCCTCACCCCCGCAGAGCGGGAGATCTGTACGACCGCCCAGAAAGTAGCCGGCCGATGGGCGGCCAAAGAGGCTGTTGCAAAAGCAGTCGGTCTCGCCCTGACCTGGCACGACGTCGAAATCCTGCCCGACGAACTTGGTCAACCAGTTGCCAAAGTCGCCTCGCGCCACATGGATCCCTCACGGCTTCGGCTCAAGGTCAGTATCTCCCACGAGCGAAACAACGCCGTCGCCGTAGCGATCCTAGAAAGGCTCGTCATCCATGCGCCGGAAAGGCTGATTTAGGGTTGCTCAAAAATCCAGGTTAGGTGCCATTATTTGAGTGAGCTTGGTGAGTACGTGGTTCTTTCGTTAGCTGGCAAAAGCCTGTCACATCGGAGCAGCCGGAAACTTCGCCTTGGTTGCCATGACCTGCAGATTGAGTTATTGCAATATCAACTATTCGAATGTTCGGTATACGCCTTACATAAATTGTCCAATGGCCATTTGACAATTTCACGAGAACGATCATGGATGAGACAACTCCTGCCATCCCAAGCGAATACGGTCCCTTCCTAGAGGACCTCAAGAACCGGATCCGGTTGGCACAGGTGAGGGCGACCGTAGCGGTTAATAGTGAGCTGGTGATGCTCTACTGGAATATCGGCCGGCGGATCCTGACCGCCCAAGAGGCAGAAGGTTACGGAACCAGGATTGTCTCCAGACTCGCTGTCGACCTGTCCAGAGCATTCCCGGATACGAAGGGGTTCAGTCCTCGCAATCTCAACTATATGCTCGCTTTTGCGCGGGCATGGACGGACGAACAGGTTTTGCAGACAGTGTCTGCAAAACTGACTTGGTCACACAACATCGCGCTGTTGGAGAAGCTTCCGAAACCTGAACTACGTATCTGGTACGCCAATCAAGCTATCGCACATGGCTGGAGTTTGAGCGTGCTGGTTCACCAAATCGAGAGCAAGCTTTACGAACGCCAAGGCAAGGCCGTGACGAATTTCACTCACACGATGGTCGCACCGCAATCCGATCTTGCTCGCCAGATCCTCAAAGATCCGTATAACTTTGAGTTCTTGACGTTGCAGGGCGATGTCGAGGAGCGTGAACTCGAAAAGGGGCTCATTGACCACATACGGAAATTCCTTCTTGAGCTCGGTGCTGGCTTTGCCTTTGTTGGTAACCAATATCACATTGAAGTAGGTGGCGAGGACTTCTATATTGATCTTCTTTTCTATCACCTTAGGCTTCGTTGTTACGTAGTTATCGAACTCAAGACAGGCAAGTTCAAACCTGAATATGCTGGCAAACTGAATTTCTATCTTGCCGTTGTAGATGATCTTGTGCGGCATCCAGAAGACGCGCCCACGATCGGACTCATCTTATGCAAGGACAAGAGTCAGGTTGTCGCCGAATACGCCTTACGAGGCATGACTGCTCCCATGGGTGTCTCCGCTTATCAAATTACGGAAGTCTTGCCCGACACACTAAAAGGTAGCTTGCCAACAATTGCCGAGTTGGAGCATGAGTTCAGAGACTTCTCCAGTCCAGAAAATTCCTGAAAGTTCAAATTGACCCCATCCAGCGGAATTGGGGATGGCCATGCCGTATAGAGTTCACGACTCGACGCGAGTCATCGTACGGTCTAATCCGGTTTTGAGGTCGGCGGGGGCGAGGGTTTTGCCGTCTTCGCTAGGGGCAAGCACGAAGTCGATCGTCTCTTTTTTGAACTTGTCGAAATCGGCCTTGGTCATCTTCCGGGATTCGACCGGATAGCGTCGACGCAGAAAAACCTCTGGGGTCATACCTTTGATCTTTTCGACGGTGACGGTCAACTTGCCATCGGAAAACGACCATTTACCTGTAGCGAGTCCTGATGACTGCGAGAACGTATGGTCAGGCGCGAATACGATCGTATCTCCAAGTTTGTCCTTCCACTTTCCAGAAATCGGATCGGCATTACCGCGGCACCCGAAACTAACGGCGATTCCCGCAACGGTGAGGGGAAGGAAGAATCTCTTGCGCATTGAAATCTATGAAACCTGATTGGGTGTAAAAATGGGCCGAGGACATCCGTCCTTGGCCCATAAGCTGAAAACTACTTCGCTTCGACTTTGGTGAGTGTGCCTTCGGCGCCAGTGGGCGTCTTCCCGCTGGTGGCGACGATATTCATCGTCTTGGCATCGTCGCTCAACGTGAAGTTTAGGCCCTTGATTTCTTCTAGGGCGCTCTTTCGAATTTCTGGAGTGACCATCTTTGGGTTTATTTTCTCGATCTGCGAAAGCTGGTCGTTGATGAATTGCTCAGCTGGTTTGCCGCCGATGGTTTCAATCGTCATCGTCACTTTCTTGTCCGAAAGCGACCACTTGCCCGCCACTAGTTGAGCGCCGGTGCCTTGGGAAATCGTTTTATCTGCTTTGAAAGTCACGATTTGTCCTTTCGAGTCTTTCCAATCTCCCACTACCGCCGCGTCGGCGTTCTTGCAGCCACCAATCATAGATGCTGCAATTGCGGCAACGGCGATGACGCCCAGAGTTCTCGATCCTAGATGACGAATATTCATGTATTTTTTCCTTGGAGGCAATCCTTACTATTGCCGAGTTCCACCAGCCAACCGACCTCTTGCCAAGACCCTATGGCAAGTATTGCCTTAAGAAAATCAGTTAGAGCTTTGTATACGGGACGTCTTTTTGGGTGGTTGAGTTTTTGTGAGTCATAGTATGGCCGTCTAGGCTCAACAAGAACTGCGCTTTCGAGTGGAGAGCCACGTAGTCGGGCGGCAGCATGGCCCGTGCTTCCTTGAACTCCTTTTCCGCTTTGGCGCTGAAAGACTCGGCGTTGACTTTATCAACTGTGGTCTTCACCTTGTCTCCCTCGACGATCCAGGTTCCTGATGCGGTTCCCGACTTGTTCACCCGTTTGAAGGTGTTGTCCGCAGCTAACGTGAAGATCGTGCCAAACGGGTCCTTCCACTTGCCTACAACTTCATTGTCGCGATGGCTACAGTCGACGAGGAGTACCGACGCAATCCCGGCCGAGATTAGCTTTTCGAAGCTTTTCATGCGCAGACTATAAAGGGGAGTTCGCACAAGTGTCGCGTTGCGGGCATGCGTTGGGCACCAAAACTTGGGGGCATGGGTTTGGTAGACTCAACGCCTAAGGTATGGCCAACTACATCCCAAGCGTCGGCATGGAGGTTCATGCCGAACTGGCGACTCACTCGAAAATGTTCTGTCGGTGCCCTGTGGCGTTTGGCGGTGAGCCCAACACGCGCGTCTGCCCGATCTGTTTGGGACTGCCCGGCACCTTGCCTGTGCCGAACCACGCAGCCGTAGAAATGGTGCTTAAAACCGCATTGGCGCTCAATTGCACCATCGCAATGCACAGCATTTTCCATCGGAAGAACTACTTTTATCCCGATTTGCCCAAGGGGTATCAGGTGAGCCAATACGGAGAGACTAACCCGCTGGGCTACGATGGATATCTCGAAATTCCGAGGCCAGACGGCTCCACCAAACGCATTCGCATTCGTCGGGTCCACCTCGAAGAGGACACCGGCAAGCTGATGCACCTCCCCAACGGAGGAAGCGGCGTGGACTACAACCGTGCGGGCACCCCGTTGATGGAAATCGTCACCGAATTTCCACCGGATATCGAGAACCCCGATGAGGCCAAGGAATATCTTAGTCAGCTTCGACAAATCCTGATCTACTTGGGTGTTTGCGACGGAAAGATGGAAGAGGGCTCGTTGCGTTGCGAACCCAACATCAGCGTTCGTCTTGAAGGCGCCGCGAAGTACGGCACCAAGTCCGAGTTGAAGAATCTGAACTCGTTCAAGAGCGTTCAACTCGGTGTCGCGTTTGAAGTGCGACGCCAAGTAGCAGTGCTGGAAGGTGGCGGCGAAGTAGTGCAGGAGACCAGGGGCTGGAATGAGCAAAAGGAGTCCAGCTACCTCATGCGGGTCAAAGAAGCAGAGAACGACTACCGTTACTTCCCCGACCCCGACCTTGCTCCCATGAAATTCGAGGAAGCGGAGATCGAAAAACTACGATCCGAGCTTCCTGAACTGCCGCTCTCCAAGAGCCTGCGATACCAAAACGTGCTGGGGCTATCCGCGTATGACGCCGGAGTGCTCATTGCCGACCTAGAGTGGTCCCAGTTCTTCGAAGAAGCCATCGGGCTCGGCGGGGAGCCCAAGATCATCTGTAACTGGATGACAGGGGACTTCGCCAAGATGCTCAACGAGCACGGGGTCCATACGCGAGATAGCAAGATCAAACCTGCTCATCTGGTCGACCTTGCGAAGCTGGTCTCATCGGGCGCGATCAACGGCAAAATGGCCAAAGATATCCTCGCGAAAGCGTTCGAAACCGGGGACCTGCCAAGCGATATTGCCAAGGCGTTGGGAGTGAGCCAAATCACGGGTGAACACGAAATTCGTGCTTTCGTGATCAAAGTGCTCGAAGAAAACGTAGAGATCGTTAACAAGTTCAAAGCTGGAAATGTGGGTGTGAAAGGCTTTTTAGTGGGCCAAATCATGAAGCAGAGTGGTGGAAGAGCAAATCCTGCCCTCGTTCAGCAATTACTTGGTGTAGAGTTGGACAAGCCGTGAAACACCGTACCCTTCCCGCCGCCATCCTCATCCTATGCGTTGTCGGCTCCGTCAACGCCCAAACAAAGGTGTCGAAACAACGACTTGATGCTATTTGGAGTGCGCTTGACGATCGCGTTACCCAGCAGTCGGATGTTTGGTTTGAAGAGGGCGATTTTCCCAAGTCGATCCACATCCTTGAGATGCAGGCGACTTATTCACCCCATGACTACGAGGTCGTGACGAACCTGGGTTGGATGCAAGAAAACGTGGAGGAATGGGATACCGCTTTGGCCACGTACAAGACGTACCTGCGGAATAACCCCCAGGACAAGGATCGAGCGCTTCCCGAAGCGACCTACCTTTTCAATCGACGTCGGTATGCCGAAGTACCACCCGTCCTTGAGCCAGTCATCGCTGGGAAACCTCATCCAAATAACTACCGCCTCTTGGCCCATGCTTACGAGAAATTGAAAAAATACAAAGACGCGAAAAGGATATGGGTGGCTTTGATTGCCCGAGATCCAAGAGATCTTATGGCAGTGGCGAACCTCAAAAAGGTCGAGAAAAAGCTGTCTCAGTCGAAATAGCGTTAAGTTCGCTCAGGCTGACGTACAATAAAAGTTAGGAGGGTAAAGCGATGGATCGCATAATGCCTATTGATTTGGAGCGGGTTCAGCTCAGGAAGAGCTTCCGTGGATACGAAACTTCAGCGGTTGACCAACTGATTAAAGGGTCAGCCGAATCGCTACAACAACTTTTGGTGGAGAATTCGGCGCTAAAGGACGAACTCGAACGGCACCGCCATGAGATCGACAAGACGCGGCTCCAAGAGAACACGCTCAAAGACGCCTTGTTGCTTGGCCAAAAAGCTGCGGATGACACACGTGCTGCTGCTCATAGGCAAGCCGAGGTGATTCTTGAAGAAGCACGTCAATCGGCGTTAGCCGAGAAGATCGCCATGCAACAGCAGGTGAGTGAGCTTCGATGGGACATCGAGCGCTTGCGGACGGATCGTCAGCGGTTCGAAGCCGAATTCAAGGCCTTGCTCGACCGATATAGCCGAGATTTGACGGTAATTCCACTGCTCAGCGTAATCCATGGAGACGCCAAGGCTGCAGAAGCCTAGCTGCGAAATACTGGTTCGGGTCACCCCCCGAAGCAGTCGAAACAAGCTTGAGTTCGTGGGCGACCAACTGAAGGTGTGGGTGATGTCTTCACCAACCGATGGTCAGGCGAATGACGCTGTCTGCCACACCATGGCCAAATCCCTCAAAATCGCTCCCTCCAACGTATCCATCAAACGCGGACACACCTCTCGAGACAAGCTACTTCTCATCGAAGGCTTGACTCAAGAGGAAGTCCGGGCTCGTCTAGCCGCCAGTTAATGCTGTTCGTGGGCCTTTGTCGACCGCCATCGCCAGTGCTTCCAAAACCGGCTCGGTCTGCTCGATGGAGAGGCAAGCATCGGTGACGCTCATACCGTACACCGCATTCGGACCCCAGTTCTGGCGCCCCTCGAGGATGTTGCTCTCGATCATCACCCCGAAGATGGGCGATGTGCCCGTCGCGACTTGTCCGGCGACATCGAGTCCAACTTCTATCTGTCGAACATGATCTTTTCGGCTATTGCCGTGACTCAAATCGACCATCAAGCGTGTGGGAAGTTCCTCTTTGGCAAGCATCGCGGACGCATCGGCGACATGCTTTTCATCAAAGTTCGGTCCTGTTCGCGATCCACCGCGAAGGATGATATGGCATGAATCGTTGCCGGTCGTTTGCAGGATAGCTGAGAGCCCTTGCTTCGACGTGCCTGGGAACCAATGAGGCTCACGGGCGGCAACGACGGCATCGACGGCCGTGCGAATACTGCCATCGGTAGCGTTCTTAAATCCAACGGGCATACTCAGCCCGGATGCCAATTCGCGGTGGGTTTGGCTCTCGCTCGTTCGTGCACCAATCGCACCCCAGGCGACAAGGTCGGCGATGTGTTGGGGCACGGTCGTGTCGAGGAATTCAGTCCCTGCTGGGATTTCTAGTTCGGCAAGATTGGCGAGCAAACGGCGAGCACTGCGCAGGCCCTCGTTGATCCGAAACGACCCATCAAGATGAGGATCATTGATCAGTCCTTTCCAGCCAACCGTCGTTCTTGGCTTCTCGAAATAGGCACGAATAACGAAGAAAAGCTGGTCGGAATAGCGGTCCATGATCGCTTTGATCCGCTGGGCATAGTCCAACGCAGCGGCAGTGTCATGGACTGAGCAGGGGCCAACAACGACGAGAAGTCGGTGGTCTTCACCTGCCAAACACTTCGCAATCGTGCTGCGTGACGTGCGGACCAGATCGGCCGCTTTTTCCGTCAAAGGGATCTCCTCTGCAAGAATTGCAGGGGAAAGAAGCGGGCGCACCGCTCGTATTCGTAAGTCGTCCGTGGGACCGATCATCGCCTAGAGTATGACGCCACTGCTACAGTAGCCACGTCAGGGGGGCGCGTATCGGTACACTTCTCAGCATGAAACTGAAGTTGGGCTTGCCGAAGGGCAGCCTCCAAGAGGCGACTTTCGCCTTGTTCGAAAAGGCGGGCTATTCCTTCAAAGTCTCCTCTCGGTCCTACCAACCGGTCGTTGATGACGATACGATTGAACCCATTTTGCTGCGTCCACAAGAGATCCCAATCTATATCCAGCGAGGTTTGATCGACGCCGGATTGACCGGAAAAGACTGGATTGCGGACTCGGGTGCCGACGTCCACGAGATCTGCGAACTGCGGTATTCAAAGATCACAAGCAACCCCATCCGGATCGTCTTGGCGGTCCACAACGATAGCCCAGTGAAAACCGTCAAGGACCTTCAGGGCATGCGGATCGCGACTGAGTACGTCCGCCTGACTCAGCGATACCTCACCGAGAATGGCGTCGACGCGTCGGTTGAATTCTCGTGGGGCGCCGACGAAGTGAAGGTTCCAGCCCTCGTTGAGGCGATCGTTGTAAATACCGAGACCGGTAACAGCCTGAGAGCTCACAACCTCCGAATCGTGGACTTGCTGTTGACTTCGACCACTCGGTTTGTCGCCAGCCACGAGGCGATGGCCGACGAGTGGAAGCGAACCAAGATCGAGTCACTTGAGATTCTCCTCACCGGCGCCATGAACGCGCGAAAGCTTGTGGGGCTCAAAATGAACCTGCCCAAGGATCAGCAAACCGAGATCCTATCGATCCTCCCGTCGCTCAACACGCCCACGATCAGCACCCTCGCCGACCCTGCGTGGATCGCGGCCGAGGTCATCCTTAGTGAGAACCAAGTTAGAGACCTCATCCCCGCCCTCAAACGAGCCGGCGCTACCGGCTTGGTCGAATATCCACTGAACAAGGTGATTTTCTAACCCAAGCAGCGTTATCCGAAAATCGCAATCACACCGGCCCCTCCGGTTTGGCAAAGCCAATCCTCTCAAAAAAGCGAAGGCATGCCCCGGCGACGGGGCTTGCCTGGAATATTGGATATATGGGTCCCTATGCCGAAGGTATAGCGTCACCGGCCCATCGAATATCCATCGCAACGGATGCGTAAGCGTGGGACCGAATGCGGGACGACAATCATCGTTTACAGACGCATCCCTTTCAGGGAAGGACGGCACGGCTGGGCGGCTTACCAGGCAAAGGTTCTCGCGAACCCATGCCTTCGCTGATTGGAGAGGATTGGCTTTCCCAAACCGGACGGGGTTTTCCGGGAACCCCGCTATCGATGCGCGGAACCGCGCAACTCGGCGATCGAATTGATGCCGTCACGGCTCATCAACGACGCCAACTCCTGTGTCGCGGCTGGAATCATCGTTGGCCCGCCGTAAATCCAGCCGGTGTACAACTGACACAGATGAGCGCCGAGGCGGATCTTTTCGTACACATCGGCACCGGTCATGATTCCGCCGACACCGATGAGGATCATCGAACGATCGCACGACTTGTAGAGATGGGCAAGCACCTCGTTTGACCGTGCGAGCAGAGGCGCACCCGAAAGTCCACCGGCTTGCTCTGGATCGGTAGTGAGCCCACTTCGACCGATGGTTGTGTTCGTCGCGATGAGCCCGGTGAGCTTCGCTTCATGGGCAACCTCGACCACATCGTCGAGCGCGGAAAGTTCAAGGTCGGGGGCGACCTTGACGAACATCGGCTTGTTTGCGTCAACCTCTCGGAGCGCAGTCAGGATGTCCAACAAAGGCTGCTTCTCTTGCAGAGACCGCAAACCAGGCGTGTTGGGTGAAGATACGTTTACGACGAAATAGTCGCCGTTCTTGTAAAGCAGTCGGAAGCTGTCTTGATAATCCTTCGCCGCATCGGCGAGTTCGGTGATCTTCGATTTGCCGAGGTTAATTCCCAACGGGATCTCGGGTTTGGCAACCGCAACCCTAGTGGCGACTTTGCGCGCCCCATCGTTGTTAAAACCCATCCGATTGACGATCGCTTTGTCGGCTGGAATCCGAAACAGGCGTGGACGTGGGTTGCCTGGCTGGGCATGGTAGGTGATTGTGCCTGCCTCGACAAACCCAAAACCGAGCTTGTACCAGTGGTCCAGAGCTTTCGCGTTCTTGTCAAAACCCGCGGCGAGCCCGAGCGGATTTGGAAACTTCACCCCAAATAGCGTTTGCTCCAAGCGGGCGTCGACAAACGCCGGAGCACGAAAGAAGCCCTTCTCGATCATCCACATCGCGACTTCATGAACCTTCTCCGGATCGAAAAGAAACGCCGCCGGTCGCAACACGGATTCGTAAAGGCTCATGGCTAGATTATGGTCTGTGAGTCGCAACCTTCGACATATCGCAACCTCGCAGCTCCCAGAACGTCATTTAGGCATGGACCGACGAATGGTGGGAGATTCAACGCACACGGTTTTGGTGTGCCACTCGAATCGAAATATCGTGCGGCTTGCCCAACTTCAATCCGCGAAGCATGGGATCAACCTAATCGTGGCGCGTGACAGCGCCGATGTCCTCAAAAAGGCCACGGGCGAACTCCAGCCGGATGCGATCGTGCTCAGCAACGACCTCAAAAATCCCAATACACCTGAGTTGGTTCGTCAACTCAACGCCGATCCGCGCTTAAAGGGGATTCCCGTGGTTGTCGTCAAAGGAATGCTCGATGGGTTGAGCCAGATCTTCAAGGGGATCAAGCGTCCGCCGTGGAACATGGGTATTCCAAAACTGTAGAGATTGGCCGACAATAGTTCCATGGGCGTTACCGTCATCCTGTGCGTCGAGGAAAAGCATATCGAGCGACTGATCGAAGGGAACCTCCAACGCCAAGGCTATGAGGTTTTGGCCGCCAAGGGCGGTGACCAAACAGTTCAATTCGCTCGGGAATCGAGTGCGAAAATAGTTGTCTGCGACAGCAATGGATTGGCTCCGATGACCCATGCACAGCTCACCTACGAACTCAGCATCGATCCCGGCGAAGGCATCGTTCAAGTCGTAGATTTGGACGTGAAATCGCCAAAACCGCCCACGATTTTCGGAAATCCGAAGGGCCCGATTCCCCCTGCTGTCGCGGTGAGACCGCTCGATTGGATCGGTCGCGTTTTTAGGCAATAGACGACCGAGGAAACGGAACAAGGGGCCTTCTGCGTATCATTTTGCGACCCTCTCGTGCTGCACCGAATCAGAGTGCACGTCCGTCTGTATATCTGGTATAATTCAGGTTCAATTTGAGCCTGTAAACGCACACACTGCAGCGTTCAGGTAATGAACGAAATCCACTCCCATGGCTGATAACACGAACCCTCAAGGCGACGAGCAATTCGAAGAGATTGATATTTTAAGCAAGGTGACCGGCGATTATAATGCCGATCAGATCCAGGTGCTCGAAGGGCTGGAAGCGGTTCGAAAGCGCCCTGGCATGTACGTTGGCGACAACGGCAAGCGCGGTCTGCACCAGCTGTTCAAAGAGGTCTTGGATAACTCCGTCGACGAATCTCTTGCTGGTTACTGCACCGAGATCCTCGTCACCCGTCATGAGGATAACTCGCTGGAAGTTCGCGATAACGGCCGCGGAATCCCCGTCGACATGCACGAAAAGATGGGCGTGAGCGCTCTGCAGGTCGTTATGACCGTGCTGCACGCAGGTGGTAAGTTCGGCGGCGGCGGTTACAAAACGGCAGGCGGTCTCCACGGTGTCGGTGTCAGCTGTACCAACGCTCTCTCTTCTTGGCTCACCGCGACCGTTCATCGAAACGGCAACATCTATCAGCAGCGGTACGAGAAGGGTATCCCTCAGGCCGACGTCGCGATCATTGGATCTGCGGAGCTCACCGGTACCAGCATCCACTGGCTTGCCGACCCATCGGTTTTGAACGAAGTCGAGTACGACGTTCACATCATCAAGACTCGTATGCGCGAGCTCGCTTACTTGAACCCCAAGACTCGGTTCGAGTTCGTCGATGAGCAGAACCTAGACAACAGTGAGGTCTTCCACTTCCAGCGCGGTATTCCGCAGTTGGTTGAGGACCTCAACGAAGGAAAGGACACCCTCCATCCCGTCATCTATTTCCGACGGTTGAAGGATGCGACCGAGGTCGAAGTGGCCCTTCAGTACCACGACGGCTACAACGAGACCATTCTCGCCTTCAGCAACAACATTCACAACCCAGACGGTGGAACCCACGTCAGCGGCTTCAACACCGCTCTGACTCGCGTCGTCAACTCCTACGCCCGCCGCATGAACTTCCTGAAAGAGAAGGACGTGAACTTCACTTCGGACGACATCACCGACGGTCTCACCGCCGTTATCTCGCTTCGCTTGGAGAACCCCAGCTACAACTCGCAGGATAAGGTCAAGCTCGTGACCCCTGAAGTCCAGGGCCTTACCAACTCGCTCGTAGGCGATGGATTGAACCAGTTCTTCGACGAAAACCCAGGTGTTGCCAAGCGAATCATGGATAAAGCCGTGATCGCGCAACGGGCCAGAGAAGCCGCTCGAAAAGCCGCAGAAAGCATCCGACGCGGTAACGCCATGGATAGCTTCGGTCTACCCGGCAAGCTCAGCGACTGCGTGAGCAAGGATGCCAGCAAGTGCGAACTGTTCCTCGTCGAAGGTGACTCGGCCGGTGGATCGGCTAAGTCTGCTCGAGACCGAGTGACTCAGGCCGTTCTTCCCCTCCGAGGCAAGATCCTTAACGTCGAGCGCGCTCGACTCGATAAGGCCCTCGACAACGAAGAAATCAAGTCGCTGATCGCCGCTCTCGGTGTCGGTATCGATCTCACGATGGGCAAGGGCTCCTTGCGAACCGATGAAGACGAGCAGATGGAGTTCGAGATGTCCATCGGCGCGACGAACGGACCGGCTGGCAAGAAAAAGGATAAGGACGCCAAAGAGCGCGAGATCCTGTTCGATATCTCCAAACTTCGCTATGCGAAGATCATTATCATGACCGATGCTGACGTTGACGGCGAGCACATCCGCACGCTGCTCCTCACGTTCTTCTATCGGTACATGAAGCCCCTGGTCGCCGCCGGAAACATCTACCTCGCCCAGCCGCCGCTGTTCGTTGTCAAAGTTGGAAACAACGAGCGACACTACGCGATGACTGCCGAAGAGCGTGACGAGATCATCCGCACCCTGAAGAAGAAGAACTTCAGCGTCACCCGCTTTAAGGGTCTCGGTGAAATGAACGCCGATGACCTCGAAGACACGACGATGGCCCCCGCCAACCGACGTCTGGTCCAAGTGAAACTCGACCCCGCCTACGAAATGGACATCGAAAGAATGTTCAGCCGCCTAATGGGCGAAAAAGTAGAACCCCGCCGAGAGTTCATCGAAGCCCACGCCAAGCAAGTTCAAAACGTAGACTGGCACTACTAGTCCTAAAAAGCGCCAAAGGCGCTTAACAACAATAGCCTAGGGCATCGCACTAGGAACTGGAAACATATGGAAATGGGATCCCTGATGAGTAATCAGAGATCCCATTTCCATTGATCCTTCGACCGGCGAAGCCCTCCGGAAGCACCAACGGTGCGCTCAATAATAGCGAAGGGCAGCGCCCTGGAAGCCTTCGAACCCAACCGCCATCGGACCCCAGAAACCCTAATGACCTCAGACTGTCTGCGAAGCCTGCAACTCGCCAGCAATGAACTCCGTGAACGGCCTGATGTCAGCCCCGAACGAGGCGGCTTCGCAGGCGTCCAGATATCGTTGACGCTCTGAAACCCGAACGACGGTCCAAGGGTAACTCGCACTTGCCAACATCGTGTTCATCGTGAAACGGGCGAGGCGACCGTTGCGATCTGGCAGCGGATGGATGAACACGAAGAAAAAGTGGCCCAGTATTGCGCGGACGCATGGTTCGGGCTCGTCGTGTAGCCTCTCGATGAGTTCATCCATGCAGTCCATGACTGCTTCGAACGGCGGTGGGACATGATTGGAATTCTTGATCATCACCACGTCATTCCGGTAGCCAAGGCAATCGCTCAACTGCATCATTCCCGCCTCGATCATGGGGCCGCACATGGCGACGTTCCAGTTGTGGTGTTCGGTTTCAAAGATCTTAGCGGCGTCCTCTCCCTCAAATACTATCTCGACTCCTTGGCGGACAAGCTTGTATGTTTCCCAATACCCACGAGCGGCCATCGCATCAAACTGCTGCCGATCTTCGTCGCTCTGCTCTGGGTTGTATTCGCCTCTCGCGATCTTGCCGATCAACTCTCGCGTTACGCGATAGCCTTCGATCGACAAGGAGTTATAGGCGTCGTTGACAAACACGTCATCCATGCGCTGAAGATACGAGTCGCGCGAGATAGGGTCAGGTCTCTTGGGAAAGATTTCAAGCACGTGTTCGCGCTGCGCTGCCCACATAGTACGGATGCGGTGTCTGTAGGGTGATGGTGTTCGCGAGCCGCCGAGAATCATGACGGGTTCGTCGAATGGGTTTTCGGGCTTGATCTTGTATCCAGCAATCTCCATGGTCCGAACGAATTGGTTAGCCTCGATTTCGCGCCCGATGTGCAGATAGGCGCCTGCCAGCCGAGCCGCTAAGACGGGAGCCTGCTTCTCTACAACATGGCGCAAAACCGTCTGAGGGTTCGCTGCTTGAAGGGCACTCACCGCGAGGTCCTTGGCTTCAATGAAGAATTTGGCTGTCGCGAGAGCGAGAGAGGCTTCTAGGCTCATGCACCATACGCCGTTCACCTTTTGACGATTGGCAGGGAGTTGGGCTTGGCGCATCGGAAAGATCGATTTGCCGTTAGGTAGCTGCACAAGGTTGTTGTCGTGCCTAGTGACAATGACCGAAATTTGGGTGGGAACAGTGGTGAGGCCAGACTGGACACGAAGTGAAGCTTCGGACGAAAGACAGTAATCTTCCCGAAAACGACTTTCCAAATATTGGCTGAGAAAGGCCCAAAAGTGGACCATCCAAGCCGTCGAACCGTCATGGATAAGCGGGTTCGACACGTAGTACCAACCCTTGATGATCTCCTCCAAGAACCCTCGATCGCGAAGGAGTCTGCGGTGCGCGTCCGGCAAGTTTGGCCCACGTACGATTCCGTTCACCTCAACAGCATTCATCGTTGTGAGGGCTTCTGCCAGCTTTACGTTGATCGGTTTCTTGTGAGGCGCCGCCACGAAGACAAGTATATTCTCTCAGACTAAAACAAGTGGATGCTTGATAACTAAAACACGTTTATTCTCCGAGACTCCGACAAGTAGCTACCTCGCGAACCGCCACCGCTACCAGAGCTTCAGCGGCGCTGAAGTGATCGTCCCTTCCCAGAGGTGCGAAACCGGCTTTTTGCTAAAGTTTTCGTACGTGAATACGGCCGTCGCCTTCAGATGCGCAGGATGGTGATCGAGGACGTACTTTTGCTCAAACCCAAGGAAACAACCCTCCGACAGCGCAACGGGATGACCAGGATCAAGTGGTACATATCCCAGCATATTGTCTCCCTTAAAGTGCACCGTGTGCCCCTTCTCGTCATGGAACCGGACTCTCAATAGCTCGTTTCCCATGACTGCCTTTGCATCCACCGCTGTCCAGCCGGCACCACGATTGACAACCTGACAGTGCAATGTGACGACAGTTCCGTCCTTAACCCCAACCGACTGAAGCTCTATCTCGAGTTTTGTTGGAGGCTCATGATAGTTGTCGCCGCCGCTGAAGAATCCCTGTAGAAATACAAGAACAGAAAAGATCAAGTTAGCCCCACCGTCACCACAACCGTATCCTCATTCGAAATCCCGCATCCGCTTGCCAAAGACTTCACCAGCGGATCAAGTTCACTCGCGCGAAATCGCTGGCCAAGCGTGAACATCACATAAGATGTACCGTCGTCATCCCGCCACTCTTCTTCATCCTCGATCTTGAAACCCTTCAGCACACCCTTGAGGCCATTGCCGCCCTCCTTGGTCGTCTGAGCCGTAACCGTCGCCAGCCCCTGCGAAAACGTGATTTCCACTCCAATATTCCGATTGTTCAACCTACCAATCGTGATCACGCCTTTCCCTTTCGAGTTGAGCTTCACGCCACCGAGACGGACATCTGACATCTTCTGCGGACCAAGCTTGATGTTCGCGGGAGCAGCAACCTTGTCACCAAGCGGACCGAAAGAGATGTCAAATGAATTCAGCGAAAGCCCAATTGTCCTCATGAGCAAAAGCGTGAGTCCCGCCATCACGAGAAGGATGGTTGCGACGATCAAGATGAGACTGGCCGGGTTCTTCAACTCACTTGACTTCCATCGAACATGATCCCATCCCAGGCTTTCTATCATAGTACGCGGTGATGTACTCAATCATGCGATCTGTCTCATCCGACACTCGATGGGCTAAATGAACCAACCGTCCGGCTAGAGCCGTGACGTCAGAAGATTCTTGATGGATTGACCGAGCGTTGATACGAATCCAAAAGGATGCGTAGATCAAGAGCTCCGCCGTCAGCTCTTGATCTCCAAACGACTCCACCCCCTCCAGAATCCCGGCAAGATCCTGGAGGATGACCAAGAAGTCCTTCAGCCGACCCCGATCCAAATATGCTCGGCTCGTAAGCGATAGCAGTAACCGGCCGCGCGCTGACGTCTTAAAGTCCAGATCCGCAATCGCCTGAGCGACAACAGGTGCAATAGCGATCGAACCTAGGAAATCGTCGGTCGCCTGGGTGTTTCCATCCAAGTATTGAACGAGAAGGTCATTAACGGAGCTAAGGTCCAAAGTGTGTTACAAACCTCCGCCAAGATTCGGTCGCGGCTTGGGTAACTGAGACGAAGAGTTCTGTGACGTGGCTTCCGGAGCAGTACCAGCGTCCAGTTCTCCCGTGATCGCCTCCCCAAGCACGAACCAGACACCCATTTTGTCGGACCCTTCTTTCGCGCTCTGTGTCTTACAGACCTGCAATGCCCAGGCACGGGAAATACCCGGCATCCGCCCTGCAACAACAAGAATCGGAATGGCATCGCGACGGACGTCGACTGAGGGTGATGCCAGGATCTCGTCGCAAAGGTCAACGGCGGCGCTGGAAAGACGCCCCTTTTTGAGATCCGCGTCGGCCATATCAATTGCCTTGTGGCTTCGGTCGGAGTCACTCGCCTTGGCATCGGGCGGTACTTTTGAAGCCGCTGGTCTGACTCGTTCTAGAAGGTCGTAGTAACCGAGCAGGATCATTTCCTCAGTCCAGTCAAGACGAGCAGAGTGAATGATCTGGTCCTCTAGGAGCGCGATCGCTACAGGCTTCAACTTGACATCTTTACTTGCCAGGCTGACAATCGTTGACGCACCAAATTGGTTTGCGCCGCTATCAGAACTCCGGAGTGCATTCAACGCGTGACGCCATGGGGTTTCAGCATCTCCGGCTGAGATTAACCTGTTGACAGTTGTCATGTCAGCGGCACTCCAGTCCGCACTGGCTTGGTTCTTGGAGCTCGTGTGAGGCAGGACCTCTCTCTGAGTCTTCCTAGGGAGGAAGAGGACCGCAAGTGCGATCCCGACAAGGATGCCCAGGACGAGGAACGCAAAAGGGACTCGCATGATGCTTAATTCACGTCTCAAGATGGTGTTCGCTCGTAGGAATATTCACCTTCTGCCACCTTAGTGTTCCTTTCGGAAGAATGACGGGTGAGGACTGGATCGCCACCCAACGCATATCTCAACCGTAGATCTAGGATAGGCCATTTTTCGTTATCTGGTCCACATTGTCGGTGTTCGAGGAGTCAAATCATGCTAGCAGCTAAAGCGCTTTTCAGACAGTTCGACCGGCTTGCTTGGAGCAATGATCGCAGCGGGATGGAACTTCTTGTGGCCGGACTGGTTCAAGACCTTGACGCATTGGGTGATTCTTATCCAGCATCTGGAGCACGTGCGATTCTCCTCATTCGGGCGCTAAGGTGGCTGGGTCGTGAATCAGATGCTCAGCCTTGGAAGAACCGATTGCATGAGTTGGCCACTGGGGGACCGCCTCGGCCTCCATATCACCAAGGGGATCCAGAGATTGCACGGGTGGGCGCCAAGATCATGGACATTGGTGAAAGATTTGGGGCCATTGTATTTGCCGGTGATCGAGCAGCAATGGTCGATTTCATTGCCGAACTACAGTCGGAACGGGTGTCTCAGGGCGAATCTGAGTATTACCGCTTCTTCGTGAGCCGGATGCTTCAAATGTGTCTTGACCTCCAGTCAGGCTCGCCTGAAGCATGACTGCAGCGGGCATTGAATCTGCGGTCTGCGACTCAAACGTGGGTGATGGGGCGACGCCCCATAACGAAATATGTCGTACCTTTTGTGCTCGGGTCGTTCCGCTTGCTGATGACCAGGGCTGCGCCCTTCGCTATTATTGGGCGCGCCGTTTGTACCTATGGCGTTGCCATCGGCTATTGTTGTTGCGCACCGTTGGTGCTTTCTAGAGATGGTTGGGCGGGGCCGTTGGGGAGGAAGCGCATGGCTAGCCAGGAGATGATGGCGATGCCGACGCCTACCCAGAAGGGGTACTGGTAGTTGTCGGTGGCTTTCCACAACAGCGCGCCGCCGATCGGGACGGTGACGGCGGCGATGTGGTTCATGGTTGTGCCCATCGCAAGGCATGGGGTTAGTTCACCGGGGCGGACGATGCGGTGGAGATATACGGTGAAGCCGACGCCGAACGAGAACAGGACGTTATCGAGCAGGAACAGGGCGTACAGCGCACCGACCGTCTGGAAGGTCGCGTAGCCAAGGAACACCACGATGAGGCCGATGGAGTAGAACGTCAGCGGACCCTTTTCCCCAATCCGATCCACCAGTTTTCCAATCGCGGGGGCCGTCATCGAGATGAGGATCGCGTTGAGAAACTGCAGGCTGAGCATGTGCTGAACCGGCACGTGGTACACCAGAATCAGCGCAAAGGAGGCGAATATCGAGAAGATCTGACGCCGACAACCCTCTAAAAACGTGAGGATGTAGTACAGCCCGTACTCCTTTCGGAACACGATCCGCTGCCGTTTTCCACCTTCAGCGTGAGTCGATAGCTGCGAACAAAGCACCCCCGCTGCCATGATCGCGACACCACCGCTGACGAAATACACATCGTAGGGCAACTTGTGGAAAAGCAAGGAGAGACCATAGGCAAACCCAAGCCCACCAATCGTGGCCACCGCGCTGACCCCCGACATCCGACCTAGGTGACGCCCGCCCTCTTTGCCCTTGGCAAGCGCCAAGATAATCGCGCTCTGAACCGTCGACCAAAGGTGGAAGCCCACCGACCAAAAAACGGTGATGGCGACAAGGGCGCTAAAGGTGTGCATCCGGCCGCTGACGGCGATTCCGAAACCGGCGATGATCAAGCCCGCCGCGGCGATACGCGATTCGGCGAACGCCACCAATGTTCCCGCCGTGAGCGCAGCGAGGAGACCGGGGATCTCCCGCATCGACTCCAGGGCTCCTAGGTTGACTTCGTCGGCGTGAAGCACGTCCCTTAAGAAGTTCTGGAACGGACCGTTGTAAAGCTGAAAGCCCATGCCGAACAAGAAGGTCAGGATCGTAAACAGCTTCCAGTCGCGACGAAGGCTCGCCTCTTCCACGGGCGTGAGTGCGACGGCATCGGCGGACATACGTCTATTGTGACGCCTCGGGTGCCTACCGCTCGCCGGGAAGGACGATTCCCCGCATGATAACCCTTTGCGCAAAAAGGAATACAGCTAAGGTCGGGATGGCGGCCAACGTCAACGCGGCCATGATCACTGACTTGGGCGCACCGCTATTCTGAAGCTGGTAGATCCACACCATCATCGTCCAGATTCGCTGATCTTGGGCGACGAGGAACGCATAAATGAACGCACCGTATGCCCCCATAAACGCGAGCAGAGCGAGGTACCCAAGCACGGGGCGAGACATCGGCAGCGCGATGCGAAACATCATCGTGATCTCGGGGGCGCCATCGAGCGAACCCGCCTCAAATAGCTCCTGAGGCAAGGAATCGAAGAACCCCTTGAGCAGGAAGATCATGTAGCCAGACGCGGCACCCGGCAAGACCAGCGCGGCGAATGTGTTCAACAGCCCCAGGTCCTTCAGCAGCAAGAAGGAAGGGATCATTGCCACTTCGGCGGGGAACGCCATCGTTGCGAGGAGGAACACCAGGATCTTGCCCGAGGCTCGGATCGGGTACCGGCTGAGCGCGTAGGCGGCGAGCGGATTCACGGTGAGCTGAGTCAAGATTGCGAGGAAGCAAAACAGGCAGGTGTTCCAAACTGCGCGTCCGTTGAGCAGGATGTAGTCGAGCACATAGCCATAGTTGCGGCCTGCGAATTCTTTGCGCAGGCTGCCAGCGTTGGCTTGCACGTACGCGGCATTAGATGCCACCAACGGCATTTCCGTCGGCGCCCCGGCAAAGCGCGCCCATTGGGATTCCACCGGGTCCGCCAAGAACCGTGGCTGCGATTTGGACTGGAAGTCCTTGAGCAGAACTGCGTTTGTTTTTGGGGTGTTCGCAGGGATCGTCCATGAGACCAGAGGGAGGTCTTCAAACCGCGTTGCCTTACCGACCCACTCACGTGGCACTCCCGCTAGCTGATTCTTAAACGTCGAGGCCAGGAACTTCTGCCACAGCCACTGGGTGCGGACGGGAATGCGAAACTCGGCGGGAAGCGACCGCTTGAATTCGATCCACTCGGCCCACTTCTTCCCAGGGTTGGGTTGCCACTTGGGAAGGTCAAACGGCTCCGCGGGCGGTTCGACGGTTTGGAATCCGACCGCCTCTTCGATATATGCCTTGTTGAGGTCCTCGATCGAGGAGTACCGCTGTCGTAGCCAGTTGTGATACCGGATCGCGAGCTTGCCCGTGACTTGGGTGGAGGCACTCCGGAACCCGGCTTGCCAATATTCGGGGGCCAACTGAAGGAGAAACGCCTCGTACTTCTGAGTCAGGTCAGGCGTTGCGTGGGTGCCAACGCCATCCGAAGCAATGTTGAACCGATTTCCCGCGTACTTGTCGTCAACGTATTTCTTAAGGAGCTCATCTCCGTCGACGAGATATGAGGGCACGATCTTGTTGTCGGTCTGATCGGTAGGGCCCTTCAGTCCGGTAGAGACCATCAAAACAAAGGGGTACAGAGTCGTGAGTGCGCCGATGCTGAGAATCAAGTACAGCATCGCCATTGCGAACCGCGCGCGGGGTCTCTTGCGCCCAACCGGTCCGATAAGACTCATGGCATAGGATACCAATCACCAAGGCGGCTGGCGAAAAGTTATTGGTTGAGAATCTCACGCAGTCGTCGCCGCTGGGCGAGGATGCGGAGCTTTTTGATTGCCTGCACTTCGATCTGCCGCACCCTTTCTCGGGAGAGTTTCATTTCTCTCGCCACGTCTTCTTGGAGCGGTGGTTCGCTTCCATCGAGCCGGAACCTCATACGCATGACGCGCTGCTCGCGGTCATTCAGTTCAAGCATGATGCGCTGGAGTTCCGAGACCATCTCCTGGCTGATCATGAGTGCTTCGGGATCGCTGTTCGAAGTGTCTTTAAGCAGTCCGCCCAAGGTCATTCCGCCACTGTCACCCACCGTCATGTCGAGGGAGAGAAGTTCTTGTGACGACTGGAGCAGGGTGAGCAACTTCTTGGGACTGATACCCATTGCCGCCGCCACTTGCTCGGGACCGGGATCGTAGCCAAGTTCGCGGGCCAAGCGCAATCGCTCTTTCTCAACCCGTCGAAGGGATTGCGAAACATGGGCAGGGAGGCGAATGGCTTTCGACTTGTTATCGATCGCCCGACCGATGGCCTGGCGGATCCAGTGGGTGGCGTAGGTGGAGAAGCGGAACCCTTTGTCGGGATCAAATCGTTCGGCCGCCTGCATCAGGCCAATGGCGCCTTCTTGGATGAGGTCTTCGAGGGGGATAGCACGATTGCGATAGGTTTTGGCGATGTTGATCACCAACCGCATGTTTGATTCGATCAGCCGCTGTTTGGCCTGTACGTCACCGGCTTGCACCGCACGCGTTAAAGCGACTTCCTCTTCTGGCTTGAGCAGAGGGGCTTGCGTGAGGCGACTCAGATAGCTGGGAATACCATCTTCTGGATCCGACATGTGCGGTTGTGCGCTCATCCGACGGGCCTTTCGTGATAAGTGACGATCTCTGAAGGATTACGATCCTTTAACCTGCGCCACCCTTGGCTCAATGAAAAAGAAAATCGCTGCATAAACGATACCTATTCGTCGGGCCACTTACGGGTGTCAGACGCTTATTCTTATCAGACTGTTTCGTTGACGCAGTCACCATGACAAAAAGTGCGAATCTTTTGAGGAAAAGGGTCATCATCACTAAGGGTTCTTTGGGGTGCTCACCCAAGAAATCGGCACGAACGCGGCGATGAGGGGACTTTGCCTCTATAATTTGGGCGAGGACTGATGAACGAAGAAAGTTTTGTCGATAAAAGAGAAGTCGACTGGAAAAGGCTCACAACCCTCTGCGACTCGGCTGAGGCCGGCCTGACCCGGCTAACTGCCGGCGACCTTCGCGAGTTCATCCGTCTGTATCGACGGGTCTCGACGGATCTCGCCCTTGCACGTACCAAGTCGACCAACGACCCGTTGATTACGTATCTCAACGACCTTGTCGGACGTGCCTACGGAGTGTTGTACCGATCGCCGAGAAAGCCATTCTTGGCGACCCTGTTAGCGACGATCGCGTTGAGCACGCAGACGGTGCGACGGAACCGCTGGTTCTTATTCACAAGTGCATCGATCTTCTTCGGCTCTGCGTTCTTGATCTTTTTCCTCATGAGTTGGGTTCCCGCCGTCAAAGACACGGTGATTCCGCCTGGCATGGAGAAGAACTTCGACGGATGGAAGAAAGGCGAATTCCAAGAGAAGTCCGGTTCTGAGTCGGGCGCGATGACCGGCTTTTATGCGTCGAACAACCCTCGCACCGCGATCATCACGGGAGCAGTGGGAGCCGGAAGTTTTGGCGTTGCGTCGGTTTTTTTCCTGTTTCAGAACGGTGCCATCTTGGGTGCCTTGGCCCACGAGGTTGCCCCGGTAGGCAAGTTGCCGTTCTTGCTCAGTTCGATCAGCCCCCACGGGGTACCTGAGCTAAGCGGCATCATCGTCGCCGGAAGCGCGGGGCTATTGCTTGGCTACGCCTTGATCAACCCTGGGCGTCGCCGGCGGTCGGATGCGTTGAAAGCGGTCGGCAAGGATGCGATCGTATTGCTCGCCACGTCGGTCGTGCTGATGTTCATCGCCGCCCCGATCGAGGCGTTCTTCAGTTTCCAACCCCAAATTCCCCAATGGCTCAAAGTGGTCGTCGCCGTGATCAGCGTCATCGCTTGGGCGGCACTATGGACCGGTTTCGGCCGCAACCCCGAAATCGAAGGCGCACGCGCCGTCGCGGAATAGTTGGATGCGGTTTCGCATGCAAAACCGGTGACAATCTCCTGCCTTCCGCATGAGTGTCCCCATCCGGGTTGAGACAAACCTCCTCCGGTTTGCCAAAGGCAATCCTCTACAAAAAGCGAAGGGTTGGGCCGCCGACGGCCCTACCCTGGTATCTCGCCCGCAAACGCCGCCTATGCCAAAGGCATTGCGTCACCGGCATTTTGAACACCCATCGCGACCGGCCGTAATGCGTAACCCCGCACGCCCAATGACCATCAACGGGAGGTCACACCCAAAAACCCCATCTGGTTTGCCAAAGGCAATCGTCTCCAAAAAGCGAAGGCATGCCCCGTCGGCGGGGCTTGCCTGGTATCTCGCCCGCCAGCTCCGCCTATGCCAAAGGCATTGCGTCACCGGCATTTTGAACACCCATCGCGAGGCCCGTTACGGATGAACCCGAACGCGGGATAACGACCGCCGTTCCCAGACGCATCCCCTTTGGGGAAGGATGCATCCCACTGTCACATTTCCAGGCAAGCCCCGTCGACGGGGCATGCCTTCGCTTTTTGGAGATCAGCGCCTTTGGCGCACTTTTTGGGTAGGTGGCGTGAATCCTATCACCAAAAATCCACCCAAACAACCTGGCTACGTCATTAACACAACGGCGAAGAGGGCCATGTTGTGCAGGCAGTGCATCACCATCCCCGGGACGAGGGATCGGCTTTGGTGGGAGAGATAGCAACTCGATGCTCCCACGAACGCCAACGGCAACCACACGGTGATGCCTTGGGGGTGAATCGCGGCGAAGAGGAAACTTGATGCGAGGATGCCAGGGACGAGACCGCCAAGGAGGCGATTCAGGCCGGGGAACAACAGGCCTCGATAGACCAACTCCTCCCACATCGGGGCGATGATGCACCCGGAGATGAGGATCGGGATAACGACCCGAAGGTCGTGGCTGCGCTCAAGCGCCTCACCTGCGGGATGAGTGGCCTTGGGGAGCCACCGAAACAGGACGGCACAAATCTCCCCAAGGAACATCGCCACTGGAAACTCGGCGAGGAATCCGAGGATCCCAAGCATCACGTTCTTGCCCAGATTCTCCCGGCTTACACCGAGTTGGGTGAGGCTGAACTTCTTGCCCTCCACCGGCGCTTTCTGGAGCGCGATCACGCTGAGGAGTGTCAGAACCCCTGAGATCGCCCCCATCTGCGCCTCGTTGATCCGTTTGGTCATACCCATCAGCAAGCCATGGACAACCAAGTCGGAAAGGATAAAGATTGCGAAGATCTGGGCGGCACGGATCGCGAGTCGATCAGCATCCTTCACCGAGATCGCATCCATGGGGATACCCATTGGAATGAGCGTCTTCTCTCGATGCTTTCGCAGGAAGATCGTCCAAATCAACATGCTTGCCACGAGGAACGGCAGGGATGCCATAGAAATGATCAAAACCCCCATCGACGCCAACGGGGACACATACTTTGAGATCGCGTCGGTGACCCCGGCTTTTTCCATCGCCTGAACCCGCGCAGCCTGGTAAACGAAAGGCGTGTTGGGCAGCTTCTTGACGATGTCGTCCGCTTCCGCTTTCGTCAACTTGGCCGACGTGTAAATTTGGAGGAATGCCTTGTCTTCGGGGAGTTTGCTTTGCGAAAGCTTGACTAACAAATCGACCGGAACATCCCGCTTCTGATAGGTGCGCATCTCTGCGTACAACATGGCGGCGAGCTTGTCTTTCTTCGCTTGAAGCACCAATGACGAGATCGGGTCATCTAGCGAGTGCAGAAGCATATCCTGGGCAGGGTCCTTCGTCTTGCCGGTGGGATTGCCAATCGCCGTTTGGAGTGACTTGGCTGACATCACCGATTTCAGCACCGACTGCTCACGCTCGTGTCCAGTCAGCTCGGTCTTGGCCTTCTTGCCCGGGATGAGCGAGACGACGAGCACGAGGAACATCATCAGGCCGAAGCAGATCCAGCCGAGGAGATTCCGGGGACCGTTCTCCGTCAGAACCGGGGGTTTGGAATCGATGGGCAGGCTCACTGCACGCCCAGCGATCGGTCGTTAAAGGAAATCGTATAAGTGCTTTGGTGTGTGATGAGAGCCATAACCATCCAGATCGTTTCTGCCGCGTATTCGCCTACAAGTATTCCCAACGCGACGCTGCGCAGTTTGTCGTACCCTCGAAGGCCATAGTAGCGTTGCACAAAGTTCTTCACTAATAACGCTAACAGCAACCCGGACCAGTAGTAATCCACACCGAAATTCATCGAAAGCAAGTATCCCGCCGGGTGAAGGGGGAAACCAGGGAACCGGAACCGCACCGCATCCAGAACCATGACGAAGGCAAACCCTACGATCGTCATTGTGATTCCGACGATATCGGGGCCCTTACGGTCGTTGAGGATGTTGTTCAGATACGTTCCAATATCCGTCCAAGGCACCCCTCCGGTTCGATACACCGCGGTTTAGCGGAAGTAGAACGAGAGGAACAGTCCCACCACGGTTGCCCCGCCGATGATGTAGAAGAGCTTCTTCTGATCGAGCTTTTCGGTCGTCCCCATCTTCATCGCCTCAAGTTGATAGGGCATCGGGTGGTTTCGGTAGAGCCGGTTGATAAAGTAGAAGCTGTTGCTCACCCACACCGCCTGCGAGTCGGATAGCCATTTCGTTCCCAAGAAGCGGCCCATGATTGAGTTCGACCCGAAGAAGGCAAATTCGTGGGTGGGTGGGCCCAACTGCGCTCTCACGCGAGTGAGAACGATCGAGAAGATCAGAAATAGGCCGACGTACGGAATCATGTATGCCATCGGCAACCCGCCGATCATGCCGAAGCCGACGGTGATGCTGAAGCAAATCACCAACCCGACGAACGACCAACGGTGGGCAATACCGCCATCTTCCGAGCGATTCCCTAGCCGAATATCGCGCCAGACTCCCTTGAGATAGTCACGAGAAACCCAAATCGCGCCGAGAAACATTGCGAGGACAGCACCCCATGTCTGCTCATCGAAGTACGGGGGGCCGGGAGCTATAGCGGTGCCGGAGAAGGTGGATTGGGGGATGCCTTGGCTGGCTAAGGCAACATGTGTTGCTTTTCTGAGGAGGAAGAACGCGACAAAGCTAAAAAGCAGGTCGCTCGGCATGAACAGGCCGATGGCAGCCATGAACGGATAGATGGCGATTCGAAAGTCGCCGATATTGCTCCAGGGCGGCTCTTTGAAGGCCCGGTCGATATAGAACAGATCCTTGACCGGGATGGAGGGCAGATTTGGGAAAAGGTAGTTCAACCCGTTGAGCATGTCGATCGAGAACATGATCCCGAACGCAATCCACATGTGTTTGCTCTTCCACATGCCGCTCGATCCTCCGCCTTCCGACATCGCCACTGGCAATTGGATGAGTGGGAAAGTGAGGCGTTCCTTCTCGCACCACGCCCCACGCATCAAGGAGTTGATGCACTGCATCGCAAAGCACACCGACAGCACAAGCGCGCCCCACGCCAGATAGATCGGCAAGAACATCGGCAGCTTCGACAACGAATACTGCCAGCCTAATCCGCCCCCCTCCATGTCCTTCACTTGCGCGATATCGCGAATCGCGAGCCAATCGGGGGTGTGCTTGACGAATTGGTCTTTGAACAGGGGATTGGTGCGTGCCTCAAACGGGAATTTGACGACGCTAGGAAACACGCAGCTCGCCCATTCTCCCGCAATCGCGCCGGCAACGCTCATGATCGCAAAGCAGACGATGAGGTCCGATTGGGTGAGGGCAAAGCGCGGTACAAAGCGCCGAAGGGGGATGTTAACAACTAGCAGAGCGAGCAGTCCCGAGACGGGCGGCACCATCAACGAGAAGATTCCCGAGGATGTTTGGCTTGCAACCGCCGCCGTGACGGGCACGCACATTAAGAAGCCAATCAACACTGCCAGACCCCGTAGCCGTGGCCGCTCTTGGGTGTTTTGCAGTGAACTGAGGTCTGGCTTCGTCAGCATTAGCAGCTTCAAATAGATTCCACAACGGCAACCGATAGTCCTGCTATTGCGGCAATTAGTTGTGAACTTGGCATATCAGGAAATCCGTGTTATAGTTTCGTTGTCATTTATTGCGATGCCACTTCCTGCTGGTGGGCCTGAGACGAAACAGGCCTAGGCGGGTTTTATTTTGCCCGCTGATGGCATAATGTAGCCCTGTGTCTACTGTTTCCGAACTTATGGAACAGGCATTTCGGAAGCTCTCCAAGCGTCCGGGGTTTGTTGAACGACCCGATCAGCAACAACTTGCCCTTTTGCTGGCAGATCTCATCGCCGAAGGCTCCAGTGGCTCGTTTGAAGCCCCCACCGGACTCGGCAAATCGCTGGCCGCACTCATTCCCGCCATCGCGAATGCGATCGTCTTAAAGAAAAGAACGGTCATTGCGACCTACACCAATGTTTTGGCCGAACAATACTGGCGCAACGACCTCCCGTTGGCGATGAGCCTGTTCCTGGAAGATGGGGTCGAGGCGAGTTCGGTCGGGCAAGCAAGTTTTCTTCTTGGCATTCAAGCCCGGATGTTGATGGGACGCCAACGCTATGCGTGCCTCGCCGCGATGGATGAGCACATGCCGGACCTTATCGATGACTATCGCAAGGAGGCAAAGCTTGGCATCGAGACCGAGTTCCGCCAGGTCGTCAAGCGCCCCATGCGCGAGTTGAACATGTTGTGGCAAAAGGTCGCGACGCCTCCGGTTTGTCCCGGTCGCCTTTGCCCGGCGTATGAGGACTGTTTTTATTACTCCGCTCGCCGAGCCGCTGAGCGGGCTGAGATCGTGATTACGAACCATAGCGTCGTTGTCCAAGACGCGCTGATGGCCAAGATCAGCGACGATGAAGAGGGATTGCTCGGCAAGTTTCAGTTCCTGCTACTCGACGAAGCCCATGACTTTCCCCAGGCGGCAACAAACGGAATGGAGTTTGAACTGAGTGGGGCCAAGCTGGCCTCTCTTGAGAGTGTTGTCGCTCGGTTGGAAAGTGCCGTACTGTCGCTAGCTCAGCGAAATCATGAAGGTTTCGAGTGGGCGAAGTCGTGTGCCGAGTTCAAAGTAGCTATCGATAATTGTCAGAAGGGTCTGGTGGCCTACAGCCTGTCGTTGGGCCGCCCGGGAATTTTGACTGCCTCACCCGATGACGTGCTCAACCATCCCCAGGTGCAAGCGAACCGAACTTCGGACGACATGCGCGGGGCCAAAGAGATCGCCCAACAGGTCAGTGAGATCTGCGAGTCGTTCGTCCACAGCATGGAAGAGCGCATGGTCCGCTGGAGGGACAAGGAGCCCGAATTGACGCGACAGGTCACGGAAACCACGCGCAATTACGGCAGCTACATCCGCGAATACGGTGCCTCGTGCTTCACGTTGTTCCAGCCTGAGGGTGTTTCCGTGAGCTACGCCAGTCGGTCTGGGGCAGATGCGATGCTTCGGCAGGATGTAATTGGGTTGGCCGAGCCACTCACCAAGCTCATCTGGGATCGAACACCCTACGCTTGCATCTCCGCCACGCTGGCTCTCGACGGCACGTTTGACTATTTCCGTCGGACGACAGGAGCCAAGCCGCAGTTTGAAGAGATCTTGCCCTCGCCGTTCGATTACCCATCGAACGCGGCGATCTACCTTCCGCCTGCAGATACGATCCCTGATCCCGCCGAAGCGCGAAAGCAAGGTAACGAGGAGATGTATTGGCGGCGGGTGGCGGCCGAGCTTTCCAAGATCATTCGGACGGTGGGCGGACGCACCTTGGCCCTGTTCCATTCCCGAAAGGAGATGGAAGGCGTTCTGTCGTTCATGAATCTGCCTCCCGAGCTTCCGATCTACTCCCAGACCAAGTTCGGTACCGCTTCGGTGGGTGAGCGGTTTATCGACAACACCAACTCTTCGCTATTTGCCCTCCGTTCCTTCTGGACCGGCTTTGATGCCCCTGGTCCGACCCTCTCGTGTGTGGCGTTGGTCCGAGTTCCATTTGAAGTGCCCATCGATCCGCCACAAATCGCGCGTCTGGCGTACCTTCAGACCCAGGGTCTCAATGCCTTTGGCGAACACACATTGCCGTTGGCAAAAATGATGATGCGCCAGGGGGCCGGTCGCCTCATCCGCCGAGCCGAAGACAAAGGCATCATCGCCCTCCTCGACCCGAGAATCCAGACCAAGCGCTACGGTGAAGAAATCCTAGCCAACCTCCCCGAAGGCATGCGAACCTTTCGAGACATCGGCGACGCCGTAGGCTGGATAGGCCTAGAAGTCCCCGACCTAGGCGACCAGATGAGTTTCAAGCTGTAGCGACGCATGCGTGTAGAACAGCGAGATTCAACTGCCCAAACCCCATTCACCCACCAGACTCGTAGCCGGCGGTGATCGTACCGACGTCTGGAAACGTAGAAGGAAATCCTGCTTTGGATCGCGGGAAGCCCCATCGGTGCAATAACCACGGCCGGCTGCTGCATTCACCCACCAGACCCGTAGCCGGCGGTGATCGTACCGACGTCTGGAAACGTAGAATGAAATCTTGCTTTGGATCGCGGGAAACCCCATCGGTGCAATAACTACGGCCGGCTGCTGCGTCGGTACGATCACCGCCGACTACAGGTGCCGTTGTGTCCAAAAGGTGTGGTCGCGGCCCCCTTTAATGCTTTCGGACGTGTTCACCGCCAGCTTTCACCACCCAGCGGTGTGAGCGTCTAGACCAGCTATCGAGCAGAGCAGCCGATCGAACAACCTAACTAGCCCCAATCACCCGCAGGGTCCGGAAAAGGAGAGACAGCACCCCGCGGTGCAAGCGTCCGTACCAGCCATCGAAGAGAGCTAAACGATCAAAGGAAAGTGAGCCGTTCGGAGGAATAGGTAACGCGCGCACCAGAGACTCAAAGCAAACCTCTGCTCCACACAGAGTTCAACGTGGAGCAGAGACGAAGACTGAGAATTACTGAGAGGATCGCTTCGTGAGAGTCCAAGCCAAAGGAAGCGCAAGGATCACGATCACCGCTTTCATCACTTCAGGAACGATAAACGGCGCAACGCCCGAGTTGAAAGCTGCTTGGCCGCCAATATAGGCGGAAAGCCAAAGCGCACCAAACCCGAGGACGAACGTGTCCGCGATTGCCATCGCCGCCGCCGTCTTCCAAATGCTCTTGGTCCAACCTCGCTGAGCGAGCAGACCAAGAATGCCTGCCACGATGGCGAAGGAGAGAAGATAGCCGCCGGACGCGCCGAACAGTACGTTCACGCCGTATTTACCCTGTGCGAAGACAGGGATTCCAGCAGCGCCAATACCGACGTAAAGAAGCTGGCTGAGCGCGCCGCGCTTAGGGCCAAGGGCGAGGCCGCAGAGCATAACGGAAAGAGTTTGAAGCGTGAATGGCACCGGCTGCCAGGGAATAGTGACCTGCGCACAGATCGCGGTAAGAGCCGTTCCACCGACGACCAGCATGGTATCGCGCGCGACACCCTCGCCTGGAATCACTGCGTCGACGATCGTCTTATGGCTCAAAGTTATCGAGTTCATACCTGAGGGTTTACCTCAGTCTTTTCGGTCACCGGCCTTCTTCTTGGAAGATCGATAGGTTATCACCTCATACGACAAGGGGATTAAAGACAGAAGCAGCATTCCGAGGGCAGCGAGCCCGAAATTGTGTTGGACAGCGGGGATCCCACCGAACAGATAGCCCGACCCCATGCAGATGCCGACCCAAAGAAATGCGGCCACGGTACTGAACATCGTGAAGATCTTGTGCTGCATCGTGCCCATGCCGGCGACGAAAGGTGCCGTCGTTCGCACGATCGGAATGAATCGCGCGAAGATAACGGTGGAGGGTCCTCGACGCTCGAAGTACTCATGCGTTTTTTCGAGGTTCTCCTTCTTGAAGAACTTCGATTTCTCGTTTTTGAACCACTTCATGCCGAAGTACTTGCCCAAGTGATAGTTGGTTTGGTCCCCGGTCATGGCGGCAAGAATCAGCAGGCCCAGTGCGATTGGCAGGCTGAATGCACCTTTTTCAGGTCGGGCATAGAGGCCAACGGCAAACAGCAAAGTGTCGCCAGGCAGGAAGGGACAGAACACCAACCCCGTTTCGGCGAAGATGATCAGGAACAAGATCAAGTAAGCCGATCCTCCGTAGTTGGAGACCAAGTTCTGGATGTTCTTATCCAGGTGCAGGAGAAAATCAAAGAGTCCGCCCATAAGTGTGCCGAGTCAAGTTACCTTAGCAATTGGTAAGGTTTGGGTGGAATTTCGTCAGACCGATTGGACTGACGATGTTATGCACACTAATGCGATTGGTCGCTATAATGAGTATCTTCGGATCAAAGGTTACAACATGAACTTTCCGCCTTCGGCACAGAACTATCTGATTAAAGCCTTGAAAGGGACGCCTACTGTGCTTGAGCGTCTGGTAAAGGACCATGGTCCAGAGGATCCGATCTGGGATTTTAGTCCAGATCCCCTTCGATTTTCATTGCGCGAAGTCGTGGCGCACCTTGCCGATTGGGAGCCAATTTGGCTTGAGCGATTTACGCGGGCCAACACCGAATCGCGTCCCTTCCTACCCAGCGTCGATGAAGGCCAGCTAGCCATAACTGGAGATTACAAGCACCGCGATCCAGTGGCTTGCGTTGCGGCCTACAAGTCTGGCCGCATCAAATTGGTCAGCTACTTGGAGTCACTCGGTACCGCAGATTGGAACAAGATCGCCGAGCGAGAGTTCGTCGGTCCTCTCACCATCCAAATGATGGCCACCTACGTCCTTAGCCACGACGGGTACCACCTCGCGCAAGTCGTAGAGTGGCTAGAAATGTAGGGGCGAGGCGTGCCTTAAAGTCAAACAGTTTTGGTATTTCAACAGCCGCCGATGCCGCCGGATGGCTTGTACCGGCGTTCGGACCGTTCGCCAAGACCAAAAATGGTTTGTGGCCGCGAGCTGGGTTCGCGGCCACAAACCATGGCGCGGCTACAGAACAAGACCGTTCTGCCAAAACTGTTTGACAATAAGGCTTGCCTAACTTCTTCCTGCCGCTGTGACGAACGAAATTTGGGTGAGCGGGGCACTCCCTGCCCCTATAGGGAGACAGCTTCAAGACTCCACACACACCACATGCAAATTCTGGATCGTGTTGGCGATCTTTCCATCGACTAGCAAAAGTACATCATCGTGTGCGAGCGACTCAAACGTCGTAGGTGGGCAGCCGGACGTGGAGGTCAGTATCTTAAAGAGGTCCTCTTCGGCGACCCAGAATGGCGGCCCGGAGTAATCCCCGGCGTCGTCACTAGCGCGAAAGGCTGAGTATTTGGCGCGGACGGAATCCGGGGCGACTTCCTTCACAAACGTCTCTACCACGACTTCGCGTGCTGCCCTGACCAACAGTTTGCGCAGAAGATCATTCTTCCCGACGTGATCGAAGGCCATGCAAAATGTGACCCCAAAGAACACAAGCAGGGGCCAACCGATCCATGCCGTGCTGGTCGCCTCCGCGATGGAAAGAAAGATCATCAGGCCGAGGAAAACGGATAGGACGGCCCAACTGACAGATTTACGGCGCGACAAGCTCGCCTTGAGCTTGATCGCGCCGATTTCTGCTTCCGTCAGCGTCCGTGTTCCTGTGGATTTGAAGCTATAAACCCACCGTTCCATGACCGTAGTCTAACCCAGGTTCGCTGGGTTGAGACCTTCGAGTTCCGGCAACACGAAGAGACCATCCTTGCGGATGAGCTTTCCGTCGAACCAGATTTCGCCTCCGCCGTAGTCCGGGCGTTGGATGAGCACGGTATCCCAGTGAACTGAAGACTTGTTCCCGTTTCCACCTGGCGGATCGTAGGCGTTGCCCGGGGTCAAATGGAAGCTACCCGCGATCTTCTCATCGAACAGGGTGTCCTTCATCGGATGGAGCACGTAAGGGTTGTAGCCCAGCGCCCACTCGCCAAAGTAGCGAGCTCCCTCATCGGTATCGAGGACGTCGTTGAGCTTATCGGTGTTGGCACCCGCCGTCGCCTCGACGATCTTTCCGTTTTTGACGACATAGCGGATGTCCTTGTACTCGGTGCCCTGATACAGGGAAACCGTGTTGTACTGGATGACTCCGTTCATGCTGTCTTTGACCGGGGCGGTAAAGCACTCGCCATCGGGAATATTCCGGTTGCCAGAGCAGCTCACCGAGCCAATACCCTTGATGCTGAACTTGAGATCGGTGCCGGGAGCAAGGATATGAACCTCGTCGGTGCGGTCCATCAGGTCCTTCAACGGCTCGGCGGCTTTCGCCATCTTTTCGTAGTCTAACGTGCACACATCGAAGTAGAAGTTCTCGAAAGCAACAGTCGACATGTTGGCTTGCTGCGCCATGCCCGGAGTTGGCCATCGGAGGGCAACCCACTTGGTTTTGGGCACACGCACACCAAATACGACCGGTGTTGAGTAGAGCCGCTGCCACATGCTCATGATGTCGCCGGGCACTTCGGACTGCTCGGCATAGTTATGCGTACCACGAAGGGCGATGTAAGCGGTCATCTGCTCCATCTCGTACTTCTCGATGTCGGCGTACAGCTTGGCGTTGTCTTCCGTCATTCCGAGCATGAGCTGACGGCGAATCTGGCCACTCTCAAGGCGAACGGCAACCTTCGCTCCCTTGCCCTGTGCGACTCGAACGACTTCCGCAACCGCTTCTTCGGGAATGTCAAAAGCGTGAATGAGAACACTGTCTGCCGACGACAGCTCGCAACAATGAGAAGCAAGCAGCTCAGCCAACTTCGTGACGCGGGGATCTAGCATGCTTGGAGGTTACCGCTTTGGACGATCGACTGGCTGACTCGCTTGTCCTGGAATCCTTAGCGAACTTCAAGCGGTCGAGCAATCATCACGCCGGTGAGCTTTGAGGACCAATTCAGGCACTTACTGATCTGGGGCTCGACTGTGACTCGCATTCGGGATCGAGCGGATGACGCATCCATAAAGTGGACCAAGCCCTGCTCGTCTTTCACACAGATGCCGGTGTGGGCGATGTCGATACCGTCTGCGGTGGTGGTGACTCCAACGATGTCACCCGTCTGGAGCAATGCCTCCGCCGCTTCCAATTTGTCCATGGGCAGGAACTTCAAACTGCGGGCATTGATCTTGTCTTCGGCAATCCGGATGTCCTGAAGGAGATTGGGGTGGGATGCCAATTGCCGATAGTTCTCAGGGTGCAGGGACATGATGCCGACCTTTTGGCTGAACGGCTCCGCGCCAGGTAGAGATGGGGTGAGCATCTTGACCACGCCCTTCTCCTCGTTATCGAAGAACCAATCGGTGGTGTAGTGGAGGCGCGTCGTGAAGTCACCCATGTGTCCGCCACGGTAGCGCGTGAATCGAACCTCTGCCAGCAGGTCTTCCGGCGTATTGCGCCCCTTTTTGATCATTCGCGCCATGCCTAGCGAATCTTCGAAGAACGTCACGCAGTCGAGACCCTTCAGGTTGACGATGCAGTACTCAATATCCTTACTGAGTTCCAGCGTGAAGCCTACGTAGGGCGTTCCTCTGAGTTCAAATGCGACCTTGCCGATAACTTCGCCGATCGGGAGCGCGTACCAGTTTTCTGCCCTTGCCTTCGCGACAATACGTTCGAATACATCCACGCCCTCGAACCGTCGGAACTGTTCTTGGATCCACGGTGCTGTCTTCGCCAAAGCGCCAGACGTCAACAAACCCAAAGCTCCGAGGGAGGCAACTTGAATGAGCTCGCGCCTTGTCATGCTTCTAGATCACCGGTGAGCAAACATCCAGCCGATCCACACTCACGGATACATCGAGTGACTTTGCTGGTGTTCCCACGTAAACACCTCGAGTTGGTGTGACATCGGAATAGTCGCGACCAGTGTGAACCGCCACATATCGATCGTTCGGAAGTAAATCGTTAGTCGGATCGACCGCGAGCCACCTGCCATCGGGCAACAGGCATTCCAGCCAGGCGTGGGTGGCCTGTTCGCCGCGCATGCCGTCGGCGCCTCCGACGAAGAGATAGCCGCTGACGTAACGCGATGGGATGCCTAATATCCGGCAGCAGGCGATCATCAAATGGGCGAAATCTTGGCAGACGCCTGCGCGAATCACCAGCACTTCGTGGAGCTTGGTATGCACATGAGTCGCGTCGGGGTCATAGGTCAGCGAAACATGGATCCAACGAGCCAGTCGAAGGAGAAAGTCCGCAACCGACTCATTTGAGGTTTGTCGAACCTGAGTTGCGATTTCGCGAACTTCATCATTGAGCGTGATGTAGGGGCTCTCGGCAAGAAACTCGGCATTCGCCTGTCGTGTCGATTTCAGTTCGTAGAAATCCCAGTCGTGCTCCAGCAGGTTCAGCCCCTCAAACGGATTCTCAAGGTGCGTCTCGACGAGGGCTTCGGCGACGATCTCTAGAAGTGGGTGGGCTGACCGAACGCCGAAGTAGTGAACCGTTCCCCCTGGTTCATCGTATGAGAACACTCGGCAGTGGGGATTGATGCTGAGACGAAACTCGATGCAGGTTTGAGAGGCATCGTTCAGTGGCATCAGGCGCACCTCGTTCTGGCTCTCGATGGATGGCATCGAGTAGCTATAGAGCGTTCGGTGAGTGGCGCGAAGAATCATCTAGCGTATTACTGACGAAAGGGGGCTTTCCATTTTGTCGTCCTGATTCACATATAGGCGGTTTCTGCGCAGATATGTTCAGTAGGAGAGATAACTTTTGTGAATCGCGTTGCCGATTTGGTTGCAGCGCTCCTCGACATCCTCAAGAAATTCGTGGAGGCCTCCCGTGATGATGTCTTCCGCGCGCATGTAGTTCAGTTCGTTATAAAGCCGTCCTACCTGCCTTTCCGCGTCGTTGATGGGAGCGTGATCCCGATTCCCGCTGATTCGGCGAAGGCACCCGTCGATGCGTCCCACCGAATGCCGCACCGAAGCTGGAAACTGCGGATTCAGCAAGAGGAACTGCGCGACCCGGGCTGGGGTGACGCCTTGACGATAAGTCTTCCGAAAGGCTTCGAAGGCGCCTACCGATTTCAGCACTGCAATCCAGCCATGGACGTCCACAGGTCCCCCGATGGAACCTGCTTCAGCCGTCGTTCTGGGTGCGGCATCCGCCGCGGTACCTTCGGAAAACGTTGGAAGGAGATCGTGATACTTCACGTCGAGGATTCGGGCCGTCTGATCGGCGCGCTCCAGAAAGCGACCCGCGTCATGAAAGTCGCGCGTCTCACCCATCATCAGAGTTCGGTTGGTAACGCCTTGGAAGAGCTGTGAACTCTCCTTGACCTTCTCAAAGAAGGCAAACGGCGAGCCAGCCAAAACCTGGTCAACATCCCACTCCCGGAAGTGGAGGTACATCTGATTCAGGCATTTCCACATCTCGCTTGAAATCTGGTCGCGAATGCTGCGCCCATTCTCACGCGCTAAATGAATGCACGAAGCAATTGAAGATGAGTTGCGTTCTTCGAACCCGAAGAACTGCAGGATGCTTCGCTCGTCCTCGGATTTGTTCAACTTATGATAGAGCTCTTCTTGGCCCGAAATTGCCAAGATTGACGACCATCGAAGTGCCTCTCCGATGACGGGACTCTCTAGGCCGAAATGGTAATGGACATCGATCATTCGAGCGGTTGCCTCCGCTCGCTCCACGTATCGTCCAATCCAAAACGCCGCGTCGGCGTGACGTGACAGCATCTATTGAGCCTCCGATGGAGATGTCTTGTCGACCGGAGCCGGGATCTGCTGGGTTTGAACCATCCCGCCCATCGCTTGAGTCTGCCGCATCGTTCCCGACTGATTCTCGTTCAGCACCCAGGTGTCTTTGCTGCCTCCACCCTGCGAAGAATTCACGACGTAAGACCCTTTCCGCAGCGCCACGCGAGTCAGTCCTCCCGGAACGATGGTCACGTCGTCCTTGCCACAGAGGATGTAGGGCCGTAGGTCGACATGCCTGCCTTCGAACTTATCTTCGAAGAAGCATGGCGATCGGGAAAGCGAGATTAGGGGCTGTCCGATATAGCCGCGTGGGTTTGCCCGAACCGTGCCGATGTATTCGGCGATCTCGGCTTTGGTAGCCTGAGGGCCGATGAGCATTCCGTAGCCGCCTGACTCGTTGGTAGCCTTCAGCACCATCTCGTGGGCGTGTTCGCAAATGTATTCGAGGTCATCGTCTTTCCAACCCATGTAAGTGGTGACCTGCTCCAGGATGGGTTCCTGATCCAAGTAGTACTTGATCATCGCGGGGACGTAGGGATAAACCGCCTTGTCGTCGGCAACTCCCGTGCCAATACCGTTAGCGAGTGCGACGTTACCGGTTCGGTAGGAGTTGACCAGCCCGGGAACACCAAGCGCGCTATCGGGGCGGAAGACGAGAGGATCGAGGAAATCGTCATCAACGCGCCGGTACACAACGTCGACCCGCTGAGGGCCCCGCGTCGTCTTCATGAAAACGGTGTTGTCATCCACAAAGAGGTCGCGGCCTTCCACAAGCTCAATGCCCATTTGCTGAGCGAGGAAGCTGTGCTCGAAATATGCGGAATTATAAACTCCAGGTGTCAGTAGCACCACGTTCGGATCATCGCGACCAGGCGGTGCCAACTGTCGCAGATTGTGTAATAGCTGGGTGGTGTAGGCATCGATTGGCCGAACACGATTCTCGCCGAACAGACTCGGAAAGACTCGCATTAAGATCATGCGGTTCTCAAGCATGTACGAAACGCCCGAAGGAGTTCGGCAGTTATCTTCAAGCACTCGATACGTGCCGTCGTAATCGCGGATCAGGTCGCTTCCGCAGATGTGGACATAAACATCGCCGGGGACATTTGCGCCGATGAAGCTGCGTCGGTAGTTGGGAGCGTTGACGATCAGATCTCGCGGGACAACATCGTCCTTAAGGATCTTGCCATCGTGGTAGATGTCGTGAAGGAAGAGGTTTAAGGCGCGGACGCGTTGGGCGAGGCCCTTTTCTAGGAATGCCCATTCATTCGCAGGAATGACACGCGGCACGAGATCGACTGGAAACGGCTTCTCGACACCCTTGGTGTCTCCGTACACCGTGAAAGTAATCCCTTGGTGGATCAGCGTGAGATCGGCAAGTTCACACCTGGCGCGAAATTCTTGGGCAGTCAAATTGCCAAGGGTTCGGTAGAGGTTGGCGTAATGATCTCGGGGTCCGTGCCCATCGAACATCTCATCGAAGAAACCGCCGGTATCGTAACCTGCAAAAAGGCCCGCCTGTAATGTGTGCATCTGCTCCTGATTCATGAAAGAAGCCAAGCATCCACGCTGATCCCGCTGGCGAGACAATTATATAGCGCTTTGTTAAATTTGATGGAACCCTTGACTAAATTAATCAAATATGCAAGTTTAAGTGACGCCTGCCATGGCATCGGAACGTGGCAGCAACAATGAAAGTCCGCACATCTGACCCTATTCCGGTTCGCCAAAGGCGATCCTCTGCAAAAAGCGAAGGCATGGACCCGCGAGGGGCCTTGCCTGGAAATGGGTAGACGGCCCGATTCCTATGCCGATGGTATAGCGTCTGGCATTTCGAATCTCGATTGAAGCGGATCGTGACCCATGGTGCCGAACGCGGGATGACGATCATCGTCTCCAGACGCATCCCTTTCAGGGAAGTATGGGCCGGGCGGTCAGTAACCAGGCAAGCCCCGTCGACGTGGCATGCCTTCGCTTATTGGAGAGGATTGGCTTTGCCAAACCGGAAGAGTGTGTTGGCTGTTTACCGGTTCGATGGCTTCCAAGATTTCATCGCGCACTCTGTCAGTATTCGAATTGCGCAATTTTGCGATGATAATAAAGGTGGTGAAAAGGAACACCTTCCGAATGGCTCTAGGGGTAGTGACGGTTATCGCACTCGGTGCGGTTGGCGTAACCATCCGTAATCGCTCAGACCTTGAGAGCCCGGTTATAGAGTTCGTCTCGAAGATGAAACTGATGGACGAGTCAGAACAGCCCGGTGGACTCTTTTCTGGACCAGTGGGAAGGTGGAAAGGCTATACGGCACCCATGAGGATTCAAACGGTTGAAGAATTGGCTGACAACGAATTGACCGCCAAGAAAGGGTGGACGAAGCGATACTCAAAAGCAATGTTGGGACGGAGCATCGAATACGAAAGAATCGATCCTGCGTTCATGATCCAAGCTGCGGCTGTGCGACCCCTGACCGACGTCAAGATGATTAAGGTGAGGATTACGGCGGCCAGGATGCTTCGGAATTTCCCAGGTATCCACCCGGTTCCAGAGAAATTTAGCTGGACTACCGTGGATGTCAGTCGGCAATTTGGGCTCCCTTCCGCTTTGGATAAGAAGCTTGCCGAGGTGTTTTCCATCAAGCCTAATCAACACCTCATCCCCGTAACCTTGCCGGCACCAGAGAACGGCCCGATCGGCTCAAGTAACACAGAAGAGAGTTTCGTTCGACATCCCTCGAAACGTAAGCCGAACACAACAGGACCTACATCAGTCCCGTAGTTTGAAAATCGATCCCCGCATCAGACCACACCCTCGAGTTCTCCAAAGGCGATCCTCTCCAAAAAGCGAAGGCATGAGCCGTCGACGGCCCTTGCCTGGAACACGGCATTCGTACGCATCCTATGCCGAAGGTATAGCGTCACCGGCATTTCGGACACGGATTTGCGAAAGATCGTGACCCTTACCATCTCATGCGGGAAAGCCTCGTCCGAAGACATACGGATCCACTTCAGGGAAGTAATGGTCGTATCTCAGTGCCCACATGCGTTCCGTCGAACCCATGTGGGCAATTATTTATCTGTAGACGCTTCCGTAGAATCGGTGACGAACGAAGAAGACGAGTTCACCATCCTGCGGATCGCAGCTCAACGCCGCAACAAGCCTTCCTTTGGCGTCCATAAAGCTGCCTCCGACCGCTCCTGCCGAGTTTGCGTCGGCCACTTCGCCGTCCTTTTTCCACGAAAATGACTTCAAAACCGTATTCGCCGGGACACCAAGCTTCGTGGCGAGTGCACGCACGTGAGCCTTTGCCTGTGCGGCATTGCGGAAAAACTGCTTTCCGGTCCGCCCCCTGCCCCGATATTGGTCGTGCCGTCGTGCCTGAAAGGCGTACAAGACCACATTTCCGACCTCGTCAAGCATCAGGGTGTGATCGTGGCCACTGGTATCGACGTCCCAATCTCTCCTATCTCGCAGAGGAGATGCCGACACACGACAGTCTCTCAAATCGCCAGGATTACGTCCAAGCATCCGCAGAAAATCCGACGCTTTGGCCGCAATCATTTGCGGGGTTAACTCTCCTGGCAGAAGTTTTCGATCCGTAACGATCTTCTGTCCCGAAGCGATCGTGAGGATCGCAAAGATGCCAGCAATCCAACTGTTTCTGATTACGTGTGCCATCGTTGTTCCTGGGCCCATCTCCTTCGGGAATGGATCGTTATGTATCGGTGCCCACACGAGTTCCGTCGAACCCATGTGGGCGATTGTTTAAATGTAGACACCTTTATAGAAACGGTGCCGTGTGAAATAGACGAGTTCACCATCCTGCGGATCGCAACTCATGGCTGCAACCAGCCTTCCCTTAGGGTCAACGAAGCTGCCCCCGACCGCTCCTGCCGAGTTTGCGTCCGCCACTTCGCCGTCCTTTTTCCACGAAAATGACTTCAAAACCGTATTCGTCGGGACACCAAGCTTCGTGGCGAGTGCCCGCACGTGAGCCTTTGCCTGGGCA
>CAILEM010000061.1 GCA_903833215.1 uncultured Armatimonadota bacterium
GACTCAGCTATTCGCCTAAAACAAAGCACCACAAGCAATGCCGCCCGCCAACCTGCCTGGATGCGGCTCAAACCGCGTTTTGGGCCCAAAAAGGCGACCGAAACCAGTCGAAAAACGACGACAACGGCCGCCTCAAGCCCACATCAAAGCGAAATGAACGAGGTGGGACAAACACGATGGCCAAGACAGAGCAAAACCGACCGGTCACCATCATTCATGAATAATCCGGGTTAGGCGGCTCACTACAACCTATGCGATTCGCACCACGTCACATACCCCAACTCTATCCCAACGGAGAAGGCGCGGGCGTCCCTACGTGTCATGCTCACGGCCATTCGCGAAGGACTCAATGATCTTGAGGCAATTGAAGAGTGCCTTCTGCGGGCCGTTCGCACAAGACGGTGAGTCAGAATTCACTCGCAGGGCGGATCGCGCCGGTGCGCAATTTCCATCCACGCCGATTCTAAATCAAAAGGTTTCACAAGAGTGCCGACTCTTTCCGATTGCTTTCTCTCAGAGCCACTCGCGTAATTTGTTGCGGCATTGGTGAGACCCCTCGGCGTTCAGAAATCGGGAAGATCGCCAAACACACTTTCAAGTGTAGCAATGGGATGGCTAAAGAATTCACTGTGTGATGTGCAGTGCTGCAACCGAATGCCCCTTCAATTGAGTCGAGGCATCCGGTGACATTAACTCCTTAGTAGCTGATGGTGACTTTCTTTGCCGCCTGCAAGGTGACGGGGCCGATGAGGCCGGATTCTAGTAGGGGAGCGTCCTTTTCGTAGAACTTCCAAGTCTCGAAGGTGACTCGACCCGTCTTCGGGCGAGGTTTGCCTTGGATGAGCCAGTCGGGCCATTTTAACAGGTGCCCTCCGTTCCATTCCACATCGGCCGGAAGTTGCTCGTCACCAATGATTCGGTTGGGCCACAGATTCGTGACTTTCACTTGAAGTCGATTGACGCCTTTGTGTACGAATGCAGTCACATCCAGCGCGAAAGGAGGTTTCCACATGACCGCGACTTCTTTACCGTTAATGGTTACCGTGGCGAAGTTCTTCACGTCACCAAGGCTTAGACGAACGGCGTTTCCAGAACTGACAAACGAAGCGGGAACCGTAATGTCCTTGGTATACGTGGCGCTTCCGGAGAAGTACTTGATGCCAGGAGTCTTATGCTCGGGCCAAGAGATCAACTTATCGAATGTGGTCGACGCGGGGGCACCAAGGTTCGGAGGAAAACTCAATTTCCAAGGTCCCGTAACTGTGATCGGCTTGAAGTTATTCACCACCGAGATGTGGTGCAGTTTGCCCTTGGAATCCAGACCGTCAAACTTTGCCGTCTTCCAGGACGTGACTTCAACTTCATGCTCTGACTTGTGTCTTAGCGTATAAAGCTTTGGTCCAGTGCCTCCGCCAGGTTCGCTCATGAGTTCGACAGCTTCGTTCTCTGCCGCTTTCTTCTTCATTGGCTTTCCGTTGATTAAGTAGTTCACTTCCAAGTGCTTGACCACATTCACAACTGGGTCACCAAAGAGCGAATTGTTAGCAGGGATGGCAAGCGCGCCTCCTTGAACCATGGACCTAACCTGATCGGTAACATCCGCACCGCGGCCATCCTCAGATCCGTAGCGAGCTGATATCACCTTGATGGTCGGCAGTTTCACCCGCGCGGCCGGATTCACAGCGGGTGCCATTGATGCGAGGTGCACCTTTGAGGCTGGCTTTCGGAAGATAACGAAAACTGATTCTGCCGAATCGAAACTGAGCGGAACCGTTGTTTCATTGGCGGTCTGGTGGTACGCAGGAGCATCTTCGATGACACCGGTTTCCGGATGCCACAGTTCCGGTGTTCGACCAGATACTCGGAAAGTGCAGGTACCCGAGAACGAGTGGTTCTTCTGGTTCGAGACGAAATACACGTCGGCACTACCGACCTTTCGGTGCATGTCGACCAGCTTGTTGCTAAAGAACTGGGGGCCGTAGTTGAAATCTCGGTTGACATGAAGCACGGCGGTCAGAGCATTACCAATGGCAATGTTTGACATCACGCGTCCCTTGCCAACCTTTCGATTGATGTCTGCCTTGGCATCGCCCGTCCCCCATAGCTCGTCGGCAATCTTCTTAACCTCGCTATCGCAGGCGGGGAAGCCTGTCAAGCTTGGCGACTGACTTGGCTTCGGACCATACACGGCGCCGCCAGCCAAGACCAACTCCTTGACTTTCCTCGCGACATGCGGAGTCATGAACTTAGTGTTTGGAAGGATCAGAAGACTGTAAGACATACCGCTTGGAAGCACGATCTTGCCGTTCTTCACACTCATCAGCTTTAGTGCGCCCGCATCGCAGCCATCGTAATCGTAGCCAGGCGGCAACTGAGGCTTCATCGCCGCGCCATACGGCAAGTCGTTTGGAGCGTCTTCGCCATAGAAGTAACAGGCATCGGCCTGGAACGTGCCAGCTTGAAGGAGGTACTGGCACCGAGCCACATACTTCAACCAAGTAGCCGCTTCTGTCCACCATGTTTGTGTCCGCTCCAAGTGGGTGCCCCATGGACCCATGGTCATGCCGGGTTTCAAATTCTGCCACGGCTGCATCGCGTACCGGTGGAAGATGTATCGATTCACGCCGTTGGCAAATGCCAAGTCTCCGAGAGCCTTCATCGTGTATGGCTCTTCACGCCAGCGGCTAGGACCGACATCACCGGTGAAGGACTCTGCGCCAATGATCGGCCGACCATAAACGTGACCAACTGAAGCGGCCATTTTGGTCGTTTCCATCGTTCCGCCACCAAGCCAGAACTCGGCCATAGGAATGTCGGAGCGTGAGCCGGCTTGAATATTGTCGAAGTTGCCGTTTCCGTAGGGCTCGGTCGAGAACATCATTCCGTTCTTGTGAGCAAGGTCGGCGAGGCCGCTGTAGTAGTTATCGGCATAGAGGTCGGCGATCGTCCTTCGGAGGTCCCACAAGAAGCGCTCGCTCTTCTCTTTGTTGTCGATGGTCTTGCCGGTGATGACGGGTAAGAAGGGAAGCGGATCATAGCCTCGTCGATTCCGAAAAGCTTCGCGGAATTGCGGACTCCAATTCTGGCTTCCGACTTCGTAGCTATCGATCAAGACATTGTTGAGGGTTTTCACACCGTTCGGTCCAATGTCGGAGATAACTTTCGCGAGCAGTCCGGACCAGAAGTGATCAAGCGCGGTTCGACTGAGCTTGTCAACTTCCAGACCTTCGCCTTCGGGTGGGGCTGGATGGTTATGCACTCCCGTTGGCACGTGGCCAACGCGCAAAATCGTCCAATTCCCGGCGGGAACACTCCAGGTGAGGCGGCCATTTGAATCCAATTTCTTGGTGAGGACTTGCAACTCCGACGCGGGGATTGCCAACCCAGCTGGCTCTGGCGATTGGTCAATTTCAATGTGATCGCCTCGTTCAACACCCGTCCGCTGAAGAAAGTCCGCCTGCGGATGACCGGCGATATCGCCTTCACTGCGTGTTGGGTATGCGTAAACGGCTATGTCGCGGTAGTACGGCACGAACGAATCGACTCTTGGGGCTTTCGCGGGTGGAAGCACCTCAGAGAACTCCATTGGCCCTTGCACTTTCTTCTCGGACCAGGCGATGACTTGCATCGCGTCTTCTGGTTTCACCCACGGTGCACCACTGCTCGACCAGCCGGCGCTGTTGTGGATGCATAGTTCGATCCCCAGCCGAGCAGCCTCTTTGACCGCGTGCGCCGTCATTTCTCGCCAGAGCTTGCTGCCGTATTTGGCGGGTCCTGGGGGAATGTCTTGCGAGACAGTGAACATCTGGGCTCCGCCGATTCCGACCTGCTTCATTGCTTCGAGGTCGGCTGTGATGCCGGATTTGGTCACGTTTCCGTCCATCCAATGCCACCATGTATGGGGCCGAACGGAGGGTGGCGGATTCTGGAACCCGGCAGCGAGTGGGTCTGACTTGGCAGTACCCGTTGAAACCAAGAGAATGAGTGCCGTTAACATAATGCGCTCCTGAGCGTGCGGACATTTTAGGCACATTGGGACTCTAATTCGCCCGCACTTTTGACGTTCTCGAGCCCGTCATTGCGACATGCTCTTGTTTGTTTCCTGGCTTTTGCACACAGCGCAAGCAAACACCCTCACCGTTTCCTTTCCGCCCACTCCGGCACCAAAAGCGGTCGCGATGTTGGGAAAGTTGTCGGGGCTGAAGTTGGCGGTTGCACCAGTACTTGCAGATGAAGTTGTATTGGCCAGGTTGAAGGATGCAGACGTTGATGTGGCCCTCTCGCACCTTGCCGAAGCACTTTGCGCAAAGTGGGACCGCTCCAAGGACGGCACTCTATGGCTCAACCCAAACCCCAAGGCTAAGCAGGCTCTCGATGACGCTGAAGCCTCCGAGGCGAACGGCCATCTCCAAAATTCGTTGAAATACCTCAAAAAGCGACTTGCCGAGCAGCCGCCAGAGCTTGATCAAAAGCAGGTAACGGCATTCCAGAAGAGGAATGCTGCCGAAATTGAAAGGCGCAAACTTGCGGAGGCCAAGCAGGACTACGACCACATGTTTACGGAGTCCTCTGTGACCGAGGAGGCACCTGGATGGCGTGCCTTGGCTCAGATTTTGCTGCAACTTGATTCGCGAGATCTCCTGGCGATGCCAAATGATTCTAGAGAGGTCTTGGCGGAGAACCCGACTTCGATGCAACACCCATTCTCCCAAGACGCCCAGCACGTTTTGGCCCAGTACCGACGTGAGCTAAGTCTGCTCGACCCCAGCGCCACTCCTACACGCATCATGGTGGTGCTGAAAAAATGGGAGCACGGCAGCGCATTGAACACAACCCTGACGACAACGGACCACAACGGCAAGACCATCGACAGCGCCTTTGTCCGCATGAACGACGATTCGGAACGCCTCAAGATTCCGTTCTCCACCCGATCCCGGATCGACCCCAAGCCCAATGAGGCACCACTCACGTATCCGCGAGATACTGACGAAGCTCGCATCGCGCTCTCGAATAGCTACAAGGGAAAGGATCGTTTGGCGATTCTCAGTGCATGGAGATCCAAATTGATGGATCCGGTGCGGTATGAGCCGACACAGTGGCACGATGGGCAAGATCTCGTGTTGGCAGCAGAAGCAACGGATAAGCAGCTCATTGGTACGATCAACGACCTCGTGTCCGCGACCTATTTCGAGGCGAAGAAGATCACCCCCAGCCAACTATTAGCAAAGAACGCGGCGAATTTTCTTCCAACCCAAGATGGCTGGCTTGTAGTGCGGAGTGGAGAAAGACTCGAACGATCCTCTCGATCGAAGGGAAAGGCCCTGCTGGCAAAATGTGTTCGGGCCGGCGGTATTGGTGTTGATGACGCAGCAACATGGGTGGCAGCTTCTCACGATCGATGGCCATTTACCTGCTGGCTAGGTGACTATCTGCATGTTCTGTTTTCAGGGAGTGGACCCTACAGCGCGCTGTCGACGACGATGGACGACGTCTCGCTGCGATTCTGGGCAAGTTTGAATGCTGCAACGCATGAGGCTTTGCGACGTGGCGCAACCGTGGATCTAGGCAAGTTAAGTTCTAGTTCCCAGACTCAGATCTACCGAATCGTCTATTGGTTTGAGGGGTTAGATGAGTCAAAGATGGATGTCACCGATCGACTGCCAAATAGCATTTCCGACGGCACGTTGACGATGACAGTGAAGGAAATTCCAGTGTTCTATGGTTGGTCGGCCATCAACGGTCCGCCACCGTCTCCTGCGCCAATGGATGCCGCAACATTCGGAAAATTCTTGGCGAAGGGGAACACTTGGAATGAGATTCCGGCAGGAGTCTATCGTCAATACGATCAGTTTAAGGTCGGGCTCAATCGAGCCTATGAGTTGCACTTCCTCTTCAACCCGGGATCCGTTCCGATGACCATTCGCCTCACCGAAACACTGTTCGTCACCGGCACCTCAGCCATCTCGCAGCTTCCGCCAGAGATCACCAAGTCAGTAGAAACCGCCCGCCTCGCCGCCCTCGCTCAACCGGTCGAAAAACAAGACAAACTGGTCATCCCGCCGAGATGACAATCGAAGTCCACGAGGGTTGCACCCTTCGCGATGATAGAACGCACGTTTGGTGCTCCGAAATTGGGGCTGTTCGCAAACTCCTAGGGCGTTGCCCTTAGCTATTATGTGCCGCACCCTTGATGCTTCCGGATACGTTGAGGCAGGCGCAAAACAACCCTGCCGACGAGCACCCGCTGGGTTCCGGGAAAGGAAAGTCCAATTCGTCTCCCTCCTTCGCCGAGCTTCGGCGGACAGGCCCCCCGAGGTCCATAACCGTCGCCGTTCGCTCGTCGCTGGGTATTCAGCACGATCCTGTCTGAGCGCGAAGGCGCGAGTTGATCGTGCGCCCAGCGATGACGAACGATTAAGCGACGGTTCGGGACATCGGGGAGAGACAGCACCAAGCGGTGTGAGCGTCCAAACCAGATATCGAATAAATCAAAACTCAGGAACAACCAGGAGCCTATTGGGGGACAACCGAAAATGAGAGCGTGAGCCTGGGAGGTCGCCGCAGAACCATGGCACCGTGGCCGAAGGAGATGAATCGAGGCTCGATTTCTAGGAAGACCACCACAAACGACTACAATAGAGGGTGGCCAAACCTATAAAGAATATAACTCCCGCAGATCGCTTCGAGCGCTGGAAGAAACTTTGGGGAACTCCACGCTTGATGGATGACAGTGCGGCCGAACTCGCGTTCGAAGAATTTCAGGAAGGCTTTCTTCCTGGCCACATGCGAAAGCTGTTCCTCAAGTCCTTTGGCGTCCCAAAGGCCAAGTTCGGAAACCGGTTTTTCACCGAAGACGCCCAATACCGCAACTGGGACACCAAGCTGTTCTCGCTGGCGGGTGAGGGACCGAATGTCGAGACCATCGTCATCTACGGTTCCCCCGACAAGATCGAGGCCCACCTCCTGAAGGGAGAACGACGTCGATCACTCCGCGATATCGTCCTGGACGATTGGCAGGCAGCATGTGCGATCGTCCGAGCCGGACCGACCACGATCTTCGTGTTCATCGAACCCAAGATGCGAGGGTGCATCGCCCGAGTCGTACGTGGCGAAGGCGAAGAAGACCCCGAGTTAGTGGAAGCGGAGATGGAAAACTAAAAAAGGGGCCGTCTGTAACAGACGGCCCCTTTTTGCGCTGTAAAGACTAAACCTGTTCGAAGGTCGTTGTCAGAGCTTGAGCGGTGCCGGTTTCGCTCGATCTTAGGGCTGCTTCGATGATCTCGATAACGTGAGCAGCATGCTCCGCCGTCGCGATTGGTGTGGCGTTATCGTCGTGAATCCAATCCACGAGCTGCATCATGTCTTCGAACACGTGGTTCTCTTCCATGGTTGCGTGAACGCCAGTCACGTGAGGTCCCATCTCATGAACGCCCTCTGGAAGCACGATTTGCTCATCATTGTGCTTGGTGCCAATGATCTTGCCCTTTGTGCCGAAGAAGCTCGGGCCCCAACCTTCGGCAAGGCCACCCGTGAACGTTCCGTAGACGAACGAGAAGACGTTGTTACCGAAGTCGAGCACCATCAAGGTGTTATCCTCGGCGTCGCACTCGTATGTTTCGCCTTTGAATTCACGCGACTTGACGGCATTGGCCGACATCGCGGTGACTCTCTTGGCTGCGCCTAGCACGCCGGTGAGAGAGTGAAGTCCATATACGGTCATATCGTAGAGTGGACCGCCGCCCGGCTTGCGCCAGTACCATGCGGGATTGATGTTCGTGAGGACGTCGGTGCCTTGGCGAAGACCCTCGTGCTCGTGGTAGCTGCCGAATGCAGCTCCTGTGACCGCCCATGCCAACTGCCCGAGCTCACCTTCCTGGATGCGGCGGCGTACCTCGCGCATGCCAGGTTTTGTCATCTGGCCAGGAGAGGAAACGATTTTGACGCCAGCTTTGTTTGCTTTCGCTATGAGATCAAGGGACTCCGCGGCAGTAACCGTCATGGTCTTGTTGAAGTGGATGTGCTTCCCAGCATCGATCGCCTTCAAGCCTTGTTCGTAATGCAGACTGATGGGTGAGCAGATCGTGACGAGATCTACCGATTTGTCTTCGAGAAGCGCGTCGTACGACTCATAGTGAGTGCCGACTCCGAACTTGGAAGCGGCGGCCTCAGCTCGTCCTGGAACTGGATCGCAAACCGACGCCAAAACGACTCGATCTTGAACGTCCGTGCAAGAGAAGTGCTGAAGAGCGGCTCGAATACCAATGCTTCCGGCGCCAACGACGCCCATTCCTAATGGTTTGATTGACATGAAGAATTTATGCTCCTATTTGGGTTACACGCCCGCCCGTAACCGGTAGGTAAGCACCTGTAACGTATCCGGCGAGATCGCTCATAAAGAAAGCACAGGCGTTACCGATTTCTCGTGCAGACCCGTGCTTTCGAAGTGGAAGAGAGTTGCCGAAGTTCATCGAACCTTCGGAGGCTACGTCGACATTTTCCGTCACCATCCAGCCGGGAGCGACCATGTTGACGGTGATGCCATCGGGACCCAACTCGTTTGCCAAGGCCCGCGAGATGCCAACCATCGCGCCCTTGCCACCAAGATAGGCCGACCAGCTTCCCGAGCCCATATTCCATAACTCGGTGACGACGTTTACGATGCGTCCGCCGCCATTTGCCTGCATGGATGGCCGAACGGCGCGGATGGTGTTGACGGTTGCGATGGCCCCGAAATCCAACATATTCTGGAAATCGGAATCTTCAAGATCGCTTAAGTCGCCATGCTGCCGACCAGAGATCGCGTTGTTGATGAGGCCATCAATCTTGCCAAACTCCTTGAGGGTTTGCGCGACCATGGCTTCAACTTCCGCCCGTTGACGAACGTCGGCCTGGATCGCAAGTGATCGAACACCGAGTAGAGATACTTCTTCCGCGACCGATTCCGCTTGGGTTTTTGAGTGAGCGTAATTGATCACGACCGAGCAGCCCTGACTCGCAAGGACCCGGCAAATATCTGCCCCAATCCCTCGTGCACCGCCCGTAACGATTGCGACTTTGCCTTCCAACAGTCTATCCACGGCGGAAGTTTAGCGGATGGCCACCGTCAATTGCGTTACAACCAGATGTACTATGGACGGATGCATCACATTTCTCCGAACGAGCCGGATCCTAACCTCACTCCGGGCGAGCGTCTGGTTCAGCTTGTGTCTGCTAATTGGGCGCTTGAGATGGATGGAACTGCGATGTATGCCATGTTGGCTGAGCGAGAATCGATCCCTGAAAGACGGTCGATTTTTCAAAAGCTGAGCCTTCTTGAGAAGAAACATGCGGATATGTGGGCAAAGCGCCTCGCCGAACTGGGGGCTTCTCCACCTGCCGACCGCCCCAAGACGAGCCATTCGCGAAAAGACTTTTCGCAGATGGAAAGCATGCACGACATCATTCTGGAAGTCGAGTCAGAAGAGCGCCACGACGTTGCCAGTTATCTCAAGCAGATGCGCGAGGTACACGATGAAGAGACAAAGGCGCTCCTTCGTCAGGTCGTGCTCGATGAGTTCACCCACGCTCACGTTTTGAACCGCCTACTCGCTCAAAGCGGGGACCGATCTGCCCTTGAATACCTGCTTCACCGTCAACGGCAAGGAACCGGTAGCTGGATCGGCGATGCGATTTACGGAGTGAACGATGGCCTCGGCGCGATCTTTGGGATTGTCAGTGGCGTCTCGGGTGCAACTCTTGGGAACAGCCGATTTGTATTGCTGGCGGGTATCGCAGGCATGATCGCGAGTGCACTATCGATGGGATCGGGTGCGTACCTTGCCGCTAAGAGCGAACGCGAAATCTTTGAGGCAGAGCTTCATCGGGAGCGCATCCTTTTGAAGGAGAATCCTCACGCAGCGCAAGAGGAACTTGCTTTGTTCTATGAACTCAAAGGCGTACCACCTGAGGACGCGAAGAAGATCGCCGAATATCTTGCTGCGGACCCCGATCAGTTCCTAAAGGTGATGACGGCGGAGAAGTTGAACCTGACTGAAGACGGACTTTCGAATCCAATCACTTCGGCATTGTCAGGTTCGATCTCGACCGCAGTTGGAGCATTTATCCCGATCATTCCGTTCTTCTTCATGCACGGAATTCCGGCCGTCATAGCTGCTGCGGTGATCTCACTCGTCGCACACTTTGCAGTTGGGGCGGCAAAGAGCCTCGTCACTGTTCGACCTTGGTGGAGCAGTGGGCTCGAGATGACGTTGGTTGGTGCTGCTGAAGGCATCGTCACCTACATTGTCGGGATTGGACTTGGTGGCATCGGGGCCTAACCGTTAAGCAAATCGAGGAAGGCTTGCCCAAAGCGGTCGGCCTTCTTCTCTCCGATTCCAGGTACGTGGAGCAAATCGTCTCGATTCTTGGGCTTGAGCATCGCCATCTGCCTCAAGGTGTCGTCACCACAAATGATGTAAGCAGGTACTTGTTCCTTGTCCGCCAACTCTCGTCGCAGCGTTCTTAGGCGTTTGAACAGAGCTTCATCCATATCATCCATGTCGGCGGAAGATCCTTTCTTGCCCTTCTTTGGCTTCTCGACTTTGAGTCGAGGCTTGGCGAGCATGATTCGCTCTCCTTCTCGAAGAATGCCGCGTGTCGCCGGCGTGAGTTTGAGGATGCCGTAGTTTTCGGCGTCTTGCAGGAGCAAGCCGTGCTGGATGACTTGGCGAATGATGCTCATCCACTCGTCAACCGTGTAGTGTTTGCCTTTGTTAAACGAGGGTAGGTCGTCGAAATTCGACTGCATGATCCGTGCGTTCTTCGATCCTCTTAGCACGTCGACGACCATCATGATTCCGAAGCGTTGGCGCAGTTCATACACGGCCATCAGGGCTAGTTTGACGTCATCAGTGGCGTCGTAAGTCGCGGGGCTGTCGAGGCAGATATCGCAGTTCATGCACGGACCGAGCATGGTTTCGCCGAAGTAGCTGAGGATCATTCGCCTTCGACAAATCTGGCCCTGGGCGAATTCCACGATGCTGTTGAGCTTTTTCAGCTCAATCGCGACTTGGGTTGGGTTCTCACCCATGGAAATCAACCGCTTGGCGGCGAGGATGTCACCCGCGCTGAACAGAAGCAGCGCCTCGGATGCGAGTCCATCGCGTCCGGCACGACCGGTTTCTTGATAGTAGCCTTCCATGTTCTTGGGAAGGTCGTAGTGGATCACAAATCGGACATTGGGTTTATCGATGCCCATCCCGAACGCGACGGTGGCAACAACGACTTGAAGTTCGTCTTTTTGGAAGGCGTTTTGAACTCTTGATCGTTCTTCAGTCGAGTATCCGGCGTGATAGGACGCGGCGTCGATTCCCAACTTCCTAAGGTGCTCACTGACTTCGTCGACTCGCTTTCTACTCAGGCAGTACACAATGCCGGACTCTCCCTCATGTGCCTTGATGTAGTTGGCGACTTGGGCCTGAGGTTTGCTCTTCTCGACGACCGTGTAGCGGATGTTCGGCCGGTCGAAGCCGGAGACGAATACGTCCGGAGTTTTGAGTTGAAGGCGAAGGAGGATATCTCCCCTCGTTTGGGTGTCTGCAGTCGCGGTCAGGGCAATGAAGGGGATGTCAGGAAACTTGGGCCGGAGCTGCCCGAGTTGGACATATTCCGGGCGGAAGTCGTGTCCCCACTGCGACACACAGTGGGCTTCATCGATGGCAATCAACCCGACCTTCAGTTTCCGCAGCTTCTCCTGAAACTCCGGCATCATGAGCCTTTCCGGGGCGACGTAAAGCAGGTCCAGCTTGCCTGCCTCAAGAGCGTTGAGAACGCCGCGAGCTTCTCCAGCAGTCAGTGAAGAGTTATAGAACGCCGCCTCAACCCCGTTCTGCTTGAGCGCGTCCACCTGGTCCTTCATCAGCGAGATGAGTGGCGAGACGACGATTGCGACTCCATCGCGCAGCAAAGCTGGGATTTGGTAGCAAAGCGATTTGCCCGCGCCGGTAGGCATCAAAACAAAACAGTCTCGTCCTGCCAGCACTGATTCGATAATGTTCTGCTGCGGCGCACGAAACGACTCGTAGCCAAAAACCTTTCGAAGCGTATCAAGCGCGGCTTGCATGAGGAACCAACAAGGTACCCAAGGCAAGGAAGCCTTCCCTGTGGGCCCTTTGGCCCATGGAAAGAATGGACCAAAAAAATACGGCTTTCGCTCCGTGACCGGAACCGGATGGCATGTGAAGCACGTCTTACGCCCTGGGCATGTGGATATTGAGCCTAAGTTGTCAAGGTAAACGGCTGTCTGACTGGCTTACGTTGCAGTCGCGTGAATCGGCGAAACGTCCGGAAAATAGCGTCACGGAAAACAGTGACGCATCCCTGTTTTTGGGCGTCCCCATACTGGGAATTGGGCCCTCTCCAAGGATTGGGACGAAGCCATGAGAGCCTCACTTCCGTACAACGAAGCCGATCGCCTCGAAGCACTTCGGAAGTATCAGATTCTCGATACGGCCGATGAGCTTGTTTACGACGACTTGGTGATGCTCGCGGCTTCGATTTGCGGAACGCCGATGGCCGCGATCTCGTTCCTTGACGAATCACGGATGTGGTTTAAGGCTCGCATCGGTCTCCCGTTCCGCGAAGCAGACCGAGACCTGTCGTTTTGTGGGCATGCCATTCTGCGACCCGACCAAGTCTTGGTTGTGCCGGACGCAACGACAGATCCGCGATTTGCTGACAACGATCTTGTGCGGGGTCGAACCCAATTTCGGTTCTATGCCGGCGCGCCAATGGTGAATCCGGAGGGGTATCCGCTCGGAACTCTTTTTGTCATAGATAATCACGCCAGACCCACAACTCCCGCCCAGGTAGAAGCCCTACGGGCGTTGGGCAGGCAGGCTATTTCTCAACTTGAATTGCGGCGACTGAAAAACACACTTCGGGATCAAACCGATGTGCTGATGAAGGCAAAGGAAGATTCAAAAGCTGCCGAAAAGGCGAAGTCGATCTTTCTTGCCAATATCAGCCACGAAATTCGAACTCCGATGAACGGCGTTGTCGGAGTGACCTCTTTGCTGGGTGCCACCCCTCTTTCGGAGAGGCAAAAGCATTATGTTGAGACGATCGAGAAGAGCGCAGAAGGTTTGCTGCATGTGCTCTCGAATATCCTCGATTTCTCAAAGAACGAGATGTCTTCGCCGGTGGCAGAGCTTGCACCCATTGATTTGCATTCCGTCATCGACAACTTGGCGGACATGATGCGGCCAGTGGCGCTCACGAAGCAGTTGCGCTTTATTGCGAGTGTCGATGAAGAATTGCGACGCCCCTTGATCGGGGACTCTCTGCGACTCCAACAAATTCTAACGAACCTTATCGGGAATGCCCTGAAGTTCACCCCACAAGGAACCGTAGAGATCAGCGTCGGGCTTGTCAGGCAGGCTCCCGACAGCATGACGGTGCGATTCCAAATTCAGGATACGGGCATCGGCATCGCGAAGGATCGGCAAGCAGCCATCTTCGACGAGTTTATTCAAGTTGACCAGGGCACCCAACGCAAATATAGTGGGGCAGGGCTGGGGCTAAGCATTGCACGTCAGCTTGCTCGCGTGGTTGGTACAAAAATCGAAATCAAGAGCGAGATTGGCATCGGAAGCACCTTTTGGTTTGACTTGGTCATGCCTTTCGAGATAAAGGAAGAAGCGAATCAAACCGTGCCTGCGGGCATTCCTGAAGAACCCATCCATCGGGTTCCTCGCGTGTTGGTAGCGGAAGATAATGAAGTGAATAGCCTCGTGCTATGTTCGATGCTCGAACATCATGGTTGTGAGGTCGTCAGCGTTGGAGACGGTGACCGCGCCGTAAAAGCGATCGAATCCCAAACGTTCGATCTCGTTTTCATGGATGTGCAGATGCCGACCATGGATGGAGTTGAGGCGACGAAACTCATTCGCTCCATGGCAGGGGCAAGACGACGCGTGCCGATCATCGCCCTAACGGCAAGCGTTTTGAAGGAAGACGCTTTGATGTGCGAGGCTGCCGGGATGGATGACTTCATCAGCAAACCGGTGAATGAGAAAGTGATCTCCCATGCCCTCAAGCGTTGGGTTGCTCGCGCCGACGCCTCTATGGGAACGCGCTCCGTTGACCGTCTGTTCTAACCTGCCACAATAGAGCCTATGCGTTATCAGGCTCCTCGCGGTACAGAGGATGTGCTTCCTACCGACTCGTACAAATGGCTGAAGGTCGAATCGACTTTTCGCGAATTAGCGCGTCGGTACGGGTATCTCGAACTTCGAACACCAACTTTTGAAGACACCGATGTGTTTCTTCGAACCGCTGGTGAAACCAGTGACATCGTCTCAAAGGAGATGTACACCTTCACCGACAAGGGTGGTCGAAGTATCAGCCTGAAGCCGGAAGGAACTGCTCCCGCCATGCGGGCGCTCCTTGAGCACAATTTGTGCCCACCGGGTGTCGTGACGAGGATGTCCTACATCATTCCCATTTTCCGTTACGACCGTCCGCAGAAAGGGCGTTATCGAGAGGCTCACCAGGTCGGACTTGAGTTGGTGGGTTCGCCGTCGGCAACGGCGGATGCGGAAGTCATCGAGATTACGGTTCGCTTCTACGAGGCATTGGGAATCACCGATTCCGTTGCCAAATTAAACTCCTTGGGGCGAGATGAGTGTCGAGCGAAATTCCGTGAAGCGATCCTACAACACTCGGCGGCATTTTTGGCTGACCAGACCCAGGAGATGCAGGATAAGGTTCACAAGAATCCGCTTCGATTGCTTGATAGCAAAGATCCGGCTGCACAAGAGGCGATCAAGTCGATTCCGCCAATCACCGACTACCTTGAGGATGAATCGCGCGCCCGCTTTGACAAGATCCAAGAACTCCTGACCGACGCCGGAGTGAAATTCGAGGTTGCTCCGGACATCGTCCGCGGGCTGGACTACTACACAGAAACGGTCTTTGAAGTGCTTTCCAATAAGCTTGGAGCACAAAGCTCACTGTGTGGTGGTGGCCGTTACGATAACTTGGTAAAGGACCTTGGCGGATCGTCAACCCCGAGCGTGGGAGTTGCGATGGGTATCGAACGAGCGATCATCGTCATGGATGAGGCGGGTCTGTGGGATGGTGGAACGAAGCCAGATGTGTTTGTCGTACAAGCCACCGAGAGTGCTTTCAAGACATGTCAGTCTCTGGTGCGACAGCTTCGCTCTCAGGGACTCATTACGTTGGTGGATATCGATGGAAAGAGCATGAAGTCTCAGCTTCGGCAAGCTGATAAAAGTGGTGCCGCCATCGCCTTGATTTTGGGCGACGATGAGCTTGCCAAAGGCTCCGTTCAACTCAAAAAGCTTGGTTCCAGCGAGCAGATTGAGGTTTCAATCGAAGCTGTTTCTCAGAAGGTGCTGGAACTGCGGTGAAGCGATTGCTGATTTTGGGCGCGTTCGCGGCAAGCAGATTTGCCGTAGCGCAGATTCCCGATATTCAGCTTCATTGCGACTTTACGGGCAGCCTCCGAGGGTCCAATAACCAGCCTTCGTTGTTCCAGTTTTACGACGTGATGGGGCGGCCGAGTACGGTCAGCCTCTCGTTCTTTACGCAACAGGGCTTCCGAGTTTACGCGGCAGAGAAGCTACAACACCTTCCGGGAGATCCCGAGGGTGACCCGTTCGATGAATACTATTTTGAGGACGAGGGGATTTGGCGAATTGGCAAGCAATACCTTCCATTCGGGTCGGGAAGGATCTTTCGCGAAAGTGCCTTGGCTGCGCGGGGTGACACGAACCTGATCGTAGATAGTGTGCCGATTACGTTCGCTCTCGCGGATGGTGGCGATGGATACGAGCGGGGTGCTACAGGGCGGATCGGCTCGATGATCGGCGCAAGTTTTGCCGTTGGCCGCCACTTTGGAATCCCTGCCACGTCGCTTGACAATATTCGACGCCCAGAGGATGCATTGGGAAAGGGAAGGGGTTGGCGCGAGGTTTACGGTGTCGATATTTCGCGGCGCATTTCGCATTGGACTCTTCGAGCTGAGGGGATTAGTTTTCAGAAAGGTGAGACCATCCTCGATCCTAACTTGTCGGTTTTGGAACTCTCTGCATCTCTTGACCCGAAGCGCGGTGAATCCACGACGATCGCGTGGACCCGCACCGCGCCAAATCGCCAGGATTTCTATCGAATTCAAGGTTCGTTTGCGGTGGTCAAACGCGTCACTTTCGAACCCATGGTGAGGTTCCGGGATGGGTCGATGTACGACATTGTTCTACAGATGCGAGTTAGGTTCTAGAGGCAGAAGCCCATCTCACGGCTTATAATGGTCGCCATGACGAGTGGCGCGAAATCGGCAGAGGAGTACTTGGCTGAGCTTCCCGACGACAGACGCGGGGCGTTGACCAAGGTTAGAGAAGTGATCTTGGCGAACCTTCCCGAGGGGTTCCATGAGGGGATTCTTTATGGCCTGATTGGATATTACGTGCCGCTGGAAATCTATCCCGTCAAGAATGGGGTGCCGCTGTCCTACATCGGTCTTGCGTCCCAGAAGCACTACATGGCTGTTTACTTGATGCAGAACTGTTATCAAGACAATGACGACGATTGGTTTCGCAAGGCTTATCTGGCGACAGGCAAGAAACTAGACATGGGTAAGGGATGCGTCCGGTTCAAGAAATTGGAGGACCTGCCACTTGACCTGATTGCCCAGGCCGTTCGCAACACGACCATGGCTGATTTCGTCGCGGAAGTTGAGCGAGGGAAAAGGGCTAAATGAGCCTATCGAAGCGACATCCTCCAGAGGAGCTATTGAGCTTCCTTACTCGCTATCCGCCACAGATTACAGATCTGTTCTTGGCCGTTCGTGACAATGTGCTGGAGGTTGCCCCCGTGGCAACGGAGATCGTAACCAACGCTTCCTACACCGTAGCCTCAGGTTTCACTTTTACGCATTCGATCAAGCAAGCGTTTGTCTATGTGGGAGCCTATGCCGGACACGTGAACTTGGGGTTCACGTTTGGCTCAAGCCTGATTGATCCGGAAATGCGTCTCAAGGGCGATGGGAAATCAATGCGCCATATTTCGATTCGTCAACTGACCGACGCTGATGATCCTTATTTGATGGAAATGCTTCAACAGGCAGTGTCTCTGGCGGCCAGGCCGAGCGAACCGCTTGAACCCAAGACGACGATTACCAAAATGAAGTCCGACTCCAATCCGCCCGAAGGGACCATTTAGTGGCGGAAAACCTCCAACTTAACTGGGTAAATCGCGCGGAAGAGTGTGCGCGTCGATGGAGCCTAACCGACATCATTTGGCGCCCTGATGTCAGTACGGCTCATGTTGGTCTGTGTGACAGCCCATTGGGTCCTGCGGTGGTGAAGGTGAGTATTGAACCTCGCATGGTCGGACCCGAGGCACTCGCGCTCTCACACTTCGGAGAATCCTGTCCAAAGGTTTACGGTGTCGCCGAGGACTGTGAATCCTTGCTTCTTGAAAGAATCGATGTTGCAGAGGACCTTTCTGCCACCTATCCGTCCGCTCAGGAAGAGATCGAAGTATTCCTCCCCTTTCTGAAATCTGTACTGGCGCATTCGAACGTGCCAACTGGGTTTCCCACGCTTCAGGAATATGCCGATGTGTTTTCCAGAGTCAAGGACCGTTCACCCAACTCGCAAGTCACCAAGATTCTCGACATGGGGCACCAACACAAAGCGATGCTTATGGGGACTCCTAGCGAGAATCGGCTTCTGCATGGCGATATGCACCACTTCAACATTCTTCGGGATGTCAGCGGAAGGTGGAGGTTGATTGATCCCCACGGCGTGGTCGGCTACGCGTACTACGAGCTTGGGGCATTTCTTCGAAACCCATGGAAGGCTTGCTACACCGAACCAGGTGTGCTCTCGAGACTTGCGGAAAGAGTTGCCATGCTAGCCGTGCGATTGGGTATTTCCGAGTCTGAGGTTGCGATGTGGGGATTTTATGGCGCGGCATTCTCCGTTGCTTGGAGCCTGGAAGATGGTTCGGCGGATCTTGACGGAATGGTTGTCATGGCTGAATCGTGCCTCAGCTTGGCCTAATACATTTTTCTTCGGGGGGCATGGCAATTGGAATTCGAATCACTCACAATGACGTGTCAACGAACAGACGCAAGAGATGGATTCGGTAGCACTTGGAAAGACAGGTTTGACGCCCTCGGTGATGGGTTTGGGTTGCGGTGGCCACAGTCGGCTCGGGCTAAGTCACGGCAAATCTGAAGCCGAGGCGATCGAGATCGTGGTTGAGGCGGTCGAACTTGGCATCAACTTCTTCGATACCGCTGAGACGTACGGTACCGAGGAAATCGTTGGGATCGGCTTACAGGGCGTGAAAAGGGACAGCGTGATCATCTCCACCAAGGCCGGGGTTCATTGGAATGACAGAAGGTGTACTGGCCCAGAACTTCATGACCGCGTCGAGGCAAGTCTCAAGCGACTAAAGACAGACTACATCGACGTTTTTCATCTCCACGGCGTCATGTTTGAGGACTACGCCTATGCTCGTGAGGAACTCGTGCCAGCACTGCTGCAACTCAAAGAGGCAGGAAAGACCCGCTTCCTTGGCATTACCGAGGCGTTTGCCCCTGACCCTGGTCATCGAACCCTCTCACAAGCCGTGCAAGATGACTGTTGGGAAGTGATGATGGTGGGATTCAATATCCTGAATCAATCGGCGCGCCAACGAGTGCTTCCGTTTACGAAGGAGAAGGGAATTGGCACATTGTGCATGTTTGCCGTGAGGCGAGCCCTCAGCAATGATGATGCGCTTCGGGAAGTTATTGACTTGTTGCTCGACCAGCAGCTAATAAGCGACGTCGACCCAGATAATCCGTTGGAATTCCTCATCGCCAAGGACGTCGCTTACTCGCTGCAAGATGCCGCATATCGGTTTTGCAGATGGGAGCCAGGCATGGATATCGTGCTCTCAGGGAGCGGCAACCTCCAGCATTTGCGAGCGAACTTTGAGTCTCTCCGTCGCCCTCCCCTTCCCGCCGAAATAACTGAACGCTTAACCGCGATCTTTTCTGGGGTCGACACCATCACCGGGAACTAGGGTGATCGTTTGCATTCTGCTCGCGAGCGATATTGCGGCTGACCCTCGGTAGGATTGAAATATCCAGAGGGAATCGACCTCTCTCCGTCCAGAAAATGCCTTTATCTCTCTGGAATCCTTAACCACCTATCTGCGACGTGTTGGTTAGGGATGAAGCTCAATGTGCCCCTCTACGAGGATAACAGGAGGAACTGCATGCGCTGTTCGAAACCTTGTGCGCCGATGGTCCCGGCGGGCCGTCTGAGGAGTGGAAATCGGAGTCACACGAATTGGGGACGGCAAAAGGATGGCTTTGTGAAAGTTCCCCCTTACGTTATCGTTAAGCATATCCAAAGGATTTATCACCGATGAAACGAATCGCAATTGTCATATCGTCCGAGAACGGCCACACGAAGCGGATTGCCAACCAAATGGCAAGCCAATTGAATCGACTGGATGCCAACGTTGACCTCGTCAACGTCGCAAGCCAGGATGGGCTTAGCGCAAGCGACCTCGCACAATACGATGCCGTGATCGTAGGCTGCCCGGTTTATCTGGGTGATTTCCCTCAACTGCTGATGGATTGGACTTGGGAACATCGCGATCAATTGAACATGATGCCTTCAGCATTCTTCACAGTGAGCTTGAACGCGGCAGACCCTCGACCCAAGGCGCGTGCCATTGACGATAAGGTCCTTCGGAACTATCTCGTTCAGACCGATTTTCGTCCACGGTTTGTGGCAAGTGTTGGCGGTGCACTTGAGTACACACGATATGGCTTCTTCAAGCGCTGTGTTCTGCAGGGCGTGAGTGCTGCTGCGGGTGGACCGACTGACACGTCGCGAGATTTCGACCTGACCAACTGGGCTGACGTTGCGCAGTTTGTATCTGCCTTCTTCGAACAAGATATGACTTCCGACTATGCAACTGTCAATCGATTGCCAGTTGCGCCACACCCGGTGTGGCCGATCGGCTTGCCACGAGTAGCCTAGTTCCTCTCAAGTCCCAAGTATTGCCTTGATGACAAATGGCGCAGCATTCGATTGCTGCGCCATTTGATTTTCGACACGTGCTGAGTATGATCTTGCATGTCTCTGGGAGTTTGTAGGGCATGAGCAAGAACCCTGAAATCAACGTTTACGATAGCCTTACGAGTTTTGCCGAGGCAGTCATGACCACCCTTGAAGAAAATGAAGCTTCCAACAGCTTTATCTTGGGACGAATGGGCGCCATGCTTGCCCTGGATCAGCCGAACATCATGCTGATGGCTAGGGTCCATGAGGATGGTGTTACCAAGCTCGCTGCTTTGGGGCTGGGCGATGGACTTGCGATGTCAAAGGGTGACCCTTTGGTGGCGGAGCTTATTGCCGAGGAGGTTCAAAGTCGCGGGCTGCCAGTCGCAAGGGCTTTTGGACCAGTTGAAGTGGTCACCAAGTTTGGCGAGAGGCTATCTGGCCTTCGTGATTGCGCTTGGTCTGAAACGATGTCTCAGAGGGTTTATCAGACCAACCAGATCACAGCTCCATTGAATGTGCCTGGCTCGATGCGGGTGGGATCGCAATCCGACCTCGATGTTCTCACCAAATGGATGGTCGCGTTTGTTGACGACGCTAATTTAGGATACGAGCTGTCAGAAGCGGCAGCGCGAGAGAATATAGAGCCAAAGTTCAAGAGCGGAACAATCTTTGTCTGGGAGCGCGACGGGCAGCCCGTCTCCATGGCGAGCTCCAGTCGCCCAACGAAAACAACCATGACGGTAAACGCTGTTTACACGCCGCCAGAAGAGCGAAATCGCGGCTATGCATCCGCTCTCGTGGCAGCAGTGAGCGAGCATATTCTTCGCTCCGGGAAGCGGTATGCAGTGCTGCTAACAGACCAAAAGAACCCAACTTCGAATTCGATTTACATGAAGATTGGATACGTGCCGGTCTCGGATTCGCTGAGTATTCAGTTCGCGCCCAAGGTGTCCTCCGGCGCGAATCAAAATGTTACTTGAGCCCAGCTTTGGCGAGGAGCGAAAGGAACTGGGCTTGCGTGCGCATGTCGATGGTCTGCTCGATCAACTGCCCTTTGCGATTGTAAAGGAAGCTCTTAGGGATTCCTTGGATGTGATACATCTCGTTGACTTTTCTGCCTGGGTCGAGCAGGATGGGCCACGTGTACTTGTGATCGGCAATGAACGGCTTAACCTTGTCCATTCCTTCATCTGAAATCGAAAGAACAACGAATCCTTGGGCCTTGAATCGATCCGACAGCATTTGGAGATCTGGCATCTCTTTACGGCAAGGAGGGCACCAGGTGGCCCAGAAATTCACCAAAACGACTTTCCCTTTGAGAGAAGACAGCGTCCACGCATGCCCTTCGATGTCGGTGAGACTGAAATCTACTTTGGCGCGGGCGGAGTCAATCGCATCAAGGTTTGACACAGCCGCTTTGTAGTCCGCAGAGTTTAGCGACACCTTCATGTGCTCGTACTTGGCGAGTTGAGCGAGCTCGTCGTACCCAGGATGAGGCTGCCCCCCCTGGCCAGCAATGTGAGTTTCCGTAAGAGACTGAGCCAACGTGGTCGTGACTTCTTGAAGAGTATCGCGCCCGAAATCGCCTTCCGTCGCCAAGTTCGCCAGACTATAGGCGAGAGAAGCTTTGTTCGCTCCTGCCGGAAGTTTGCGGATCTCCAGCGCTAGGTCCCGAGTCACGCCTGAGCGTTGAGCGTCAGCGATTCCACGCAGGCCACCTAGCTTCTTGATGATGGCCTTTTCCGCATCGGATCGAATTGCTCCAGCTTGGCAAGCAGCAATGACACAAAGTGAAACCGCAGTGGCAATTCCCAGGGTTTTGAAGGGGATGGAGATTCGCGACATATCGCAAACGATACCAGGCGAGGATCACTCGCCTGATCTTCGGCTATTCCTTTTCAAAGGTGAGAACGAGTTTGGGCCTTAGGTTCTCTTTTGCCTCGTTCTGCCCATAGACCTTGTACACGCTGGTTCGTCCGTCAACGCTGGGGTCAAGGGATGAGGTGAGAGCCAAGCTCAAAGAATGGCTCGCAGATGTCTGAGCTGCCGCAAACGCCTTTAGGAACGGGCTATCTTTGGCCGTCAAGTTGATGGATATGGCCACGGGGGATCCTGTCGTAATCACCTTGGCATAGCCAGACCCGAGAAGACCCGCTTTGGTGCCGTCAGGTCGAATCTTGGTCGCCAAATCAAAGGTCCACTTCTTGGCATCGAAGTCACTGGTTAGGGCACGCGCTTCAATCGGCGCTTTCTTTGAGCTTGCTACCGAAAACCCAGGGTCGGGAATGTTGTTGAGCTCGATGGTGGCGGAAACGAGCTTTGCGCCCGCTGGCAAGTCCGAGAGGTCCCACTTTACGAAGCTGTAGGAATAGGCGGCAAGTTCTTCACCTTCGGCAGGACAGGGTTTCCCCTCCACGCCCCACGCTCTCAGAAACGTCCCGTCACTCGGCGAAGAAGCATTTTCGTAAACCCAGATAGTTTCTTTGGGAATCAAGGAAACCGTCTGCGGTGCCATTGAAACAAGAGCAGCGAGAGCGAGCAACATGTCACAAGTATAAACGCAGTTTGCCTTGTCGATGACGTGATGAAGCGCAAGGCTGTCAGAATGTCAACTGAATGCATTCGCTTCAGGTGCTTGAATACGACGCGATCAAAGAACGGCTGCAGAGACACTGCGAGACGGCGCTCGGCGCTGAGCTCGCCGGGGACCTGAAGCCAGCATTTGATGCGGCGTCGACTTGGAACCTGTTGGCCCTCACTGGCGAGGCTCACGACGCACTTGCGAAGCATCAGGTGCCGTCGCTCGGCGCCATCCGAGATGTTCGACAGGCGCTCAAAGTGGCGTCAAAAGGTGGAGTCATTGGTGGGCAAGAGCTTTTCCAAATCGCCGATTCGCTGATGGCGATGCGGAACTTCAAAACATTCTTGGCTGCGCGACGATTGGACATGCCGAAGTTGTCTCCCTACGGCGAGAATCTGCCAGAAGCGAGACGCCTTGAGGAACAGCTGTTCGACAGTCTTGAATCCGATGGAACCCTAAAAGACGGGGCAAGCCCTGCGCTGGCGACTCTGCGGCAAAAAAAGAAAAACACCACCGCCAGAATTCAGGAACGGATTCAAAGCTACACATCTGGGAAAACGCGAGAACTACTTAGCGACCCTATCTACACGGTCAGAGACGGACGGTACGTGATTCCGCTGAAGGCGGAAAATCGTGGAAAGATTCGCGGAATCGTCCACGACACGAGTTCCAGCGGCCAAACGATTTTCGTGGAGCCAGAGGATGTGCTGCAGCTTGGCAATTCGCTGCGGGAAGTACAGGCTGGGGAGCGAGCCGAAGAACAGAAAATCTTGGGCCAACTCAGCGCCAAGGTCGGGACTGTTGCCACAGAAGCGATTGGTGGAATCGAAGTTTCGGCTAAGCTTGACCTCGTTTTCTCAAAGGCACGCTTAGCGTTCCAAATGAAAGGCACGATGCCGGTTCCGCAAGGGGAGCACTGGATCCAGATCCAAGGTGGAAAGCACCCTTTGCTCAATCCTGAGACCACTGTCCCGCTCGATTTGGCGGTCGGCATCGGCTCAAGTGTGCTTATCACGGGGCCCAATACAGGCGGAAAAACTGTCGCGATCAAGACGGTGGGCCTATTCGTGCTAATGGCGCAATCGGGGATGTTGCCTCCAGCCTTGGATATTCGTCTGGGGCCCTTCACGCAGGTGTGGGCTGATATCGGCGATGAGCAAAGTTTGGAGCAATCGCTTTCAACCTTTAGTGGGCACATCAAAAATATCGCAGAGGCGATGCGTTTCTTCAAGCGTGGTGCGCTCGTTTTGCTTGACGAAGTCGGAGCGGGGACGGACCCGGCTGAGGGGGCCGTATTAGCCCAGTCCATCTTGCAGGAACTTTCCGAGCGCGGTGGAGCCATTTTGGCAAGCACCCACTATGGGGAACTTAAGGCCTTTGCCTACAGCACATCTGGCTTTCAGAACGCGGCCATGGAATTCGACCAGAAGAACTTTCGGCCAACTTATCGGTTGCTGATGGGTTCTCCCGGTGCATCTCAGGCTCTGCGAATCGCCGAGAGATACGGTATCCCAAAGAAAATCGTTGAACGCGCCCGAGAGGGGCTGGGCGTTCAGGCGCTGGATATGGCGACGATGATGGAGCAGCTCGAGCAATCTCAGCGCCAAGCGCGTATCGCTCAAGGGGATGCAGACCGTCGATCGGAGGAGCTTAGAAAGGCGGAACAGAGGGCGTCGAGAAAGCTCGCTGAAGCCGAAGAAATCCGCAAGAACGCTCACAGTAAGGCTCACGAGATCATCGAGGCAGCGCTTCGTGAGATACGCCTTGAAGCAACCCGGGTTTTTGAAGATCTTAAAAAAGCTCCCCATGATCAAAAGTCTCTTCAAACTGCGCGAGAGCAGTTAAAGCAGCTTCAAGAGGTTGGTCAAGAGTTCGCGGACGAATTCCTTCCTCGACAAAAGAAGGCTGGGGTCGCGAATGCAGGTGCCTTCAGTAAAGGTATGTCGGTGAAGATCGATGGATACTCACAGGTAGGAACCCTCGTCGAGGCCGCGAAGGGCAATTCCGCAACGGTCCAAATGGGACCCATCAAGATAACGGTCCCGATTTCACAACTCACGCCGGTTGCGCCGAGCGCTTCGGCAGGATTGAAACCAAGGGCGAGTGTGGGGCTACAGAAGGCACTCCATGCGACGACTGAACTTCATTTGCGTCATATGCGAGCGGAAGAGGCACTGCGGGATTTGGAGAAGTTCATCGATGATGCGCTGCTTGCCGGACTCCCGAACGTGAGAATCATTCACGGAAAAGGTGAGGGCATATTGAGAAAGGTCACTCAGGAATTCCTCCGCAAACATTCCGGTGTCGCGGCGTTCCGAGATGGGGAACCAGCCGAGGGCGGCAGTGGTGCCACCGTAGTCACTTTCCGATGATAGAGAACACTATGACGGATCAACTTGTTTTAGCTGCTCAAGCGGCTCGACTGTTGGCATACGCGCCCTACAGTGGCTACCTTGTCGGAGCAGCCATTCTCGACTCCCGTGGAAACATTTGGACGGGCTGCAATGTCGAGAACATATCGTACGGAGTAAGTATCTGTGCCGAGAGGTCTGCAATTTGCACGATGATCTCGTCAGGCGAACGTGAAATCTGTGCAGTGGCAGTGGCAACACGAGATGGTGGAACTCCTTGCGGACTTTGTCTTCAAACTCTCTTAGAGTTTGTCCGCGATCCGCAAAAAGTCCAGGTCGTAACGGTTTCCGATGTCGGGGAGCCGTCCGTGTACGTTTTAGGCGAATTGATCCCACACGGATTCAGTTCTAAGGATTTGCGGCGAACCTAATTGCCGCGTTGATTAGTCTTGTAGAGGAGCAGTGTTTCCATGATCGAATTTGCACAAATGGCTGAGGTTAAGATTTGAAACGGTTCATCGGTCCGCTCGGAGTCATTGCACTCATCGTACTGATCTCGATGAGTGGTGGCTGTGGAGGTGGTGGTGGTACAGGCTCGGGCACGGGAACAGGTTCGGGACCCTTACACGCCCTTCAAGTGGGTGCCTACAACAACCTCAACCAGATGCTCGACGCCAGGAACATCGTTGTCGGGGACGTCGTTCAACTTGACATCACCGCTAGGGATAAAAACAACATCCTAGTCGTGGTGCCAGTTTCTGGGTGGACAACCACAGCTCCAGCAGGAGTCGCCACCGTCAGTTCGTCAGGACTGGTTCACGCAATTGGTGCCGCAGCAACACCTTACAGGGTCAGCGTCGTGTACGGCGGAGTGCTTTACTCCGCGCCAATCGTAGTTACTGCATCACAGGATTTGGTAACCGGCCTAGTAAGGAACAGCGCAAATCCTATTCAAGACGTGATTGTCAGATTCTATGACGCTTCCACCCATGTGGTCGGAGTCGCGTACACCGCAAGAGATGGGACGTTTCGTGCCAGCCTTCCGTCGACAGCAGTAAGGTTTACGATTGATCTCGCGTTGGCAGATGCGAACAACGTTTACTATTACCCACAGTTTGCCTACAAGGGCAGCGAGTATTTGGTTGGTACCTCATGCCTAGCAAAGATGCCCACGCCCCTTTCGCCGACGGCGGTAACGCCTATGGCGAGTCCGATTGTGCCAGCTATGAAGACCTCAGGTCCTCCTGCTCCGCCCACCGGTTGTCTTGGTTGAGATGTCGTTTATGCCCACTTTTCGCGGTGGGCCCCTCGTGTTATTGAGTTATGGAGATTGATGTTATGATGTTCCGTTCCAACCGACTTCACAAAGGGTGCCGTAACCGGCATAATAGAACGCGATGAAGCACGTTCAGAAGTTTGCGGTCGCTTTCCTTGCCGTAATCGTCGCAGGATGCGGCGGCACGGGAAATCAAGCGGCGTCCAAGACGGTGGTCAACGGAACACCACGACTGGAGGCAATCGTCAAGGTCCTCCGGACCAACCTACAGCACCCAACCCAGTGGACGGATGCCCAACTCGTGAATCCACAAACACCAGGGCTTCAAGCTGACCTATTGGATCCCACTGTGTTCGGCATTGTCGACCCAACAAATATTGAATGTGGCGACAAAATCATATTCCAAGTTGTCTACTACTCAGCAGATGGGACAAGGCACATCGTTCCTAATGTGAACTTCGCTTCAAGCGACACGTCGGGAACCTACGGCATTCTTGCTGCGAACACGGGTGAGTACATTGCAAGCGTTGTACCAACAACGACCCCATTGGTCGTTTCCGGTAGCTACGGTGGCTTTGAATACACATCTGAATATGATCTGAAAATTCATCAGGTTCGAGTGATCGGATCGGTTTTGGCGCAAGGAACCAACGCCAATTCACTTCCTGGCTCGAAAGTCCAGTTCTTTAATGCAGAGGGCGCGGTTGTTGATACCGTCACGGTTCAGTCAGACGGAAGTATTCGAGCATCCGTTCCAGTCGTAGCAACTTCTTTCTCGGTTGTTGCGGACTCGGTTCCGGCGACGTTCTATCAATCCTTCGGTTACCTTGGACTTCAATACGATGCTGGAGTGGTTTCATGCTTCGCACCGCTTCCTTCAGGGTTAACAGTTGGAACGACGAATCTCCCTGGTGCTATCTACGTCGCACCTCGATCCGATGCTGGAAAGCCTGCATCAAGTGGATGTTCGGGCCCGGTCGCACGAACCATTAAACACCTGTAATCCAGGAAACAAAGCATACGCGTGCTGAAAATCAGGGGGCTTGGCAAGAAATTGTCTGGTCCCCTGATTGCATTTGGGGTTTGACGAGGGGCAAAGGTTTTGGGTTGTGACTGCAACGCCTGTGTTCTCAAGTGCGATAGTACAATCGAAATTGGAGTCTCGAATTGGAATTTGACCTGCAGCAGAGTGAGATAGAGATCGGCATGACCGACGATAGCGTCGAGCAGATGCTTATTCTCGCTGAAAGGTTGCGTGAGGCAAATGGCGGAGAACTTGACGAGAGCGCGATTCTTGCCGTCGCTGAAGCTACGGGAGCGCCGCTTGAGTACGTCCGACTCGCCGTCCAGATTCGCTCTGAAAAACAGAAAAAGAGCTTCTTGGCGAATATCCGCTCGCAGTACCTGACGCTCGAACAGCACACTCGAAGGTATGTCCTGTCTGGCGCTGCCGCAGGATCGGCGGCTCTGCTTCTCACCGCAGATGAATGGAACGCGGTACACACGCGTTACAGCCAAGGTGCCAATTACGGCATCTTTACGATGTTGGCAACACTGTGCGGACTGTTTGGCCTTTATAACGTCTTCAAAGCACGAGATCTCCGAACTGCAGGAATATCCGGCGGGCTCTTGATGGGAGGGCTGTACCTCATGCACGCCGTTTTTGAGTTTTTGCTCGGAGTCCCTTCGCGGGTTGATTCTGGATGGTTTTTGCCGATGATCGTCCTAGGCGCTGCGGGCGGTGTCGGAGTTCACCAACTAGGAAACAAGTATCGTGTCAAATTGGGGCTAAAAGATCCATTGAAGGAGCGGCAAGACCTCCTCAAGCAACTCAACCGCCTCCAGGACAAGTTGAGCTCTGGCCTTCAGTTCATGACTTTTCTCAGCATCGATATTGTCGGCTCGACGCGAATGAAGGAGGTCGCAGATCCTCTTGCTGTCGAGTACACCTTCACCGAGTATCACGAATTTGTCACTCGGATCGTTCAAAAATACGGTGGTCGGCTCCACTCAACTGCGGGCGATGGAATGATCTGTGCTTTTGATCATCCGCAGCACGCCTTTTCGGCAGCCAAGAACATCCAGGCGAGCCTCATTGAACTGAACATGCTTCGGAATAGGATCGGTGTGCCAATTGTTCTACGTTGTGGAATTCACTCGGGGCAAGTCATGGCACCGGAGGGTGGCGATGTCAAATCTGTTAACTTTTCTCATGTGATTGACGTCGCAGCCCATCTTCAGAAAGAGGCTCCTGCTGGCGGAATTGCGGTATCTGATTCAGCGGCCTCGCAGATTATTGGAGGACCGGCTGCTATTGGACAGCAGCGCGTCGAAGCAGTGGATGTCAAAGCAGTCGTATGGATGCCAAAGTCGGCTCCCAGCGCTCCTCCGATGAACATGGGATTGCCATCTACTTTGCCCGAACAAGCGTAGGTCAAGTTGTCGGCCCAATGTGAACATGGAATTTGCCCACCGAAGGTTATTTTATCGAAGTGAAGATCTTCGGGCGGCATGGGATGGCACTCCGTCTCGTCGATGGCAATTGGGCGCATTTCGCGCGGGACAACATCAACCCCGCGAGTCATTGAATGAGGCAGGTCACTTCATCGGTGGGGCATTGCTCGATGAAGGCTTTAAGGTCTTCAAAAATGGTGGACTCCCGCTATTGGAGCGTAGACCAGGGAAGTTGATCGAAGAAATCGTCCTCCGATCCAGCCCGAATGTAAGAGGCGACGGCTTTGTTCCGGTTCGGGTTTATCTGCATTTGAGTCATGCCGGCTTGCATGAAGTCAGGCAGAGGTATTGGTGCCCTCCAAGCCGTGCGCCATCGGGGTTGGCATTTCTCGATCTTGGACAGCTTGAATTACCTCCCTGTTGGGTGATTTGGAATGTTGGGATGAGTTACGACTGTCTTGTGGAGATGGTGGAGTGGGTTCGACGTCTTGCTCTGCCATGGTTCGACCAATTTGAGAACTCGTTGGAATTGCGATCCAGGCTCTTTCAAGGAACGGTGACTGGCTTGGACGTCGACCGCTCCCTTGAGTTGATCCTTGCTCAGTTCGGGCCGTTTGAGGCTATTCGCTTCCTTGAAGAATGCGTGATGCCAGATCGCAAACTTGGACCACTCGTGAAAGACGCGATGAAACGAATTCGTAGTGCAAACGCCTCGGGGGCTTTTGGCATAGATAAAGCTTGGAATATCGCTACGATTGCGACAGCCTGTAGGCTCGTCTAGTGATGGTAGTTAGAACTTTCAGTTTCTTGTGAAAGTTCGTGGTATTCTTAAGTGAAACACATGGCACTCAACCCTCAGCAGATCGTTGGTCCGGAACTCTTGACGATATTGGATAAAGTCCAACGAGGAGAGCGGCTGTCTCGGGAAGATGGCATTCTTCTTTACACGACGCCTAACCTGACTGGCGTTGGCTACTTGGCAAATATAGTCCGAGAGCGATGGCATGGTGGTCGAACGTACTTCGTTCGGAATCAGCACATCAACTACACCAATATTTGTAATAAGTTCTGTAAATTCTGTAGCTTTTATGCGAAGAAGGGCGGCCCAGCTCCTTACCAAATGACCCTTGAAGAGGTGAAGCACCGGCTGGAATGGCATCGCGATGTCCCGCTGACCGAGATACACATGGTGGGTGGCATCAATCCTCGGCTGCCATACAGCTATTACATGGACCTCGTCCGAATCGTGAAGGAAGCGCGCCCTGGCGTGCATGTTAAGGCATTTACGGCTGTGGAAATCGTTGAGATTGCGAGGCAAGGAAAAGTGACTGTCGATCAGGCGCTCGCCGACCTCATCGAAGCAGGTCTCGATTCACTCCCTGGTGGAGGAATTGAAATCCTCAGCGATCGGGTTCATGCTGAATTGTTCGGCAAGAAGCTCAACGGTGACGAATGGAAAGATGTCGCCCGCGCCGCATCGAAACTTGGCTTGCGGCAATACGCAACGATGCTCTACGGGCACATTGAAACGGTGGAAGAGCGGGTGGACCACTTGATCCAACTTCGCGAATTGCAGGATGAGACGAAGCACTTTTTAACGATGACCCCCTTGAGTTTTCATCCCGAAGAGACTGAGCTAGAACATATCGCGGGACCGACGGGTGACGACGACCTGCGAAACATCGCCCTATGTCGGCTCATGCTCGACAATTTCGAACATATCAAGAGTTTCTGGATCATGAACACCGTTCCCGTAACTCAAATGTCGCTGTGGTATGGAGCAGATGACGCGGACGGTCTGGTGCACGAATACGAGATCACCTACAAGTCCGGCGAGTGGGGCAACAAGAGTCAATCCCTGACCTATGAGAATATGATCCGCATGATCGAAGAGGCAGGAAGAATTCCGATCGAGCGAGATAGTTTGTATCGCGAAATTTCGAGAGAAGAGCTTGAGGCGACGGTTCGTCCCAAGCTGACGCCAATTCCAATGGCTTCTGTATAGTCGGAATGAATCTGAGAAATTGAAATGTTGAGATGTGAGATTGCTGCGGAAGTATTCGGAAGAACTTTCTTGGTGAAATTCGCATACTTGTAGCGTGGTGTTGACGCGCGAAGTGATGTTGGATCGGTTGATGGCATCTGACGGATCCTATGATCGTCAGTTCATCACCGGGGTGCTTAGTACCGGGATCTATTGCCTGCCGTCGTGTCGGGCGCGGAAACCCAAACCCGAAAATGTTGAGTTTTTCCCAACCATCAACGCTGCCCGTGGAGCTGGGTTGAGGGCGTGTAAAAAGTGCCGTCCAGATGATTACTATGCCGGCACCGATGTTGAACTTGACCGACTTGAGGATGCCGTTGCAAAGCTCAGAGCCAATCCGAGTGATTTTGCGTCGATCGGTGACTTTGGGACCCAAGCAGAAATGGGCACCTCCAAGCTATTCGAGAGCGTCCGACACCACTACCATGTAACACCGGGCGAACTCATTGTTCGAACTCGGGTCGAAAATGCCTGCGCACGATTACTGAATTCGGAAGCAAGCGTATCGGACATCGCCTTTGCTGTGGGATTTGAAACCCTTTCTACGTTTTACGAGAATTTTGGTAGGTTGGTCGGAATGGCTCCTGTGGCTTACCGAAAATTGGGAAATGCCCAGGCTTTTTCGGTGACGCTCCCAGAGTCTTTTCGAAGATCCGCAGTGCTGGGTTACTTTGGAAGGGACCCCCTAAGCTTGAGTGAGAAGGTTGAGGGTACCGAACTGTGGATTTCCACTCAATTTGGGCAAGGCCCAGGATCGGTTCATTTGCGTTTTGACGATACGCTGGTCGAATGTCACGTCGAAGGAGGAACTCCAGTCGAGGCTCATCGCGGGGTATGCCGGATGATCGGGTTGCGCCAGGATCCCAAAGCCTTCGAACAACTAGCAGCAAAGCTCGGCCATGATTTCCTTTACGAAGGCCGGTCTGGTCTCCGTGTTCCACTGACATTCTCTGAATTCGACGCCGTTGTTTGGTCGATTCTTGGGCAACAGGTGAATCTCACGTTCGCATACTCGCTCCGCCGGAAGTTAGTAGAACTGCTTGGAGTGCCGGTCGGGAACGGGCTAATCTCGCCTCCCACCCCCGAGTCAATCGGCCAACTGTCAGTGGAGGATTTGCTGCCGCTGCAGTTTTCACGTCGCAAAGCGGAGTATCTCATCGATCTATCTCGGCTTATTGCGGCGCGGACCTTGGATCTTTGTGCAATCGGAAACGGGGCTGCAACTCGAGCAGAGAAGACGATGCTCGAGATTCGGGGTCTCGGTCCCTGGTCAGTCCACTACCTCATGATGCGAGGGTTTGGGTTTGCCGACTGTTTACCGGTGGGAGACACCGGCATCACCTCCGCGCTTCAAAAATGCTTTCAACTCGAAATCCGACCGGATGTTGCTGTCACCCGTCAACTCATGGAACCGTTTTCACCACAACGGTCCCTGGCATGTCTGCACTTGTGGCAAACATTGAAATTCGAATCATGATGAGATCACTATATTTTGATTGCTTTGACACAAAAGTTGGGCCGCTAACTGTCGCGGTGGATGGGGAAGGGGCTGTGGTTGAACTCTGGACCTCGGACGCAACAGATCGCTATATCTCAAAACCGAACAACGAACGGAAACCAGACGCAGTTAGGGATGTCAAACGCCAACTCGAAGAGTATGCAGACGGCAGGCGGACGGAATTTGATGTCCGGGTCGCTCCTGACGGCTCAGATTTCCAGCATCAAGTTTGGGCCCTTTTGCGGAAGATTCCTTACGGCGAAACGTCAACCTACGGCGAACTAGCGCAGATACTTGGAAACAAGAATGCTTCGCGGGCTGTCGGTCGTGCAAACGCCACCAATCCGATATCGATTATCGTGCCCTGTCACCGAGTAATCGGTAGCTCGGGGGCGCTGACGGGGTACGCAGGTGGATTGGCAATGAAGCAGAGGTTGCTTGAGTTGGAAGGGGTTCTGTCGCGAGACTTGTTTAGTGATGGCCACTAGTCCCGCTTCTTAAAATTGTTCCAGATTCGTGAATACGTCGGGAACGGATGAAGGGCAAGTTCGTGTTGCTTAAGTCGGGTGGGTAGACTCCCTCGACTAATGCTGTTTGGGAAGCGCGATTTGCGCGAGTCCTTCGAGAGACAAGCCGAGAAAGTTTTCCCCGCGGTCTTGGGTACGGCGTTGAGACTCACTCGATCTCGCGAAGATGCCGAGGATCTGGCACAGGAAGCGATAGTTCGGGCCTACGATGCATATGATCGGTTTGATGGCACGAATTTCAAAGCCTGGATGCTGCGTATTGTTACGAATCTGTACATCAATCGGTACAGACAACGGCAGCGCGGCCCACTGCTAGGTTCTTTGGAGGAAGAAGGCGCGATTGAACCGGTTTCATGTGAATCGGAATTGCCTGATCGGCTTCTGTTTGACAACGCAGTTGGTGCTGAGATCGAGGATGCACTTGCAAAGGTCCCGGAGGATTTTCGAATGGCAGTGATATTGAGCGATATTGAAGGGCTCAGCTACCAGGAGATCGCTGACGCGACGAATGTTCCGATCGGGACCGTTCGTTCTCGTCTTGCCCGAGGCAGGTCCATTTTGCGAAGGGCGCTCGAAACATACGCGATCAAGGAAGGGTATTTGAAACAAGGTGCAGACGAATGATTGATCCTATGGACCTTCATGCTTTCGTTGACGGAGAATTGAGCTCGAATGAGGCCGATGCCGTTAAAACGAGTATGGCCACTTCTCCCAGCGTTGCACGGGAAGTGGAAGCGATTCGGAATCTCAAGGTCGGCCTTCGCGCCAATGTCGTGATGCCGGATTCTGCAGACGCTTGGAAGGCTTGCACACGACGCCTCGATGAGTTGGACAAGACCAAGAGGATCGAATCTCTGGTTGGGCGTTTTGCTCCCGCCATGTGTGCCACGTTATTTGTGGGAATTCTCCTTGTCGGCCGATTTTCTCACCATTCCGATGGAAGAAACTACTCAGGTCCTGATCTTGCCAGAGCCTTCGGGACGTTGTCGACCCAAAAAGCAACCCCCAATGGCCTTAGCAAGGACATGGCTCGTTGGGAAGATTGGTTGATCCACCAATCCAAAACGTCGACTCCAGATCACCTTACACTTCGTGGGGTGAAGACGGGATTTATTGACGGAATTCCTGTGACCCAGCTTTCCGCTCGTGACCAGAACGGTGATTTTAAGATTTACGAAGTTCGTCAGCCCATCGTGCTTGATGGCATGCAACCCCTTCAAGGGCATGCAGACCTTCAAATGGGAATGCTAAACGGTGAGAACTGCGTGGTGCGCCAACAAGGCCAAAGCACACTTCTCATCGTCGGGGACCGAAACTTCGAGGATCTGGCCACTGTGGCGGCACAAGTTACGATCCGATGAAATGGCAGGGGCGACAGGGCTCGAACCCGCGACCTAAGGTTTTGGAGACCTTCGCTCTACCAACTGAGCTACACCCCTGCTTGGACGATTGATTTTACTTGATTCGATGAGGCCAATGACAACATCTTCAGCACGTTCGTGGCAAACGATTCGCAGCATACGCCACAATGCCCCTATGCGCAGGGCGCTTCCTTTCCTTTTTATACTCATTTCTGTAGCCATGTTTGGCTGCGCCGACAAGCAGGCCAAGGTCGAAAGACGTCCTAAGATTTATCGAAGCGTCGTCAGCCTAAGTCCGAGCACCACTGAAATCATAGCTACCGATGCGGATTCAAACACGCTTAAGGGGCGAACGCGATCCTGTAACTATCCGCCTAATTTGATGGCCGTTGTTCCTGTGGTTGCAGACGTAAAGCCGGACTACGAGCGGATCATGGCGATTAAGCCCGATATGATCGTTTACGATAAGGGCCTGTATACCGACCAAGATATAGATAAGCTCAAGGCCTCGGGTGCAGATATTTACGGTATTGATGCCGTGACAGTGAGTGACTTCATCAAGCAGATGTATGTGCTTGGCGGAAAACTCGGCTGGGAAACTCGATTCAACGACTACCTTGAAAGGGTTTACACCGAACAGAAGGCATGCCTCGCCGAGCCAGTGAATCCCAAGCCAAAGGTCGCTGTTGTTCTTCCGGGCCCTGGAGGCGATGACTATATCTGCGGAGCCGATTCGTTTATTGGCGATGTCATCCGTATTGCGGGTGGTCAGATTGTTGGACCGAAGGGTGCGAAGTTTGAGAAGCTCAATGCAGAGGCGTTTGTTGCTTTGAATCCTGACGAGATCTTTGTGAACGGAACTCCAACAGATGTTTCAGGACACGGTCTGGTCATGAATGATCCGCGTTTCAAGACGATTACGGCTGTCAAGACTGGTCACGTAAGCGCTATCCTGTCCGATGTTTTATTGCGACGTGGTCAGCGAGTTGACGAGCTCATGAAGCAACTTCACAACCTTCTAAGGACTCGTTCCAAGTAGGCTTAACGAACGATATGAATTCTGCAGAAATTGGTGTATTCGGCGGCTCGGGTTTCTATAGCCTTTTGGAAGATGTACGTGAGGTTAAGGTTGATACCCCTTACGGCGCTCCTAGCGATTCGATTTTCTTGGCCAACGTGAGTGGTCGTAAAGTTGCATTCCTTCCTAGACACGGAAGGAAGCATACGATCCCTCCCCACAAGATTAATTTCCGGGCCAATGTTTGGGCCATGAGGTCATTGGGATGCCAGTGCATCATCAGTCCGTGCGCGGCGGGATCGCTGCAACTCCACGTAAAGCCAGGAGATTTCGTCGTTTGTGATCAGTTTGTGGATCGAACAAACGGTCGAGCGGATACGTTCTATGATGGTCCGATCGTTACCCATGTCTCGCCAGCGGAAACGTATGATCCCATCTTGAGGGATCTGGCCATCCAAACCATCCGAGATCACGGCATTGAGTGTCACCCCACGGGAACGGTTGTGGTCATTCAGGGACCGCGTTTTTCCACGAAGTCGGAAAGCAAGTGGTTCCACGATGCAGGTTGGGAAGTCATCAACATGACGCAATATCCTGAGGCTTACCTGTGTCGCGAACTTGGAATGGGCGTTGTCAACATTTCGTTGATTACGGACTACGACAGCGGTGTGCATGCAGGTACAGAAGCGGTAACGGCCCATGATGTGCTCGCTGTATTCAGCTCCAACGCGGAAAAGATCAAAAAAGTCGTCGAAGACCTGATTGGCAGGATTCCACAGGATCTTTCCACCGTAAGTAGTATTGCGAGCTTGGAATTCACACGCGGCGACGGTCATGCAACGAGTCCTGACGACATCCGCTTGTTCCGACTTCTCGACTGAGACAACCTTAAAATGTGATGATCGTTACGCAAATGCTTCTGGCATTGTCGCTCCTGCATGGTCAGGTCAACAGCCAGCCCGGATCACTCTTTCCGCCAAAACCACAGGATGCTGTGGTTTCGGCGGATTTTAGTTCGTGGCATGGCTGGACTTACCTCCAAGGTGCGCCGTCAACATGGCCCAAAATTTACGAAACCTCGGGTGATTGGACTGAAGTCCAAGAACGCTTTTTAGGGATCAAACCCGAAAAACCTGCAGTTTGGCGAATGAAGGTCGTTATCTTTACGCGATTGCAATCGGATGGTCGTGATGCAAGTGGCGTTCTTCGCGAGCACCGTGCAACGATTGAGTCCGTTCAACTCGCCCAAGTGCGTGTGGCACTCCTTCGATTCAATGCGTATGTCGCCGCCAAGTTTAACGGCGCGGTAACGATCAATCCGGACATTCAGATCGAAGGCGAGTGGATGCGGGATGCTGGAATCGGCGCGTTTGGTTCTGAATTCGCTCACAAATATTTTGAGCCCCGAATTAACGGCGGGTCTTATGAAGCCGAAGATAAGGTCTTCAGGGGACCATTCAATTCCGTGGTCTATATTCTTCCGGGGGCCCTGCCTTCTCCCGTCGCCGATACGATTGTCAACGATACGCCGGTTGCCGCAGTGTCGGCTTCTCCGGTTGGCAAGGACGGTATCACTTCAACCATTGACAAAGCGTTACGTAGTGCATGGTTTCGTCAGGTTTCAGTGAGGGCGAAGCAGCAGGGATATAAGGATATTTCCGTTGCAGCGCCAAAACCTGACGGCGTTGACGCATGGAATTCGTTGGTTAGTCTTGACGAAGTTCCTGCGCAAACCTACTTAGGGCGCCATGGCACGGTCTTGGAACTTCACCCCGCAGTTGCAGATCCGACTGAAGTCAAGATTTCCGAACTGGGCTCATCCGACGCCAAGATCGTGCCTGATTCTGAAAAGGGACAGGTTCTCAAGTTTACGGAGACATCGGGTTTCCGAGAAGGTGGACTCAGCCTCCCTGCTCGTGCGGATGGTATGCCGATAGCAAAGTTGGACACAACTCCAACGCTGAATTTCTTCGCGAAGTCCACCAGTAAAGATCCCATTTCAATACGCGTCGAATCTTCCGAGGGCAAAGTCCTCTGGATTTCATTAGGGCAAGATCCGACACTCGTAACCCCGATGCAAGGAGCGGTTGTTGCCAGCGTTCCGTTTATCACGGATGGTAAATGGCAAAAGATCTCTGTAGACCTTAAGAGTTTAGGGCAGTCTGCAGGAATATCAGATGTCGCTCGATTGGCAGTTGAGCCAAGTCCCAATGCCAAGCTGGCAGGAAAGAACCAGCCAGAGCCGATTGAAGTGCAATTGGCCGATTTCAAGTTCTCGGCAGACCCGGCTGGACCAGCGATCGCTCCCACAGCTCCAAGTGCGACCTCAGATGACCCTGAAGCAAGAGCGCTCTTTGCTGCTAAGGCCAAGCAGCCGAGTGCTGAATTGGCCGTCTTGCTGAAAGATAAAAATCCTTTGGTTCGGCTCAATGCGACAACGACCTATATCGGATTCAAGGACACTACGGTTGAGGAAGCGCTCATCGCGAACAGCTTGGATTTGGATCCGTCGATTGCGGGCGCGGCCCTTACCGCACTCCAGGCAGAGGGAAGCGATACGGCGCGAGCCGTCGTCAAGCGATCGATCAGTGTGTCTTTGTCCGATTACGCAAAGATGACTGCCGGAAGACTGATCGCCGAAACGAAAGACCCTAAAGCTGCCGAGGACGTTTCGAGACTATTGGCCAACAGGAGTTGGCAGGCTCACGTCTTGGCGGTGGAGGGGCTTGCCCAGATTGCGACACCGGAATCTCAGACATTCCGCATGGCCTTTATTGGTATGAGTGATCCCGCCGTGAAGTTGGCAGTGACCCGCAATGCGGATGTTTCGCTGGATAGGGTCGCTTCGGCGCTCCTCTGGTCCGCTGTAAACGAGCCAAGTGATCGAGTTCGCGCTGAGAGCTACATCAAGTTGATTCAGTCAAGTGTCGCCACGAATAAATCCGAAGGCTATAAGGGTGTTCGCGACGACAGCAAATTTGTTCGCAAGCTCGTACTGGAATTTCTCGCCACACACCCTTCTGAAGAACATCGAAATGCTTTACGCACCGCAATCGCCGACCGCTCGGCGTCAGTAAGGGCCGCTTCGCTTGTTGCATTCGCTGCGCTTGAGCAAGCGGTCAACCTTGATGAAATCGGCAATGTACTCGATGATCTTGACCCAGGAGTGCAGTTGGCCCTTATCAACGTGGCAAAGAAGAAAGGCTTGAAGCTGCCTCAGAAGACCATTGACTCGATGCTTGCGAGTCCTGACACCGAAGTCAGTACGGCTGCAAAATCCTTAGCAAGCGGTACGACGGCAACTTAATGCAGGGACGCACAACACTAACGCGATGAATGATTGCCTTGATATCACCATATCTTTCGAAGGCTCGCCCACGATTTGGGTGACCCGGCGTAGAATGATGAACCGGTTTCACTTATGACTAACACCAGGAATAGCGTTGTTTCGGCGGCAGGCGTGATTGCGTCAGTAGCCGTAATTGTAGTTGGGTTGCTGGCCAGGGAGCGCGCCGATCTTGGCGTGGTCAAGCCAACGGCAACGGTTGCCTCCATCGACCGACTTTTGGCATCGCGAACGGACGACCTCAATGTTCCTGCTGGCGATTACTTCTACGAGCTCAGTCAAAAACTCAAAGAGCAGTACGTCGAGCCAGTGACCGATGAGCAGAAGCTTGCATCAGGTGCGGTTCGCGGGATGATCTCAAGCTTGCGGGATCCTCAGTCGCTTTACATGGATAAAACTCAGTTCAGCGCGTTCATCAACGCGAGAGAAGGCAAGTTTGAGGGTATCGGGGCTGACTTCGCACTTGTCACAGGACCGAAGAGCACACAGGCTGAAGCTATCCAGGAAACTCCCGGCGCTGACTCATCACCGGAAGATACGATGGCAACCGTCCGCGATATCCCTCGGCTTCAAGTAGTGAGTGTGGTTCCGGGTGGTCCGGCTGACAAAGCTGGAGTACAAATTGGTGATACCGTCTATTCAGTGGATGGTCACTGGGTTGTAAATAGCGACCTTGTTCGAAAATTCCGAGCAGCCCAAAAAGCATTCCTCGCCAAGAACATGAAGCTCTCAGAGTTAAACGTCCTTAGGAATGAGATTCGAGCTAAAGCAGACCATGCGATATTGCCGTTGAAGGCTAAAGATATGCTATTCATGGGCAAATCTGGAGTTGTTTCGGTCGTCTGGGACCGTGCTGGAACTCAGCGAACGACAAAGATCGGAAAGGCACCTTCTACCTTGCCTGCATTTGGCGTTCGCGATGGTCAGATCACTTTGCCTTTCATCCCAAGCAGCGTTCAACCTCTGAAGCATGAGATTGCCGGTAAGGCAGCCGTCACGATTGACCTTCGAAACAACACGATGGGTGACCTTGCAACGATGAAGCAGTGTTTGGAAATCATCGCTCCGAAAGGCCAGTACGGCACGTTCAATACGTATCGGCATGAAAGTCCGACCTCACTTGTAGTGAAGAACGGGAATCCAAGTCCACCCAAGATCACCCTCATTACGGATAAGAGCACACGTGGTGTTGCGGAGATGTTTGCTCTTGCTCTGTCTTCAAGAGGAGTCGCTCGACTCTCCGGTTCTGAGACAGGCGGTGACCGAGACAATCGCACGATTGTTCGGCTTCCAGACGGCTCAGGCTACACGATCGTCACTTCGGTCTACAAACCGACTCTCGGTACGACTACGACGGCTCACAAGGGAGGTGCCAAATGAAGACCGCTGCTAAAATTTTGTCCTTCTTCGGCCTTTTGGTGTTGTGCTTCCTCTTTGGGTTTAGTTGGCAAGACATCCAGAAGGGCAAAGTACCTTCCGTACGAACAATGGGATCGCTATTTGGCGTCAAGTCGGGCGCGGCGGCAACTCCTGAAGTCGAGTTTCAGCATGCCTACAGCGAAATCCTGACGGACTACATCAAGCCTGTCAATAAATCAGATCTCAAGTATGCGGGGATGGAGGGCCTCATGGCCTCGCTCGGCGACCCCCACACGATGTTTATGCGTCCGAAGCTTGCTGAAGCGTTTAACGATGAAACGCGCGCAAACTTCGGCGGAGTTGGTGCTCGTCTTGGCCAAGACTCGATGGGTGCGAAGATCGTGGTTGTGTTTGAAGACGGTCCTGCGTATGCAGCCGGCATCCGTTCAGGAAACATCATCACGGGCGTCGATGGTAAGTCGGTCGCCGGAAAGGTCGTAGATGATATCGTCGGGATGGTCAAAGGCAAAGAAGGCACCATCGTGAAACTCACGGTGATTCAAAGCGACAAGCCGAAACCAGTGGTTATTACTGTCAAGCGTGCCCGGATTATCGCTCCGACAGTTGATTCGAAGTACCTTGCCAATCACCAGGTTGGCTATATGTCGATTTCGTCCTTCTCCGAGCCCACTGCTGCCCAGTTTGATAAGGAACTGTCGAAGCTGGAAGATCACCAGATCAAGGGTCTGGTCATCGACTTGAGGGAAAATCCAGGCGGCCTACTCGAGACGGCGGTTGATATGCTGAGCCGATTCTTTGAGAACAAGCTCGTCGTGAAGATGAAGTTTCGTGATGGCCACGAGGAGTCGGCAAAGACCTACCCTGGAGTGATCCACGAGTTCAATTATCCGATCGCAGTGCTCATGAATGAAGATTCTGCAAGTGCCGCAGAGATCTTTGCCGGATGTTTACGTGATTACGGCAGAGCCAAATTGGTAGGAACACATAGTTACGGAAAGGCGTCAGTGCAAAACGTTTTTCCGCTGGTCGATCGATCGAGCGCAAAGATCACCATCGCGAAGTACTTCTTGCCCGTCACTCCATTTTTTGGTCGAAAGGTCGATCCCTATGGAGCATTCCTAAGCGGTGGATTGGAGCCTGACCTCAAAGTCGAGCTTTCCACGAGCACTGAAGTCACCTTTGGCGATCCAGCAACGGACAATCAGCTACTCAAGGCGATTCAGTTGCTGAATCCAACGCCAGGATCGACGGCCGCGTTGAGCGCAAAAAAGAAATAAGCGCGCAACGGCAGGCAACTCTTGATAGCCTTCACATACGTCTAGGGCGTCTTGTGAAGGCTTTTCTTATAGCACTGCAGCTTTTGGGGGGAGATCGTCCGCCCAATCGGTCGTCGATGGAGTCTCGGGTGCATCTCACGCTTGCTACACAAGGTGGCGCGCTTGAATCTTTAGCCCTTCTTTTTGCGGTACAACGAAACGTCAAGGGTTTGGTATCTGTAGGGCAATATATTCGTGGGTGAATGGTATTACATCGGACACTATGGCCAGTTGGGGCCACTAACCCGCGATCAGATAAATGAGCTGATCGCGGCGGAAGTTATTGCGCACGATACTTACGTCTGGAAGGTCGGCATGGCCGAATGGATCTATGCAGGGCGAGTCACCGAATTAGCCTCGCATTTCACCAGCTTTGCTCCGTCGATGAGTCCCCCTCCGCCGCCCGGACCGACCGAGCTACCAAACCCAGACCGATCCTTTGGATCGGCACCTGTCTATGCGGGGTATTCAAGAACGCTTGCGCCGATTAGAAGCGATAAAAGTCGATTGATAGCAGGAATTCTGCAACTCGTTATTCCTGGTGTCGGCAGAATGTATTTGGGATACGGAGCTTATGGCGTTCTGCAGTTGTTATTCTCAACCTGCGGCGTCGGATATATCTGGTCGGTTATTGATGGCGTTATCATTCTTGCTGGCGGCGTAAAATACGATGGATACGGTCGCCGATTAGGGCAGTAACGCCCAGCACCACTTTCGACGTACGTAGAACTAACGAGCATGCGAATCTTTTGGAGTTTGGTTTTAGTTCTGCTATCCCTCACGATTTGTGTGGGCCAGCAATACTCCCCCAAATTGGGCGAGACTGTTCTCAAGATTGAAATTGAGGGACGTGGCAACGTTTACGTCTTGCTACACACTGCTGAAGCCCCAAAGACGACGGCTCATATCTTGTCACTGGCGAAGAGTGGTTTTTACAACAGTCAGCGCTTTCACAAAGTCGAACTGAAGCCAAAGCCGTTTCTCGTTCAAATCGGCGACCCAACCTCAAAGACGGGAGATATAGCGAATGCCGGAGCAACAGGGAGCGGCGCACGTGTCGCGTATGAGGATACAAAGTTCAAGAATGTCGTTGGAGCCGTGGGCCTGGTACGAAATACAGACGACAGGAATTCTGGAGACTCCCAGTTCTACATGCTTCTCGACAAATCATCGTTTCTAGACGGAAACTACACCGTTTTTGGCCAGGTTGTTGTCGGCCTCGATGTGCTTAGGAAGATCCAAAAGGGCGATCGTGTCGTGGCGTTTACGGTTCTTCGTGGCCCGACACCCTAGCCGAGCCTGAAATACTTGCGCGCCTTCGGTACACTGCTTTGCCGTGCGGCTCGTTAAGGCCATTCTTCTGAGGCTCCTCTTCGGGGCATTCAGTTTAGTATTCATTTCGTTCGTGACTTTTGTCGCGGGCGAGTTTTCGCCTGGCGACCCTGCGACCATTCTTGGTGGCGAAAAAGCGAGCATTGAGACCGTCCAGCAGATTCGACACAATCTCGGTCTAGATCAGCCTTGGCCCACACGTTACTGTCGGTACGTGGGGCATGCCGTTCAAGGCGACTTCGGAGTGAGTTACTACAGCACCCACGAGCCAGTCAAAGACATTCTGAAACGTACGGTTCCGATGACAGTCAAATTCGCCAGTCAGGCGATTGTCTTGGCATCCGCGATTGGAATCTTTTTTGGTGCGATAGCCGCGGTATACCAGCGACGGTTCGCAGATTCCGCGATCCTCACTTTGAGCACATTAGGCGTCACTACGCCTAATTTCGTTCTAGCCCCCATTCTGGTTTACATATTTTGCCAGCGACTTGACCAATTGCCGAACAGTTGGGCGACGACGCTTGTCGCGCCTGAATTCTATTACTTCATCCTTCCTGTCACGATTTTGGCCGCACGTCCTGCAGCACTCATAACACGTTTGACGAGGGCGAGCATGATCGACACGCTTGATCAAGAGTTCATTCGCACTGCAACGGCGAAGGGTGTACCAAGAGGTCGATTACTATTCCGTCACGCCTTAAGAAATGCGATTTTGCCAGTCATCACGACGATCGGTACCAGCTTTGGATTCTTGCTCACCGGTTCATTCGTCTTGGAGCGATATTTCTTAATGCCGGGTCTCGGAAGCACTGTGATTGAGGCGATCCAGCAGATCGATATGCCGGTCGTTCAAGCAGGCGTGCTGGTTACCGGTGCGATGTTCATTTTTCTCAATCTGATCGTCGATATTCTACTGCCGATTCTTGATCCACGGATACGGGAGTCGCAAATATGAGAGTAGGCGTGAAGCGAAAGACAGATTTCCTGTACCTATTTGGGATGGGATTCTTGGCGTTGCTGGTGCTCTTGGCGGTGTTTGGTCCAACCGTCCGGAATGTCATGGTGAAACCGGCTGATCAGCCGAATTTCTACAGTGTCTATGATCCAGTAGGCGTTCCTCACCTTGAACCGGGTGGAAAGTACATCTTGGGCACGGACGAGCAAGGAAGAGACGTGTTTTCGCGCCTTGCCGCAGGAGCACGCGTCTCTTTAACGGTTGGATTAATCGTCGAGGTCATAGCCCTCAGTGTCGGTGTGCTTGTTGGGGTTTTGGGAGTCTATGCGCCGAAGTGGTTCAGCATGATCCTAATGCGTTTTACGGACGGTATGTTCGCCTTCCCAGATATTCTTCTCGCGGTGCTCATTATCGGCACAATGCCGCCTCGGAAGGAAGGCGGGCTGATAGGCAAACTCCTGCCCGTCATTGTTGCGCTCTCAGTCACCTCTTGGCCGTCCATTGCGCGCTTGGTGAAGGGACAAGTGGCAACGCTGAAGGATCGTGAGTTTGTCATTGGAGCCAAGGCATCTGGCGCTTCCACGTTTTATTTGGTCACCCGCCACATCCTTCCCCAACTCACGGGAATCCTACTTGCCGTGAGCATGATCGATATTGCTGGAACCATCCTTGCCGAAAGTACCTTGAGCTTTCTCGGAATTGGCGTACAGCCTCCCGAAGCGAGTTGGGGCAGCATGATTAATTCCGCTCGGCAAGACATGAGTTCGCACCCAGTGGCGCTCGTGTGGCCGTGCGTGGTGTTAAGCCTTACCGTCTTCTCGCTGAATTTCGTCGGCGATGGGCTACGCGCCGCCTTTGACCCGAAAGGTAAGTAGAGAGAGCCGGCTTCTTCCTAGACTTTGAGCTTTCGGAAGAGGCCGCTGGGGAAATTCCGGATGATCGTGAAGGCAATCTTGTGTGTGAACTTGACGAAGTACTCGCCCGACTTACGGGACTTCTTCAAGATGATTTCAGCGGTCTTGGACGCGTCCATCATGCCTTTCATATGAAGGTGAGCGGTCATCTCAGTAGCGGTTGGACCGGGCTTAATCGTCACAACCCGAACACCCTTTTTGCAGAGGCGGTTGCGTAGAGCTTCCATGTAGGTGGCCAACGCTGCCTTGGTCATGTTGTAAACGGGCTGGGCGTACCTTCCGCGCTCACCAGCGACACTGCCAATGCCGACGATGGTGCCTGATTGAGTGTTCTCAAAGCGGATCGAGGCCTGGTTCAGCCAAGCGATCGCTCCGGACACGTTGACGTCCACCATCTGCTTGTCTTTGGCAAAGTCAAATTCCCGTTCCCCAACGGCGGGCATAACGCCTGCAGCATAGATGACGAGATCGAGTCCACCTAGTTGTTTCGTGATTTCTTGAAACAACGCGGGTACGGCATCGTAGTCCGTAACGTCGTGAGCAAAGGGAAGTACCTTGCCAGGAAATTCGGCCGCGAGCGCTTCAAGCCGATCAAGTCTCCGCGCGACAGCGGCAACTTTTGTTCCATCACCTGCCAGGTGTCGAACGAGCTCTTCACCCATCCCTGATGAGGCACCGATGACGATCGCGTAACTATAGCCGTACATTTGGTTTCATTGCTCCAGAATCGGAATTCGAACTCCGTAGAGTGCGATGACCGCACTGACGAAGAATCCGACGACACTAAAAATGATATGGGGGTCTTTGAACAAGACGTCCGCGGGTTCCCCTCCTTCGTCGACAGCAAAAACGAGGAAGACGTATCTCGTGATGCCGTAAAACACGAAGAGGGAGGTCAAGATGATCGCGGGGTACTTGTGAGCCGTTTTGCTATCGACTGTATAGATTGCATAGCAAATAGCTGCGCCAGCTCCAAACATGGCAACCATGGCGTCAAGCGCGGTGCGGCTATATTGGGCGAGGCTCTCTCGGGTTGCCGAGCGATCTTCGCCCTGCAGAATGAATTCATTGCGTCTCTTGGCGAAGCCGAGCATCATGGCGAGAGCGCCCGTACAATACAGGAGCCAGCCTGAAATCACCACCTGGATCGCCGCCGCTCCCAAGCACGCACGCAGGATGAATCCCACCGAAAGCGTAAACACATCTGCGACGGGAGTTCGCTTGAGTCGCCAATTGTAGAGGACCTGTATGAACAGGTAAGTCAAGACAATTGCCAGGCTCGCTTTTCCGAGAAGACTGGCTAGAAGCAGGCCGCCCACGAAGCAGGCAATTCCCAATACCGTTGCCAACGCCTTTGAAATACTGCCAGAGGCTATTGGCCGGAATCGCTTTACCGGGTGCAGTCGGTCGCGCTCAACATCGATCAAATCATTCCAAACATAGGTGCTGGAACTCAGCAGCGACATCGAAAAGAACGCCATCAATGTGGGAACAAGATATTGAGGGTGGTGGCTTGGTCCGGCAAAAAGAGGTGCAGCCAGCACGAGCAAGTTCTTAGCCCACTGCTTAACACGAAGCAGCTTAATGACACTTTTTGGGAACCCTACCGGGGACGTCGCTTGAGCTGATGGTGTGCTCATATCAACCGCTCGCTAGAGTGCGAACCTACTCCCACAATATCGAGTATACCGTTGGGTTAGAAATAGCCCTTCACCCTTTGGGAGCATTCTCCCGCCTGAGGCGAACTCAATTTGACCCATCACGATAATTAACGAGATAGGCTGCCTTAAAGTGTCTGTAAGAGAACAGATAGTCAGAGCGGTGGGGGCACGCGCTTTTCGATCCCTGTTGTCGGATTATCTTTGGCTTGCTGTTTTGCACTCAGAATGCGCGTCTGTACGTCCTTTGGCAAGCTGCTAAACGGCGCAGGTTTGGAATCGGACGGCACGACAATGTCATGCAAAGTCGTCTTGTCCAGCACCGTTGTGCTGTATTTGTAAGTGAGTGCGTAATTTGCGCGCTGGATCTCCTGAAAGCGGTCGAACATTGGGTTTTGGTCTGGAGGAGCGCTCTCGTAGTAAGCCAACGAGTTGCCCAAGCTCTGCGCGTCGAAGATTCTCACGTACTGGAGCCTAACATTCTTCGCAGTGGAAGAAGCGAGGATCGCTGGTGCGTTTTGCCGGGAGAGTGACAACTCTCCGTCTGCGGGCAGGCCACCTGGAATGCACTCGGTTGGCTCCATTAGGTGGCGAAAATCCGTGCCTTCTGGAACGTCAATGGGGCCCGAGAAATGCTTGAACGGCCTATGATATGCCTCTCGTTCGACCAACCCGAGTTGGTCGGCAGTGAGATCTTTAAACAGGATCTTCTGACCACTTATGAGGTCACGCCTCTGACCGGCAGTCAAAGAGCCCCAAAGCTTGAGCGAGATCCAATCCTGATCGACGTTCTGCGTGCTGTTTGGGTCGAAAAGCATGCCAAATGGCACTCCAAAAGTGTCGTAGTCACTCGGCTGAGCCTTGAGAGCGAACTCGCCCTCCGCATCAAGGCTCGCACGGCCGGAATCTTGAATGCTCCGCAAATATTTGCCCAAAACAGTTCTGTCGAGCCTAAGGCTTTTCGACGTGAATTCATGACGGCTCTTCACGACAACCCAACCATCCTTCTCAGACATCTGCAGGTTGCCAAGACCCTCTGCCGTCTCGGCAAAACTGGTCAGGTTCAGAGAACTTGAAGAAGGGAAGAAGTTCAATCCCACTAGGTCATCTGGAAGCGAGGCAATCAGGTTTAAGTGATTGACTTCGGCGATGGATACAAATCCGTCCGTGGGCACCAGCGAAAGTGGGTCCGTTTCGTCTGGATGGGCCAGAAGATCAAGAGCAGCTGCGGGCGGGCCAGCGAGTGCACGCTGGTTTGGATTCATCCATCCCTTGGTCGCTTCTAGAACTAACTTCGAGTTTGATCCTAAAGTGATTTTTGTTCCCGTCGCCGCTGGCGGATTCATCATGGACTTAGAGAAATTTCGAGTGAAGTCATTTCCGACCCAGATGGAAGTAGATCCGAGCGTAGAAGTTCCTGCAAGGATATAAATCTGGAAATGAGCCAGAGCGGACGAGTTTGACCGATGCGCGATGAGCAGGATGCGATCGGGTGTCTGCGTAATCGTGTCTTTGGCGTCAAGGGGATCCCCATCAAACCGGTTTTGCGCAGCTTCGGTTCGACCAGAAACCGCGCTCGCCCATGTGTTTTGCTCTTGAGTGAATTTGGCAAGGATGGCATCGCAGGAGAAGTTCAGTGGACGCTGCGTACGGGTTGGTTTATTGGAAAAGGCAATTCGGTCTCCAGGTTGAAACATAGAGATTTCATTGAGATCAAGGGCAGCGATGCAGCGAAGAAGGGCGCGACGAACTGGAGTCATGTTCAGCTTATCGCTGAGTTCGGCGTATGGGCTAAAGGCATATTGCGGGTTCTTTTCCCTTTGCTTTTCAAAGTCGCCAGCAAGTTTTTTCGCCTGTTCCAAACTAAGGGTTGATTCGCGAATTTCTTTGGAGCGGTTGACCTCGGCAAGGATTTGCGACTTCCGATATTGTTTTTCCCGTTCGAATTCACCACGTTCGGCTGTGGTTGTACGAGAGAGTCGATAGGTGCCATGGTCTTTTTTCCAAACACCATCGGTAACTTCCGCGATCCGGTTCATGACCTCGTCGAGGGGGCGCGCATGGACGTCCAGAAGAACGATGTCGTCTGACATGCGAGCTGTGGCTGCCATCGGAATGCCGGTAGCCTTTCCAAGGGCAGAAACGATTTTAGGAACAGGTGCGGCGGGCAGAATCAATGTGACCGGCTGGTTCGTTGTTCCTTGGCCGGAGGGGAGACCAAGGAACGACCAGCCTAAGCAAACTGCAGAAAGGAACATATGCTACGGAAGACGGTTGCCAGCCTCAATCCGTTGAGCAAACGCATCCGGTATTTGCGACAAGGCAAAAATGTTTGTCCCAAGGAAAACCAACGCCAACGCTGGGAAGGCAAACCGTTGGAACTTTCCAAGTAGCTGCCAGGCACCTATCGCCAGACCACACGCAATTGGGCCGAGTGCCGGGAGGAGATACCGCGCTTGAGCTTGGAAGTACTGCATATTGAATCTCAGGAATAGCAGGAGCACGATCACGCAGAAGGCAGCATTTACGATCTGAACTGATTTGGTCTCCTTCCACTCTTCTTTGGTCAGAGCTATGATCCATCCCAGAACGCAAAGGACGGTCACAGCCAGGAGCATCCTGTAGAGCGTATTGGGTGCGGCGCCTTTGGCGGATACACCGGTAAACGAAGTACCTCGCTCGTTCATCCAGATATCCATGTATCCGAACACGCCGAAGAAGGATCGCGATGTCCACCAACCCACCCAGTCTTTCCAGTAGGTCATTTCGCCGGAACTTCCGGGATCGGTGGCCTCGATGCCTGCAACCAGGTCGGACTTTTGTGCAGAACCCTTAAACGCCGAGTTAAAAGCTTTGATGGCAAGAGGGTCTTTATAGAGCGTCTGGTTTCGAAACCACCAAGGAGCAACGATGACCATCGCAATCGCACCGGCAGCGAGAATCATGCGAAAGGCTGGTTGTTTAGGACGCCTCTTTTCAAGTTTTTCCACAGCCACGAGGATCGAGTCGGTGCCTTGCTCACTCGGCAAATCCTGCTCTTGAGGAAGGAACGCTGCGAGTAGCAGAACCGGAGCAAGACTCAACGCGGTGGTCTTGGTTAGCATCGCAAGTCCAGCCAGGACCCCTATAACAGCGATCCGTTTCCAACTCCACTCCTCGCGAAGGCACAAGGCCGTTGTCGCGAGGGTCCAGGTGCACAGCAGAATCAGCAGTGGATCGTTGCTCACCGCACCACTTAGGGCGGTGAACATCGGCAGAAATGAAGCAAAGGCCGCAGCGGCGAGAGCAACCTCTGGGTTTCGAAATCCCCAAAACGCAAGGAAGAATACGCCCGCGACGGTGCCTGCCCCTAGAATCACATTCAACGCCCGGAGTTTCAGGCCGTCTCCCTTCTGTGTGAGATCGGAAACCCCCATCAACTTGCACCACCCCGTTGCCAGGACGTAGAAGGCGGGAGGCTGGTGGCTCTGGTAGGTTTCGTACAGATTGGGATCCGTCGGTGAAAAAACCGGAAATCCCTTACCGGCCAAGAGGTGATTGACGTAGTTCACATGCTGACGCTCATCGGGCGCCCCAATATCTTGGATTTTTTGCGGCTTTCCGAGCCCAAGCAACGCCCCCGCCTGACGATAGGGTGTTACAGCAGCGTAATTGGCAGCCAATACGATGTGGCCAAAGATCAATGCGATCAACAGTGCAAGCGTCAAGTTACGAGACATTTTTGGCTACGTTACCTCTTTGAAACCGGTGAGGCAGATACAGATACCTTCGCTCTACCCGGTGCAAACCCAACAACAAGCAATAATGCCCCCATCGTTCCCTTGCGGGTTACTGAATCTGAGTTACAATGAACCCAATCACCGAATGCCCCAGGAGATATTTATGCGTAGACCCATTCTTTTTATTGCAGGCACAGCACTCGTCGCTATTGCGGTCGCCCAGAGCGGAACAAGCGCTCTTTTGGCAAGCTTTGGCAAGGCGATGAGTGAAGCGAAAACCGTTTCCTCCAACTACACATTTCAAACCATTTCGAAGGGCGGTGCCGATCCCTATACCGTTACTTTGAAGAAGCCGAACATGGTCCGCATAGAGACGCCAACCCAGACCGTCGTTGCCGATGGGAAGGAGATCACCACTTATGACAAAGGGGACAAGACGTACTTCAAACAAGCCCAGACCCCAGCTTTGATCAAGTCCTTGTTTGCGCCTGAAGAACTGCATCTCTTTGCCGGTTTCTTTGATGCGAGTGCTTACAAAGCGGTGCGGTCGAAAGATCTCGGCGCAAAGGCGGTCAAGGGTGGGACGATGAATGCCGTCGAAGCCGCCTATGACGCCCAGGATCGAAAAGTCGTTACTTATCTCCTTAGCCCAGACGACAAACTTGCTCGCAAGGCCCAGATTGAACTCGACAAGAAGGATCCCGAGCACAAGGTGTCAATGGTTTTCGACACGAAGTCGATGACCGTCAATGGCGATATCCCTGACTCGACTTTTGCGTTTCAGCCCCCGGCTGATTCGCGTGAGTTGTCACTTGCCGAAATCAATGCCGGCAAGTGGTACTACGATCTCGACGAGGCTAAGAAAGTCGCCAAGGCGTCGGGACGAATGATCTTTGTGGACTTCTTTGCCACTTGGTGCGGTCCATGTAAGATGCTTGAGCGTGAGTGCTTCGGCACCGACGAGTTCAAGAAGTTTGGCAAGAAGCTCGTTTTCTGCCGAATCGACGTTGACGATCAGAAGAGCGTTGCTGAGGCTTACGGTATCACGGCGATGCCAACTCAGGATGTGATGGACAAGGATGGAAACGTCGTCAAGCAAATCGTTGGATACGGTGGACCTGAGATGTTCTTCAACTTCCTCACCGGTGCCGTCGGGAATCCTTAGTTCTTGCTCTGAAGGTAAAGAAGGGAGGCGGATCGATGATCCGCCTCCCTTTTTGCTGATCCCTTCGCCGATTTCTCGTACTACACAAGTGGAATGTGCAGTGCTGTTATCTCGACGCTTTCAGAATTCACTTTGCTGGAAGCGCAAGCGGACTTCTTGGACTTGGGGGCGATTCTCGTCGGGTATCCTCTCTCAAGTAAATTTACAAGGACGGAGTACCCCTTTTGAGCCGAGCTTCAGGCACCGCCTCATCCGAAAAGGCGACAACTAGCAGAGATGTTCCGCAATTGAGACCACGCGACCTCCTCTCAAAAGACGATTGCCTTGAGATCTTCAAGCAGGTCTACCTAGCACGCTACTTTGACGTCCGGTTGATCAAAGAAAAGCGTCGAGGTCGTCTCAAGGGAACTCTATATTCTTCGCACAACCAGGAAGCGATCCTCGTCGGAGCTCTCTTTGGTTTAGAGTCGAACGACTGGATTTCTCCCATCCACCGCGACATGCCCGCGTTTTTCCTGAAGGACATCAAAGGAGACTGGCGTCGCCCAGATCGTTTCGGCATGAGTATCAATGAAGTCTGTGCTCAAGTGTGGGGCAAGGCTGATTCTCCAGGCAGAGCGCGCGACAACTGGTCGCACATCGGCAGCCGAAGCAAGCACATCATTCACTCAACTTCGATGCTTGCTGGAACAATCCCCGTCGCAGCCGGTTTGATGTACGCGGACCGACTGAACGGTGGCAATGCCGTATGTGTCACGTTCAACGGAGAAGGATCCACCGCTCAAGGCATTTTTCACGAGGCCATTAACTATGCAGCCGTTCACAAGTTATCGGTTGTGACGGTCGTAGAGAACAACCAGTGGGCCTACGGCACTCCCATGGAACTCGGATGCCCGACTTCAGATGTCGCGGATCGCGCCAAAGGCTACGGGATTCCTGGGTTCATCGCTGACGGACAAGATGTGTTTGATGTGTACGACAAGGTCATGATGGCAGTTGAGCATGCGCGGAAAGGCAATGGGCCCAGCATAGTCGAATGCAAGACGTTCCGCGCCTATGGACACGGCGATCACGATGACGACCGAGCGAACAAGTACCGTCCCCAAGAGGAAATTGTTAAGGGCAGACAACGGGACCCTATCGGTGTCTGTCGTCGCACCCTGATGGCGTTGGGATATCTCGGAGATGACGCGGCTGAGCTGTATCACGCGGAAGGTAAGAATGCGACCGAAGCTACGAACGAAGACTTTCCTCCTGAGGTTGTTGATTTTCTGAACGAGGGAATCGAATTTGCGCTTCAGTCTCCGCTACCGGCCGCCGAGGAAGCGGGACGCTGGGTCTTTAAGGAGGACAATTGAGCGCAGTCGCCAATCCAACTCAGATCGTTAAGAAGAATTACGTAACGGCGATCCGCGAAGCCTTGTTCGAGGAGATGGCCCTCAACCCGGACATGATCTGTCAGGGCGAGGATATCGGAATTCTCGGTGGAGCCTTCGGGGTTACGGAAGGTCTTCAAGCCGAATATGGCGCAAGTCGAGTCATTGACATGCCGATCTCGGAGGCCTGCATCGTTGGGTCCGCTGTCGGAATGGCTCTTGCTGGCAAGACAGTGATGGCCGAGATGCAGTTCATCGACTTCATCTCCTGCGGTTTTGACCAAATCGTCAACATGATGGCGACGTATTGCTACCGGACCGCAGGTGAGGTTAATATGCCCGTCGTGGTGAGGGGACCTGCCGGCGCCTACGGCGGTGGAGCTCTCTACCACAGTCAGATGAACGAGGCTTGGTTCTGCAACTCACCAGGTCTTAAAGTTATTTGCCCAAGCACTCCGTACGATGCGAAAGGCTTGATGAAGGCAGCACTCCGAGATGGCAATCCTTGCCTCTTCTTTGAGATCAAAGAGCTGTACCGCAAGAGGGAAGTCGAAGAGCTATTGCCTGAAGAAGACTATGTCATCCAGTTAGGGAAGGCAGCAGTTCGCCGCTCAGGAAAGGACATCACCTTCGTCAGCTACGGTCAGAACGTTTATCACTGCCTCCAAGCAGCTGATGAGCTTGCGAAGCTCGGTGTTGACGCTGAAGTCATTGATATTCGAACCCTTGTCCCATTGGACGAGGATACGATCTTCACCTCCATTGCTAAGACGAGCCGTTTGATCGTCGTGAATGAAGCTCCGATGACCTGCGGTTTTGCCGGAGAGATCATCGCACGAGTGTCGGAAAAAGCATTTGAATATCTCGATGCCGCTCCTGTGCGAATCACGCGACTTGATACGCCAGTGCCTTGGGTGAAGCCACTTGAGCTTTACGTACTTCCATCGGTTGAAAAGATCGTTGCCGCGGCACTGAAGACCGTCAAATACTGATTTTAGGCTCTGCTCAAACTCTGAATTTGGTGTGTCTGAAAACTTGCTGAACCGATTAAGCGGAATCGAATGTACAATTTGAGCCAGCAATGGCGCATTTGGAGAATCGGCGTTTCGTCATCGATGGGAAACCGCAGTTGGTTCTATCGGGCGAGGTTCATTACTTCCGACTTGACCGAAAGGACTGGCACGATCGGATTCTGAAAACCAAGCAGGCTGGCTGTAATGCCGTCGCCAGCTATATTCCCTGGCTCTTTCACGAAGAGATTGAGGGTGACATCGATGTCACGGGCCGAAAGCGTCCAGAACACGACTTGGGGGCCTTCATTGACCTTTGCCACCGCGAAGGATTGTGGTTTATTGCTCGACCGGGTCCGTTTATCATGGCCGAGGTCAAGAACGAAGGAATTCCTGACTGGATTTATCAACGATGTCCAGATGCGATCCCAACAACATGGGGTGGCAAAAAGGCAACGAGTAAAACCCTGAGTTATCTCAATCCTACGTTCCTCAAGTTTGTGAAGCGTTGGTATTCCGCAGTCATGCCCATTCTTGCGCCACGGCTTGACTCGAACGGTGGCCCGGTCATTTCGGTGCAGCTCGATAACGAAATTGGCATGCTTCAATGCTGGACCGAGGAAGCAGATCTCAGCGAAGACGTGCTATGTGACTTCACGGGGTACGTGCAGAAGAAGTACAGCCACGAGCAGCTCAAGACCCTCTATCCGTTTGACGTTGCAGATCCCGCGAGTCGAGCGAAGCATCTTGAAGATGCCACTTTCGAGACCGCACGGACGTTCCACTCGGACTACACCGAGGTAACCCGCCAACGATTTTCCAAGTATGCGGCGAAGCTGCGCGAGTTCGCCGAAGCGGAAGGAGTGAAAGGAATTCCATTCCTCATCAACATCCATGGCAGCGGGGGAGGTCGGGCGACGACGTTCCCCATCGGCATCAGTCAAACCTTTCGCAGTTACACCCAAGAAGCAGGTTACTGGGGATCCTCCGATCATTATTTGGGAGAACTCACGCGCCAGAACGCAGGAGATCTTTATTTCCTGAATGCATTTATGGCTTGCGTCAATCGGCCCGAACAACCCTTGAGTTCCGTTGAGTTTGAGGCAGGTACCGGCGACTATGGTGAGAATGGCGCGGTGCGGCAATCAGGGGCGGCAACTGACTTCAAGGCGCGGTTGAGCGTGGTGCAAGGGAATCGATTGCTAAACCACTACTTGATCGCCGGTGGTCATAACCCTAAGCTTGAGAAAACCAAGCAAGATGGAAACAGCCGTATTGGTACGACGGGTGGCCGGCACGGATTCGCCGCGCCCATAAGCCCCGAGGGGCGGCTTGATCCGACCTACTTTGCGCTCAAAGATACGAATCACACTTTATCCGCTGTCGGGCATCTCCTCGCTGACATGGACGAGGAACATGACCCGATCACCCTCGGATTTGTGCCTGACTATTACTCCACCGATGTGAAGCGTCCCGGACCCATTCGTGATTTCGTGTCTTCTGTCGAGGGCATCCGTGGCATGAACGAAGGACTGGTTCGTTCGATGTTGGCGTGTGGCTTCAGTTTTCCGGCTATCAACCTTCAAGCCGCTATTCCAACTGGAACCAAGGCGATCGCGTTCGCTTCAGCGACTTGTCTACACAGCGATATCCAGGCATCACTGGTGGATTTCGTTTCGCAAGGAGGACACCTCCTCCTGTATGGAAGGATTCCAGTTGAAGATCTCGAAGGTCATCGTGTAACAATCCTCGCTGATGCCCTCCATCTCCACCCAGAGCCGTACAAAAATGGAACCGCCGATTATTTTCCATCCATTACGGGAATTGGTTGGGCGAAAAACGAACCTGAAATCAGGGCTTGGCAGATTCCTCCCTTCAGGGCAGAGCACGGAGAGCCGTTTCTTCAACTCACGCAAACGGACCTAATGGGTGGGACGACGGTGCGACTCGGAAAGGGAACTTGTACGGTGGTGACCGCAGAGTTACCGCTGCATATGTCGTTGTGGCACGGAATCTTTGATCGAATGTCGGTCAAACCCACCCTTCGGCACGACGCTCAGTTTGGAGGGGTCCTGCTTCATCGAATTCGAAACAGCCGAGGAGAAAGGTTCATCAGCCTCATCAACCTCGATCAGGAGCACAAAGATTTGAATATCACCGAAGGAGAAGCAAACCTGTTCGGTGGGAAAGTGTTCTTGGCGGGCCGCACGGCGAAGTTATTGCCGCTCGGGGTTGTGATCCACGGTCATCGGATCGTTCGGTCTACCGCTGAAATTGCAGAAGTTGGTAATCATTCGATCTCCTTCAGACAGTCCCTCGAACCAGAGGTAGTTGAAATCGACGGCACAGTAGATATCGACACGCAGACGGCACGGTTCTTACAAACAGATGGAAATTCGAGGTTGATCGAGATCCTTCCAGGAAGGGGCCTTACCAAGATTCAGACCGGTTGACCCAATCTAGAAGGCTTTGCTAGCAACCAAGCTTCCTACGATATAGATCACGGCGTAGGCAAGGAAGCCTAGTCGCATCGCGTTCGTCACGAATTTCGGTCGAAGTGTTCGGAGAATTTCAAGGAAAATGACGGGGATCATAAAAGTGAGCCCCTTCACAATAAGAAATCTCGCATCAGAATGGTCAATGCTGGCCTGCAATACCGGATTTTGCTCTCTTGCCAGTCCTGTCCTTACACAATATAGGGTGTAAAGCATGTCCCAAGTGCAGAGCGTGACGATCAATACCGTCTCGGGCATTACAATGCGCCTTGAAATCGCGTGGGAAAGCCCGTCGTTGTTTTCTGCCACCATAGGGAGTATCCCTACTGACTGTAATTCCGTCTGCCCCGTTTTTATGTGTCCGGTTTTTTGGGACTTTGGGACCAACAGGCGGTTGGGTTTCTCGGTTTTAGCTCTTTTCAGGCACCAGCGGCGGGCTATACACCCGAATCGATTTCAGTGTTGGTCTGGTGCCTGGCTCTGCTTCGAGGACCACCTTATGCGGCCCATTGCTTAACCCTTGGGCAATCGTTACAGAGCTTTCCACGGTTGGGTTAGTGCCAATCGCAAACTTGACTGAATCCAAGAAGTGAGGCACCACCGTCCATGTGGCCTTTAGGTCTTCTGGGATAGCCGACTTGAAAACTGCCTTGCAGTAGGCTAGATTCCAGTCTTCGGGCTCGATCGCCACACGTCCCGACTTTGAGACGAACGGAGTGTCACTACGCCCTTCGCCATCGGGGCCGGTTTTGGAGCCAACAACATCGAAGGCGAAATTTTTGCCATCTTCCGACGCGTTATGGAATCGGACCGTCCAGTCTTCAAGCTGTAGACATTGTTTGGCGGTTGTTCTGAGAATCAGCGGCCAGTTTGTGCCTGGCCAAGCGCTTGCCCGACTGACTGCGTAAAGACTTGGAATCGAAGAAGGGGTTTTTCCGTCAATGGTCACCTTGACCTTTTTCCCAACATCGGTTGTCAAAGGAATGAGGTCAATCCGAGTTCCTGTGAATTCCAATTCCAGCCGATTACCTGTCCACTTCGGTGTGAAGTCTTTTACCTGACGAAATGATTTGGCTTCGTTGGGGTGGTACACGAAGTGCTGTTCGACGAGTTGCGCCATCACCCGGCATCCCCAATCGTTGAGGTGAACCCCGTCCCTCAAGAGTTGGCTGGGTGTCAAGTGATTTTCGTTGAGATATTGTCGCCACTGCGTCCTCTGGTCGAGGTATTCGATGTGGCCCAGTCGCTTGACGAGATCGGGTTGGAATACTTGATTCCACCATGCGCTCCAGTTCGACATGGTTGGGGTTGGGAGAGATGCAGGCTCTGCCAATTCTTCAGGCTTCGTGATGTGATCCGACTGAAGAAGGACTTCGGCCGTGGTTCGCTCCAATACGTTTCGAATAATCCGTTCGTAGTCGATATGTGAGCCGTACACGTGAAAGATCAGGAGGTCTGGCTGGAATGGGTAGAGATCTGCTTCTGCTGTTCGCCAAAGTAATTGTGAGGAATGCCCCCCGATCGCTCGGTTCTCAATAATCAAATTCGCATTTGGATAGTTGGCTCTTAGCCAGTCTGCGACCTGGTTGCTCCACTTCTGTTCCGTGATCGACTGGCCGTAGAACAACACTCGCACGGTGTTGCGATGCTGAGGTGTGCTTGTCTCCAACAGAGTCATCGTCCGCCGGATACCGAGTCCGAAAAGCTTCCTGTTCGGTGAAACTGGCACTGGGGGTTCAGATTGAGTTTGAGCCATGGCGAAGGGGATCAAATAAGCAGTAAGAATCGACAGCACATTAAAATGAACGCGTTCACTGGGTGGAAAGATTCAGTTTATCAATGGATTTAATAATGACCATATATAATAGTCATTATGAAATCGATCAGTGTGACCGAATTCAAAAGTCATTGCCTGCAATTGCTTGAAGAAGCAAGGTTGACCGGAGAGCCCATTGAAATCCTGAAGCATGGAAAGCCACTCGCAACGGTGACGCCTGCAGTCTCTGCAATCCGCTATGAACCTGGAATGTTTCGTGATTCGGCGAAAATAGTTGGGGAAATTCTTGTGGACGGTGTTGATCTAGGAATCACATGGGAGGCGCTCGAATGATCGCCCTGGATACACATTTTTGGATTTGGTTTCATCTGGGTGACCCAAGGTTAACAGACAATGTGACTTCTAGGATTGGGCGAGATACTGTTGTTTCGACTGCGACAATTTGGGAGGCAACTCTCTTATTGGAAAAGGGAAGAATTGTTAGTGAATATTCACCGCAGACCACCGTACAGAGATGGCTCGACGCTGCTCCGATGCGAATCGTGCCGATTGATCGTGAAATCGTCTTTCTGTCTCGATCTCTGTCATTCCTTCATGAAGATCCTGCCGATCGATTCATTGCGGCAACGGCGTTCTCATGTAACCTCCCGTTAGCAACCTTAGATGGGCGATTACGGAGCTTGACATGGCTGAAAACCATCTGCTAGCTCCAAGCCAAAATGGAGCGATGCACCATTGGGTCTTTTTTCCTCAGTGAACTGAGGTCGCGATTGAATCCCCATCTTGCCTGAGTAGTTTCAAATTACGTAAGGAAAATCAAAATGAGCAAATTAAGAAACCTAATGGCCGTGACTGTTCTTAGCGGGCTTTCCGCTCTTGGATTCGCCCAAAGCGGTAGAGATGTGGCGCTCTATCCTTGGACGTTCACCGATGGCAACAAGACCTCACGACAGATGGTTGTCCTGACTGCCAAGCGAATTGCCGAGAACCAAGGGCTGCATGTGATTGCACAGGACACCGCTTATGGAAAATTCGACTCGCTCAGGCCGAAGATCTCACTTGATAAAGACCTGCCAGCAGAGCCGGACCTTGCTCGATTCGCCCGAGCCGTTCACGCAGGGAACCTGATTTTTGGCCATGTGAGTTGGCACACACGAAGCAAGTGGGTAGGAACCGGGCCCAAGACCATTTCCTCGGCCAAAGTTGACGTGTATGTCTTCAACCTGAAAGAAGGAAAGGTGACGTACAGCAAAGAAGGCATTGAGGCGCGAAGCGATGAAAAGGAATCGACGCTCAAGGATGTCGCGGCGATTTTGTTCACACCCATTATTCCGATGATCAGCGGGGGACCAGCAACGCCACGAGAGCAACGTGCTGTTCAGATTGCGTTGGGTAAAGCGCTACTGGATTGGACGAAGATGATCAACCGGTAGCTACAAGGTGCGGTGCTTCTAGTCGCAGTTGCGAATACAGCTGCGGCTAGCTTGCGACTTTCAGACGCGGGCGCATTTCGCCAAGGACTGGATTCAAATAATTCTGAGCGATCCAGTCAATTACGGGAACGCAGACAGCGTCCCCAAAGCCGAATAGAGCTTGATTGAGGGGCACGGTCACGTTGAAATCATCTGCACCCATAAGCCGAGCACATTCTCGCTCCGTGAGCAATCGAGCCCGGTAACCACCGTTTCCTGCAACGAATAGAATCTGCCGGGCGCTACCGCCTTTCGGGGTTCGCAAGCAGCCTGCAATAGAGTCACATCGGAGTTCAGCCATTGATCGGCCATTTCGGACACGCCGAAACACTGTGCCTACTGAAATCCTCTCAGAATGTATCATTTCATCAGCAACTCTCCGATGGCGCTCGCTCATTTGATTGAGAAGATATTGTGAACGGTCATTTGTCCACCAATAGTGAGAGTCTCTGGGCAAGTCTTCAAGGATGTCTTCAAGACTTACCGTCCTTTCGGGCAGTCGTGGTAATTCCCGCAACTTCCACATGATATCTGGAGTTTCGAGGATGAAATTTGCTAGCTGGGGAGGGCGTACTTCAGACTCGAAAAAAGAAAGGCTTCGTCGATCTGCGGTTGCTAAATCAGCTTGACGGCATCCGACAATGAAAAGTCGCTGTCTCGACTGGGGCACAAAGTGACTTGCGTCAATGATGAACGCATCAATGCTATATCCAAGTTCCGTTAACTTGAGAAGAGCCGTTTTTAAATCACCTCCGCCGTTGGAGGTTAGGAACCCAACGACATTTTCTAGCATGATCAAAGGCGGTCGAAGCCTATCTAGCTTGTTTAGCAGTTCGACAAACGGCCATAGTGCGGAAGAGTGTTCACCTGCAAGCCCTGCTCGTGCTCCAGCCAAGCTGAGGTCTGTACAAGGAAAGGAGGCCGTTGCAAGGTCAAACTGGGGAATAGTTTCTGGTTTGACAGCTCGAATGTCACCCAATTCAAAGTGGAAGAGTCCATGAGGGAAGTTTGCCTGATACATTTCCACCTTCTTAGGGTCAATGTCATTGGCGTAGACGCACTCCCAACCTGACTTCTCCAAGCCAAGCCTTACTAGCCCGATCCCAGCAAAGAACTCAGCAAAGCGCATTTGATTATTGTAGACGAACGTCAACTCAAATGTGAATCAGATTTTGAGTTCCTCGACGAGTTCTTGAGACCTTAAATTGATCAGCGTTGGATTGTCATTTCGATCCGTAGACTTGGATCAGTCTCTACCTCGTCGACGATTTCGTTGTAACGTTCGATCAACCCGGTAAGTGCGTCTCTGCGACCGTCGGCGGAGAATTTGCCCCATTCGTACAGGTTTGTAGTTACAAATTGTTCGACTTCGAAGACATCCAGCCTGTCAGCTATGCCTTGATTACCTGCGAGTCCTCTGACAACGGCAACTTGCTGGGAAATAGTTACCACGACGGGGCGAACATTATTTGAGAGGTTGTGTTCACAACGTCGAACAAGCGCTTCGCCGGGGGCCGTTGTGACATGGATAGCGACATCTCCGACCGAAAAGTCGCCGACTCTTCCCGTTTGAGCGTCGGAGGTCGAGTAACTGTGATGTGTAATCCTCTGGGGGCTCAATATACAATCCAGCTTTGCACCGACAATGTGTTGCAGAACAATACCAAGATAGTGAAGGCCGGGAGTTTCTTTCTGTCGGGTCTCGGCTTGGGCTACCAAGTCCGCAATGGCATTGCGAAGACTCTTCGACGAATCCATCTTAATACGAAATGGTTTTGCTGAGAAGTATGCCAGAACACGAGAAATCCAAAAGCGCTCGATCGCGTTAAGATCAAAGTCGGGCGATTCTGCTAGCGAGTTAAGAAACTCTACATAGCGTTCCATATTTCCTAGGCTCCCGCGGCTCGTTCGTCCACCTTCCTCAGCGAGCACGCGCACGATACCATGCCTCTTTAAGATCGCTTGCACCGCAGATTTCCCCAGGCCCTGCACCTGACCCCTTCCATCGGTGACGAGTGAGCCTGGATCAAGGGGCAAGCCTTTCTCGCGAGCGTGTTCGGTCACGATGAGAGCAACGCACAGTGGCCCTTTTGTCTTGAACTGGTTTGAACTTACGAATTCTGCCAGGCGGCTCTCTAACGGTTCAATCATGATTTGGGTATATGTTGTAGCATCGTATGCCTTCAATCCAATTTCACCCGAATTAGAATGCGAAAATTGTCAAATTCATCGACTGCGAAATCATGTTGTTTGCACACGTACTCACGATAGTTCTAACTCCTGCCTGCAAACTTGAAGATCGAAGATTTTCGGATTACGGCAAACTGCCCGCAATTGCGAAAGAGATCATTGCTCGGACGAAGAAGGATCAGGATGGGCGCTTTCACTTGATGAGCCTCAAGGATCAGAAGGCGCTGATGGCGGCGATCCCGGCGATGCAGGCGATGGACGCTGATAATACGGCGTGGATGCACAAGGTGGTTGACAAGGTTGGTTGGCCATCTCGTTCGCTAGTCGGCGCCAAGGCAAGTGATGATGCCTGGTTGCTCGTTCAGCATGCTGATGCCGACAAGGCCTTTCAGCGGCGCTGCCTTGCGTTGATTTTGCCTTTTATGGACAAAGGAGAAGTCAAGAAGCAGAATGTGGCCCTACTGATTGATCGCGTCATGGTTGGAGAAGGCAAGCCTCAGGTTTATGGCTCGCAGTGGAAGTTCGTGAACGGAGACATTGTGCCTTCTACACCGATCGCCGACGAGAAGCGTGTTGACTCGCGCCGAAAAGCGATGAATCTAGATACCCTCGCCGAGTACAAAGAGATCCTCAAGAAGGTGTATGGAAATGCACTGGCGAGTTCCAAGAAAAGTGGTAACTAGGGCCAATCAGAGTGGGACGTGCCTTTGGAATCTCCCCGTTTTCAAGCATATTCGTCAGCGGCCCAAATCTTGAGTTCCATGAGGTCACGGTTCCGCTTTTGAAGGGCGAGATCGAGTTGATTATTGAGTCGCTCCAGTCGCTTATTCATCTTCTGGAGATTGTCGGCGTGCTCTTGGGATATTTCGTAACGGCGTTGGTGCAGTCCGCCAATGCCAATGATGGAAATGCCGAGAATCAAGTAGATCACGATGCAAATGGTGTCTTCTGTGTTGGCGATTGCCAGTGAATGCCTCGGTGGAAGGTAGAAGTAAGCGGCGATGATTGTAGAAATTCCTAGCGAAATCAGACCCGCTTTCCAACCACCACGCCACACGCTGTAGCTGGTTCCAACCTGAAGCATGAAAAGCCAGTAGCGTTCAGGCACGTGTCCAGCCATGGGACGGTGGATGAGTACCAAGGCTAACACAATGGTCAGCGTTTCGCAAAATGGCAGCGCACGGGCATAGCCGCGCCTAAGGTCGAATCCCTTTGAGGCGAATAGGTTCTGTCTCATGTGGCCCTCAGCGTTCACAACGCATCTCCGTTCGTTACTTGTACGAATTGAAGAACGGAGTTAGGCGGTGATTACTAACAGGCGGAGGAAGTGTTCGCGCTAATTTCGCAGGTTTTGGACTGCTCGCGTTGGGCGAGGTCGGTGGGTGCTACCCACCGACGCGATAGGTCGCCCTTTCAGGGCTAGAGTGTTCGGACGTCTACAACCAGCCTTTCAGCCTGGGCTGGTATAGGGACGCACCCCCGGCGCTCCATTTAGCGATCTTGGCAAAGCGAAAACTAGCCTGAGAAGCCGCCGTGGTTGCCGGAGCCGAGGTTAGATCCTCCGCCGTTGCCTCCAAAGCCTCCAGTGCTGCCGCCGAAACCACCTGAGCCTCCTCCGAAGCCACCACCGTTGCCGCGACCGCCTGCGGAGCCACTACCGCCGCCTAGACCCCCTTGACCGCCTCCGTGTGGTGTTTTGTCGATCGTGCTCTTCTCAGGTGCCAGTTGGAAGTTCTGGTTACCCTTTGAGGCACCGAGCAAGATTGCGATGGTTTCGGGGTCGCCGTGTCGGAACTTGATTCGGCGGATATATGTATCGCGGATCATGACTGGGTGTGGGTCAACATTTCCACCGACCAAAATGTCTTCTGCCTGTTTCTTTAGGATCTCGTAGACTCCAGCCTCAATTCGGTAAGTTGCGTCGACTTGCCTGAGGATATTTTGTAGAGCGACCTCGAGAGTGACGTTTTTCAGACTCACCGTCACCGTCCCCTGAACCTCGGGGGCAATGCTGTAAGAGACGTTCACATTCTTGAACACTGATCGAAGAGCTTCCCTAACGTCGGCTTGGTTGAGTTCCAGCGAGGACACTTGCTTCTGCGAAACGTCTTCTTGGGCAGCCGCACTCGTAGGCATTCCAGCGAGCATCGAGATGCCAAAGGCAAGGCTTAGAGCGAGCTTGATCGTGGTGTTCATACGAGGTCAAACGCACGAGACTCCTCAACGTATCCACGATTTTTGAAGAATATCGACAAAAAATGACGGTCGATTTCTCGGCCGCCATTTTTGTTGCTGCGAAACTAGACTGCTTCGCCCAGATATGCGGCAATAACCTTCGGGTCATTGCGGATCGCACTGGGTGGCCCTTGAGCAATCTCTTCACCGTGGTCCAGAACCACGATTCGCTCGCATAGGTTCATGACGAAGCGCATGTCGTGCTCAATCAAAAGCACCGTCATGCCATGTTCGTCACGGATTTTGCGCACCATCTTGAGAAGTTCTTCCTTCTCAAGGGGGTTCATTCCGGCGGCAGGCTCATCGAGAAGCAGAAGCTCTGGACCCGTTGCCATCGCACGAGCAATCTCCAAGCGTCGCTGCATTCCGTAAGAAAGATCGGCGCTTCGAACGTGCGCGACCTGCTCCAGATTCACGACCTTCAATAGCTCCATTGCATCCGCACGAAGCTTTTCGGTTTCCTTAATGGAACCCGGCAAGTAGGTGAGGGCAGAGAATAATCCCGTCTCGTGGCGAAGGAAGCCACCTACCACAACGTTCTCAAGGACTGAGAGCGCCTTGAAAAGTCGAATGTTCTGAAAGGTTCGACAGATGCCGAGCTTGGCGATCTTGTTCGATGGCGTTCCCGTGATGGCGGTGCCGTTGAAGAAGATATCTCCAGATGTTGGCTTGTAAACGCCGGTGATCAAGTTGAAGCACGTCGTTTTGCCGGCGCCGTTCGGACCGATGAGCCCGAACAGGTCGCCCTTGTTCAGCGAAAAGGAGACTTCGTTGACGGCAACCAAGCCGCCAAAACGAATCGTTGCTTTGTTCAGTTCAAGGATGCTCACGCTGTAGCCCCCTTGCCTCGCTTGAATAGCTTACTCACCCAATTCCAACTAAACTCGTGGTGGGCGAACACACCCTGCGGGCGTAGAAGCATCAGTACGATCAATGTCATCGCGAAGATGACCATTCGAAGCTGTCCAACTTCAACCTTCGCATCGTGGAGCTTATTGATATGGTTCAATCCCGTGCCGACGGCCAACTGAACGACGAAGCCGCCAACGATGGCACCTATCAGCCCATAGAACCTTTGTAGACGAGGTCGTCCACCATCGGAATAGATCCAACGGATGACAGCAACCGTAGTCACGACGGCAACCATCCAGGCGATTACCGTTCCACCAGAGAGGGTCAATGGACCGCCGCCGGAGTCTTTGAGACCGCGCAGATATTCGGGTAAGTAGCTAAGGAACATCGCCGAGATGACGGAGCCCGTAATCGAGCCCGTTCCGCCGAGAACCACCATCGTTAGGATGATGAAACTTACGTCCATTGCGAACGTTGCAGGAGTGATGAATCCTTCGTAGCTGGCAAGAAGAGCACCTGCTGCACCGGCAAATGCTGAGCCTAGAATGAATGCCGACACCTTAATGCGTGTGACGTTGACGCCCATCGCAGAGCTCGCGACTTCATCTTCTCGAACCGCCAAGAATGGAAGGCCGTGAGCCGTCTTCAGTAGGTTGCGACATACCGCAACACAAAGAACCGCCAGCAACCAGACGAATGCCGTCGACTGAATTTTTGGCTCTACGTTTAATCCGTAGGAGCCGCCCAGAGCTGGTGTGTTTTGGACTTGAATTCGAATAATCTCTCCGAATCCGAGGGTCACAATCGCGAGATAGTCGCCCTTTAATCGAAGAGAAGGCAGACCAACGACAAGCCCAGCAACAGCCGCTGCTGCCGCTCCAGCGAGCATCATGCAGAACAGCCAAACCATAGGTGGCAGGTGCGCAGATTGGAAAAACCTCACCGACAGGAATCCAGATAGGTATGCGCCTACTTGATAGAAGGCAGCATGTCCAATCGAGAACTGGCCAGTGATTCCGTTGATCAGATTGAGGCTCACCGCGAGAGTCACATACAGGCCAGCCAAGATAATCAGGCGCTGAGTGTAGTCGTTCTGAGTGTGAGCGATGCCTTGAATCGCAAAGCAGCCGCCGATAGCGCCAACGATTGAGAGGATGCGTATGATCCAGAACTTCATACTTTCTCCACTTTCGATGAGCCCAACAGGCCGCCTGGCTTAAACAGAAGGACGACGATCAAAATGACAAAAGCGATGGCGTCTTTATAGTCGCTGTATCCGGCCCAAACAACCATCGTCTCAGCGACACCCATGAGGATTCCGCCAAGAACGGCTCCCGGGATGTTTCCTATACCGCCCAAGACAGCAGCGACAAAAGCCTTGACACCTGGTAGCAATCCGTAGAACGTCGTCAATGGCGTCCCTTGGAAGGTTGCAGTCATCATCGCTCCGGCACCAGCAAGAGATGAGCCGATAACGAATGTGAAAGTGATGATGGAATTCACGTTAATTCCCATCAACGCGGCTGAATCAAAGTCGTGGGATACGGCGCGCATGGCACGTCCCGCGCTCGTGTACATGACCAGATATGTCAAACCTGCCATCAGCAGAATCACGATGCCGAGCATCAAAATTCGGTTTGCTTGAACAGTTACGCTTACGCCGGAGGTGTCGGCTTTTCGTTTGGCGTCGTTATATACCGACGCTGCCTTCTGAGCGGCATCATGAATGACCTCACCTTCTTTAGAGAGGCTGAATTCCGACTCATGCGTGCGAGCCTGGTAAGCCTCAAACGCCTTCTTGGTCTCAAGGTACGGACCTTGTGCCTGCTTGACCGCAGTTTCGAGTTCTGGCGCCCCAGGGACGATGTGCATCGTCACGCTCTCGCGATAAGGATTAACCTTTTCGGAGATGCTTGGAGGAGGGCTATTCGGCAGGAACAACGCACCGCCGTACTGCATAAGGAGCGACACGCCGATGGCGGTGATCAGGGAAGCAATTCGAGAGTGACTGCGCATCGGTCGGTAAGCGAAGCGCTCGATGATGACACCAGCAAGTGCGCATACCGTCATGCTCGCGACCAACATCATCACAAGGTTCAATGCCTGGGGCTGGAATTTGGCAACGATGAACCCTAGGAGTCCGATGACGACGAGTAAGCCACCGATCCCTTTGACAACGTCAGGAATCTTTTCGATCTTCAGGGCAGCGACGAACATTGCGACGCCGATCAGAATCAGTACAATCCCGATCATCGCAATCGTGCCAACCGCCACAGCAGGTTGATCGGATCCGGCAACTGTGCCTGGCGCAAAACCCAAGAGGTAGGACACGAAAAGCGCAATGTACGCGCCTAACATATAGACCTCACCGTGGGCAAAATTGATGAGCTTAAGAACGCCATAGACCATCGTGTAGCCTAGGGCGATAAGTGCGTAAATGGACCCCAAAAGGAGTCCATTTACAACCTGTTCCGGCAGCGACTTAAGCGAAATCGCTGCCAGAGTGAGATGATCTGAAATCCCCATCCGTTACTTGGGAAGTCCTGTCTTATCGTCGTATTCGTATGCTTTGGCGAAGACTTGACCTTCTTTGGCAAGCTGAACAACAAGAGCGCGCTTCGGCGGATTGCCGTGCTTGCCCTTGAGCGTGATGGCTCCGGAAACACCCTTGAAGTCAACGGTATCTTCGATCGCGTCTTGAAGTCCCTTGGCATCCTTAGACTTGGCTCGCTTTAGGGCATCGCACATTAGAGCGGTTGCGTCGTAAGCGAGAGCACCCATCGTCGTGGCTGGAACTTTGCCATCGTACTTCTTAGCCCACTTGGCAAGGAAGTCTTTGACCTCAGGTCGGTCTTCCTTGTTGTTATAGTGATTGCAGAAAAAGCTACCGAGGATCGCGTCGCCGCCGGTCTGCAGAATTTCGCTGCTGTCCCAACCGTCGCCACCCATCATCTTCACGTCAAGTCCGGCTTCTTTTGCCTGTCGGGCAAGAGGTCCAGTCTCGTTGAAGTAACCGCTCATGAATAGGCCGTCTGGCTTCTTGTCCTTGAGGTTGGTGAGCTGGCCTTGGAACTGCGTCTGGCCTGTCTCATAGAACTCTTCGTCGACGATTTTGCCGCCGAGCTTTTCAAAGTAACCCTTGAAGCTCTCGCTGAGACCGGTCGAATATGGCTGCTTCTTGTCTGTAATCAAAGCGACATTGCGGAGCTTCAACTGCTCATAAGCAAACTTCGCCATGACTGGACCTTGGAAAGCATCCGTGTAGCAAACGCGGAACATGTTTGGCTTGCCTTCGGTCAGCGTCGTCTTTGTTGCACCGATCGCAACGAGAGGAATGCCCTTCTCGGTGGCGACCTGACCCATCTGAGCCGTGATGCCGGAAGCGACTTCGCCGAGCAGTCCAATGACCTTGTCGGTCGAGATCAGCTTTTCAGCCGCACTCTTACCGGTTTCTGGTTTGGAGGCGCTGTCAGCGATGACAAGGTTGACCTTCTTTCCATCCACTCCGCCGGCCGCGTTGAATTCTTCAACTGCAAGCTGTGCACCCTTGACGCTGTCTTCGCCCCAAGGCTTAAGTTCGCCGTTTTGGCTTGCTACGAGACCAAGGGGAATTCCACCCTTGTCCATAGAGGCTGTTGTGCCGGTTCCTGTGCCAGTAGTTCCGCCGTCAGGTTTGTCTCCGCCGCCATTACAGCCGACAGCTACGATCGCGCTCATTGCGAGAGCGGCGATGCCGACTTTCCAGGAGAACCCATTTCTAATAGTCATCACTTGGTTCAACCACCATCCAGATATAGAATTGCCCGAGAACAAGGTCCGCGGTGGACGTAGTATACAGAATAGGGAACCCATATGCCACGGCTAGCGGCCATCCTTGCTATCACCTTGTGCGCGGTACACTGCCCCCAAGCCGTATATGCCTAGTGAAAGCTCCCGAGAATCCATCCTAAAAGCAGCAGCCGAGATTCAAGCAACCCGATATGCGGAAGCTTTGACGCTCCTTGACAAGGCAACCGAGGTCGATTCCGACGTTGCGGAACTGTATGAGCTGCAAGGAATTGCGTTCGCCCAGACGGGCCGGGCTGAAGCGGCCACTGAAAGTTTTCGTAAGGCGATCGCGCTGGATGCCTCGCCCAGGGGATTTTTCAACCTAGCCGTCCATTACTACAATATCGGCGAGAGTGCGGCGGCGATTGAAGCGGTTCAGAAGTGCCTTGGTCTCGACGCAGATTATCCAGAGGCAACTCAGCTGGTATCACATCTGCGCGGATCTGGTCCAGAACCCCAGTTTTCGGTTCAGGGACAAGCTCTGGAATCAACAGTTCTCTCGCGAAAGCGCCGGTACGGGTTTGGGAGGAAGCATCTCTTCGCCGTCCTCGCAGAAAACCAGGAGCAGTGGGTTGGTTTGGGGTGGACCATCGTCGGTCTCTCGATTCTCTCCGGCCTGTTGATAAAGTTCGTACCGCCCTTTCAGCCGCCTTCCCAATTCAACTCCAAGGACATCTTGGCCGGCCTTAAGCCACTTCCGACGGTATCGGCTTTTGGCACCATCGCCTTCTTCCTAACGATGGTGTTGGCAAGCATGTTCTGGACTTCGCTAGACCTGATCGACAGGCGAGGGCGGGCGCTTTGGATGATCCCAATGATGCTGTGTTGCTTTACATGCTTGCCGTTTATTTCGCAGGCGCTGTATATGTCCATCGGCAGAAAAGATCCGGTTTGAGCCATTGGTGGCTCGAAACAGCGCCGGTTGAACGTCCGTATTGAACCCGCCGTAATATGAACTGTCAAGCTTAACTTCTAGCTCACATCGAAAAGCCTATGCCGATCTTCACTCCATTGATTTTTCTTGCTGCACTTCAGGGCAATGTTGAAGTGCCATTTCGTATTGGCGAAGACGCGCTGATCGTGGATGCCGTCGTTAACGGCAGGCCCATCTCGGTGATGTTTGACACAGGTTTCGGTGGTGCCGTAGACGTGTCCAACACGATCAACATCGGAGAACCATCAGGAAAGATCACGCTTCGTGACTTCGTAGGTGAGATGGAAGCCGATACCGTCAAGATCAAATCGCTCAAGCTAGGGAACAAGAAGATCGATCCGACGGGGATGGAGGCAGTTCTGTCCCGACCTGAAGACTATTCCTTTGCGTATGGAATGCATTGCGATGGTTTGATGGGGCTGCAAGTGATCAAGAACAATATCACCGAGATTAATTTCGAACACCAGAAATTCATTTTCTACCCGTCAACTTTGGATATCACGACTCGGACACCGGATAACAAGAAGACGTTTCTGGCCAAGATGCTGCCAGTTGGAACCAACGCCGTGGAATTGTCGGTGGAAACGCCATCCGGGAAGAACCTGCATATGGCTCTAGATACAGGCAATGCCTTCTATGCGACATCGCACAGAGATTCTCTTGAGCGCGTTGGGTTATGGGAAGCTGGAAAAGATCCAAAGTACACCACAATGGCCGGTGTCGCGTCGGGCCCGGTAGTGAGTTGGGACAAGAAGATGGTGGGCATGAAGATTTTTGGCGTGCCCGTGCCGACCAGCATCTGGGACATTATCGACCTGCCATCGAGCGCAGCAAATTTCGATGGAACGATCGGTTTCGGATTCCTAAGAAACTTCAATATCATCATCGATTACGGTCGGCGTCGCGTTTGGCTAGAGAATTGGACGGGGAAGGTAGAGAACGACCCGCCCGGTCAACTCGGCATTTCAGCGAGTTACGATAACCAGTCAAAGAAGGTCATCATCTTCGCGGTTGGCCCTGGAAGTCCTGCGGAAGAAGCAGGCATCAAGCGGGGAGATGAATTGCTTTCGATCGACAGCTTGGACTTAGCCGGCGTGATCTCTGTGAAGAAGCTGCGCAAGATCCTCTCGGGGCCAACCGGATCCAAAGTTAAGATCGCGACTTCCCATGCGGGCAGCCTGAAAAGATACACGCTTGAGCGGAAAGCACTGGTGAACGACTAGGGTTCGGTCTTTAGCCAGAGCTGAATGGCAGCATCAAGCATCGGCTCGGTGAGCCTTCCAGTAAAGGTGTTTTGCTGGCTAGGGTGGTAGCTGCCAACGATAAGGGTTCCCGAATCAAGTCGATGAGTGGTGCCGTGGCCGAACTTCGCTATAGAGATGCCATAAGTTCGATGGACATTTGTCCAAGCGATGCTTCCGAGACAAAGGACTGACTTCCAGGCTCGTCCGTGAAGGACGCGACTAAGGTAAGTGTTGCAAGACTGAACCTCGCTGGGAAGCGGTTTGTTGTCCGGCGGTGCGCAATGGCACGTTGCCGTCATCAATGCCCCTTTGAGTTGGAGGCCGTCCGAAATATCGACACTCGTCGGTTGGTTTGCGACACCAGCGCGGTGTAGTGCTGCAAACAGCCAGTCGCCACTCCGATCTCCCGTGAACATGCGCCCAGTTCGATTAGCCCCGTGGGCGGCGGGCGCAAGGCCTACGATCAAGCGGTGAGCACCATGCTCCCCAAAGATAGGTACAGGTCGACCCCAATACTCTTGATCAGCGAACGATTTGCGCTTCTCGCGAGCCACCAACTCCCGCCACTCGACGAGCCGTGGGCAGAGTCGGCAATTCACAATTTCGTTGTTCAGTTCTTGGATCATAGGGGGCGATGTGCGCAGTATGTTAGCTGATCGGACAACGATCGCCCCACCGAAACTTAACCTACTTCCCGAACAAAACGCGCAGATCGAGGAGTGCTCTTTGGAGTTCTGCCTCGAAATCAGCCCCACGGCGATACTCAAGGCTGACGCGTCCGTCGTAACCGAGTTCCAAGAGGCGATGCGCGAAACCCTGCATCATCGGGTCAGATGGCTTAGGTGCATACCGAGGAAGATCGGCGATGTGCACGTGGGTGGGTGCAAAGGGTATTTGGTCTTCCCAATGCTCCTTCGATGGGGAACTCTCCTTCGGGTCCTCCGCATTCCATTCATAGAGAACGTGATAGGAATCAGCGGTGTATCCGACTCCAGCAAATTGAAGACCACGAGCGAGGCAACCTAAATCGTTGCCAATGTTGGTTTCCGATCGATTGAGAGATTCCGGGGCGATCGTGATGCCGTAGGGTCGAGCATGGTCGGCTATTGCAGCCGCGATCAGCAGGAACTCACGTTCTGCGACCTCCATGTCTTCGCCGTCAGGTGCCTTGCGGGAGCTACCGCTACCAATTACCATTGTCTCGACGCCGATGCTCGCTGCTCGGTCCACGGTAGCTTTTGCGATATCGAGATAGGGCGTGGCTTCTCGGCCAAACAGTTTCACCGACGAGGGGAAGAAGAGGTTCGTGGCCTCCACCGGCATCCCTGAGTACTTGCGCACATCTTCACTCAGGTTGTTGGCCCCGAGTTCGATATAGTCGAATCCCACTCCGAGAACGGTGTTGGCGTCCTCAATCCCGCAGCAAACTCCAAACCTCATTGGATTACTATCCTTGCGCCCCCATTGCGGCTGCTTTCATAGATTGCCAGGATGACCTTCAAAGGTTCAAGTGCCATTCGGCCGGTAATCTCTGGATCACGATCCTCTACGATGGAAAGCGCAAAATCCTCGATCTGGAGTCGATGTTGTTCGCCCCACAGCGCGGTCGGATCGTTCACGGCGTTGGCAACCTCATCGGTCTGGTCGTGCAAATGGAGACTCGGCGTCGGTTGCATCAGCACTCCGCCTCCGTACAGTCCCTCTGCCGCCGCTTCAGCGTCGATCTTCCACAACTTCGGTTTATCGCCTTCCAGAATTACTGAACCATGTTTGCCATGGACTTCCAAGCGTTCGGCAAGGCCGGGATAGAAACTCGTTGAGCCCTGAATGACTCCGGTTGCACCGTTCTTGTATTCAATGAGGGCGTTAGCGATGTCTTCAACTTCGATGTCATGCGCCGCGGTTCGCACTTGGGCTTGAACCGACTTGACGCCACCCATGATCCATTGGATCAAGTCGATGTAATGGACGCCTTGGTTGATGAGGCATCCGCCGCCATCCAACTGCCAAGTCCCTCGCCAGTCTCCGCTGTCGTAATACTTCTGGGTGCGGTACCACTTGACATAGGCATCACCCTCGAGCAGTGTTCCGAACTCACCCGACTGTGCCGCATGTCGCAAGCGTCGGACTGATTTGGAAAACCGGTGCTGAGAAATGCTGCCAAGCTTTACGCCATTCTGTTCGCAAGCGTTAATAAGTCTGGAAGCGGCCTCGATGCTCACATCGATCGGCTTTTCAACGAGAACGTTCTTGCCAGCGTCGGCAGCTTGAATCCCGACTTCTGCGTGGAGGCCGCTAGGTACGCAGATGGTGACGGCATCAACCATTGAAAACAACTCATCGAGCGTCTCAGTTGACGGCACGCCGTACTTGGAGCCGGTGGCCGCCCCTTTTTCAGGAACGAGATCAAAAACGCCCGACAAGGTCGCGCCTGCGATCTTTTGAAGAGCGTCGCAGTGAACGCTGTGAATGGCACCGCAGCCGATGACGCCAAACTTGACCATCAGACGTTGATCCCCGCTTCACCCGCAACCTTTCGAAGCGCAGTCACGGCCACTTCGAATAGCGCCTCGCCCGAGAAACCACCCATCGGACCCGCTGCCGCCAAATGCGGCTCAATCGTCAGCGGCCCTTGCCATCCCGTTGCGACGAGATATTGGAAAGCCTCCAAAAGTTCGCCCTCGCCTTCGCCAGCTGGGACAATCTGATGGCCATCCTGGATGGCGTCCTTGATGTGCAAAGTGTCGATATAAGGCACGATCCAAGGGAACCAATCAGTCATGGTGCGATACCCTTGAAGAACGGTGTTCGCGAAATCGTAAGCAAACCTGAAGCTGTTGCCTCCGATGACTTCCATCAATCGCTTGGCGTTTTCCGGATGGGCGCCCCAATATCGGTCGTCATTTTCGTGGATCAGTACCACTCCCTCATCCTGAGCAAGTTTCTTTTGCGCCAGCATCCAGGCAATGACCTTGGGTCCGGCTGCCTCGTTCTGGCCCTCAGCAACCATAGGCGTGAAGATTCGGATGCGCTTTACGTTGACGCGGTGAGCAGCTTTGATCGCTCGACGGAGCTTGTCGAATTCGCGCGCCTCATTCAGCGGCTCGAACGCGACTTTGTTGACTGGCGACCCGATCGCCTGGACGTGTAGCCCTTTTTCGGCACAAGCATCATGAACCTTTTGGAGTTCGGTGATGCTGAGGTCGAGGACGTTCACGCCTCCGACGCTACGTAAATCGAGACCCTTCACACCCAACCGATCAAGTGTCGATACTTGGACATTTAGGTCTGGACTAATCTCGTCGGCAAACCCTGAAAGACAAAACCCCTGCGTTCCACCCATTACGATTCAACGTTACCCCTTAAAGCAAATTCTGGTATCACGAACGAATGACTCCAGTCGTCACGGAAGAGAGGATTCGGGTTCGTTACGGAGAGACGGACCAAATGGGGCACGCTTACTACGCCAACTACCTGTTTTGGTTTGAGCAGGCACGCGGAGCATGGTGCCGAGAGAGAGGCTGGACCTACAAGCAGATGGAGGAGCGGGGATACATGATTCCCGTCGTAGAGGCGCACTGTGAATACAAAGGCGAAGTGCATTACGACGACCTCATCATCGTGAGAGTTTGGGTCAGTGAATTGCGTCGAGCCTCTGTCCGGTTTGATTACGAGATCATCAATACATCTTCTGGGAAGGTCACGACAAAGGGCCACACTTGGCATGTGCTGATTGGCACCTCAAGAAAGGCAGTCACAATGCCTACGGATATTCGGGAATGGCTCACGCGCGACCCTGCGGAATTCGAAACTGTGGTGTAATGCAACAACGTCAGGCTTCCTTTTTGCGTAGCATCTACAAGAAATCATGAGGGCACGGGACATCACCAGCGTCGAGAAGACCCTGCAGGAGCTTGAAAAGGTTGCTCCTGGGGCACCTTTGTTGGCACTGGGCCAAACTGTTTTCTGGGATGAGCCCATGAAGGCAGGCATCGTTCAGGCTGCTAAGCGCCTCGGACACGAGCGAAAATTGGTGGCCGGCGTCCATGACACCGACTACTTTGCGAAGCTTCCGAGCGGTCCACACCTGGCTGGGAAATTCAAAACGCTCGCCCACAACGACACGACGACACGTGGGTTGTGGAGTGCCGCAGGAGAATTTTCGACCCTGTTTGGCAGTGAAACAGTCATCACGCGGGACATGTTGCATTCGGCTGGCGTGCCCATTGCTAAACTCGCGGCGGCTCGTCCTAATTTTCTAGATGAGGCAACTGAGGCTTGGGGTTGGCGAGGCATCGTTTCGATGGACGAGCATGCACCGATCACGATGGATGTTCCTCTCAAACAACTCTTGCCGGAACTGAAGTCAACGTTCGACTGGGCCCTCGACTCGACCGTCGTCACGTTGGGAGGCCAAGGCAAGGAGAAGGCGACGGAGCTTGTTGACCAACTCTGGACAAGTATTTGTGAACAGAGCGAGAATCAGACGCAAACCGTTTCCGCTTTCTACGAGAAGCTCCTACCTATCTTTTATGAGTTCTGCACAGGGGCATCTGTCGATCTGGAAACTACGGCAACCAGCAAACTTCTGCGATTCAACATGGAAACATGTACATCGTGTCGGTTTGAACTTCTGGATATCTTTGTCAACCAAGCCACTCGATCGGTGGCTTGTGCTGCTTATAACGAAGCGATCCACGGTTCTTCCGGCCTGTATGAGCTGTCTCGGTTTGGGACAGGTGCGATTCCGTTTGACCTAATTATTCCTGGCAAGGGCAGAGGCACGATCCGAATAGGTACCCGCGGAGTCGTCATTTCGACCGCAACGCCTCAGTTCCTGTCACTGAAGAAGCCGTTGACATCGGTATGTGATCTTGCCGAAGCTGTCGAAGCTAAATTCGGCCCGAACTGCGTGCTGGTTGGCAAGGCGGTTACTCTCATCGGAATGTTGGCTCGTGAGTTCGTTTTTGTGTTCCACGAAGGAGCAAGCTCCTATGTGAAACATAGCCGAAAGCTCCATCAGTTGCTTACTCAGAAGGGTTTTGAGTTGGCGATGAACCCGATCCTCAGAGTCAAATACGACGTGTGGGGGGCTATGAAAGTCTGTTGTTCTTGGCTGCGGCTTCCCGAGCCATTCCAACGGCCGTTCGGTACGGAAGAGCTGTGCGGTCCCAGCTTTAGTGCCCGCTGGAAAGAAGTGGCCGCCCAACAGGCCGATGTGTTAGCCGCGCTTGCTAAGTTACGGCGACCCATCGAACTTATTAAGTTCCTTGAGAATAACCACGGTGGTTCATGGAAGGTACTTGCCGAGGAGTATGTTGCACTCCACGCGGACCTCGGTCGTCTTGAAAAAGCTCTCGTTGAGATCCGAAACCGGCGATATGAGCTGTACGACGAACAGCGAAAATTACGCGTGGGTCGTTTGGAAGCGGAGGCACGCAAAGGCGAGCACTTCCGCAAAAAAATCTTTGACAAGACTCCGAGTTCAGAAGATTTGGCTGAGCGAGAAAGGCTGTCTGAGAATGTTCGCGCCGTGATTCACCAAGGTGTGGAACTGCGAAAGAAGATGCAGGAGCTGCGACACGCCCAAAATGAGCTCGTGCAAGACGAGGAAATCCATCGAATTCACGACCGCAGACGAAGTATCGAACTGGAAGCGGAACTAAAACGACTGCGTCTCATTCGTCAGGCGATCATCAGTTCCAAAGGGCTTGAGAAGGCCAACCTCCGCCCGAGTGCCTGGTGGTTCCGGCTTGTTTGTCCCGATGGTTTATGGTTCCGTGAGACAATCGAAACTGCTGAGTGCTATCTCGAACCCCTGATCTGATTCCTCATCCGTTCAAAATGATTCAAATCCCGTTTTGGAAATTGCAGAGCATTGGAAACGACTTTCCTTTGTTCCATCTCAGCGATGTTTCGATGGATTCAATTGAGTTGGAGTTGCTGCTTCCAAGACTTGCCATCCAGTCAAGCAACCGACATTTCGGTATCGGCGGCGACGGAATTTTGGTGGTTACCATGGAGGGGCCAGACGTCCGACTTAGGATGTTCAATCCAGATGGAACTGAGGATTTCTGCGGAAACGGCATCCGATGTGCGGCCAAGCATGCGTACGAACAAGGTTGGGTTGGCTTCGGTTTCAATGTGAAGCATTTGGATCGAGTCGTCGAAGTTTCCGTCGAAGGCGACAAGATTTCTACCGTTATCGGGGTGGCCGACTATACGCCCGAGAAGGTGCCGCACAAGAACGGTGAGTTGTTCAATTCGACCGTCTGGAGTGGAATGGACTCGGGAATGCCGCTGAGCCTGTTTGGCAGCGCTCTAACGACGGGCAGCACCCATGTTGTGATTCCGACGTCGGTGATCCCCGACGACGATAGTTTTCGTTCGATCAGCGCAAAGATCGAGGTCGATCCGTTGTTTCCGATGCGGACGAGCGTGATTTGGTCGCGGGAAGTCGAGCCGATGAAACTCCAAATTAGGATTTGGGAACGCGGCGTTGGCGAAACGCTCGGGTGCGGTACCGGCAGTTCGGCCGCCGCTGCCGATTACCTGCGCCGTAAACGGGTGGGCGGCACCGTCGAGATCATCAATCCCGGCGGCTCGGTTTCTGCGACCATGTCGTCCTGGAACGCCCCCATCACCCTCGTCGGCATCGCCGACGAGGTGTACAAAGGCACCTTCCGGTTCCACGAAAGCACCAAAGGTGCGTAACAAAAATGCCCCGCCACAAGGACGGGGCTAGTGTTGGACCAGAACACCCGAACAATGTCGGGTTTTTTTGAGTGAAGTCGCGCTAATTCCCGAGTTTCTGGCGGCGCAGGAACGTTGGGATGTCAATGTCGATTTCATCCAACTGGATTGGGGTCGGAATCGACATCGTCTGCTGTGGCGTCTTGGGGGGCGCTGCAGATTCTAGGAACGATGACTGAACGAAGACGTCGGTATCTCTAGCTTTTCCCGGTGTCAAGGCATCTGGATCCATTCCGGCGGCGAGGAGTGTGACCTGTACTTCGCCTTCCAGGGAGTCCTTCATGACGTGACCCATAATGATGTCGGCGTCGTCGGCGTCCGTGAACTGCAGGATGTACTCCATCGCTTCGTGGGCTTCGCCAATGCTGAAATCGGGACCCGCTGTAACGTTAACCAGCAGTCGCTTGGCACCCTGGATATTGGTTTCAAGCAGCGGAGACGTGGCGGCATGCTGAGCGGCCATGCGAGCCCGCTGATCGCCGACGCCTCGGCCTAGACCCATGAGAGCCACACCGGCATTGCTCATCACACTGCGCACGTCAGCAAAGTCGACGTTGATGACGCCAGGGAGAAGAATGATGTCCGAGATACCCTGGACGCCTTGGCGCAGAACATCATCGGCAGCAGCAAATGCCATCTGCATCGTCGTCTTCTTTTCGACGAAGCCGAGCAAGCGGTCGTTCGGAACTGTGATGAGGGTGTCTACGTGCGACTTCAATCGCGCGGCACCTTCGTCAGCAAGTCGACGTCGCTTGGGGCCCTCAAAGAGGAATGGCTTGGTCACGACACCAACGGTGAGAATTCCCATCTCACGCGCCTTTGCCGCAACGACAGGGGCCGCGCCAGTACCGGTGCCGCCGCCCATTCCTGCGGTGATAAACACCATATCACAGCCTGCGAGAATAGCTTCGATCTCATCTGCGCTCTCACGAGCAGCCGCTTCGCCGACTTCCGGGTTGCCTCCGGCGCCTAGCCCGCGAGTAAGCGTCTCGCCTAGCTGAATCTTCTTCGCTGCTCGGCTTTGGCTGAGCGCCTGGGCGTCCGTGTTCATCGTCACGAACGTGACACCCATCACGCCTTCCTGGATCATCCGATTCACGGCGTTTGAGCCCGCTCCTCCGATGCCGAGGACCTTTATGGTTGCCTGGTTTTCAAATAGGTTGTCTGGTCGCATGGTCACTCCAAATCACACACGAACGATCCTTCCAGTCGAAGGGTTCGTTGATTGAGATGACGCGACCGCTACGAAGAAAGCGTCAGGTTTTTATCCACAAATGGCCGAATCGGCTTTATCGCCTCAACAATCTTGGTTGGGACCAAAAAAATGAAGCTGGGACGCGATACTTTGACGTCCTCCATCCGGATGCCTTGCAGTAATTTGGCGTATTCGTCGATCGTCCAAATGTCGACAAGAATCAAACGTCCCCCTGGTTTCAGCACCCTAAGCGCCTCCAATATCGCCACCTCGCGCCCTTCCAAGTCACGAATGTTGTGGATAGCCCAACTGGAAATAACAACGTCGAACAACTGGTGGTCAAATGGTAGGTGCCGGATATCGGCCGTTTCCAAACTAACGCGACTCTCGACTCCCTCGGCCTTGGCATTTCGAAGCGTAGCCTCGGAGGAGTTGCCGGACTGATCGGATTTGCGCCAAAGATCTACACCGACAGCTTCTCCATTGGGCAGGCGCTTCGCCAACCCAATGAGCATGAGTCCGCGACCACACCCCATGTCAAGGACTCGCTCGTCGCCTTTGAGGTGCAAGGAATCAAGAATGCGATCCCTTAGCCTGAGTTTGAAGACTGTGCTCGCCAGAATCAGAATGAGAGCGGTGAGGAGCCAAGATGCGCTGACCCAGGGAAACAGAGTTGGGATTGGGGGCGGAACCCCTGGCACGAACGAAACGGCGAGGCATCCAGCCCCTGCCACCACAAAATACAGAACAACGTTTGGTGCGTCGATGCCGTATTGGGCCTTCATCTTTTGCATGCAAATAATCGGTTTGAGTCTGGACAGTATCTCGCAAAGCCTCGACTGAAGGCTTGAAGATGATTCTATTTTAGCGTGAAAACGGAATTCGAGCTATTTCTAAATATGTTATTTATAGAACTATTTCGACAACATCGGAGATTGTCGAAATGCTCAGTGGGTTCTTGGCTGCCCAGATTTGGAGTCGGGTGTAACATTGCCGTGCTAAACGAATTCACTTAGTCCGATGCTAACTTGCGAATCTCTCCCCAAAAACATACGGGCCGGCGTGCTGGCGGCTCCTCATCAGCTAAAGATTACGAGCATTCCACTCTGGCCGTTGGCGGATTACGGGGATCCGGATATGGTCTTGGTGAAAGTTGCTGCGTGTGGAGTCTGCGGTTCGGACTTCCGATACTATTTGGGTGAGAATCCTTGGGCTCAGCACACGTTGGGTCGCTTTGCGCCCAATGAACCCAACATCGTGCTGGGTCATGAGTATGCGGGCACGGTGGTTGCCGTGATGAGTGAATCAAACCGCCGCCTGCTGGGCAAGCGAGTTGCACCCGTGTGTTCCAAAGTTTGTGGGGCGTGTGCGGATTGTAGAGCCGGGCAGTCGAGATTATGTGAGACAACAGTTCACATGGGGCACGGGCAAGGATGGGGAGAGCAGTCATTTTTCCCGGGCGCTTACGCGATGTACGCTCCCGCATGGGGTGCTTCTTGTTTTGAGATCCCCGATTCGATATCGTTTGAGGAAGCCGCGTTGATGGATATCCTGGCGGTGTGCGTTCATGTCGCCGAGCAGGGCCAGATCCGCGGAGCGCGACCCGTTTTGTGTATTGGTGCCGGACCGGCCGGTAACGGTGTGGCCCAAGTCGCGCTGGCTATGGGTGCAAGTTCAGCCGTTCTGCTTGATCGATCGAGTACAGCCATCGATGTTGCGAAACGCCAAGGCTTTGGCACCGCCATCAACACATGGGGGATGTCGGACGATGAAATCTCGAGCCAACTAAAGGCACTCGCCCCCCACGGATTTGGGTCGGTGTTCGATACCGTCGGGTCCGCAGCATCGTTGACACTGGGAGTCCGCTCCCTCGGAAAGTGCGGCACTCTTGTGAATCTTGCTGTCCACGACGACGAAATTCCTCTGAATTTTCTCCGCTTGGGTTCTGAGCGGAAAATCGTGACCAGTTGCAACTTCGAAGTCGGCGACTACCCCAAAGCCCTCGCGTGGCTCGAATCTGGTCGACTTCGCGTACGCGAATGGATCACTCCGACTACCCTGCCTGAAATTCCCGGCCTATTCGACCGCATCACCTCCGATCCAGACGATAAAGCCGTTTTCAAACTCGTCATCGATCCCTGGAAGGAGTAATCCGGCTAGGGTGACAGCAGTAACGCATCCCAACCCCAACTACCCACCAGCCACGTAGTCGGCGGTGATCGTACCGACGCAGCAGACGGTGGAATGTGTACCCACCACCGATTCCACAACAGCCGACGTAGCGACGTCTCCGTGGCGTCGCAGCAGCCTTACAGGCAAATATCGTGTTTTCGGCACACAATACATCGTCACTCGTTCCGGACGTCGGTACGATCACCGCCGACTACGGATCTGGTTGGCGTTTCGCCTTTGGGTTGCCGGTACCACGTCACGAACCCCTGAAAGATGCCTAGGCAGGTTCTCAACCCTCGTCCCGGACGACGCCACGGAGACGCAGGCTACGGGGCAGGTGGGGATCTGGGGTATCAACTCGATCGCTTATTTAACACGAAATCGGCGGCGGCGATGAGGAAGACGTAGTCGGATGTGGGGTAGCCCACGCAATACTCGGTTTGCTGCCACAAGTAAGGCCATTCGAGGAACTCAGGGAAGTCGGGGCGGATGAGGGCGGTGCCAGCGCCAATTCCACCAGGGATATAGGAATTGTCGGCCCGGTTAACGCCGTACCCAGGGATCATTGACTTGGCCCCAACCCCAGATACAAACGATGCTGTGTTTGAGCCGGGGTGACACCCAAGGATGAAATTCACGGAGTGGAGCAAGTACTCCTTAGGGAAGATGTCTGGGCACGCCTTGTGGAGCCAGTACTGTTTCACACCAAACCGCTGAATGCCCCATCCGGCACCCCAAATTGCAGGTGTATAGGGGAGGCCGTAAGGCGTCTGTTTCTCTAGTGCCTCGATTTCGACTTTTAGCGCCACCAACCCTTTGCGGATGGCAGCAGAGAACTCATCGTCGGCGACAAGTTTCATCGCCCGCGCTCCAATCCAGCCCACACGGTCAAGATGCGACCCAATCAAATTGAGTTTTTCCATTAGGAAGGATCGATACTCTGGTTCTCCAGTCGCATTCAGGAGTTCAAGGGCTGGCTCCAACTGACTGAGAGGCTTCTTGCTCTTTGCAGAAAGGTATAGCTCCTTCGCGATCCCCAAGCAGTCGATAGCGAGTGGATCATTGAATCCACGCAAAACCCTCGATGCCGCAGCAAGTGCCGAGCATACGCCGAGCTCCCGGTCTGGGTTGTCTTCCGTAAACACCCAACGGTCGTCACCCGACCCTATCACGTTATCAGTGACGGTGGCGGCGTCGCCAAGATGGGTGTACTGACGAAGGTCGCGCTCAATAATGCCCCGATAGAGGCGACCCAGGCTGTTGTAGCCGCCGACGATGCTTAGGGAGCCATGCTCAATTTGCTGCAGGATGTCCGGCTTGCCGTCTGGTTTCAGGAGTTCTACCGTCTTTGAGGCTTGGTCGATGGTTGTGTTATCGAAAACCAAATTGAACTCTTCATAGGCTAAGGCAAGGCCATGAATGGTATCCGCTTGGGATTCGATACGAAGGTCATAGTCACCGGCATCATGCCAACCGCCGCAGTTGAGGCCAGGCACGTGGTCTCCAGGAGAAAGCGATGTGAGAGTGCTGTGGCCCTGAAGATAGCCGTCGAAGTGGTTGAAATCAACGGGGGCCATTGTCGCGTCGTCTTCATGACATAGTCCGTGCCAAACCCGATAGTTTTCGTTGACGCGCATATGGCACATCTGCACAGGCAAGAAATATTCGACGGTTGGCTGCCATACACCTTCGGAGAACACTTTCGGGCTAATTTGAAATGGTTGGGTTCGGTGGCTTCCAAACTGCACGATGTACATTCCCGAGTCTGATGCCGGAGTGAAGTCAAATCTGAGGTATCGGTACCGCAGGAAGTTGCCCCACTCGATGGGCGCAGCATGGATAACCGTTTCCAGGGTTCCGTCTGCAGCAATGCGGAGTAGTTGCGCGGCTGGGCGGTCGGCATCATTCTTGTCTAGCTCAATCACTGCGAATTTGGTTTGATTGGGGTGATAGCCGACCTGTGAGACCTGTACAACGGGGGCAGAAATCCAGTTTGGGATCGCATGAGGGGTGACAAGCCACTCGATGGCACCGACAGTTGCATCTTCCTTGATGAGGGATCGCACCACAAACCAACCGTTATTGTGTTCGGCACGGCCATCGAGCAATTGCAGTTCGCCTCCTGCCACAGCCTCAATAGTCATCCGTTGAAGATCGGATTCGGGGGCGACAGTCAGCTTCTTGCCTTGCGCCAGAACTGGATAGTTGCCGTTCACAGCCACGCCACTTGGTTGGCGGGGGAAGACCCCGTACTGATCGCCGGAAGAGTAGGTTTTTCCGAAGAGAGAGCCCGGATATAACTCAAAGTTAAACCCCACCCTTCCGAGCCACTCTTCATGCAGTGAGGCATCGAGGTCGACAACGATGCGGAAGGATCTACCCTCGGGTCGGACCTTTAGGGTGTACGCCAGTTCGAGATCGGGATATTCGATCGGGTTGAACCCCCGACGGTTTTTCGTTTCGTCAGGGTAGGACATCCGAACGCTGATCTCTTGCGTGATAGCGTCGACCTCGCGCTTGCCGACCTTGGGTACCGGGGACCATTGGCCAGGCATTGGTTCCAGGCGAATGTCGCCATTGGTCGCCACTCGCAGCCCGTTTTGGATCACGCCAACTCCACCTTGGTGGCCTTCTGGGTAGAAATCGTGGGCCAACATGACGTTCAGCCCCGTCATCTCCAGATATTCCAAGTCGTTGAGAGAGAGGTGATCGGCGGATGCTTCTGAGGTGTTCATCGTTCGGGGTCTTCTGCCTTCTATGTTGGCACTCCGTCGAGTGAAGTGACGTCCCTCAGGGTTGAAACCCGACCTGCAAAGTGTCAGTCAACGCCATTGTTTTGTTGACGATCAGCTCGGCGCTCATGCCCGGATAATGTACGGGCCAGTTCACCGCGGCGCGGAGGTTTGCGGAGGTTATTTGTTGAAAATACACTATCTCCTCATCCGAAGGCTGTCGGTAGCTCCAGGTCAACGCTAAGGCTTCTTCGATGCCGACTACGTGGTGTTCCTTCATGATGCGCCCTAAGAATGTCCGTAGATTCAACTTAGATTGCTCGTAAGTCGTAACAGGTAAGAGCTCAGTGTATTCAGGTAGTGTCGGTGTTCGACCACCGTAATAGGGTACATCCCACCAATCGGCGTGGCGGAATCGAGTTGGATGGCCAACGAACACGCCTATCCAAGGTTGATCAATCTCTTTAATAGCGTCGAGTACCCTATTTTGTGCTCGTTCTGACAGTTCCGCATGAGCCCATTCACTCTCCGAGATGCTGAGCGCCTGCGGGAGTGCAATCACGCCGTTGAATTTATGTACGGCATGGTTTGGCAACTGGGTAAGGGCATAGACGTAGGCTGGGATATTGAGCCTCTTGAGGGCGTCGGTGACCTCAGGCGACCACGTATTTCCGCCTCCACCCCAAAACTCAGGTGCTCGTTCAAATAAGTTCACGAACGCCTCAAAGCCTCGTGTTTCTACCTCGTAGATGGCGTCGCAGCCTTCGTCCCATTGGACGTCCGCAAGCAGCTCCATCGTGGAAGGGTGAAACGAATGGGCGTTTGTATGCAGTCCCAAGCTGTGGCCCGAATAAGCCAGGGCGACATCGCACCGATTTCTCTCCGCAAGCTTGCGACACTTTTCACCTGTTAAGCAGAAGCATCCCGTGACACCAACTTCGCTGAAAAGAACGGGAAAGTCGAGGGCCGCATCGTCCGCCATGGGATTGATCGGGTCTTCGACATCCATAAATAGTGAGATGGTTTTCATGGTCTTGTGTTAAGGGCTTAAGGTCCGTTTATTCGTTGGTATAGGTAGTCGTGCGCCTAATGAAGGGGAGGGGACATCGCAGAAATTGCGCTTGATGAAAGTTCTTTCGCTGTATTGCTTGCATCCTGAGGCTATTTATCAGATAATGAACCGTTCGCGTCGTAAGTGTTGACGTGCAGACAGGCACTTACCGGAATTAACGAAGCGAGAGCTTGAAGTCGCTCCTGGAGGTTAAGGCCTTGAGAGAGAGACCATTGCCTCGGATCAAAATATTGATTGTCTGCCATATATCGCCTTGGAGGGTCTTATCAAATGAGAAAAGCCTTTACGCTTATCGAACTCTTGGTTGTCATTGCCATTATTGCAATTCTCGCCGCTATCCTATTCCCTGTATTTGCTCAGGCAAAAGCAGCTGCTAAGAAAGCCGCTGGCACTTCCAACGCCAAGCAGCTCACGCTCGGCGTTTTGATGTACGAGAACGATGTCGACGACACCGTTCCTCCTGCAACTTCTTGGGCTGGTCGTGGCAACGGTTATCCGCTCTGCTTCGGCGGTACTGAGTGCTTTGCTCAGTGGACTTACCTCTGCGTCCCGTACATCAAGAACTCGGGCGTGTTCTACGATCCACAGGCTCCAAACACTCCTGACACCACATACCCAGGCAACACGATCATCACGGCTACGTCATGGCCAAACTTTGGCTACAACTACGTGTACCTCGCTCCTTGGAACGGTACACAGCAGAAGCCAATTCAGGCAACTTCACCAGACTCTCCTGCTCAGACGATCATGTTGGCTGAGAAAGGCGCTGCTTCGGAGTTCACCTATGGTCAGCCATACTTCTGGGGCTTCTCATTCACGATCGCTGCTGATGGTCCTCTCCTCAGCTCAACGATCGAAGCTCCAAACTGCGGCCCAATCCCACAGTACTGCGCTTCCAACTGGGGCGTAGGCAGCTTCTGCAACACCTGCAAGACGTACGAGTCGGGTAACACAACCGGCGGTATGGCAGTTCGCGCAGGCGGCCAGTCGATCGTTTCCTTCCTTGATGGTCACGTGAAGGCGTACGCAGCAAGCGCACTTGCAGTTGGTACGAACTACTCCAAGACTCAGGACCAGAGCCTGCTCACTTGGACCGCTCAGTATCCAGCCAGCTACCTGTGGAGTACACAGAAGACCTGGACCGTTCAGGGTTCTTACTAAACATGTCGACACTTAGCAATCGTCAATTGGTTCGATCCACGCTCGCGCTTTTCGCGCTCGTGTTGGTATCTGGCGTGATTGGATGCAAAGGCGAGGAGCCGGCTCCGGCTACTCCTGCTGCTCCAACACCAACGGCCAAGAATGCTGACGTAAAGACTGGACCTGCAA
>CAILEM010000062.1 GCA_903833215.1 uncultured Armatimonadota bacterium
AATCTCAACCGTACGAGACTCCTCGTTCAAAACCACCGAAGACACTGACCATGAAGATGTCAGACCCAACAACGAAGAGAAAAGATCTGTGTCACGCACGCAAGAAGATTACGCGAACCCACACGATTCTTCATAGACCCCTAATTGCGGAAGCTAGCTGAATACGTGAGTACGGTTTGCCAAGAAGGTGCATTCCTGCTGCCAATCGGCCTTGGTGGTTAATTACATCCTCTGTATAACCGGACGAAAGCAGGATCTTGATCCCAGGGCGGATTTTGGAAACCTCTTCGGCTAACTGCCTTCCATTCAACCCTCCTGGCATGACAACATCGGTGAACAGGAGATCAATATCCATGTGGTCCCCAACCACTTGGAGGGCCTCAATACCGTTCTTGGCAGTGACGACCTTGAATCCCAGATTCGTCAACTGCCTCTCGGCAAAGGCCAATACGAGAGGATCATCTTCCACCAGAAGGATCTTTTCCGTTCCTGATGGATCATTTGCGGCCAACTCTGCTTGCACAGGTAATGCATCGGAACAATCGGCTCTTGGCAAGTAGAGCTTGACCGAAGTTCCAACTCCTACCTCCGAGTAAATTTTCACGTGGCCGAGCGACTGTTTCACAAAGCCGTACACCATGCTTAGTCCCAATCCGGACCCCTTTCCTGATGGCTTGGTGCTAAAGAATGGGTCGAAGACCCGCCCTATGTTCTCGGAACTGATCCCAACCCCATTATCTGACACGATGATTGCGACATAAGGGCCTGGAACGACCTCTATGTTGACTTCTGAGTAGGAGTCGTCGAGCCACACATTCGTCGTTTCTATCGTGAGTCGGCCACCGTGTGGCATCGCATCTTTTGCATTGAGAGCCAAGTTCAAGATTGCACTCTCGACCTGCACCGGATCAACGAGTGCCATCCACGCATCAGGGTCGTTAATAATCTCAACTTCGATAGCATCGGACAGTGTTCGTTTGAGGAGCTCTCCTAGGTCTGTGAGCAGCTTCTCCATGTGGAGGGCTGTTGGCTGAAGCATTTGTCGACGACCAAACGCCAACATCTGATGAGTCAACTCCGCTCCACGCTTGGCCGCGGAATGGATCATCTCCGATAACGTAACAAGTTCAGGATTGTCCGAAAGCTCACCGCTTAGAATTTCCGAGCAACCGAGTACGACGGTGAGCAGATTATTAAAATCGTGGGCGATGCCTCCAGTAAGGTGGCCAATCGCCTCCATTTTCTGTGCTTGCACCAACTGTGCCTTCAGGGCTTTTCGCTCGGTGGTGTCACGTACGATCTTCGAGGCCCCGATGACCATCCCAGCCTCGTTTCTTAATGGCGATACTGTGATCGAGACGGGAAAGATTTGACCATCCTTACGGACTCGAATGGTCTCAAAGTCGATAATGCTCTGCCCGGCAGCAAGTTGCCGGATGAACTCTGGCTCTTCGACGAGTCGATCCTCTGGAATGACAATCGAGATGTTCTGCCCGATAGCCTCGTCCGCACCGTGGCCAAACATTCGTTCTGCAGCAGGATTCCAACTCGTGATCTCGCCATCAAGTGTTTTGCTGATGATTGCGTCGTTTGTAGACTCCACGATTGCCGTAAGTCTTCTTGCGAGGACTTCGGCGCTGCGGCGTTGGTTTTCAATCTCAAAGTTATCTAGTGCAAAGGAAATATCGTCGGCTGTTCTCTCGAGCAGTTCGATCTCTTCCGCCTGAAAGTAATCTGTTTCGGCGGCATAGATCGTTAACACGCCTCGGACATCCCCTTGCGACCGAATAGGAAACGAGCCTGAAGCCTGGATACCTATCCTGTTGGCCCTGTGATGCCACACGACAGTCGCTGGATTCGATGCAAAGTCGCTGAATATGCATGTTCTCCCCGTCCGAAATGCGGTTCCGGCTGGGCCCCGCCCCTCTGGGCGATCATCAGACGCAACAATAATTCCTTCGAGGTAATTAAACTCGTCGCCACATTGAGCAACCGGAACAATTAACCGACTGGCTACGTCGTGCCAACCAATCCATGCCATCAGAAATCCACCGTGATGAACGGCAGCCTTGCACACCTCATGAAATAGCTCTTCTTTCTGACGTGAACGCACCACTGCTTGATTGACTCGGTGCAAAGCTGTGTAAAGCCGTCTTAACCGTTCAAAACCAGGATCGCATGCAGGTGTCGTACTACTCTGTTCGAAACTCACTTAGATCACCCATACCAGTCTGCAAAAGGAGCAGTGTCTGGATCAGGAAAACTTTCGACAACAACACCTAGTTAAAGAGATCCTAGGGGCGCTATGCCATATGTCAATACTAGGATACAGGACATTTTTGCGATTCATGATAAAATTCTTTAACCAATCAGCATGCGACAAAAATCTTTAGATGATCGCTCGCTTTCGGAACATTTACCTAGTACAAGACAACCTTAAAGCTGCCTCTTACGTAGATCGTTACTAAGGTTAGACCCATGGACGACCGACCGTCTAAAGCAAACATCCTCGGCGCACTGAGTTCAGCGCTTGATCTCGTTGAAGGACAACCAGAGGGTCACGCCTTACGGACGGCGCAAATCGCATTGCGTATCGCTGAATCCCTCAACCTCACCGACGATGAGCGAGAAGACCTCTACTTTGCAGCGGTGCTCAAGGACTCAGGTTGCTCGAACAACTCTGTACGCATCCAGATGATCTTTGGCGGCGATGAACACCTTTCCAAGAAGGCTGTCAAGCTCATTGATTGGACGTCGGCAACAGAGTCACTGAAGTTTGCTTGGATACACACCGAAGCTGGTCAATCGCTGACCGCCAAACTCCGACGCATGGCGAGCAACATTGGGACTCCCGCGAAAGTCATGGATGAGGTCACTCTCGCCAGGTGTACGCGAGGAGCAGCGATCGCAAAGATGCTTAGCTTTCGTCCCGCCGTGGCCGATGCTGTCTACAGCGTCGACGAGCACTGGGATGGTCGAGGAGCCGCCACGAAGATTTCAGGCGATCGCATTCCGGTCCTCGGGCGAATACTCTGCTTTGCCCAGACCTTCGAAGTCTTCCTGACGACGTTCGGACTGGCCGAGGCTATGTCGATGGCGAAAGCGCGATCAAATAGGTGGTTTGATCCGGAAATCGTCCGAGTTGCCGAAACATTGGGATCGGATCATGCGTTTTTCGCAACTCTCGGAGATCCAAGTTTTGCAGAGAAGCAACTTCCGCATCTTCAAGTAAGTGCGGTGGATTCAGATGTCGATGCGATCTGTCAGGCATTCGCAATGATTGTCGATGCAAAGTCAAGCTTTACTTCGCAGCACTCGAGTCGCGTAACAACCTACTGTCAGCAGGTGGGCAGACTGTTCGAATTCGACGAAGAACGCCTAGTCAGCCTTCGACGCGCGTCGCTATTGCATGACATTGGCAAGCTTGGAGTGCCGACGGGAATCTTGGAAAAACCTGGAAGACTGGAAGCAGAAGAATTTGACAGAATCAAACTCCACGCTAAGTTTGGCCACTCCATTCTTGGTCGAATTCCCAGCTTCGGCTATCTCGCCGAAATTGCTTCCTCACATCACGAGCGACTCGACGGAAAGGGCTATTGGCGTGGGCTGAGTGGAGACCATATTTCCCTCGACGTGCGAATCGTCACGGTATGCGACGTCTTCGATGCTCTATCTTCCAAACGGCCATACAGAGAAGCCATGCCTCTTGAGCAAGTTTGGGAGATTATGGGCAAGGATATTGGGACGGCATTCGATGAACGCTGTTTGAGCGCACTCCAAGAAGCGGTCAGTAATGACCAAATCGCATTGGCGTAGGCTGCCCTGTCTGGTAGTCGTGTTCGACCTAGCGCAGAAGATAGGCAAGCGGTGGATGAAACATCCGCGAGACGCTTCCATCTTAAGCATCGTATGCCCATTTGGCTGAATGATCGAAGAACGTTGCGTTCTATCACCATAACCAAACGATCTGCATCTCCATCGTTCAAACTGACTCCCTTAGCACAACGAACCCATGATTGCCCGCTTTTTCCAATACTACAAACCGCACCGCCGCCTGTTCACCCTTGATATCTTTTGTGCAGTGGTTTCGGGGTGCCTGGAGTTAGCGTTTCCGTTGGCCGTCCACTCATTCATCGATAGGCTTCTCCCCAGCCAGAATTGGGCCCTTATCTTGGGCGCGAGTGCAGGCCTGCTTTTGGTCTATGCGGTGAATACGGGCCTCCAATTCTTTATGAATTACTGGGGGCATGTGTTGGGAATCGCCATCGAAACAGAGATGCGACGGAAGATCTTTGACCACCTCCAAAAGCTCTCCTTCCGCTTTTACGACAACCAAAAGACGGGGCATCTAGTTGGTCGAGTCACGAAAGACCTCGAAGACGTTGGTGAAGTCGCTCACCACGGACCAGAAGACGCCTTGGTCGCAGTGATGACCTTTGTGGGTGCGTTTATTCTGATGTTCACTTTGAACTCAAGGCTCGCCCTCATCACTGGCCTGGTTGTCCCGCCGATGACCTTTATCTCCACTCGGTACGGAAGCGCGATGACAAAGACCTGGCGCTCACTGTTCGGACGAGTCGGTGACTTCAACACAAGAATCGAAGAAAATGTTGGCGGCATCCGGGTCGTCAAAGCTTTTGCGAACGAGGATCATGAACGAGAGCTCTTCGCCCGCGACAATGGTCGTTACCGCGAAACCAAGCTAGATGCATACCGGCTGATGTCCAAGAGCATGTCGCTCAGTTACATGACGATGCGAATCATCCAGCTTTTCGTGATGATCGCAGGTGCGTACTTCGTTGTACATCGCGAACTCACGATCGGTGGATTTACTGGATTTTTGTTGCTTGTAAACGTCTTTTTCCGACCAGTCGAAAAGATTAACGCCGTGCTCGAAACGTATCCGAAGGGAATCGCTGGTTTCAAGCGCTATACCGAACTGCTCGATACATCGCCGGACATCATGGATGCCCCTAACGCCGTCGAGGGAGCCAACCTTAAGGGACTGATCCGATACGAAAACGTGACATTTGGCTACGACGAGCACCGGAAGGTGTTGAATGGCATCAATTTGACGATTCGCCCAGGTGAAACCGTCGCCTTTGTCGGGCCGAGCGGTGCTGGCAAAACCACCATCTGCTCTCTGCTTCCCCGTTTTTACGACATTGACTCTGGCAAGATCTCCATCGATGGTCTTGACATCCGGCAGATCAAACTTGAATCGCTTCGGAAGCAGATTGGAATTGTCCAGCAGGACGTGTTCCTGTTTGGTGGCACTGTTCGCGAAAATATCGCTTATGGTCGGCTGGACGCGAGCGAAGATGAAATTTGGGAAGCAGCAAGAAGAGCCCGTCTCAGTGCAATGATCGAAGACCTGCCTGACGGCCTTGACACCATCGTCGGAGAACGTGGGGTCAAACTGTCCGGAGGCCAAAAGCAGCGCATGGCCATCGCCCGGATATTCCTTAAGAATCCTCCTATCTTGATCCTGGACGAAGCAACTTCTGCCCTCGACACAGAAACAGAACGTGCCATTCAGGAATCGCTAAGCGAACTATCCTTAGGCCGGACAACCCTTGTCATCGCCCACCGACTCGCGACCATCCAAAACGCCGACCGAATCATCGTCGTCGACGACTCTGGCATCGCCGAGCAAGGCAAACACAAAGATCTCGTCACCGCAGGAGGCCCGTACATGAGGCTCCACCAAGCGCAGTACGGGATGTAGGATATCTACTTAGAACCTTGAACAAACATCCATGCTCCGGATTTTTGTTGGATCGATAGTCCGTGGCCAGAATAGGCTGCCCTGAGGGTGTTGACGTCGGCTTGGCTCACTTTCGCCGCCTTTTCACTTAAGGACATCGCGTCATTTGGGTCAGGACTGTGGCCCCAAATTCCGAGGGCATGACCAAATTCGTGCATGGCAACCCGTTTGAGGCTTTGGGCAGTGACACGATGCCCATCTGGGTCAAACGCTGAAAGCCGGATGACTGCGCCAGCGCCAAGCTCTGTGGTGAAACCGGAGAAGCCACCGAGCGTCTCCCGCGTGCACATCAAAAACACGACATCAGCTCCTTTAACATCGTCCGAATCCACACAGGTCAGTGTCGCTCCGCCACCAGGAACATTCTTGGTGGCCTCACTCCATGCCTCGCATGCCTGCTTGATCGCGCTGTAGTAGGCATCGCTAAAGTAAAACGAATTCAAAACCACGACGCGGAGCGGAAATTTCGCGCGAGCGGCACATAGCCTTGGCTTCACGCTGGAGCCTTCCACGGGTGAAAGCATGGAACTCACGTAGTTCGGCTTCAATGCATCATCGTCATTCGTCGAGACTGCGCTGGCAGATGCTGCCAGGAGGCTCCCAAAAAGGAACTTGACTGCGAGCGGGACTGATCCATCGAACATGGGACCAGCATGACGTCTACCCATGAAGTTCGTCTGAAGATCACACCTTCATTCTTCCTTCACCTTCCCGCAACACACTGGGTTCGTGATGGACCAAGCGCAATGCAAAGGCTGTGAGAAGTGAAACTCCTAATTATCGAGGATGATCCCGGTATTGGGTCAGCGATTCGATCGGGACTCGAGCAAGCAGGCTACTTTGCCGAGATCTGTCGAGATGGTGAAAGGGCCCTGAGGCTCGCATCATCGACCCACTTCAGCGCACTCATTCTAGACCTCATGCTGCCGGGGATGGATGGACTGAGTGTCTGTCGCAACTTGCGACGATCTAAGAACCATGTTCCAATCTTAATGTTGACAGCCAAAGACACCACGCGAGACAAAGTCGCAGGGCTCGAATGTGGTGCGGACGATTACCTGTGCAAGCCCTTTGAGTTCAGAGAATTACTGGCGAGGGTGCGCGCCCTCGTCCGCCGCGATAAGGCGATGAAGCTGCCCAGACTGGTGATCGACGACTTGGAGGTCGACACCTTGAGTCGATCAGTCTGGCGAGCCGGTAGTCCCGTCATTCTCACGCCACGCGAATACACATTGCTTGAGGCGCTCGCATCGTACGAGGGCCAGCCGCTATCCCGCGAGGCGATCATCGAAAAAGTCTGGCTAACAGATGGTGTCTTACCGAACGCAGTGGACGTTTATGTGAAAGTCCTTCGCAAAAAAGTTGACAGCGACCCTGCGAATCGACTGATTCATACCGTTTACGGAGTTGGCTACGTCTTGCGAAAAAGCGAGCCCGATCCAAACGGATGATCCGAACTCGGTTGACATTTTGGAACGCCGTGGTGCTGTCGCTGGTACTCGCAGGCCTCGGAACAGCGCTGTTTGAGACGATCAAAGCGATTCGCCTTGCGAATGTCGATGCCGACCTACTTCAGAAATCGAAAGTCCTCGGTCAAGTTTATGCGGACATCAAGGGCAAGGGATTTCATGGTCCGCCGCCCGAAATCAAGAACAATTCGGCCCTTTCGGACGACCCGAAGGTTGCCAGGCATATCGCCTTTGAAATGAAGATCAGTCGACCTAGGATCTTTTCTCTTCAAGGAAAAGACATTGTCGAGACCAAAGTCAGGACTTGGGACATAGATGGCCTCTTTGATGCTAGGGCAGGTAGACAGAGCTTCAACTCGATCATGGTCGACGGGATTCCGATCCGAATACTCTCAGTCCCGATCTTCGACAGATCAAAAGTGGTGGCCATCGCTCAGGCAGCGACACCACTCGATTCGCTTGAGGAAGAGATCGAATCCCTACGTCGTGCTCTACTCCTGATGCTCCCGCTCGCGATTCTCGTGACCTCGCTCACCGGCGCTCTGTTGACTCGGCACATGCTTGGGCCCGTGCGAGCGATCGCTCGTGCTACGGAGAAGATCGAGTCATCTAGCTTGAGTGGTCGCCTGCATGTACACGGACAAGACGAATTCGCGGAGTTGGCGCGAACGTTTAACGGCATGCTGGATCGCCTTGAGGCCTCATTTCAACAGCTAAGCAATGTATTGGAACTCCAGAGGCGCTTTACAGCCGATGCTTCTCACGAACTGAAAACGCCACTCACAACAATCAAGGCGCGGGTTGACATCGCACAGATGAGTGGTTCTCTTACCGCCAATACTGAGGAGCATATCGCCGCGATTGGACATGCAGCGGACAGCATGAACAAAATCGTCCAGGGTCTGCTTTTCCTTGCGCGATCAGATGAAGGCAGGATGGAGATGCAACCATCCAAGTTGCCCATCAAGAACTGCCTACTCAAAGCGATTGATTCCGTTTGTCCCATCCCTGACCGCAGAATCGAGGTCAACGCTCCCACCGATCTCGCCGTGGGGGCCGATCCAGACCTCATCCATCGCGTCCTCGTCAATCTGCTTGAGAATGCACTGCGTCATACACCGGTCGAAAAGCAAATTAGCATCGATGCTCGGGAACTCACAGATACCGTCCAAATCTGCGTTGTAGATCTCGGTGAGGGTATCCCCAAACACGACCTGCCCCATGTGTTCGACAGGATGTACCGAGTTGATTCCTCACGAAATCGGGATTCGGGTGGCACTGGCCTCGGCCTTTCCATCGTCAAGTCGATCGCGGAAGCTCACGGCGGCTCAGTTGTGATTGATAGCCATTTTGGAGAGGGTACGTCTGTCGTAGTGACCTTACCGAAGAGTTCGCCAATTCGAGAAAACTCATAGAGTCTTCACACCTAGCTGACTACGATCTGGCCACCGACCTCTATCGGCCAGTTCTCACTTTGTTTTCACAATCAAACATTAGAATCTTAATCAGATGGCCCAGTATTCGAACTTAATTTTCCGATGCCTCGATGCCATTGACTTCAACGACTAGATAACTTAGTCGATGTGTTTAAGTATTTATAAATTCATGCCTAATAGCGTTCACAATGCCAGGTAAGGAGAAACTCTATCATGACAATCGGATTAAGAACCAGTTTCATTCGCGCTCCACGTGAACTCGAGCTGAGATCAACCAATGTCCCGATTCGCACCCTCATTGCGGCAGGACTCTGCCTCATGCTCACGGGATTCGCACCGCGACTAGCGATGGCGCAGGAAGATAATTCACAGAAGGTCATCCCATCCCTTGACCTTCAGCAAGCCGATGTGCGCGAGGCAATCCGAGCACTGTTCAAGAACATCAGCGTGTCGTACTCAATCGCCCCTGAAGTTCAGGGAACGGTAACCGTAAGTCTGAAGAATGTCAGTTTCGAGACGGCTCTTCAAAACATCTTGCGCCAAGTCGATGCGACCTATCGAGTTGAGGGTGGCGTGTACGAGGTTGTCCGGCGGACAGAAACAGTCGCACCTGTGTCGGGCAATCTCGAAACTCCATCGCATATTCGAACTACGATCCTTCGGCGAATCAAGATCCGATCTGCCGATCCGCAGTTCATTGCCGCAATGCTAGGAGCGAAGGCCGGTAACCAGACCTACTCGATCGCACCCGAGATGAGCACGATCGCCAAGATGCCATCCGGTGGTGGCAACGGAGGAAGCGGGAGTAACGGCGGACTTGGAAGTGGCCGAAGCGGCAGCGGAAGCTCAGGTGGGTTTGGAAGTGGCTCCAGTGGTGGTCTTGGCGGAAGCGGTGGATTGGGGAGTAGCGGAGGGCTAGGCGGTAGCAACTCAGGAGGTTTCGGAGGATAAATCCCGCCAAACGCAATTTCCTGTAGGGGCAGGGCGTGCCCTGACTACCCAAATTTGGGTAGTCAGGGTGGTAGTAAGAAGCGAGGCACGCCTTTGCGTCTGCCGTTTTTCGCCTGCATTCCTTACCCAACCTTGGTCAACGGGGTCGGCTGCAAGACGCAACTCACGCCTCACCCCTACGCTTCAGAAGCCTATTCCCTCGATCAAATCCGCCCGTAATAGCAAGAGTTGAATGGCTTCTGGGCGAGACGTGAAGAATCGCTTCACCTGGTTCTTCTCGGCATCAACTGCTCTCCAAAACCACTGGTCGAAGCGTTGCTCGCGACTGACCTGGCCCAAGAACTTGCCATCGCACCACACTTCCCCGGTGGCGGTAAGGTTGACGACGATGCCAATAATCCGGATCTCTTCGACGAATTCGGCGGACATAGCAAACATCGTACTTCGCGGTTGAGTCCATCCGTGAAATTGGCCCCGAACAATGGCTATCCGATTACCGCGTCAATCATTAAAGAAAACCTTTAGTCGGACCGCCTACAATAGCGATTGACATGGATGACTCGATGATGACTCGGCGTGGGCTGCTGAAAACAGCTGCCATCACTGGTGCCGTTACTGGACTCGGTGCAATTGCTTCCTCAACTGTCCTGAATGCAGAAGGCAAATGGGAAATTCTCGAACCGGCGACGACCAACCAAACGATGGTTGGAGTTCCCTTCGAAAGGCATGAAAAGGTTCGGCTAGGCGTCATCGGTGTTGGCGGACGCGGCACCGGAGTCTTGGGCAATTTCCTAGCCGTCCCTGGGGTGGAAGTCAAAGCTGTCTGCGACGTTGTTCCAGCGCGAACGGCTCGGGCCGCCAAGATGGTGGAAAAGGCTGGCCAACCACGCCCGACTGAATACCACGCCGGCGATCATGACTACGAAAATCTCTGCAAGCGCGATGATCTTGACCTCATCTACATCGCTACGCCATGGATCTGGCATATTCGCATGGCCCTAAGTTCCCTTGAGAACGGTCATCACACCGCTACCGAAGTTCCTTCAGCTAGAACCATCGAAGACTGCTGGGCCATCGTCAATGTGTCGGAAAAGCACCGAAAGCACTGCATGATGTTTGAGAACTGCTGCTATGGCCAAACCGAGTTGATGGTCTTGCGAATGTGTAAGGCAGGCTTGCTCGGAGAGCTCACCCACGGGTCTGGCGCATACAATCACGACCTGAGAGCACTCCTGTTTGAGGACGAGGGTGAAGGCCTTTGGCGGCGATTTGAGCACCTCGATCGCAACGGAAATCTCTATCCGACCCATGGACTTGGCCCCGTTGCCAACTACCTTGACTGTAATCGCGGTGACCGCTTTGATTACATGGTCTCGATGAGTAGCCAATCCGTTGGGTTACAGTCTTGGCGGGCAGCCAACTTGAAGCCGACGGATCCTAAGATGAAGGAGGTCTATCACTGTGGCGACCAAAATAACAGCCTCATCAAGACCGCGAAGGGACGACTTATTACCGTTGAACATAACGTCAGCGAGCCCCACCCTTACGATCGAATCAACTTGATCGCAGGCACCAAGGGAATCTTCCGCGACTATCCTGCCCGCCTCTATATTGATGGTCAAAAAGAGGGCGAGCAGTTTGTCGGTCTTGACGCCTACAAAGCCGACTTTGAGCACCCGCTTTGGTCGGCCCAAGGAGATCGTGCGCGAAAGAGCGGCGGCCATGGCGGGATGGACTACATCATGTGCTGGCGCGTTATCCAGTGTATGCACGAGGGACTGGAACCCGATTTCGACGTTTACGACTCGGCCGCTTGGAGCGTCCCAGCCCCGCTAAGCGAGATCTCAATTGCCAAAGGCAGTGCGCCAGTGAAGTTCCCAGACTTCACTCGTGGCAATTGGCACAAACCACGCCAGTTCGCTGGTGTGTAAGGGCTTAGGGCGTTTCACCCAGATAAGTTAAAAACAGGCAATCCCATTGCGGTCGCAATTCGCAAACCTGATGGGATTGCCTTGTATAATCACACGACTGGTACCTGAGGCGATGGAGCCTCAAGTGAAACTTATGGCCCGAATTTTGCTCGTAGACGATGAAATCAGCATTCGACGTCTACTTCAGACGATCCTTGCCCATGAGGGTCACGACGTTACGACGGCAGGGGATGGAAACGAAGGCTTAACCCTGGTCAATGGGGCCGTTTTCGACCTAGTAATCACCGACCTGATCATGCCGGATAAGGAAGGTCTTGAGATGATTCGCGAGATTCGCAAGACGCATCCGAACCTAAAAATCATCGCCATGACTGGCGGCGGTCATGGAGATCCCACCGAATACTTAACATGGGCGAAAGCCTTCGGTGTGCAAGAAACCGTTTTGAAGCCGTTCACCCGCGATGAGATGGTTACGGCAGTCCGAAGCACATTAGGCTCGGAGTAGACGGATGGGATCGAACTCCAGACTAATCCTGACTGTGCCTCACACGACCGGTGAAACGAAGCGGTGATCGTACCGACGTAGCAGCCGAAGGAAAGCACACGTAAACCGTAGCCACCAA
>CAILEM010000063.1 GCA_903833215.1 uncultured Armatimonadota bacterium
CACCGAACTCGTGAATACGATCAACGACTACTTGAAACTCCACAACAGAGATGCCAAGCCGTTCAAGTGGACAGCTTCTGCAGAATCAATAATCGACAAGGTAAATAGATGCCGAACGATTAATGACTCAGAACACTAGCAATATTCCTCCTTACGTGCTTCAGGACAGGTATAGCAATAACTGGTGTAATGAAGAGGAAATCAAGACTATTTTCTCGCCACCCATAAATATAACCAGCTTCAAGAATCCATATAAAAGACATTATTAGGTGTGTGGAGGAAAGTTTTTCAGACCAGACCTCGTCGGCCCTGTTAGCAGGAATTCCTGGAACTTTTGATTCAAACGTGTAATGCATCCGCAGTTCTTGAATTGCCAAAAAAACAAAAAAGGCGATTACCTCGTTGGTGTGGCTACGAACATATTCACGAAACAACTCAGCCTGTTCCGATGTGCAAATAAGAAGAAAAAGGACAAGACCGAGAAAGATCGTCAGATATTCTCTGCCTTGGGATTGACCAACCTTCCTCATCCAAAATGCCCAGATTTTCATTGAGTACTCGTAGCAGGCAACAAGCGCAGCAGCAACGACTAGAAATCCAATCCAGCCCAACCATTTATCTAAGGGGGATATTAGCAACATGTTATTCTAGGGATCGACCTATGAGGAACATTTGCATAATGACCTCGCATAGTGCAAGCCACATTAATGGGTAGTTTTGTGCACTGCGTCTATGATTTTCAGACATTCCCAGGCTATATCAACTTCAGCGAAAGGTGATTTCGTGATCCAGAATCATGGAGATCATCAATCGCGTCGGCGAGATCGCCAGCTTGCATTGAGCAGTAAACCGACATGATCATGTCTTGACTCGTGTGCCGAGTCATGAGTTGAATGGCGTCGGCGCCGTAACCCGCCAGCACCAGTTCAGCAATAAGGCCGTGTTTCAGAGTGTAGATTTCCGTACTTGCAGGAAGATCTGCGTGCTTGAGAATTGCTTGCCATCCGTCAGCATAGTCATGCTTCGTTAAAAACGGCTTTGACACTCTTTTGGCGTTCTTGCCTGTTCGCTCAGGTCGATAGCAAACATATTCCTCCCCATTCTTTCTATGCTTCTCCAGGATCTCAAGGATATGTTGAGGAACAACGACGTTCTGCCCGATAGCCGCAACCATTTTGCCTTCAGCAACCCAAGCTTCTCCACCAGGTTGGTTACGGATAGTGCCAGCCAGACAAAATGCCTTCCTTGTCTTCCCTTCCATCGTCGTCAAGTCAATGAGGTCAACCCACCGAAGACCCCTTGCTTCCGCAGGTCTGAAGCTGATTCGGACAAGAGCCATCAACGGGATTATAAAGGACAAGTTTTGCTCTTCAGTAGTTTTGACTAGGTTCTTGAATGCAGCAGTTCTTGGAGCGTCGAATTTCTTCTTTCTGTAGTCAGCCTTCTGAAGTTTTGTACGCCCGTACACCTTTCACGGGAGACTTAATGTCCCATTCATCTAGCTCTTGGCGGCACCATTCCACAACAGCACCCATGAACTTGATAATCTTCAGGACTGTTGTTGGGGTACGAGCTTGTTGGGATACTTCTGATTTGGGGGGGTTCCTTGCCAGCAACGTAGTCGGCTACGTTGATTTGAAACGGATCGGAAATGAGACGGTAAGCCACTCGCTGCTTATATAGCGAAAGTTCAAAGTCTTGAAGCTCTTTCTTTCCGACGCCGTCAACTGGAAGCGATCCGATTGGCTTTCCATCCTTGGTCGTCGACACTAGAATATGGTTTCTCACATAACCCATGTAGAGCCTTCGCGTCGCGCTGTCAGCTCGAACGCCTTCCAGGTCACTGATATGGAGGAGACAGGCAATCGAGAGCGATTTCGCAAAGCGTAACGCCTTTTTGGCGTATCATTAATAGTCGCCTTGATTTCTGCGAGACGGATTTCTCCCTCATCAATTTGGTTCGCAACTACCGAAGTGCTCTTAAGGAACCGTCTGAATCGAATGTGAAACTCATCAAGTGCAAGAATCACGACTTTGTCTTTTAGGGAAGACCTGCTGAGCTTCTCGACGGCGTTGGCGTGCAGAACAACTTCGCAGATCATCGCACCACTGTTCTCAGCCTTTTCAATAGTTGCTGTTGCGGTTTGTATGGTTTGGACCTGAGCTAATCGGACTGAAATCAAGCGGTCCAATTCTCGATCAACCTGTCTTAGCTCTGCTGAAGAGAGTTCCTTTGGGTGCTTATCGGTCTTTACAGACGCAGTGGGGCTTTTGACTTTTGAGCCGTGTACATACACGTGGATATATTTACGAAACCGATATCCAATGACGGTCAGTTTTCCGTCAACGTCCCTTGCATATCACCCATTTTCCCTTAGGTATTCAGGCGTCAGCTTTAGAGAACCCATCCCGTAGGCTAATTTGCCATCTCTTGTAAGGGTCTTTTTTGACATCGTAGGTTGAGAAGTGCATTTCAAATTGTGTACAGCATTGCTAATGAAGGCAGAAATAGAACCTACAGAGTCTAATTTCTAGTCTGGTCACAGGTTCAAGTCCTGTACCGCCCACCATCTTCAGCGGAATCTGAGTTTCACACACATGCGCTGCCCCCTTGTTCGGCGGCAACCGCGCCCTCTTTTCAGCCAGTGCAGTCAAGGCTTTGCGCCATTCCCAGGGCGGTCATAACATCAAGTTCGCATGTCAACACGTCGTGGCAACACGCAATGGGTAGACTGCCGCAATTCTACGGCAAGCACCTTCAAGGTCAACATGAACATCCTTCCAATTTCTCTTATTTGTGCCGCAGCATCGGTTGCTTGCGTCGCATTCACTACTCCGAGTCATCCCGGAACGACCGAGCGGACGAAACGGAAGGTGACCTTTGCCCGTGATGTAGCCCCGATTCTGTATACAAAGTGTGCGGGATGTCATCACGAGGGAGAGGTAGCGCCGTTCTCATTGATGAGCTACGAGGATGCGCGGGCAAAGGCGCCAACCATCGCGGCAGCGGTTCAGCAGAAGTTCATGCCGCCCTGGCACGCAGTTTCTCACGGAGAGTTTTTGAACGACCGCAGCCTTACAGCGGCTGAGATTGCGACACTGAAGGAATGGTCCGAGGCTGGCTCTCCGGCTGGAGATTTATCCAAGGCGCCAAAGCCGCCGAAATTCAACGGCAACTGGCATATCGGAAAACCTGATTTTTCTGCGAAACCCGTAAAGCCGTTTGAAGTCGCGGCGGAAGGGTCTGACATCTATCGGTGCTTCGTGGTGCCAACCAACTTTGACGCCGACCGGATTGTTTCGGACATCGAGCTAAAACCTGAAAATCGGAAGGTCGTTCACCACATCGTGGTTTACGTCAGCACCTCGGGCGAAGCTCGTTTGAAAGACGGGCAAGATGGACAGCCAGGATATTCGAGTTTCGGTGGCGCGGGTGTGGCGACGTCGGGCGTGCTAGCAGTCTGGGCGCCGGGTATTGAGCCGATCACAACTCCGAAGAACACCGGGATCCAGCTACCCAAGGGTGCCGACATTATTCTCCAAGTCCACTATCACCCGACCGGCAAGGTTGAGTTGGACCAAAGCGAAATCGGCCTAAAGTTTTCGAGCAAGCCCGTCGACAAAATGATTCGAACTTCCCTTTTTGGTAGTTTGCTGATTTCCATTCCGAAAGACAGCACGAATGCCGAAGTCAAGGCGGACATGTACTTGGCGGCCCCAATCACCGTCTACGACATGTTCCCACATATGCACAAACTTGGCCACGATATGCGCTTAACCGCAACGTTGCCCAACGGCACAAAGAAGGAGTTGAGCCGGGTAGATCACTACGACTTCAACTGGCAAACGCGCTATATCTACCGCCAGCCGGTCCACCTGCCAAAAGGCACTCACGTTGAAGTCGTGTCGCACTACGACAACTCAACCGGCAACTTCAACAACCCTAACAATCCGCCCAAGCCCGTGTGGTGGGGTGAGCAGACGACGAACGAGATGGCGTTTGAGATCTTCAACTACTCGCTTGACGACGAACATTTGTTGACTCATCGCACGGCAGATGCCGAATTCGCGGTTGCAGGCAAGTCCGACTCTTTGGGAGCGATCTTCGATCGATACGACAGTAAGCGGACAGGCTTCCTCGATCGATCCCAATTTATCGCCCTGATCAGCTACTACCAGGTAGGCGCCGGTCGCCCGGGCGAGTACAGTCCTGCGGGAACTGCCGACTATTTCATCTACGTTGCCGGTAAGAAGGAGAAGGGGAAAATAGCGAAGTCAGAGTTCATCTCCGTGATGCTGCTAACGCATTTCTAAAGCTAGCGGATCCATTCAAGGTTGGGGCGCAAGTTTCGGCCGGTCCCTTGACGCTCACCAGTCACTCGTCCCAGATTCCCGGTTATCCGGGAATCTGATCGACGGTGATCTTCATGAGCAGGCAAATTCCGCTAGCCGCTCCCTGCCGACTGAGCCTAGCGCGATAAGTCGATCGAATTTAGGATTGCTTACCGATCCGCGAGAGTGGTCACGCCCTCGTCTTTCTATCGGGCGTGAATCTTGTAAGCCATATGTTAGGAACGATGCCTAACCTATGTGTCAGAACGCTCGGCAGCACCGTGATTCAGCCCCATCCGCTTACCAATTGTTTGGTTTAACGCCATCTTGGTGATGCCCCGATTTCTGCTTTGGTTAAAAGGAGCTTAGGTCCCTGAGCCCTGTGCACTCTTCATCTGACTCATTAGGCGACTTTCACACTCACTTCGTACCGTCGCAACAGGTCATCGGTGGACAACAGGGTCATGCCTTCAACTTTAGCTTGAGCAATAAGCCCGCGGTCGAAAGGGTCGTTGTGAATTGGAGGAAGATTCTTGACTTCATCAGCGTGCTCGGACAAAAACGGAAGCTCATTGAAGTTTTTGCTCCTCACGATTTCGAGGAAGTTCTTGTCGACCTGAAGCACGCCTTTCGCGGCTTTAATCCTGCACTCCCAAATACTCAACGGGCTAAAGAATATGTCGTTCTTCGGAGACGAGATCGCTTCTCGCATCACCGGCGTTACTCGTTTCGTATCGCCGAGCCATATCAACAAAACGTTGGTATCTAGCAAGAACTTCAAGGCAAGCCACCCTCAAAGCTGGCAATGATGTCATCGTCCGTACGGTCGAAGTCGTCAGGGAGAATCAAGTGTTTGAGCCCGCCCGGTTCTCGAGAGCGTGTATCTTCGCCGATAGGGACGATTTTTACGACCGCTCGCCCCGCCCGGCTCAGAATCACTTCTTGCCCCCGCAAGGCAGCTTCAACAAGTGCCGACAACTGGCCTTTCGCCTGAGTAACGGTCCTTTCGATCATGCTTCATTTTACCAGATCCGATCCGATCCGCTCTTAATTGAATCTGGGCAGATTTTGTGCTAGACGCTGCAAGGGGCCCCACGGCAATGACATGGCGTTGAGGAAGTCGTGCGCCCTTAGGACGATGGTCGGCGTGCACTGAATCGGGATAAGTGGGGATGTCGAGAAAGACGGCTAATCACGTCGCCGAGTAGGGATCTACTTAGCCTTGGGTGGAACCCATGGGCACCTTGGTGCCCATGGGTTGTCTGTGTACATCATCCCAGGCTGGCGAGAAGCTCGTCGAGTTGATCAAGCACCTCGGGCATCGCACCGGACGAACCGGTGTCAACTGCTTCCTCAGAAGGATAGAGATCATGAATCGCCACCAGAGTCTTACCGTCGGCTTCATCGAAGGTCACCGTGGTAATGGTCGCGCCTTTGTCACCCTCATCGTTGGTCCACACGAGGCGTGAGTGCGGTGTGACTTCGAGGTACGTGCCAAAGAACTCCATCGTCGAGCCCTCGTGGAGGAATCCCAAACGGTACTCCCCTCCAACGCGAACATCCATGTCGCAACGAACCAAGTTCAGCCCATACGATTTTGGCACCCACCATTTCCTAAATAGTTCTGCGTTGGTCCACACCTCGAACACGAGGTGCGCAGGCGCGTTGACGGTGCGTGTGACGACGATTTCTCGCTCGGACTTTCGCTCCACCTGCGTGCGATTCGCCGTATTGGTGGTCTCATCTACATTAATTGCTTCCATTGGTTTTCTCCTTCCGTTTCAATTCCTCGACGACAATGTCCAGTTCGTCGAAGCGTGCCGCCCATAGATGGCGATAGCTCTCGATCCATGCCGCCTCTTCTTGCAGTCCGCGTTGGCCGAGCTTGCAGGTTCGCACCCGCCCGACCTTCTCGGTGGTGACAAGCCCCGCTTGCTCAAGGACCCCCACATGCTTTTTCATCCCCGTGAGCGTCATATGGAACTTCTCAGCAAGGGCTGTGATCGACGCATCCGCCCGCCCGAGTTGCTCCAAGACGCCACGTCTGGTGGGATCCGAGAGCGCACCGAACGAGGCATCGAAGTGAGCTTGGCTATACTGAACCATATAGTTCAGTATAGCTCATGGGTGGCAGCTTTGCAATAGTAGGTTGAGCGGCCGTTGCGTTGCCCCCGCGATCCACCTAAGCTCACAGCCAACAAGCATTCGGAGAACAGTGAAGCAACGGCGGGCTGGCTACGTGCGTGCCCCGTACCGCTCACTGCCCGACAGATTGGGAATAAACCGGGATGGAACTCACTACAGGGCAACTCTGGTCGTTGGAAACCGTATAAGATGGGACAGTCTCGGAGAGTTTGAGTGCCAACCGATATTTTTCATGCAAGCCGCTGGACGCGCGGGAACCATCTGTTTCCAACAATTATTGAGGTCACCGATAAGGCGGTTACGCTTCGCAACCGGACTTGGTTTACTCGCGACGAGATCAGCGTCAGCATGGGCAAGGTCGCCTCGGTCCACATCCAGACCGGCCTCATTTGGTCGACTATCCTCATTGAAAGCTCGGGTGGCGCGGACCCACTTACCAGTCACGGCCATAAAAAGTCCGATGCGAAGCGGATCAAAGCATTGATTGAGGACTACCAAGCCGCCTATGCGAAACTGGATGAGTAGGCGCTCGTATCCGAGATGGTGGCGACGGCCTCTCCGGTTGACACTATAGCAAGCAGCAGCCCGTTTCGCCAGGCTTTCTAGGTCGTTACCGATCCCTTGCGCGCGACGCCGTCCCTCCTGATACCCAATATCTGAAGGAAGACTTCATTGGTAGGGGCGCTGGACTAGGCTTAAGATGGCCGCGCCTAAAGGCTAGAACGGTAAGATTGTCGAATGGTTAGCCTCACTCTGGTCTTGGCGATGATGCCCCTTGTAGTTCCGAAGTTGGCGCTGATCGATTCTCATGCCACTCATCAGACGAAGGCGCTATTCGCTAATCTGAAGAAGATCTCGAAGTCGAGCATCCTCTTCGGGCACCAGAGCGCGACGGAGTATGGACACGGCTGGTCGGGCGATCCGGACAGGTCGGACGTGAAGTCGGTGGTGGGCTCGCACCCGGCGGTGGTCGGTGTCGATTTTAACGGCATCGCCAGCCCACGCGACCCCGAAGCAGCGCTGGCGCAGGCGTCAAGACTGCGCAAAGTCATCGTCGACCAGTACGACCGAGGCGGCGCGATTACCGTATGCTGCCATTTGTCCAACCCAGTGACGGGCGGCAATTTCAACTTCAAGAAAGGCGACGGAGACACCGTGAAAGAGCTTTTACCGGGCGGCAGCCATCACGAGCAGTTCAAGAAGATTCTGGCGAATATCGCCGACTTCGCCAAGAGTTGCCGAGGCAAGGACGGCAATCTTGTGCCGATGATCTTCCGGCCTTGGCACGAGTTCGACGGCGACTGGTTTTGGTGGGGCCGGGGCCACTGCACGATGGAGGAATTCACCGCGCTTTACAAGATGACTGTCAGTGAGCTACGAGACACAAACGGTGTCCACAATCTGGTCTACGCCTTCTCACCCGACTGCAAGTTCGAAAGTGAGAGGGACTTTCTGGAGCGATACCCCGGCGACGCCTGGGTCGATCTCGTGGGTTTCGACGACTACGCCGATTTCGGGCGCGACCGCTACGACCTGGCTACTGGACTTAAAAAGCTCCAGATCGTATCGGACTATGCCAAGAAGCACGGGAAGGTAGCGGCATTCACCGAGACCGGACTGGAGAGCATCCCCAATCCGACCTGGTACACGGAGACACTCCTAAAGACTCTGAAGACGCCGGGATTGGAACTGAGCTACGTGTTGGTATGGAGAAACGACCAACGCAGCCCGACCCACTACTACGCCCCTTTCCCCGGACACTCGTCGGTGCCCGATTTCCAAAAGTTCTACGACGACCCACTTACGCTCTTCGCTAAGGATCTAAAGTCGCTCTACCGCTAACCTTTTCGTCCGTCCGATTCGGCGATCGAGCAACCATGAGTCGATAAATACGAGTAGTTTTTTTCGATTCGTCTGAATAGGGGAGCAGCCTGAGATGTTCTGTCCTGTTTATTCACGTTTGTAAGTCGGTTAAATTTGCAGTTTGCATGGTGGTGATCTTCTCGATGAGGTCGCAGGGTCGTGTCCTGCTTTCATTACTAACTTCCGAGCCCGACCCTGGGGGGATATACTTCAAACATAGTTAGGTGAACGTATGATCGATATCAAGAACGCTGTCTGTAGCGACCCAGAGATACTGGGAGGAACCTTGTGTTTTTCTGGCACACGAGTTCCCGTCAGGAATCTTTTTGACTACCTAGAAGGTGGAAGCAGCGTCGACTCCTTTCTAGAGTCTTTTGACTGGATATCTCGGGATCAAGTGAACTCAGTCCTGGAGCATTCTGCTAGCTCATTGGAAGTCGAAGGCCGCAATAGTTACGCGGCATGAAAGTGCTGCTCGACGAGTGTGTCGATCCCAAGGCCCGTAAATTCTTTTCTGAGGGATTCGAAGTCTTTCATGTCAAGGATGTTGGCTGGCTCGGCATCAAAAACGGCGAACTGGTGAAACGGGCGAATGGCTCATTTCAGGTTCTATTTACCATCGACGCAAACATGCGACACCAGACAAGCCTAAAATATCTTTCGTTAATTGTCACTGTGGCGGAGGGTCATTTCCGCTCCATCGAAGACTATAGATCGTCGATCCAACAATTCGAAGACCTCGTGCACGGTTTTGAGAAGGGGAGCTATCACGTTATCAAAGCTGCCTCCTATCCAGCTTGAAAATTTGAATTGCGGAGTGCCGTCCAAATCGCCTAGCCGAGAGCTCGTTGGGGAGTCATTTCCACTTCCATTTGGCATAACGTGCAGATTCGGGGTAGGGTAACCGGATGAGTTTGCTACTTCAATTGCTGCTTTCATCGACGATTGCGCACGGCTCGTTTGCCCAGGCACCCGAGGTCATTACCCTTTGGCCGAACGGAGCTCCGGGATCAGAGGAAAGGCGTAACGAACCGGAAGTCAGACCCAATAATTACTCGATCAAGAACATTCAAAACCCTTCCCTAACCGTTTTTCGACCGGCTCCTGGAAAGGCCAATGGTACGGCAATCGTCATCGCTCCAGGTGGTGGATTTAGCTCGTGCGTCTTCGGACCGGAGGGTGAGCAGCCAGCTTCCTACTTCAACCGGCTCGGCATCACCGCCTTCGTGCTGAAGTACCGGCTGTCACGAGAGCCTGGCTCAAAAGTGACAGTGGAAGTTTCAGCCAAAGACGACGGCTACCGGGCAATGCGTATGGTTCGGGCCAAGGCTGCCGACTACGGCGTTGATCCCACCAAAATCGGCTTCATTGGATTTTCAGCCGGTGGCGAAGTCGTCTCCTCCGTCGTATTTTGTGAGCCTCCGGCCGTCAAAAAGCCAGACGCCATTGATGCCGTAAATGCGCGGCCCGACTTTGCGATGTGGATTTACACGGGTCCGGTCGCCGTCCCGAACGAAGTGCCTGCAACCTTGGCAAACCTGCCCCCATCGTTCTTGCTCTGCGCATTTGACGACGAAAGCCACCTGCGCCCCACGATCGACATCATGAATCTGTACCGCAAGGCAAAGGTTTCCTCCGAGCTACACGTAACCAGCGGTGGCGGTCATGGCTTTAACCTCGGCAATCGCGAAAAGAAATTCATTTCCGTTCAAACTTGGCCACGACGAATGACGGACTGGCTGGTTGATCAGGGTTTCGCTCAGAAGGAGTAGGGCATTTCCTCCCGAACCACCGTATCATTTGATTCAGATTAGGAAGCTTAGAAATGGTGACAACATGCGAACTACGGTGACTTTCGATCAAGACGTAGCTGCAATTCTACGTCCGTTACTCGCTAACGGAGAGCCTCAGGTAGTCATGAACGATCTATTGCGCATCGTGCTTGGCATCAAGCGCAAAATTATCGTTGATTTGCCCGTGTTTGACCTAAGACTCACACCCGGGATAGATCCAGCTGGACTAAACAACCCAGATGACACTTTGTTCGAATAAAACGATTTTCTCTGGACTCATAGGCCCAGAGCTGAAGAATCCGCTGATTTGAGTCTTGGGTTCGATTCAGTTCCGGACGAAATTGGTCGTTCATTGACCTGGTGTAGACGGCATTGATCCAACCCATGGCAGCCGGTCGATGATGAATGGTTACACACCCTTCGATCGATCTGTCGACACGAAACCCCTTGGGTGCATCGCTTAGGTAGGGATCGAGATCCATTACTCCGACCTTATGCCATGCTGGGACTGTACACAGAATCGACTTGCGACATCAGCGATCCATGTTCGCTGATGTCGCAAGCTGAGAAACTACACGCAAGTCACTTCTTTTTGAAATGCTGAACCAATTTGTCCAACTCCAGCTGGTTTCCTTGCTCAAAGAACTTCCTAAGCTGGACCGATTCTGGGGTCGTGTTGAAACCCATCATCCGACAAGTAACACGCGTCTTCGTCTTTCCGATCGGCTCGAAGTAGAGGTTTACCCAGGTCTTCTTGATCGCCTCCTTGAATGGAAATCGGTCTGGTGTGCGAACCGTTTGCATGGATACCATGCGCTCTGGATCGAAACTCAGAATTCGATTTTCGATCACATCTGGTCCCGTGAGGTCGCTTCCCTTTTTGTAGGACGTGCGCATGTAGCCACCCACTCGGAGGTCCACCGCGCTGGCGGCAACCATCCATTTGTTCAGCTCTTTAGGATTTGTGTAAGCTCTCCACACCTCCTTGAGCGGTCCTTGGACAACCGCTGTGGCAACTGCTGGATCGGTGGCATTCTGAGATGCTCGAACAGCACCACTCATTCCAAAGGCGGCTAACGACAACAGACCGAACTTGACTAAATTTCTCTTCATGTTAATTTCCCTCATTAAACTCGGCTAGCCCAAATAGGTTGCCGTCGACATCTTTGAAGTAGCTTACGAACCCTACATCACCTATTGGCATTTTCGGAACGACGATGACTCCGCCAGCGGCAGAAACCTTTTCACAAAACTCGTCCACACAGGGCACGACGATCGAGTTTACGACGGATTGAGACTCCTGCTGACGCAAAATCACCGCACCATCAATCCCCGGTTCTGGGGCGTCGCCCGTACTGCAGAGCCAATAATCTTCTTGGCCAAAACGATTAAATCTCCACCCGAACACGTCGTGATAAAACAACATCGACTTTTCTGGATCGGAGCTGTGTACTTCGAAATGCATTACTCTAGGCATTTGTATTGTTTTCCTTTTTTCTTTCTGGGGGTATCCCCCCGGAAATCTGTAGTTGTTTTGCCTGCCTAATTTTCGGCAGGAGAATGTCTCTCACGTAGTGCCAATAGGGCACCAGTTTGAGGGCTTGGATTGCAGCCCGTTCGGCCTCCAAAAGCTGAGGTGGAGTCGAATTGAGTTTTGACCAAGCCGTGTTCATCAGCAGTTCTGGCTTTCCCCAACTCGGATGAATGGAGTCGCCATCCTTCACCGTTTGGGTCTCGCAAGCTTGGAGACCTTTGTCGTAGGCGGCAAAGGCTCGTGCTTGTCCGCCGCCTTTGCTTTCAGGCAGATGCCAAAGCATCGGACCCTTCACCCAAAACAATCGAGGATTGTTCGGGTCGGTGACCTCCGCATCCCTCAACAGAGGTACGAATTTGCCAACCAATCGCTTTACCTCTGCTTGATCAGAGCCCGCCAGAAAGGCGAGGTTCATGAGGCAGGCTGCTTCTGCAATCTTGGCGTCGGTGAATTCTCGGTCCAATCGAAGTGCCTCCTCAAATTCCTCAGCTGCCCCTCGGAAATCTTGTATAAGCATCGGGGCACTCACCTTATCGTTCATGCCGTTCAGTCCCTTGCGCCACATTGCAAAGCCACGCCAGTAACGCAGAAAGGATTCTTGTTTTGGGTTGACGAGCAGGCCATCGGACAGGGTGTATAGGCTGTCCAGCAATTCAGTATCGCCGGCATAGTCAGCCCGGCGAACCTGACGTACAAAACTCTCTAGAGTCAGGATGACGCGGGGAGCATGATTGAGTGAGGAGAGCGCAAGGACGGCAGCGAGGAACATGGTTCATAGTGTTCCAGGCTACATGCCCCTAACATCTGACCGGAAATGCTACTTTCGCTACAAGCTGATCGGGATGCAAAGTGTGGCGTGGAGGTCATTTGGGGCTGACAAGTTGAATCGCATAACCTGGAAGCAGGGCTCCTCGCGCAATGTCGCCCGGGATGCAGGCAACGCCTCTGCCCAAATCTTCAACCACAAATCGCCAACGTCGGCTCCAGGTCCTTTATGAACGACCACAAGATGGAGCCCACCACCAAGGGAGGCAAGTTCCAAGCCTTCGTGGTTTGCGAACTCTGCCGGTGCGGCCACGAAAGTCGCGATTTCCTTGACGGCACGACCGGGTCCCAGACCATGAGCATAAGTTGCTACCGGGTGAACATCCAAGTCAAATCCCCAGGGCTTCAAACTGGCCACAAGATCCCGTGCCGACTTGGCGACGAGGTGGGGGGCACCCATATGTTGTCGTGACGCAACTTGCATCGAAGGAATCTCTGTCAACTCGAATGGCATTACCTCACCAACCAAGGTGAGAGCCTCAAATCTTGGCTGACCGTCGGGAGTGAAATGAAACCTTGACGGGGCCAAGAGGTGGTAAGCGCTCCACCGGGCGAATCGAAAGGTCGTTGCGGGTGAACCAAATGCGATCCTAAAAGCGCGCGCAAATGCTTCCTGGCTATCAAATTCAGCATCGAACGCGATCTCAGCTATCGGTTTTTCGGTGTTTTGGAGCTGCCACGCCGCTCTCTCGAGGCGAAGTCTCCGCACAAGTTGAATGCAGTTCTCACCCACCAGCCTGCTGAACACGCGTTGAAAATGGAACGGCGACATACATCCGATATCCGACAGTTGCTGAACTCCCAGACTCTCATTCAGGTGATCGTGCACAAAGCAAAGCACATCACCGAGTCGCAGGCAATATTCGGCGTAGGTCTCTTGCCGCACGTGGCGAGTATGGCATCTTGCCCAGCATTCCCCAAGCAAGAGGCGTTCTCAAGAGAGCTCTCAGCCGCATTGCCATGACCATCTCACTCATCGAGGTCGATGGACGCGTTTATATATCGCATCGTAAGAGGTCTTCCAGGTGTATCCGTCTTTGCTGAACTCGATAACTTGATGGACATCGCCGCGTGGTAGTCGGGTTAGTGTCGTGCGATCTTGAAATTGCCTACCATCGGGAAGAAAGACGTGGCCAGAAAACCGCATACCGCTCGGCGAAGGTTCAGACACCTTTTCTTTGTACACACCGGCCTCGGTTACCCAAACTTGTTTCCACTGATGTTTTGCTGGCATGTAGTAGAAAAGGCTCTTCCCGGTTGATCCAGTGACGTCTTTCCAATTCTCGATCACCGCGAATCCGGAAACGGACTTCTCAATCACGTCCATGCCATCGAATTTCCCATCCGAGTAAACCTTCCACTTCCCCACCCAAAAATCCAATTCAGTGCCAGCCACCACTTTGGTGCGTGCCCCAGCCATCAAAGCCAGGGCGACCACTGTCATCATTTCTTAACCCGCACGTAGTGCAAGTGCCAAACGAGCGTCCAAGTCGCACCCGCGTCTCGGCTGGACTGCCAATCCCAATCAAAACTGTCCGCCGCGACGTTCGAAAATACCATTCGGGAGGCGGCCTTCGGCCGATCCGGTCGAGGAAGGGTTTGGAGCGTCATCTTGCCCTAAACACAGGTACCCGCTAATGCGATATAGCTCCCCTGATCGTCAACCCACGTCTGTCGCCACAGCTTCGCGGCTGGATCGAACACGGAAACACTCGTGCCGTTGAGACCCCGCATTTTGAAGTTCTCACGAATCACATGGCCGTCGAAGGTTCGTTCGATTGAGTTGGTTGCTTCGGTGCGCGTGGACTTTCCATTCGCGTCGAAGCTTTCGCCAGAACACTTCCATTTACCGATCCAGAAATCGAACTGATGCGTTTCAGGCGGCAAAGCAGTTTGAGCAAGGCTTGGCATAGTGATTGTCAAGAGGAGAGCGAATGCTGGCGTCACGATCATTGCCAATGAAGATACGTCACCGCCGAAACCGCTAACCATAACACAAACTATTAATTCACATAACAGAAGTGTTAGGCTGGCGTTGCCGATGGAAATCACAATCGACCCAAGCTTTGGCCCGACGTACAGGCAAATCGCGGAAAAGATCCGGTCAATGATCCTGGATGGTGAACTCCCTCCAGGGGCATGCCTACCATCTGTCCGCGCCTTGTCCACCATGGTCGGCACATCTACTTTGACCGTCCATTGCGCCTACAAGCTGCTTGCAGACCTTGGCCTTGTCGAATCACAACCACGGCAAGCGACGAGAGTTATCAGACGGATCGCCGGTGATAGTGGAAGGATCATGCTCGATCGCCTTCCCAACTACGGTCCTTTGTCCAGTTTCGAGGTCGTTGCCCAGTCGAGTGGGATTCGCTCCATGGCATCCTCCATCGGCGACCCATCGCTTTTCTATTCTCAAGACCTTTTGACTGAATTCCACCAACTCCGAAGCGGAGATCCCTGGGACTTCTACTACTCAAATCCAGCAGGCGCGCCAGAGTTACTAGAACAGGTTGCGCGCCTACTATGCCAGGACAGGATTGCATGCAATGAGTCAGATCTCGTGATAACCGACGGTAGTATGCAAGGCATCTCCCTCTTACTAGATATTGCAACTCGCCCTGGAGACTCCGTCCTCGTTCAGGAACCTGGCCGTCTTTGGCTCAAAGAGCTATTGCTATCCCATCGGCTGACCGCTATCCCAATTCGATCCGGCACTGATCCTATCGACCTCGACCATGTCGGAAGATGCATCGAGCAACATCGCCCGACTGCAATGATCCTCAGCCCAGATTTTGGTCACGCAACTGGATTGGTCATGAGTGAACGGGACCGCCTTGACTGCATACGGCTAGCTCGCGACAATGATGTTCTCATCATCGAAGATGGGGCAACCAGACCCCTGCGGTTTGGGGCACGAAGCGAGATGGCGCTAACCGCGCTCGATTCAACGACATGCGCTTATGTAGGCTCATTTTCCTACAGCCTCTGTCCAGGTGTAAGAACTGGATTTCTGCGGCTATCGACGAAACTTCGACTGCCTGCGATTACCGTTGCTCAAGCGAAGGGGCAAGGTGGATCGAGGTTCCTTCAGCTTTGCCTTGCCCGTTATCTTGGGAGTGGTGCCTATGAATCTCACCTCGCACGGATTCTGCCTCGGTATCGTGCTCGAAAAGATGCCATGCTTTCCGCTTTGGCGACAGCAATGCCCAGGTCCATCACTTGGACGAAGCCCCAAGGCGGACTCTCAACTTGGGTGGGGTTAAGTCCGGGCACGTCTGCCTCCGAGTTGTATGCGAGAGCGATCAAGCTCGGTATTACCTTCGCTCCTGGGCAGCTATTCCTTACCGCAGGAGATCCACAGCGATACCTGCGTCTCTCCTACGGCATGCTAGAACCTGCCGAGTTACGGGAAGCTACTCGAGTATTGGCCAAAATCGTGAAGACCCCAACATAGTACGAGAACCAAACTTTCCTCGCGGATTTAATTTTCTCATCGTCCGGAACGATTCGGCACAAGATTCCGCGGCGAGATGGGCTCTGAAAATCTCGTTTGCCGCTTCGTTTAAGGAGTTTGCCGGAGAAGCCCTGAAGTACGAAACCTTAGTTGCATATCGAAGATGATCGGGGTGTATTCGCCGGATGTAAATTGAATGCGAAATCTCGTCGTCTCGACGGCGGGAAAATCGAATGTCGATGGTCCCCAAGCGGACCCGATTTTCGACCCGAGATACGGCAGGCCGTACGTCGAGCCGTCTTGGTTGACGGTGGCGGCCACTCTCCAGGCATTGCCGTCCCAGTACTGCAAAACAAACCCTGATGTCCGCTGGCCGTACTCACCGATGACCACTTCGTTGATCAATTTCTTACTGTCAAAATCGCATTCCAGCCACTGGTCCGAGATGTTCGACCCCTGCCCAGCCTGCCAGCAAGTTCCCCAATTCCCATCGAAAGCGTTCGCTGGGCGCATGGTCGCATCCCAGAAAGAGGAAGCGGAATACGACTGCCCCGTCGCCAAGTCTCCCAAGGGCCCTAGCCCACCACAGCTGTAAACCTCAAATTCGAACAATATGGGCGTTGCCGTACCTGCCAAGTAGCGTAAGCGAACTTTACTGCCAGTAACAACTGGAAAGTCATAAGCTGTTGGCCCTGAGCCAATCGCTGTTCCAGTGAATGCCGCTTGCCAAGCTTTGCCAGTCCAAACGTCGATCTCAAACGACTGGGTTCGACCACCGTACTCACTCAGGACGACGCGACTGATGCTCTGATTCCTTCCTAAGTCCGCCTGAATCCACTGATTCGAAAAAGCGCTTCCTGACGTGGCTTGCCAATTTGTCGAGTAAATTCCATCGAACGCGTTCGCAGCCGCCTGCGAAGAGTCCCACGCCGAACTTGCTGAGTAGCTTGACTTGGGTAAACCTGAAACCAGATTGGGAGACCTTGCATTCCCATTGACGACCGCCCTGACAGCATCGATGCGCTGAGTTCCCTCGTACAAGGTTGGGCAAAGCCAACCTCCCTCGTCATTTTCGTTCCAGGCGTACATCAAGACCGCATTTGCCTGACAAACCGCCGGGTTGGCGGCAGTCCACTCGAAAGACTGATTCAGGTGGGTCGCTATCTCGTTCGGCGTCGCCTTTTCCACCCACCCATTCGTCGGATAAGTAATCCATGGGGTCACATGCACGATTCGCGGACGTGGATCCCAACCCGTCGACACCCAAGGAATGACCTGCATGCCGGACGCCTTAGCCCCCTCCCAGCCCGCCTGCTCGTCCGCCATGAGTTGCCTGAACGGTTCGCCGTTTGAGCCGAATGCTGCGTAAGCGCTTACCGCGTCAGCACCGATCGCCAAAGCATCAACGGGCTGTCCGAGAACAACAATGTAAGGGTTGCCCGCTTTGTTTTTGATCGATAACTGACGGAGGTTCGCAATGTCGGCGGCACTGTAATTTCCAATTCCGAATAGGTACAGCAACGGTCGCCCGGACAAGAGTTTTTGATAGCTTGGATTCTTGAAATAGGTCTTGGTGAGGGTGGCAAAATCAGGGTTCGGGTTGACGTTTAGGATAAGGCAGAACTTGATCAAGCGCCTCAAAGCACTCTTTAGGTACAGCTCTCTCGCGTAAGCGAGACCGGTGTTACTCGGATAGTAGTCGAATGCCCAGTAGTCGAGCCCAGCACTGTGAGCGTACTGGATCTCTTGGTCCATGATCGCCTGGGAATTGCCATTAACAGCAACCGAGTTGACGCCGTTGACCTTTGCAAAGAAGGGGAGGCGGACATGAAACACACTGGGCGAAAGCGTTGTGTTAACGATCTTCCCGACGGAGTTACCAGCACCTGTCCATGCATCCCAACGGATCGCACCGACCAGCGGACGGGCTTGCGCAATTGCGGCAAGTATGCCCAGAACAACCGCCGAAACAAACCTTGATTTCATATTCCTAAGTCAAACCCAATTGACTAACGATTCAGACTGGCTAGCCGATTTGAAGTTCACCAACCAAATACAAAGCAGCGATCATGGCAAGGGCGCTTTCTGAAAATCCACACCAGCCCACGCTGCGAGGATACAACCAAGCCATGAGCTTGTTGGATAGGGCTGACGGACAATGAGACGAATCCGCTTTGGAGCATGAATCTCGAACGCCCAGCTTGGAAAGCTATCTTCACCTAAGCCACCGTCTTGAATCTGCTTAATCGATTTAACATCTGCTTTCAAGATTCGGCGACGCTTCTCAAGTCCTAGAAATCGAATCACGAAGATGACTTCGTCATCGCGGATTTGGAATGTTCTCCGCGCAAACACTAAGTAGGAGGCTAAAACCGCGAATCCCATGCCCGCCGCGAAAAAAGGTGCGAAGGTTTGTCGACCAGCAGAATCACTCTTTTCACCCTCTTGAATGAGAAGCGTTATCAGAATCCCGTTCCATTAAAGGAGCCACACGACGAAGAATGCATTCATGCATCTCATACCTGCCGATCGATGGTCAATCGTTACACACCCATCAACCGAGCTATCGACGCGAAAACCCTTTGGCGGATCGATAAATAGTGGCTCAAGATCCATGCTTTTGATGTTACGCAAATTCTGAGAGTCATCGCATAACGTCTGAACTCGGACTTCCTCTTTCACCACTGATACAAGAATCTTCTCTTTGCTTGTCAGATCGCCATAAGGAGCCGTCAAACGACCGACATTCGATGAACTTTATGCCCTCAAGCATGAATATCAGGCAAAAAGTCGCCTGTCAGCGTAACCGTAAAAGCCATGACATAGTTAGTAGTCGCAGGGTGAACTAGCTCCCAGAGCGGTCGAGGACAAACCCATTCTCAATCCGGTTCGACAGTCAACAGTGCGACATTGTACTATTGATCCATGAGCCTAACCATATTCGTCGCCATGCCACTTTTCTTAGGAGGACTTTCCGGCGCTCTGGACAAGAACCCCCGGGTCAGGATCGAGACGTCGTTGGGAAGCATTGAAGTCGAGATCGATGCCAAACATGCTCCTGCGACCGCAGCCAATTTTCTCCGGTATGTGGAGGCAGGGCGATATTCCGGCGGTCGGTTTCATCGAACCGTGACGATGCAGAACCAGCCGGACAAGAAGATCAAGATCGAAGTCATTCAGGGAGGCGTCAACCCAACCTTTGAGAAGCAAGACTTCCCTGCCATTGATTTGGAGCGTACAAACGTGACCGGCCTGCACCACCTCAACGGCACAATCTCAATGGCTCGCGATGGTGCAGATACTGCAACCTCTGACTTCTTCATCTGCATCGGCCCCCAGCCGGAACTGGACTTTGGAGGAAAGCGAAACCCAGACAGCCAAGGCTTTGCCGCTTTTGGTCAGGTTCGAAAAGGCATGGAAGTCGTGCGCAAGATTCAAAAGTCCAAAGCCGAAGACCAGGGCCTCAAGCCACCCATCGATATCTTGTCGATCAAACGAATCCCTTAGGCACTGAGCCATCAAAAACAAACGCCAGCGCTGCCGGTTGTGGTGGCGACGACGTTATTCGCTAGCCAACTTCGACTCGAACGCCACCACGCAAAACAATGGCGTCTCTGAGTTCATCGAGGCGGTCACTTGACATTGAAGGCACGCCAGCCAGTGGCACTCGAATGCCAAGGGCTTCGTACTTGTGGCGACCTAGTGAGTGATATGGAAGCAACTGGGTTTGCGCCACTTGCCGCGAAATGCGGGCTATCTCTGAAAGATGCCGACCGTTAACGTTGGCTCCATCGATCAATGGACACCTCAAAATGACATTGGCTCCAGTTGCCACCAGTCGCTTCCGAGTCGCCGCGATGGCCCGATTGTCGACGCCGGTCAACTCCTGGTGTTCCACGGAGGAACTGGCTTTGTAGTCCAAGAGGAAAACATCGGTGATGGGAAAGAGCCGAGCTAAAAGGGAGGATCCAAACAACCCGGTCGTATCGAGGCACGTATGAAAACCAAGACTCTTCGCTTCAGTCAGTAGTTGCACAAGAAACTCCGGCTGCGCAGTGGGCTCTCCGCCGGATACGGTGAGTCCGCCTCCGGACCGTTCGTAGAAGGCACGATCCAACTCCACGACCTCTAATATTTCATCAGCAGTGGCAGATCGAGATTTTGGCGCTGATTGACCCTTGAGCCAAGGTCGAGCCCAAGATTCAGGGTTATGGCACCATCTGCAGCGGAGTGGACATCCTTGGAAGAACACCGTCGTGCGGATGCCCGGGCCGTCGTGCATCGCTGATCGTTGGATGTCAAAGATCACCCCGGTCAACTTAGTCATGAACCGTCCGCTCCAGAATTTCTCGCTGTATGTCGGGAGCAAGATCCACAAATCGAGCACTAAATCCGCCAACTCGAACCATGAGATGCCCCCACTTTTCCGGTTCCAAGAGTGCCGCCTCCAGGTCTGCACGATTGACGACAGTGATCATCGCCTGCGCACCTCCCTTCGCGAAATACACGTCGAGCAGTGACTCAAAAAGTGGGCGTCGGCGTTTTACTAGGTCTGGGGAGAACTTCATGTTCTGAACTGCCCCCGCGTGCAAACTCGCGTCAAGCTTAACCAGTGAGTTGATGAACGCGGTCACTCCATTTCGATCGTTTCCTGGAGCCGGATTGTTCGCATTCGCAAAGGTATCGCCTGAACTCCGGCCGTCCGGAGTTGCTGGCGTCAATTGGCCAAAGAGCACATTGACGGAATTGTTAATGATCACGATGTGGTGGCGATCCCAACCAATCCTTTCCCCGGCGCGGTTAGCACTTCCACAAGCTTGTTCGTGAACACGAACCGCCCACCGATCCCCATTAGGGTCATCGTTGCCATATTTCGGAGACGACACCAATGAATGCCGCAGGTCCTCGCTACCTACCCAATTGGCACGAATCGCCTCCCGCATTGCATCAAGGCTTACTCTCGTGTGTTCGATGGCCGCAAACGAATCCGCGACATTCGTGTTCCCATAAGTCTCGACACAGGCGGTCACATATCGACTTCCCCCGGCAAGCAACGTCTTATCCCGGTTGACGCAGTCACTTCCGAGGACACTGGCGACAATGAATGCTGCCTCTGTTCCGGTGACATCGTAGATGTGACGCTGATAGGCGGCAAGCGCCTCCATTCCACGATCGACTTCCAGGCAGTAACGCTGCCACAGCTCGTCAAGAGAGTTCGGCACCGATCCCATTACGCCCATTGCCACGCCTGTCTGAGGATGAACACCACCAAAGAGCGCGATCAGAAGGCACAGTGGCAGATTCATGACGCCATTCGGCGACGACACGCTACAGTGACTCAAAACCGTTTCCCCGCAGCCGTAGGGCAGATATTGCTCGGCTTCTTCCTCCGTAACTCTAAACGCCCGAGAAACGGCGGGGACATAGACGTCGTCGTTATAGAGAATCGGAAACGTCACGCCTTCCGCAATGCTATCAAGCCCCCGCCGAAGCAGGTCCGGATCCTGGCCACCGTAGAACCGGAGGGATAGCTGCGGCTGATCTCTGCGAACACGACGGCTCGCCTCAATCGCAATCCGGGCGAATGCGTCGGCGGCTTCTGGGTTCTTTCGCCCTTTCCCTCCAACAATGACGCGGTTATTCCACTTGTTGTCGTACTGTGAGATCAGGTCCCAAAGCGCCACAACCAGATCGGTAGCACTCTCGTCAGTCAGGCTGCCATCTTTCAAGTCTGCTTGGAGGTAAGGGCCAAGGATGTCGTCCAGCCGACCATAGTTCCAAGTCCCTGATGAAAGGGCGACGATCCAAAGCAATTGAATCGCGTCTCGGACTGAAGCTGGTGGGCGATTCTGGATCGCTAGCAATGAATCGGCTATGTCGGTTGAGCCAAGCTGACGGGCCTGATCGACATAGGTGGAAATGACCCTTCTCAGGATCGCGCAAAGAGACTGAACCGGTGCCGACCAGAGCGGCGACTCCTCTGTGTTCTGTTGAAGCCCAGCAGTACCCCAACTGAGTAGTTTCTCGTAATCGAGCACGATCCCACCGATTCGGTAAAGCGGGAATGCCGGTCGAGACTCCGTCATCCATTCATCGCTTGGCAATGCTTTGGATGCTTCGAAGGGTGCAGACTCGCGAATGAGTTCCCTGGTTGTTCGTCCTTTCCAGAACTCGAACATCGATTGGACCGCTGCATTCGGCCGATGATTACATTGGGCGAGGATGCGGGCGACGTCGCAGTAGTAGCCGAGCCCACCAGGCTCCAAACTGATCCCGACATACGGGTAAGCGACTCTCCCCGCAAACCTGTCGCCCGGTTGAATCGGCTGGAACAGCAGCGGCAAGAAGACCTCAAGAACCCGCGTCTCGCGCTCCACAGCCGGAAGGTTCCAAACTTCTTGGCAACGTTGGGTGATGAGCAGTTCGCGTTCTAGCAATGTTTGTTACCCCGGCGGATGTCTCAGATCCACAGCAAAACGGTTGTCAACCATGCTCAAAATCAGAATCGGGCTCTGGGATGTGCTAACGAATCTTCCCGTCGCAGACGCCCGACTGGAAAGGCAGCGCCGAATCAACGGAAGTGTCATTCGGAGCAACCAGCAAGTGGTGCTCTTCCTCGAATCATGAGACAGCCGCCTTTGGATTCGCATGGATACCTGCTGTGTCAACTTTACCGCGTGAGAGCCGTGTACCGTCGGTGTAGGTTGCTGGTCAGCGTAGTTTTGGTCCCAGGCGTGTCGAAAAGACTAGTCCAATTTTGGATATTGAGGGCTGTGACTAGAAAGATCATCCAGTCGCAATCGCCCAATCCACCCTCCCTGGCCATGAACTACTCGAATAGCGACATATGCTCTGGCTTGGATCGTCGTACAATAGAAGTGACGACATGAAAATGATCAGCATTGAGGTTCCAGACATGTTGGCAAATCGCTTTGAAGCTGCCTCTGACAGAGAGAAGTTGATTTGGGCTTATCGACTTGCCAGCATAGTTGAGGAAGACGCTCCACCTGAGGAAATACAGTCAATAATGGGCGAAATAAAAGCTTGGCAGGTGGACAACGGCGTCTCTGATAATGACTTCGACACCGTTTTTGCTGAGCTAGCTGCCGAAGATTGAAGGTTATTCTCGATACGAACGTCGTCGTCAGCGGGATCTGCTTTCCTCAATCTGTTTGCGGCTTGATTCTCGCGCTTTCCCGGGAGAGTTTTGATCTGGTTTGGAGCGACTTGCTCGTGGGTGAACTATTTCGAGTTCTTTCGCGACCAAAAATTGGACCGGTTTGCTCCTTTGGACCTTCGCTTTCGAGCTGGACGCTCAATCATCGCCAGCGGAGCGACTCTGAAACTTGTTGAGATCGTAAGTCGATGCCGAGATCCCAAGGACGATCATATTCTTCAACTTGCCGTCCAGTCGGATGCTACGTATATCGTGACAGGCGATGCAGACCTATTGGTCCTCAATCCATTGGGGACTACAATGATCATTACTCCAGCAGAATTTCTGTCGATGGTTCGCTTGGATCAACCCGCTTCGTAACCAACCAGTGGTGCTTCCCGATCAACTTCTTGCGCTCAAACCCTAACTGATCAAACAACGAAAGAGTCGAATTATAGAGGAAGGAGGCTGAGGTCTTGCGGCCCTCCGCGTCGGCGGGAAAGCTCTCTACGAGCCCGCCGCCGGCCTGGGCGATTAGGGTGAGAGCACCTTCAAGAGCAACTTTCGAGACTCCTCGCTTGCGGTAATCCCGATCTACGAAGAAGCACGTGATTCGCCAATCGGGTTGATCGGTGACCGCCTCAGAATAGGCCTTCTTGTGATAGATCCGGGGCAGTTCTGCGGGACGACCGTATTGGCACCAGGCTATGGCAGTTGGACCATCGAAGACCAATGCCGCATGTGATTTCCCCTCACAGACCAAACGCTCCTTCCTTACTTTGGCAGGATCGGCGTCCCTCTCATGGAACCATGTGCACCAGCAGCCTCCCCACACGCCATTATGCTTTTCGGCGAGTTGGACGAAAGCTGGCCACGTGCTGGAGTCGAGTGGCTTGATGGTGAAATCCGTTGTACCCATAGTCTAATTTCAAACAAAGGAAACCATTGAAAGAATGAGGAAGCGTTAATTCACAGCAGGCGAAGTATAAATCGGCCAGCAATGTCGAAGCAAGATGGAGGCGTTGCAGGCTGGCTTCCGCAAATGGCAGAAGGCGGGACGCGACCCAGGTCCCATCGCTCATTTCGTCGAAGAGCATCTGCCCGCGCTACTGAAAGCGAACAAACTCGATGAAGCCGAGGCTGTGCTCGACGAGGCACTCAAGCGTGTGCGTGCCATGGTCCCTTGAATATCAGGCTTGCTGCCCTTCCCGCCAAATCGGCTCCCTGTCCAGAGGGGCAAGCGATCCCGGCGAAATGGAAACAATCAACTTGATGGCAAAACAACGTGATGCTCTACAAACGCGAGCACTAGCTTTGACGCCGCTTTCTAGGAGTGGTGCTCCGCCCGAAAGGCCAACCAGTCGTCTACATCGGCGACGCGCGTAGGATGGGCGGCACTTCTGCAGAGGAACCCGACTCCATGTTCGGTCATCGGATCTTGGTCCGTCGGTTGATATCGTAAGTCCACACTCCAACGGACGTGGTTTGAGTTGTTCGGCGTCGACATGTGAATGCAGCGGTCGTTGAACAAAATTGCGCCTCCCGCCTTGATGGGGAGCGTGACCGGTGATATTTTCTTGTACTGGATGAGGGACGCATCCTCCGTGTCAACCTCAGTGTATGCGGTCCCGGTGAGCGCTTCGTGATGATGTTGAACCAACTCCGTGTTGTGGGTTCGTGGCCAAATTTTCAGGCAGCCATTCACTTCGTCCGCATCGACCAGTGGTATCCATACCGTGATCACGGGATTGGCGTTCGCTCCTGGCCAGTAGGAACGGTCTTGGTGCCAGGGCACCGCACCTGCCGCGACCTTGGGCACCTTGGGTCTGGCGTTATAGACGGGATTCGCGAATATCTCCGCCCCGATCAAGGACTCGACGGCATCGATAATTTTCGGGTTGGACATGAAATGGAAGTAGCCAGGGTGCCGATCCCGCCACGATCGGCCGAACTCCAAGAAATCGGCATCACTCTTACCCTCAAACATACGGGCAAGACGGGTCTCAAACCGATCGGACTCAAATGGCTCGCTCAACTTCCCCGCTTTCATCATCTCGCGGGCAATCTCTTCGACCTTGTCAGACAGGGCAGTTTTGATCGGCTCCATATCGCCCTCGTTGAGCAGGTTACGCAACACGAGATATCCTTCCTGGGAGTAGAACTCAACCTGTTCGCAACTCAGGCCCCCTGCACCGTTTTTTGCTTGCGACGTGGCGTAAATCGGTTCGATCGACATTCTTGATCCTTCCAACACTTGGCCAGTTTACAATTTGCCCAGCGACACATCAATTGGATTGATGTGTATTCACTTGTCTAGATTCATACAAACCACGCATACTTGCCCGTCAAGGAATGCATCTCTCCCAAAGGCACCACCAATAGTCCAAATCGGGCCAGCGATTCAAGCTCAGTTTGATGGTCCGAACGAATCATTCGCTGACTCGGTCGGAATTCTCGGCCGAACCCAGTCGGCAATTCGTCGATTTCTCGCCATCACAAAATCGAGGCAACGAATTCGGTACTCGGCGTAACTGCTGACATCCGACGGAACCGGGGAGGTTTGAAAGTCATCGAACGGCATTAGGAACTTGATGCTTGCCCCATCCTCTTCGACGAGGTCCTGTAGCAGAAAGTAGTCTACATAGCCATGAAAGTCACCGAATAACGAGAAGAAGTCAGAGTATCGATTCAGCGTCGGTGCCATTGGACTGTCGCGTTGTACGTAATGCCTGCGGATGCACTCCAACGTCAGGTCTATACGATCGCAGATCCTACTGTTGAATCCGCGCTCACCATTGATAGTATTCATCCCGTTAACCCGATTGCCGGGAAACACCAGCATGCCTCCAATCGTGTAAGCAGTCCTTACAAACTCTTCCTTTTCAGATTCCAAGAACTGACCCGTAATCGATTCAAGGCGCTTCCATTTGGTGTAGGTATGGATCACGGAGTCGCTCGTTAGCAAGAACTCACCCAACTCAGACCGATGGGAAAGATAACGTTTTGAGTCCGATGTATCTAGCGAGAAGAACCTTCCGCTAGGAAGGGTTTTGCTCCACAGGAACTGGTGATATTTGCGTAGAGTCGGGCTGTGTGAATCGGGGTCCTTGCCCTTTGCATCTGTTCTAAAGTCAAAAGTAATATCGATCATACTTTTCCTCTTTCGGCGGAGCTCATTGAGTCGGAATGCAGGTCGTGTAACTGGAACTCTGACAGTGTTGAGGTGTGGATTGCGCTCGGAGTGGTCAATCGGAATCGGCGTGCCGCCTGCGATTTAGTCAGGATGGCCAATCGATCTACGATCATCCACCTTGCAGCCACTTTCCATAAGTATCCACCTCAATCTCAAACTTCTAAATCTGACATAAGCGAGCATCCATCAGGATAATTTTATGGATTTTAGGATCTGAATTCACCATAGAATCGACACTTATTGTGGTGAAGCCTTATGCGGTCAATTCTCGACAGATCCTGCCGAAGAATGCTGTTTAGTCTATACGGGAGAATTAGAACATTACGGGATGCGTCACTCCGAAGAATCGCTTCGGAAGTCGTAGAAGACCCGGATGAGGTTGCCGTCGGGATCGGAAGCGACGAATTCACGAAGGTGCCAGGGTTTATCTTCTGGTTCGGACACGATGATCGCTTGAGCGGACTTCCATTCTGCGAACAGTTCGTCAATTTCGACTTTGCTATCAAGATTGAGCCAGAACAGGATCGGGCCCGCCGTTCCAAAAGAGGAACGGAACGAGGCGTTGGTGAGAAAGAGCCGACAATCCCCCCGAGAGATTCCAGCAATTCCGCCCTGCTCGTCTCCCCAATCCAGCGTGAAACCAAGCTTGTTAACGTAATAAGCGATCGCGGCGTCGATGGTAGCGACTGGAATCTCGGGAACCGGGTTCGGAAATGTCATATCAATTGCCTCATCTCCTTGCAGCGAAGGAATTATTGGAATTACATCTTAGCGGGCTTGCCGTCCATTAGATAACTCTGCGAAAGAGCGGTGGTCTTGAAGTTCTTCCACTGGCCACCAACCTTGCGGTAGTCATCTGCGAAAACGCCGCTCCAACTTGTTGTGTGAGATTTCTTATCTGGAGTCTTCATCGTTCCCGTGATGGTGTGCTCTTCCTTCGCAGTCGCTTTGTCTCCGGCTACTTTCACGCTGATGACGCGAGATGAAACGGCGGTAATTGTCTCCATCATCACGATACTGCCAGTCATGTTTCCGATAAACGTCTTAAAGTCTTGTGATCGGCCACCTTCAAAGAACTTGTAGTCAGACGTTACGTTTGCCTTCATTATCGCCTCGACGGTCTTGATGTCTTTAGCCTTCATGGCGCGATCCAGCTTCTTGTTCGAGGCATTGATATCTGACTTCAAATCGGCGAAAGCCTGGCCAACTACCGCAATCAACAAAAGTAAAACAGGAAGTATTTTCACAATGAGCGGAGTATAGGTTAGTGAATTGAGTCTTCGCAAGATCTCGGCGAAGAGCTAGGTGACGTCACGGGGTGAAATGGGTTCAAGGGCGAATCGGCGATACCTCTCAAAGTCCTTTTGATCCAAGGTAAGGACATGGGTTGCGCCATGTTTTAGGGCCGCAGCGGCATGGTTTGCGTCGTGGACCTGTATGCCCTTAATCTTCAGAGCAACAACCATGTCACGCCACCTGCTGGCGATGCCTGGGACATCATCCCAAAGGGCGAAGCTTTCCTGAAGATCCGTGATGATTTGGTCGACGAACTCCGGTTCTAGCTCGAAACCATTAACCGAGCGGGGGCGTGTCGCCACACTCCAAAGTTCTCGACATACCTGCGGAGTAAATCCAATGACGTGATCTCTCACCAAGAGAAGATTCAAAGATTGCACAACGATTCCATGGTCCGGATCGTCAGGATCCATGAATCTAAGGAGCACGCTAGTGTCAACAAAGACCCGCAACTATTGGTCACCGTACAGAAGCTCTGGGGCGAGAGCGCCTGGAGGAACAGGACCAAGCTTGCCTCGCAGCGTCTGAATAGTTCGAAGGGAGGCCCTAATTCTAGGGTGTTGCTGTGAAGGCGAGTCTGCCTCTCGCTCGAGTAATTGATAGGCGAACTGTTCAATAGTCATACCGGCCGCATCTGCACGAACTTTTAGTACGGCTTCCAGAAACGGTTCAATATTGATCGTGATACTCATCGTTCCTCAATCCAACGCCTCAAGTTTACAACGTGGGGCGCTAAAGCACATCGCTTCTCCCAACAATCCGAGGCAAGCACAAGATCCGCATGTGTGGTTGCACTAAGAGGGTCGGTCATCTCGATTCTCGGCGATAACCGGTGAATTCTGGGGGATCGGAAAGGCCAGTGCCGGGCGCGAGTCTGATCGTTTGCACGCTATCCAACCATCCCGAGCCATCGCTTCCAGGCATCCAAGGATATGCATTCGGTTAGCGGGCCCAAATCCTGTGCCCGTTTCATTGAGTCGATATTCGGCATATCCTGTGATTTCGTCGATGTAGGAATTCCTTTCGATCGCCTCCACAACGATGCCGATCACGCCGTGAAGGGGAAGAAACTTGCCATCGCGCACTCTCGCCGGGAGCGCCTGGACCCGTCCGTTTGCGTACTTGGCGATACGAATTTCGTCCGACCCTCGAAATCTGAGGAGAAAAGTGTTGAATCCCTCAAGCGAGACATGTGAAGGAGCATCGGATAAGCGCCCAGCGATTTGATGGAGCGCACGAATCGCGACGGTGCCAAACCCACCGGTTCCCATATCCTCTTCAATGAACCCACCGGTGCCGAGCCATTGAAATGCCTTCTCTGCGTCCAGTTCTAGGCCAGCGTCGCGCGCGATTTCCCGTGTGTATTCCTTAAGCTCCGAAAAATTCGCGTTAGCGGTGTACCAATAGTCGGCAAAGCGAATGTGCTGTAGCACCCGTCGGCGATTTCGTCGCTCATATTCCTGCTTGAGCCACCTTCGCTCAGGCTCTTTGTTCCCAGGCCGTAGCGCCTCAAGGGTGCTAAAAGCGCACTCGCGCGCTGAAATATGGGCGAGGGTGAGTCCAGCCGCCAAGATTGGGTCTGCGAATCCGAGCGATTCGCCTACCAGATACCAGTTCTCCCCTACCATCCGCTCGGCGACAAAACTCCAATCTTTCGTCGTCGCAAACTTCCCTTCAGGCGTGGCCTTCTCGACTAACGAGCGAATGCGAGGGTCCTTCTCGATTGCCTGCCGATACAGTTCCTCGGGCGTTTGCCCACTGTTCTTGTAGTAGTCAGCAGGACATACGAGGCCGATAGAGGTTCGGGTCGGACTGAGTGGGATGAACCAAAGCCAGCCATATCCCACCGACATCACCTGAACACGCGTTCCCCCGATGCCGATGCTCACTGCCCACTCAGCGTTCTGCCAGTAATCCCAGAAGGCCACGTTTCGCAGGGCGCTCGGTTCTTCGATTCCAACACCCATTGTTCGACGAAGCAGCCCAACGTGCCCGGAGGCATCGATATAGGTTTCCGCTTCAATTCGTGTTCCATCCCCCAGAAGCAGACCCGTGACACGATCCCCGCTCCGTTCAACCGTTCTCACCGATGTATCGAACCGAACGTCGCATCCCAAAGAGGCAGCGTGATCGGCAAGGATCTGGTCATAGATCGCTCGATCCACTTGAAAGGCCGTCTCAAGCCGTTGCCCGGCAAAGGTCGCCGGACGAGGCTCATCGTGGAATTCGCCATTTGGCAAGAAGTGAAAGTCCCAAAGGTCGTCTGTCTTTCCCCAGCGATACGTCGCCCCGATCTTCACGGGAAACCCAGCCGCCTCGACTGCATCCCAAGCGCCCAGCTCGTTCAGTATCTGCCCAGTGAGAGGAAGTTGACTCTCGCCAACATGTTCTCGCGGGAATATTTCGCGTTCCAAGAGGGTGACGCTCAGCTCTGGGCAGTATTTCTTCAGAAATCCCCCGCAGGTTGCGCCAGCAGGGCCTGCACCAATAATGGCAACGTCGGTCTTCAATGTTTCAGGCATAGGAGGGCTATTCCAAAATACGAAATGCGAAACGAGAATGGCACAAACGTCCTGCTCTGAAATATATCAGCGCGAGTAGGTCATTGAGGATGTCGGCCAATCAGCAAAAATGCCACTTGCAAAATTCTCCAGCCGTGTTAGAATTGCCCGATGACCGACGTTGATCTGATGCTCCAGTTTCTGGTGCAAATTATTGTGATCCTAAGTGCCTGCAAAGTCGTGGGCTGGCTAGGTTCCAAGTTTTTGGGCCAGACGCAGGTGGTTATGGAGATGGTCACTGGCGTCATTCTAGGGCCTTCGTGCTTCGGCGCTTTCTTTCCTCAAGCACAAGCGTGGGTCTTTCCAAGTGCCGCAGTAGCCAAGATTGGGTCCGTTCCCGTCAAGCACCCTTCCATGACGGTCCTCTACGTCGTCGCCCAGATCGGCCTTGTGTTGTATATGTTCACCGTTGGTCTGGAGTTCAATGTTGCTTTGATATCAAAGCGGGTCAAAGGCGTCATCAGTGTTTCCATGGCGGGAATCATCCTGCCGTTTATCCTTGGCGCGATATTGGCGATCGGTCTTGTCAACGGCGGCTACCACGGATTGTTCGCTCCAAGTGTCACCGTGTCCGAGGCAGCTCTGTACATGGGCGCAGCGATGTGCATTACGGCATTCCCAATGCTTGCCCGCATCTTGGTTGAGCGGGGCATCGCCCAAACAACGATGGGAACGCTTGCCCTCGGTGCAGGTGCCGCCGACGACGTTACAGCGTGGGCTCTTTTGGCGGTCGTGCTCGCCTCGTACAAGCACGACATGAAGTTTGCTCTCTATGCAATTGTCGGAGGCACGATATTCGCCATCGTCAACTTCACGATCGGAAAGCGACTCATGCAGACCCTTTCGAAGGGTGTTGAAGATGGCCAGCCTTTATCTCAGGGCACCTTCTTGACGACGATGCTCTTCCTATTCTGTGGTGCCTATATTACGGATGCGATCGGCGTGTACGCCGTATTTGGTGCGTTTATGGTTGGCGCAGCAATGCCTCGCGGCAAGTTCATTAAGGAGTTGCGAAGCCGGATTGAGCCACTCACCGTCAGCTGCTTCTTGCCATTCTTCTTTGTCTACTCGGGTCTCAACACGAAATTCGGCTTGCTCAACACTCCAACACTTTGGGGCATATGCCTCTTGGCTTGTGCGGCGGCGATGTTCGGAAAATTCGGCGGATGCACCCTTGCAGCCAGGATTGCAGGCGAATCGTGGAGATCCGCAGCAGCGATTGGCACACTGATGAATGCACGCGGTCTGATGGAGTTGATTATCCTCAACATCGGTCGCCAACAGCATGTCATTTCGGATACGTTGTTCACGATTCTGGTCATCATGGCCATCGTCACAACGCTCATGGCCTCGCCGCTGTTCAAAGCCATCCTCGGCTCCGATCCTGGCAAGACGGTTCGCGATCTGGAAGGGCTCCCCGACCCGTCGATGGCAGTCGGGGCTGTATAGCCTAGAAAAATTGTGAGTGTGAATCAGTCCTTGCTATCTCGGGACTGATTTCCATCCACTGGGTGGCTCGGCGCCTGTCTCCACTGCTCGGATGTGGAGCGTCCCTGCTTTGGAATCGAAGTGGTAGGCAGCAGCCCAGCCTTCTCGGTAGGTGGGGTCGGTTCTCACTCCCATGCAAGCGTTGGCCAGCTCCTTGATGTGCTTCGCTTCCTTAAAGCTTGTCGCGATGAAGAGAGAGCTAATGGTCCTCGGGAATCCGACTTCAATCGTCGTTCCTGCCAACACGACCTTGATTTCGGCTCCATCCGCAAAGTGGCTGGCCCGCATCACATCCGCCAAATTCGCGACGACGTTTTTCTTTAGCTGCTCGGGGGACATCACGCGAGTCGGCACTTGCGGCGCAGTGAAATGGAGACCGCTAGGCGCGGCAACGGTATGCCCGTGACTCCTCTTCGCTTCTTCAGTTGCTGAGACAATCTCCTCTGAAGTGGCACGCGGGAGACTCTTGACCAAATCGTCGAGAAACGCAACACCAGCCGCTGAATTCTCGACACAAGTCAGCATGAGTTCCGGCGGTTGCTCTCGGGTGGAGTGGCGGGTCGCAATGATCTCCATTCCTAAATTGAATTCGTCCAGATGCACGCTTACCAGGCGTTCTACCTTCATGAGTTGGCTATGGTCGGCTGGCTTGAAGAGGAGTTTGACTTCGGTGGCTCGCCCCTTTTCAGGGGGGCGATATCCGCTCACCGAGAATTCGCTATGATGCGGGAACTGGTTCGCATCGAACGGCAGCTTCAGCGCCTCGACAAATGCCGCCATCGCATCAATGGCATTGTCCGACTTCCCTACAACCCGCACGAACCGAGCGTGGTTGTCGTGGAAATACTTCTTGGCAAAGTCATCCGTCGAGATAAGTGGCTGATGAAAAGTATCCAACCCTAAGATTGGGACCAACGTTAACCGAAAGTCCCTGTGATCTGGGATCGACTCAAACCACTCAATAAAGGCTTCCGCCGTCATCCCATCCGGTGGGCGGATGTAATGGCTTGCTGGAGAATCTGATCCTGTGAGTGTCGGCTTGTGGACACGGATGGAATTCTCCACATCCAAGACCTGAGGAACACCACGTTCCTCAATGAGTTGTTTCGTATGTTTGAATAGCGAATGCGGTTCCATGAATCGATCTCTAGATCTAGACGGGCCCAAGTCGTTAATATGGCTGAGGCTCAGCCACGAAATGCTGACGGTGAAGAGTGCTTTCTCGCGAATCACCACCATCCCCAGTCAATGATAACTAAATGTAGCTTTCTGATTCTTAATTAAGCCCAGTATCATATTAAAATGACGGCAAAGGAGGTCATCAAGAGATTGGAAAGTGAGGGCTGGTATCTTGATCGTACCGCTGGGGATCATCGGCAGTTCAAACATCCAACAAAAGCAGGCCTCGTCACCGTTTCAGGACAACTTGGAAAAGACATTCATAAGGGAACGCTTGGCAACATTAAGCGTCAAGCCGGATGGAATTGACGGTTGACATCTAGAGATCTTTTGGACTCAGGAGCATCATGAAGCAATACGCAGTCATCTATGAGAAAGGGGAAAACAACTGGTCTGCCTACCCGCCAGACCTTCCAGGATGTGTTGCAACCGGAGACACGTTCGAAGAGGTAAAACGAACAATAGCGGAAGCAATCACATTTCATTTAGAGGGATTAGTTCTTGCTGGATACGACGTTCCAGAGCCAACCTCACTTGCGGCAATGGTTGCAGTCGCATGAAATTCTCGAAAGCGGTGCGAGATATTTCAGATTTAGTGGTTTGAAATATCTCGCCGGTTCTATTCATCCAAGACACAAAACGACTCCCTAATTCCCACTTAGATCAGATGATTGCGGCATGGTTATTTGCATGGTCCGTAGCAGTATGTCATGACCATATAGACGTCATGGCGGCTGACGGGCAGGATGGGTCCAGACAGGTCGGAGTTTGGGTGATGACCTTCTTTGACAAGGCGGACAAATTCCATCATTGGTCGGATGTCAAACAGCGGCATGCGGCAATGCCGGTTGGAGGTCCGTTTAGCTGCTCGGATCCCACCGAGATAGCGAAGGAATACGCAGCGATCCGAAACGCGGGTATCGACTACGTATTGCTTGATGACACCAACACGCTATATGTCGACGATGGTCTGATCGAAATAGCAGTTCAGGCATGGTTTGACTATTCGGACAAGCAACCGGCAAACCAGCGCATTCAAATCGCAATTGCCGCAGGTGGAGAGTTGAACCAACACGAGGATCCCAAAAGCTGGACAGCGGCAGTCAACGATCTATTCAAGAGGTATGCGCAAAGGCCCAGCTACCTCCGAGCAAACGGAAAGCCTGTTCTTTACTGGTACATCGAAAAGGACGTGCTCCCGAACTGGGCTGACACGCGTTGGACCATACGTCAGACATATCACTTTTTCCGTACCGCCGACCAGATGACACACGGCGGATGGGGCTACGGTGCCGAAAATACACCGCGCGCCTCAGGACTAGATTGCGCATCCATTCACCCGGGTTGGAACCTCGACCTACCGGGTTATCCGAGACGCGATGGCGACCACTACTGCGACCAATGGTGTCGCGCGATCGAAAGCCATCCTCGGTCGGTGCTACTCAGCGATTGGAACGGTTGGAATGAAGGCACTGCCCTAGCCGAATTAATGCGATGGCTAGATCACTACGGAGAACCCACTCCTACGTGGTACATGGACCTGACTCGAGGCTATGTCAACCTGTTGAAGCTAAAGTTCGTCGAAGGTGCCTACTATCGCCCCGAAGGGCAACCGCCGGTTTACCAGTATGTGAAGGGGGCATTCATCCACCAAAACGAATACCCCGACGGCAAACCCGTCATCGTGGTGCCCAAAGGCGCCATCCGAGCCTTCCCTCCTCTCTGAGATATGCAGCGTGTTGGACGGGGGGACCACTTTCACAAGTAATCCAGATTTTGCCTGCGAGTTCAAAATCACTTGTAGAGGAATGGAGTGCCCTTTCCCATGTCTGGTTTGTAACACCACCGCACGATAGCGAGGCACGCCTCGCATCTACAAACTTCCTGCGCAAACCCCTTTTTGAATCTGATTTATTTGGACTTACTGAGGAAGACGTGTTCGACGCTACCGCCACTGGAAAAAGTGCAATAAGTGGCTAAGAGGCGTACTCGACGGCGGACTATACTATCGCATGGATCTCGCTGAAACCCTTCTTGAATCTTGGGATCGTCAATGTAAGATCGTCAATGCCGTTGCCACGCTCATTGATGAAGATAATCGTCACGCTCAGCCCTCTGAGGACGGCTGGGGACTCGATCAGCACCTTTCCCACATGCATGGTGTCCGACGATTCTTCCTGTCGCAAGTCGCTCCAGAACATTCGGCGGGACTAACCAGTGCTTCCCAAGACAGTCTTGGAACCCCGCTGGAAGACCTAGATGCCATCAAAGCTTGCCTTGTCGCAAGTGAGAAGGCCGTTCGAGACGCAGTCAAAGTTGCTCTCGCCAAAGGCGGACCGATGGCTGGAGCAAATGTCACCTACGACAATCCGGTTCTATTCCTGCAACACATGGTGTGGCACGATGGTTGGCATATCGGCTTGATTTTCCTTGCCTTGCGTCTGAACGGACAAGAGCCACCCGAGGAATGGGAAGAGCCGAACGTATGGGGCCAGTGGCGCACTGAGACCTGGTAGCGGCCAGTGTGTTAATAAAGCCTGAATTACTGCGTAGTTTGGCGCTTAGTCCTTTACGCGGAGGGCTGATTCCTGATACGATAGGGGCTCAAATTCGGCCCTTTCGTCCTGTTTCAGGTTTCGCCGATTTGCTTCTTGCCTATGTTTAAGCGTTTTCAGCGTGAACCCACGACAACGGATCTTTTTGCGAGTGCACGATCAGGCGATGTCCCTCTTGCCGAAAAGGCACTTCGGGCTGGCATCGTGGTTGATGTCCGAGATCGAACTCAGCGCACCCCTCTTTGCGTGGCTGCAAAGTATGGCCGACTTGAGGTCATTAAGCTGCTGCTCCAACACGGCGCTAATGTGAATGTCGTGGCTGCCGAAGGACGCACCCCAATCTACTTCGCGGTCATCTCTGGTTCTCTCGAAGTCGTGAAGTTTCTCATTGAGGTGGGAGCAAGGATTGACGTTCAGGACTCCATTGGATATACACCGCATGCCTACGCGAAAGAAGGCAACCAGTGGCACCTCCTGTCGGTGCTTCAGATTGGGTAAATCGAAACCTCTGTAACGAAGTTTTGCGTGGCTAAGTAGACGGCGGTTCGTTACACTCATTTCAAGAAGCGAGGAACGTCTCGCCCCAACAAAACAAAGAAGGGCGAGGCATTGCTGCCTCGCCCTTCTCTTACCTTTCGTATGTGACTTACTTGCCGCCGGCTTTGGCACCCGGCTGTGCGATCACTGCGCTAGGATCTAGACTTGCGGTTGCAGGTCCAGTCTTTACGTCAGCATTCTTGGCCGTTGGTGTTGGAGCAGCAGGAGTAGCCGGAGCCGGCTCCTC
>CAILEM010000064.1 GCA_903833215.1 uncultured Armatimonadota bacterium
AAAAATAATACGAGTGGCTCACACAGCATGCCCGGTGACGGATTTCCGACGAGTATTGTGTTTGCCGATGGCAGCACCAAGGACGACTACATTCACCTCTATCGCCGCAGTGACTCTCAGCCACTCAATATGGATTTCAAGCCTGGGCAGGGAGTCACCGATGTCGTTGGGTTTGTCACGATTCCTGCCGATGCGCGGGTGACAAAGATCATTCTCAACGTCGGAAGGGCTCAGGTGCCAAACGAGCAGGTTATTCGCTACTTCATAGTCGGCGGTGGAACCGATACGAAGCCGGATCCCAAGAACGTCATTGCTCCACTTCCGACAACGTGGCGCGATCCATCCGATTCATCTGGTGCCAAAGCTCTGGAAACTGCGAAGGCTGAAATCGGCCAGGAATACAACATCTCGATATTCGCAGCCACCGTTGAGGGCTTTACAGTCGCACAGAAGTTTGGCGACATGACGGCAAACGATGACCAACGCCTGATCATCGCAACGTTGAAGATCCGGAATCCGATTGGCACCACAATTGGGTTTGGTACGACTGGCATGAGGTCGGGCATGGAGTTGCTCATTATTGACGGCGATGGAGAAACTTCAAATGTGAGTTCCCAATGGTTCAAGGCATCCCGAGAGGAGCCGGTCGGCGATCACGAAATCAAGCCCGGCGAAACCTACCGCGTTCGTGTCGTATTTCCGGTCCGAAAGTTCGATAAACCCCTGAAGTCGATCACCTTGCGTGAGGATGAGTTCAAGTCTCGAGGCTTAAGTTTCGATGGAGCCAAAGTCAGCAACTAGAGACATGATCTCTCAATCAGCTTTGATCACACTGATCAAAGCTGATTTTTTTATTCGCAGCACTTGGAATATTCACTTCACGCTTACAGTTAACGGCCGGTTCGCTTAGAATCGCTTTGACCGTGAGAACACCCCTTTTTCTTCGCCTCCTTGGCTTGGCTGTATTTGTCGCCTTTGCATCATTGAGTAGGGGGGCCAATTCAGATCTTCCAATCAAAGTCTTCATTCTTGCCGGTCAATCCAATATGCAAGGGCAAGGTGCCGTGACCATGAAGGATGAATCTGGCCATGAAAAGCCCGGCACACTCACGGCAATGCTTGCCGACCCGGCAAAAGCTCCGCTACTTTCGCACTTGAGAACACCCGACGGTCGGTGGATTGGCAGAAACGAAGTTTGGGTGTATGACGTTAACGAGTTCGGCACCCATAAGGGAATTCTCGATCTTGGATTCGGGTGGGATCTCGGCAATAAAGATTGGTTTGGTCCCGAACTTCAATTCGGGCACGCGATAAAGAAATATCTACCGAACAAGATTCTGATCATCAAAACGGCTTGGGGTGGTAAGAGCCTTTATTCCGACTTCCGTCCGCCGAGTTCAGTGGGAAATGTCGGCCCCTATTATCGGACGATGGTAGAGACCGTCCGACGGGTCCTCGCTAATTTGGGTCAAGAATTCCCGGCCCTGGCAAATCAAAAAGCTGAACTGGCTGGATTTGTCTGGTGGCATGGATGGAATGACTTCTGCGACCCCAAGCACGCAGTCCCGGAGTATGAAGCAAATCTCGCGAACCTGATTCGTGACTTGCGACATGACCTTGCATCGCCAAAACTGCCCGTCGTGATAGGAGAATTCACAGGCCCATGGGGTGCGGATTGCAAAGAGAAAGCGGCAGTCGAGGTGAGAAGAGCCCAAGCAAATGTTGCTCAGATGCCGGAGTTCCGAAAGACGGTGCGATTCGTCGAGACCCACAATTTTGTTCGCGCCGAAAAGGAGTCTCCAACACGAGAGGGGTATCACGAATTCAAGAACGGTGAGACCTACTTCCTGATCGGGAATGCGCTCGGTGAGGGCATGGCTGCCCAACTCAAGCTGAAACCATTGCCCGTCAACAAACCTCACGGGATTCGAGACTATGGTCTCAAGAGTTATTTGCGACTCTCAAAGGACCTGCCCCACGTCGAAAACAAACCGTGGAAGTTGATCGCAAAGTTGCCTTACAACTGCCAGTTCCAGCCATCGCTTGTAGCAACTGGGCCTGCGGGTCAAGCAATTCAGTTCAACTCTTCCAACCCGCTCGTCCAATATCTCACTCCAACGGAGCAAGTCACTACAACAGGCGGCAGCCAGGTGTACGAAGCCAAAAACTGGGTCAGCGGCGAAGGTGCCATCTACACCATTCCCGCTGGGGTCACCGTCACCTCCGTCAAGTATCGGGAGACCGGCTTTGACACCAGCTTGGTTGGCTCGTTTGAGTGCAACGACGAAGACTTCAATATCCTTTGGCGACGCGCAACACGAACCGCTTATCTCTGCATGCGCGATCACTTCTACGACTGCCCGGATCGTGAGCGTGTTGGATTCTGGGGAGATGGAACGCCTGAACTAGACCAATGCTTCTATCTCTTCGATAGTGCATCCCACGAATTGTGCCGAGACCTCGTTCTCCGCAAATTGGAGCCAAAGTTCTATCCGGGGCAACACCTTGAGTTTCTCGGAGAGTACGGACTCTGGTTTTACTACCTTCAGACCGGTGACCTTGCCGCAATCCAAACCGTGTACCCGGCGACCAAAGAGTTTCTGCTCAAGACCTACCACTTCGGAAACAAGAACACTTGGTTCGACTGGGGCAAGGATGTCAAAGACACGAGCGTTATTGAAAACTGCTTTGAGTACATCGACCTGAAGTCGCTCCGTAAGATGGCTCTCATTACTGGCCACGAGCAGGATCTTCCGGAGATTGACGCGAAACTTACTGAGATAAAGAACGAATTCAACAAGCGGTTTTGGCGAGGTAGCTATTACCAATCCTCGGATGTCAGCACCCCCGATGATCGGGCAAATGCGATGGCAATTAACGCTGATCTGGCTGAGCCGGAGAAGTGGGACTCCATCAACCGGTCTGTGCTAAGCAAGACAACCTATTCAAGTTGCTTTTTTGATCGATGGGTCTTTGAGGCTCTGTGCAAGATTGGAAGACAGGATCAAGCGATGATTCGGATGGCCAATCGGTACCGCACCATGATCGATAGTCGGTTCAGCACGCTTTGGGAACACTACGACCGATGGTGGGCTTCGTGGATCGATGCGTTTGACGACGGATCCTCCTTAAACCACGGATGGAACCCGCCTGCAATTCTGCTGCCGAAGGAGATCGCCGGGATTCGCCCTATCGAGGCTGGTTGGAAGACATTTGAGGTTCTGCCGAAGGAAGCATTCTTGACCTACATCAAGGTGGAAGTACCAACCGTGATGGGTCCGGTACACGTCAGGATTGAAAAGACGTCGGACGTCTATGGTGTTCAGTTGGAGTCACCTCGTGGCACTGCTGGAATCGTAGGAATCCCAAAGGCATCCTTTGTTGACCTTCAATCCATCGCTGTCAACGGAACCGTTATATGGCGAGGGGCAGCCAAAGGAGCTGTCCATGGGGTCAGCTTTCTCGGTGACGAGGAGGGATACCTCAAATTCCGCGTGGCCCCAGGTAAGTGGAGCTTTCGGGCGATTGGCCACCTCGACTTGCCTCTCAAGAAACTTCCTCGACCTTTACAGGAGCCCGAAGTTGCTCTCGACAAGAGAAACTGGACAGCAACGGCTTCTGCTCCTGATGGAATTTTCACCGTCACTGACGCGAAAATTGCGATTGACAACTTGGCAATCAATGCTCTTGATGATGACGTTTGGACGGGATGGCGCGACATGAGCCAAACCCAGCACCCCGGCCAGTGGTTCCAAGTCGACATGAAGCACCAGCAGTCCTATGACAAAATTGTGCTCGACAACACTTGGGCGCTGTGGGACTCACCAAACGCCTATGAGGTTTCCGTTTCGGATGATGGCATTCATTGGAGTTCACAGATCGCAAGTGGCAAAGGGCACCTTGGGATCACCACCATTTCCTTTTCAAGGCAAACCGCCCGCTTCATTCGCGTCACCCAAACCGGCTCCGACTCAAAGTACCACTGGTCGATTTTCGAATTTGACGTGTACCGACATCAGAGTTGAAGCCGAGGAGAATCCGAATTACGCCCCTTCTTCGTAATGACGCAGTCTTCGACTTCGGCGAGTCATAGCGGGACATCCACGGGTTTTACGATGTAGGCTTTTGCACCGGCTTGCCTTAGAGCGCGGATTTGAGATGTGGTGGCATCAGCACTCAACACTACGACAGGAATACCAGCAGTATCTTGCTGAGATGTGAGCCTGCGAATTACTTCCAAGCCCGACATATCGGGCAAATGAACATCGAGCAGAACCATATCAGGCTTGTGCTCCTCGACGAGACGAATGCCCTCGCTGCCAAATGAGGTTGCGATGATTTCAAAGGCACCTGTAGATTTGGTAACCGAATACATCAGGGCCAGATTCGCCAAGTTATCCTCGATGTAAACAATGCTAGAGTTATTTTCTGGACGAACCACCTCGCGTAGAACAGGAGGAGTGGTAGCGTTACCAACGCCGACCGGTACCACTACCTCCATTGGAATATCGAGCCATTGTAAGGAGGCTTGACAAATTCAACTCGACTCCAATAGGGTCCATTCAGCGACGGGATACTTCAAGTCCCGTAAAGTACAACAGGTACCCTCCATTCATGCAGAAGCCGCTCAATGGGTTCACCCTTATTGAACTTCTCGTTGTGATCGCGATCATCGCGATTCTGGCTGCGATCCTATTTCCTGTGTTCGCGAAGGCGAAGTCTGCGGCGAAGAAGACGATGTGTTTGAGCCATGAGATGCAACTTGGGATGGCATTTGCGCTTTATGCGGGGGATTCGGAGGGTGGGTACCCCAACACCGGCGATCCCTATCTTTGGGTTGGCGAGCGCTTTCGGTGGCCGCTGATGCCTTATTTGGCGTTGGCACTCAAGCAGAATCCGCCAACTGATTCAGATCCCTTTGCTTCGAATAGCCAATGGTCATTGCTCCTTCAATGCCCAGAAGACTCGGGCGCGACCAGCTTCAACCATACGAGTTACGCCTACGCCGTCGCATTTTATGAGAGCGAGGCAGCACTCGCAGGAATCACCTCAGTTCAGAACCTGATTAAGGGTTTCAATTCACCTGGTTCGCTTGCGACGCCAACCACTCGAACTGAAGTGGAGGTCGCCTTTCCTAGCCAGAAGGTCCTCATTGGCGAATGGACGAACAACCATGACTTCACCGGCGGCGCGCCTGTCGGACTCTGGGGAACGCTCCGTGCTCCCTACGATACACCTGGAGCGGATGCCTATACCGGGAGTCGGAACAACGTCTTCGCCGACACTCATGCTAAGTACATCAAGGCAAGTCGATTTGTGAAGAAGGACAACCCCAAGGTCAACGCGCCCGACCCAAACCTAACCCCAGGGGGGCTAACCGGGGTCGACATCAACCCTTAACCGCCCCAAAGGCGATTCCTTTGATCAAGTGTTTTTGGCCGATCAGGAATAGCAGGATAGGCGGCAGCAGGCTCATTACACTGGCGGCCATCAGAAGATTAGTTTGGCGACCGTAGGTCGTGTCGAAATACATCATTCCGACAGGGAGGGTTCTCAAGCTCTCGGACTTTATCAGGATGAGCGGCCAGTAGAAGGAGCCATAGTTTCCTAGAAAAGTGAAGATCGCCAATGCGATGAGACCCGGTCGTGCAAGGGGCAAAACGACGTCGAGGAAGACGTTCCAATAACCGGCACCGTCGATGGTTGCCGCCTCGTCGAGGGCCTTAGGGATGGTCAACATGAATTGTCTCAGAAGAAATGTTCCGAAGGCACCGAATGCAGACGGAACGATCAATCCTGTATAAGAATCCAGTAGGTGCAGCTTGACCATCAACGTGTAGTTGGGGATCATCGTGACCACACCGGGAATCATCATCGTGGCAAGATAGAGCCGAAAAAGAGCGTCTCTTCCCTTCCACTCCAACCGTGAGAAGGCGAATGCTCCCATCGCACTCGTGAGACACGTCAAAAACGTCACCCAGGCAGCGATGAATACACTATTCATGTAGTAGCGGGCAAAAGGGACCTGCTGAAAGACGGCTGAGTAGTTTTCTTTGTGCCAACTCTTGGGCACAATTGCTCCCCCTTCAACATCTTGAAGCGGCTTGAAACTTGTGAAGATCATCCACAAGAGCGGCGCAAGAGTCGACACCGCGAAAACGACCAAGACGAATACCACCGCACCGTTTTTGACACCGAGACCAAGGCGTCGGTTCACCTCGTCCTCTCGGTCTGTGTGTGAACAGTTTGGTCTTTACATCTCATTGGCTGCACGGTTTCCAAACCTCCAGTTGACAAGCGTCGCGACGAAGACAAAGGCGAATAGGACCCAAGCGACTGCGGATGCATAGCCGATCCGGAACTGTTCAAAGGCAAGACTGTAGATGAAATAGGCAAGGGTCGTCGTCGTTCCAGCCGGACCTCCCGTCGTCATCACTCTCGCCGTTTCAAATCCACCTTGCAGCCCACCGATAATAGACATCACCAAGATGAAGAATGTGGTGGGTGCCAATTGCGGCCAAGTCACGCTGACAAAACAGCGCCAAGAAGATGCCCCATCAAGCTGAGCAGCCTCAAGAAGCTCTTCAGGAACATTCGTCAGTGCCGCAAGATAAAGCAGCATGTTGTTTCCGCCAATCGCAATCCAAACCCCCATCAGAATTAGAGCGTCTCGGGCACCAAGCCCAAATTGCTTGGGAGTCAATCCCACCTTTTCGACATCCAAGCCGACCATGTTATGGGTCGACTGAAGCCATTGAGGGGTGTCCGCGTGGACGTTTAGGACGCTGAAGACATGTCGTAAAGTCTCGTTTATCGGCCCAAAATCTGGGTTATAGAGAGCCTTCCAGAGGATCATGATCGCAACGCCGCTGGCAAAGCTTGGCAAGTAAAGAAGCGTGCGAAAGATGGAGATGCCGCGAAGTTTGCGATTCAGCAATACGGCTAACCACAGTGAGCCGAACATGGCAAATGGCAAGCCCAGCATCATGTAGAGCGTGTTGACGAGATACAGCCAAAATGCCTTGTCACGAACTAACTCCGAGTAGTTGGCTATTCCGTTGAATCGGAGTGGCAGAGTCTGTTGGAGATTCGTATTTGTGAAGCTGGCACCGAGCGAGAACAAAACTGGCCCAGCGGTAAAGAGGAGGAAGCCAAGGAAATTTGGGGCCAAAAAGGCGATTGCTGCCTTGAATTGGCTTCGATTTGCCTTCAACGCACTGGCTCCAGATTGACCAAATTGTACTTTTCAGTAAGCGAGGGATCCTCGCTTACTGCCTTCGCTATCGCCTCATTGATGTTCTTTGCAGCCGCTCGCATCGCCTCGGTCGGGCTCTTTTGACCCGTCTGAACCAGATCGATTTGAGTCTGGATCAGACGGGAAACCGTGTTGGTGTCAACGAATGGACTGACTTCATCACCCACGCCCATCTTCATAATCCGCAACCAAACGTCGTTTGATCGCTCAGTTGGGTAGTTCGGGTTGAAGAGAAAGCGTGGTGTTTCGTCAGATTTGAGGAAAGCACCGGCACCATCGGCTTGGTCGTTTACAAGGTTGAGATACGCGTCGGACGACAAAAACCGCTGAAACTTCAAAGCTTCCGCAAGATGGTCGGATTGCTTGTTGACGAGCATCCCTCTTCCATAGGCATGTGAAGCGTGAATGCTGCCGATCGGTGACTCGGCGACTCCCAACTCCAGACCTTTCATTCCTCTTAGTTGGCCCAACCACCACCTTCCTCCGATGGCCATCGCTCCGCGCTTGGCAGCAAGAAGGGAAATATATCCAGAGCCAAACCCGCCTTGGGTCGCTATTGACGATTCCTCGACTGGGGTTGGAGAGACGTGATACTTGTAAACCAGATCCACCATCATCTGGATGGCGGCGATCGCTTCTCGGGAGTCCGTCGTGCATTTTGTCCCCGCTTGGTTGAAGACGCGGGCACCGAAAACTGTAAAGAAGTGACGCCAATTCCACCACTCGAACATTAACCCGTACTGAGTGATACGACCATCCGCTCCACGTTTCGTCAGGCGTTGGGCGATCGGTATGAGTTGCTCCCATGTCCATGAGCCTTTTGGAATGGTCACGCCAGCTTCCCTAATGAGGTCTTGGTGATACCAAAGCCCATCGGCAGCAAGATTGGTGGGAACCCCATACGTTCGACCTGCATAGACACTCGTCCCGAGAGCGCCAGGAAAGGCATCTCGTTTGAGGTCGACTCCAGCTTTGTGGAGTTGCTCGGTAACGTCGAGAGCGACGCCAGACTTCACATATGCTGCAAGCTGAAAGGCGTCAAATGCATCGAAAACATCCGGCCCCACACCTGCGAGACATTGAACAATGACTTTTTCGACCCCTCCATTCACTGGGTCGATGTTAATCTTGATATTCGGGTGCAGACGTTCATAGAGGGCTGCCTGACCCTTCCGGGCTGGATTGTCATCGGTCACCCAGGTCAAAACAACCCTGCCGTCCGACGTTGGAGGTGGCTGTAATTTCCAAACGATGATGGAAGCGACAATCAATGCCGCAGAAACGATAAAGAGGAACGTCCGCACTGATGAACCGTTTCATCATACAGGGGATTTGCTTCGGTTGGAAGGACAAACACGCATTGTCATGCAGGTAGTTACCAGGGAATTCTGCAGATCCTATCTGCGTTTCTGAGTGGATGCCTGGCGATTATCCAACATCGCCACCAGGCTCTGAGCGTACCAACGAGCAAGAAAGTCATCGGGGTGCATCGGGTCAGACATCAGGTCTTTGGAGCTCTTTACCTTGTACAGGTAGTCGGTCAAACCCGTCATGTCGAGATATCCGACTCCTGGACCCGCAAGTGATTGAAGCTCCTTGGCATAGGATGTCAAATGTTCGACGTAGTCCTTCTCGACGGTGTAGATTGGATCGAAACGAATGGAAGAGATCAGGATGAACTCGGCTTTGGGTCTTTTGTTTCGAATCGAGTTCATGGTGGCGACGATGCTCTTCCGGAATGAGTCAGCATCTACAGACCAGAAGTCATTCATGCCAAAAGCAATCAAGACGAGGTCTGGATTGAGCGAGGCTACTGCACTGCTTGCATTGTCCTCCCCCCATCGGGCCGTCATGCCACCAAGCCCAACGTTAAAAAGCTGGATACGACTGTCGCCGAATTCTTTGGCGAGCTTCCATGTGAACAACTCTGCCCACGTCGGCATATAGGGTGGTTCACCACGGTAGCCAGAGACGTTAATTCCGAGCGTAATGCTATCTCCAAGAGCAACCACCGTCAGTGGTTTCTTGCCGATGAGTCTCTTCACGGTACCAGCGAGATCCCTGCCCTGATATTCAGGAACTGGCCCTTCCCAGACATCTGTGTGCTCATAGGTAACGCAGAGGTGTTTCCCGGCAACACTCCACCAAGGGTATTGCTCCTTCGGAAACTCGCTGCCTTTGACAGATTGGATTCGGGATCCTGGGACAGCGGTGAGGACTTTGCCATTCACCGAAAAGTCTCGTCCTTCTTCATACGTGACCTTGAGTTGACTGTCCTTCACCGACAAAACCCTCTTGGGCTGGAAAAGCAAAGATCCAGATGATGGCTTTCCTTCATTGGAGACCATGAGAACCGTTTCGTTATGGACGGTACTCCCATTCCAAATCGGAAGCATGTATTCGTCCAGGTTGCATTCTGGCTTGTGCGTTACTCGATCCTTGTCGAAATCCTGCAACTTAGCAGACTCCACTGTCACAGGTCCCTGAGAAACGGCTGTCTTTTCAATCGAAGCCACCAAGTACTTTGTATGCGCTTGCGTCTTAAAATAGATGCCGCTACTCGAGCCTGCTTCCGTATTTCCCTTTTTGGGATCGAAGGGCTGCGATAGCTCCATGACGACGCGATTGCGAGCGTCATAGCACTGAACTCGGATACGTGCGACCACGTCATCAGACTTAAATCGGGCTGTCGCGCTGAATTCAACAATTCTGAGTCCAGGAATCTCAAACCGCTGTTTTGCCGATCCTGCGCCTGGCCCAAAGCGAAAAGTGGTCTTGGTCGGGGTCTGATCTCCGCCTGACAACTGAACATCGCCTTCCATCGTCCAAATCATGAGGCGTTTCTGCTTCTCCATTCTGAGGTTTCCAAGATGATCTGCCCGACTAGAGGCATATGCACTCCCGAAGATAGCGTTGCTAACCAAGAGAACCCAGATTATTCGTTTCATACCAACCCCACAAGCATGAGCCACGTTTGAACGTGCCAGAAACAACGATCGACAGACCTCCGATACCTCCTGTTATGTTAAGAGGCATTTCTCGACCAGCCTGAATCTCGACTCGTAAACTGATTTTTGGCCGAAGTTACCAACGTTTTGTGATTATGGCCCGTCTTCTGGAATAGAATAAGTTGTTTGATGAAGCGGTTTATCACAATCGCTTAATGGCTTTCCAAAGATGGCAGTCACCATACGAGATGTCGCAAAACTAGCAGGAACTTCCATCACGGCAGTTTCGGCAGCGTTGAATAATACAAGCGGAAGCACGATCCGCGTCAGTCAAGCAACGCGTGAACGTATTTACGATGCAGCCGCCCAATTGGGATACGTTTCCAATCCGATAGCAAAGAGTTTGGCTACAGGAAAGACAAAGGTTTTGGGCCTAATGCTGCCCTACGCGGATGCTTTCGTCGACCAGAATCCTTTCTCCAATCAGGTGATGTCTGGCATCATGCGCGAGGTTGTCCACCGTCATTACAACCTAATGCTTTACACGGCGACGAGCGGGATCCAGAAGGATCGCGCAGCGATGCTGGTTGACTCAAAAATAGAGGGTCTCCTTGTCGTCATGCCTCCCGAAGACAGCGCGATATTCCTAAAATGCAAGAAGCGAAACATTCCCTATGTCTCAATTCTAGATCGCCCTACTGCCGGGAGTTGGTCGGTCAATTCTGATGACTACACTGGCGGTCGCATGGCTGCCGAGCACCTTGTTAAGCTCGGACATAAGCGCATGGCCCATTTGATGGGATCTCCAGATGTTTCGACGTCGCATCTCCGTGCCAAAGGATTTCGAGACGTCCTAGAAGAAGCTGCAATCGAACTCCGAGAGGATCTCATCGTTCAATCTGGCTTTGATTGGCGATTGGGCTTGGACTCCACTGAGCAGCTATTGCAACGCGGGGTTAAAGAAATGCCCACCGCGATCTTTGCCGCGAACGATCTATGCGCCGAGGGTGCTATCCGAGCCATTCGAGCGGCCGGGCTCAGCGTACCGAATGATATCGCTGTCGTCGGATATGACGACACCTGGTATGCAACTCTGACACAGCCACCTCTGACCACTGTCCACATGCCCATCGAAGAGATGGGCGAAATGGCGGCTAGGATGCTCATCGCCCGACTCGAAGGTGAAGATGAGATTGATCCCCAGCCGATACTTCCTGTTTCACTTACTGTTCGCAATTCATGCGGGGCCCATTTGGCTCCATTCGTCGATGGGACAAAGCAGTCCCCACCCGTCCGTCAATGAGGAAATGATCTATGCAACGAAATCATAAAGCGTTCACACTTATCGAACTCCTGGTTGTTATCGCGATCATCGCGATCTTAGCCGCGATCCTGTTCCCAGTCTTCGCTCAAGCGAAGCTTGCCGCCAAGAAAACGGCGGATCTGTCCAATCTGAAGCAGTACGCAACCGGCATCACCATCTATATCAATGATTCTGATGACACTTATCCTCGACTTGTGCAGGGTGACTTCACCAACTGGCCAGTCAGTACAGCGTTGTGGTCCAGCCAGCTAGTAGTTCAACCTTACATTAAGAACACGGATCTGATTAAGTCGCCGGTTGACACCTTTCCAAAGATCGACAACGCCGCTTATTTCGGTCTACCAGACAGCCGGCCCACAAAAGTCATGTCGTACTGGCCCAATGCCATCTCGGACTTTGGATATGCGGATTGGGGAGTGAACAATCCCACTGGGCTCTTCACTATTCCCGGCAACTTTACGAACTCCAACTCTTCGGCGACATCCGCAACATCCGTTGGTTCTCCTACCGATGTCGTCATGCTCGCCAATGGTTTGGATGAGTACTACAACTACGCGTACGGTTGCGGCGAATGGCTGAACAATGAAGTGGACTACTGCTATGTGTTCCCTGGCATTTACGGCGACTGGATTCCAACCGGTATCCGTTTGGCGACCCCGACATCACCAAACCCATTCTGGAAGGCAATGTACAACTCTTGGCGCAAGTTCAGCGGCGGTTCGAATTTTGTAATGGCAGACACCAGTGCGAAGTTCCACAAGCCGGACGAAATGGACAGTCCCAAACACTGGCTGGCAAACTACACTGGTAAATAGGATGAAGCACAAACTCTTGATCCTGGGATCCGCTTTCGCAGTCGCACTCGTGTGCGGCTGCGGAAGCAAAGATGATTCGGCTCCGTCGGCGGAGACAGCAAAGCAAGCCGATCGCCTAACCCAAATCCAAACCAAGACCAATGGTGATTGGAGCAAACTCACGGACGCGGATAAGAGCTACCTCGTAAACGATCTTGCCCACGGCAGCGAGTCCACTGCGAAGATGTTGCTAGGTCCTTCGAGACCCTCCAAGCCTCCTGGCGTCGGCGGCAAATAGCGCTACAGAGTCGGGCTTCAGCGTGCCCGGCTCTCCAATCTGATGATAATCCTTCCACTTTTAGGGTTCGCATGTGTGTGCCTCAAGCACACACCTCAGGCAGTTATTGAGGTTCAAAAGACGGGTCCGGCATGGTCGTTCGTCACCCCAAAGGGTCAGCCCTTCTGGTCTTATGCGATCGACTGTGTGGATACTGGCACGAGCAGGAAAGACTACAAGGCAAGTAACAAATCCTACGCGGCCTTCCGATATTTCCTCAATGATCAGGAGTGGGCTTTAGACGCGACTCAAAAGCTGAAGACTTGGGGGTTTAACTCAACTGGGGGCTGGTCGAACGATGATCTCTTCCAAAAGTTTGCGGGCAAGGCGCGGATGCCTTATTTCGTTGTGCTGCACTTAGGTGCCTATGATATGGCACCGTGGCACGACTTATTTGCCCCCCCAATGGAGCGGTTGACGGACGCTGCCGCCAAAAAGCAGATCACTCCGATCGCCAACGATCCTTACCTCGCCGGATATTTCACAGATAACGAACTTGGTTGGTGGGATGACACGCTTTTCATTTCCTACCTCGGCATGAAGCAGGCGGCTCCGGGGCGCAAAGCACTGATCAATACCATCAAGAAGTTCTACGGCAGCGACTTCGGTCGCTTGGCCAAAGATTGGGTTGTCGACGGTCACAGTTTCGAAACGATCAAGTCATTGAAAATGCGTCCGGGAGGGACAGGGCGAAAAGCCGTCAACGCCTTTGTGCAGGTTGTAGGAGAGCGCTACTACTCTCTGATGCACTCCACGATTCGAAGGTACGACAAGCATCATCTGATTCTCGGAGACCGATTCTGCCAGTACTACACGCTGCCAATTGTTCGGGCCGCATCCAAATATGTCGATGTCATGTCCACGAATTTCGGTGCCGATTGGAATGATGGATCAATCACTCCTTTTTTCCTAAGAACCTTACATTCGATGACTGGAAAACCGGTGCTGATCAGCGAATACTACATGTCGGCCACCGAGAATCGGAGCGGAAACAAGAATTCCGGGTCGGCATTCCCCTTGGTGAAAACCCAAGCTGAACGCGCCGCTGCGTTTTCCAAGTACACCCGTTCGTTGGCAGCACTACCCTATGTCGTTGGAGCCCATTGGTTCCAGTTCTCCGACGAGCCTGCTCACGGGCGGGGAGATGGCGAAGACTGGAATATGGGCTTCGTCGACACCGATGGGGTTCCGTACGAGGAGATGGTCTCTGCGTCGAAGTCTCTCGGCATAGCCTCGCTACGCATCCACGCGCGAGATAATCAACCCTACGACACGGTATTGGTGCCCAACATCCAGAACGCATCTCTGTCATCACTAAAGGTCTGGCCACGAGATGCTGGAGTGATCCAATGCACGCAGGGACAAGCGTTTGCGGATATGTTCGTTGCTAAGAGCAAGGAAAACCTGTACTTTGGCCTGTACGCCATGGATTATATGGACGAGAGTATCTACATGGGCGGGCGTATCGCTGAAGTTGATCGTGCTCACTGGCGGATCCGAATATCTGGATTACCACAGCCAATCGATATTCGGTTCGGCGGCAAGAATCATCCATTGACGGTCAACAATCCTGCCATCGAGGCTAAGGAAGTTGGGGGGCTGAAGCACACAGTGATGCTCAAGATCCCTAAATCATTGCTTAGCAAGCCTTCAACATTCGCGGTTAGTTCGACTCTGGACTCACACGGGCGGGGCGAACATATGGTATGGCACGCCACCTTGCAAGGGCTGAAATAGGTGGTCGTTTGGACCTGTATTCTGTTGCTCGGGCTCGGCCAACGTCGAGTTAGCGCACCTGACTCGATGCCAGCCTCACGCTTTCACGTTGCCAAAGAAAATGGAGCATGGTCCTTCAAAGGCAAAGACAATGTGCCGTTCTTTTCCTTTGGCGTCTGCTGCGTTGATACGGGCACCTCGTACCTCGAATACGATCCCAAGAACCCAAGCTACTCAGCGTTTAGGTACTACCCAAATGGGAAATCGGGATGGGCCGACGATGTTGTTCAGCACCTCCAAAGTTGGAATTTCAATACGATTGGGGCTTGGAGCGATGCAAAGACCCTGTTGCGCGTCAATGCTCCTAAGTTAAGGTTCACGCCTATTCTGCATCTGGGTTCTTCCGCTGGAGCGCCTTGGCGCGATATGTGGGACCCAAAAATCGTTCAGCTAATGTCTGATGTAGCTCGCGATCAGATCAATGGCCTGGGAGCAGATCCTCGCATTGTCGGATATTTTTCGGACAACGAGCAGGGTTGGTGGAACGGGGCTCTGTTCGAGTGGGCTTGGAAAGGCAGTCACACCCGCCAAGTTCTTGTTCACCAACTCACTGAAAGGTATCGCAGTTGGAATGCCTTGACCAAGGACTTCGATCCTGAGGGAGCCACCAGTTTTCGTGATCTCAAATCGAAGGGGCGCTTGTTCTTGCGCTCCGGTGGAAATGGAATTCAAGCCGTTCACACCTATGTAGAAATACTTGCCGAACGGTATTACTCGCTCTGTCGGTCGATCATCAAAAAATACGACCCAGGGGCACTCTACCTAGGTGATCGTTACATCTCAAATTTTTACCCGGAGGTGGCACGAGCCGCGGGCAAGTATGCCGACGTTGTTTCCACCAACCTCAACGCAGATTGGACGGACGGTACCTTCGCGCCGTTCTACTTGCCAAGTCTTCACCGGCTTTCGAATAGGCCGTTGATGATCACGGAATACTACTTCTGCGCGAGAGAGAATCGAACGGGCAACAAGAATGATTCGTCGGGTTTTCCAGTTGTTCAGACGCAGTCCCAGCGAGCTAACGGCTTTCAGACGTCCACGAAGTCTTTGCTTGGAACGCCCTACGTCGTGGGTGCCCATTGGTTCCAATACTACGATGAGCCGAAGAATGGGCGACCTGACGGTGAGAATTACAACATGGGTTTGGTAGACGTCAACAACCAACCCTACGAGGAACTCACCCAGGCCGCAACTCATCTCGATTTGAGCGATAGATCTGTGTCAACCACGTCCAGTTCGATCGGCATCCCCGCAATCAGCGCTGCTGAAGTCGCCGATCTCGAAAAGTGGCCACGAAGCAAGGCTCACATCGCTCCGATCCAATCCTCTGATCGTGGGGATGCCTATGTCAGTTGGGGGCCAAAGGCTGTGTATCTCGCCATCTACTGGAATGAAGATCGATTCCCTGAATCCTTCTATCGACGCGGCAAGATCCCTATTGCCGACGAACCGGTTCTGTCGATTAAGGGGCTCAAAGGTGACATCTCGGTCCGGCTTACTGCGGCCAAGCCGCAAATGGTCGGTCTGGCAGAACTGGTCTCACTCAAGACGGGAGTGAGGAACACAGTGATTTTGCGTATACCTGCTGCAGTGTTGGGGGCTCAAGGATTCAAGGTTGGCCAAAGGGTGAGATTGGATCTTGAACTTAAGACTCGTTCCAGAGCCTACGGAATCCGTTGGTCCATCAACAGAATCACCTCGCCGTAATTCGAGGAATCTCAATGTCAAATCGACTCACCATCTACGGAAATTGGTCGGCATACGACGAGCTGTCTGACGGCATCGAACTCACCGAAGAGCTCGCGATGCGACAATTCGATGAGATGTTGCGATTAAGGGCAAACGGGGTCCAGATCGATGCGTACCTCATGGATGCATTCTGGTTTAGCCCGGAAGGTGGATATCGCACGTGGCGAGTGCCGAACTGGCCCAACGGCCCTCAAAGGTGGTTGGATGCTTGCAGAACGCATGGCATTATCCCCGGCCTTTGGTTTACTGCCAATACCCTTTGCCACTTGACACTGCCTGCCACTTGGGCGGATTCAGCCGACGAAAATCAATGGGGTCTTTGTTGCTTCCATGGCGGTTTCATGGATGACTTCGTGGAAGTGCTGGACCTTTGGTACAGCCTTGGCATCAGGATATTCAAACTCGACTTTGCCGACTTTGGGGCGGCTCCTCCGCGCCTCAAATCGCAGTTGTCCCCGGAAGAAATTCGTGATCGGAATCAGCAAGCATTTCGAAGTGCCCTTCTAGCGTTTCGGTCAACGCATCCCGAGACGGTCTTTACGGCTTTCAATGGGTTTGAGCGACTCGAGTACATGGATCGGACGGATCGGCCATTGGCGCAAGTTTTCGACTTGCAGTGGCTGGATGTATTCGACTCGATTTACAGCGGAGATCCTCGCCCAGCCGATCTCCCAGCCTTCCCATTTTGGCGCGCTGTGGAGATCTACGGCGACCATACGACGAGAGTTCTTGAACACAGCGGAGTTCCGCTTCGCCGAATCGACAACTGCGGATTCATGGCGGGGCCGACTGGAACCTGCTACTGGCGAGGTGCTGCCATGTGGAAGGGCATGTTCCTGCTGACGTACTTCCGGGGTGGCGACCTTACAGTCCTTTACGGAGACTTGACCCTATTCACTGACGAGGACGCGAAATGGATGTCGCGAGCCCAAGCTATCCTCGAGCCACTGCTCTCCACATCCGAGACAACAAGCTTCGGAGGAGTTCCCGGACTCGGTGAGCCCTATGGGTGGAAGTGTGGTGACGAATTGCTTGTTGTGGTCAACCCCAGCCCAACAACTACAGCCGTGCAAATCCCGGTCGTCCCGTGGCATGTCGCTTTCTCTGATGCCGGATTTGAACCAGTGTTACGGTCTGGGTTAGTTGAGCTGGGCCCTTTTCAAATTGCCTTGCTTAGCCGTAAGCGTGTGGAACTGGGCCACCAAGAGGATTGCCTCATTCAGACTATGGAATGTCTTCCATTCGAGGTTCTCAATACATCTGAAAGAACTTTGACGGCTCAATTCTCGGCAGGCCGTCGCGTCGTGTTCGTCACCCAAAGAGATGCATCAAATCGCCTTGTGAAGAGTTTCTCCAGTCCGAGTTCGGCATCCGATTGGCTCACGATCACTGCCACTCAAGGGTCCAGTATTTGCGAGGTAGCGCTCGAATCCAACCGGATTATTTGGAGTGGCATGACTTGGGGTTCAGCGGTCGTGACTGGCTTTGGAGAGGATCCAATCCGAGTCGAGATTACGAGCAAAGATCCAAATGTGGCTTCACTTGAGCTGCAAGTTTGGAAGTTTCCGCTCACGTAATGTCAATGATCGGCCGTTCGCAAAGCCAGACCTACCCAATGTTGATCTGACTCAGGCTCACTTGATTCCCAGCGACTATCTTTAGGCGGATGACGTTCATCCCGGCATTCATCTTCATCGGGAGAGCCACTGTCTTCTTGTAGGTCGACAGACCACCTGTATTGGGAAGCGTCTCCGTTCCCACAAGCGCGTTGTTCAACCAGACTTGAACCTTGACTCCAGCCTGATCGGTTGCCACGCTGAGAGTCACTGGATGCGAACCCGTCGATTTCGCACGAAGGAGATAGTCTCGATATGGTCCTCGCCAATCGCTGGGGTTGAGCGTTAGGTTGCCACCTTTCTGCCAGTCCGCATCTCGAAAGCAAAATTGACGCGGATCGACCGTGCCAGGGACGGCTATCCCCTCAGTCAGAGGTGCCTTAAGCTGAGCTTTGACTTGATCGAAGGCCAAGATTTTGGGTGCGTTCTGGTTTGTCATGTCGTTGGTCATGCCCCACGTGCCGTATTGCGAGTCGTAACTCGTCGCCCCAGCGACAAACCAGTTCATCAAGTCGAAGCCATAGCCAAACCAAACGTTGAGATAGTTGGCGCATACCGCCTGAATGCTGGGATCGAGGGACGCTGCCTTTTTCGCTGCGATGTTGTTGGGTCCAAACGTGTCGGGTCCGCCTTCATAGCCGACGAACTTAAGGTTGTAGTACCGAGCCAAGGTCGCACATGCATCCATATTCAGGTCCGTCTTCTGAGCTTCGATGCTCTTGGCTAAAGCCTGTATGACCTGTTGCTTAGTGAGATTCGTACTTTGGTCTGCGGCTCCGAGGTTGAAATAGGGCGCTCCCGCGCAGGCGTAAAGGTAGTTGTTCGGTGGCCCGAATCGATCGTTGGCAAAGGTCAATCCGTCGACCAACCAAAAACCCGGCCAGGCAATCTGGGTTGCCAAGACAGGACGAACGGAGTTCGTCCACCCTGCGTTCCCATAGACTTTACGGAAGATATCGGAGATTGACTTAATCCGCTTCGCGATGCGACGAGCAGCCCATTTGTTCTTGTCGTTGACCTTGTCGTAGTTGAGATCAGGGTCACCGGCGGCGACATCGGCGGCAGCCTGATTCAGGTTCCAAGTCGACTGACTGAAACCCCAATTCCACACTTCGTTGCTGTATTCCAAGTAGACGTGAAGGTTGGGATTGAGTTCTTGATGAACCAGGTGGGCGAGTTCCTGCACGTAGGCATCATCCGCCTGGGCCGGCACATTGATCCAAGCGTCGCGGTTCAGCTTGTTGCACAAGGCGATGCAAACTTCCCAAGGAACTTGGGCGTTGGCTGCTGCGGAATAGCTTGGCGAACTCGGAGGCGTACGTTCTGACCAATGCTTTATTGGATTTCCGTTGGTGGATTGGAAGTCCATAAATCGAAATGTCGACAGCCTTTTGCAGTGATTGAGGAACGGAGTCGTAAAGACGTCGGTGGTCTTGCAGCCTGGTCGCATGACCTGCAGTTTTCTGATACCGCCCTTGGTATTGGTAAAGCTCAGCATGAGCTGCGAACCTCCGGCTGGGTAGATCAGATCGGCGGTCACGACGCCCGTTTTTGGGTTCCAAACTTCATTCTTGATTTGACCAGGACTGGAAAGCAGGTTGATCGTAGGTGTGGTCGAACAGACCCCACTCAGCTTGTAGGTCCCAGCGACCCCATTCATCCCAGACCATGTGGCAAGGATGACGCCAAAGTCCACGGTTGGCCAGCCGTTTGAGTCAAGTGCGACAGAACCTGACCACGGCGCAGTTGGCGGACCGAAGCCGCGTGATTGCTTTACCAAGTCGGCAAACACGTTCGAATACGACCAATCCGTCACTCCCTCGAGGTTTCCACCCAGATTGATTGGTGTTGTGAGTCCCGCGGTTTGGGCCCCTGCAGATCCCATTATCAGTGTCCCAGCCAAAAGAGCAATGAACGCGTTCATTTTCACGACTGGATTCTACTGATTTGTTGTGTCAGTCACCAAATCCGTTGGGCCTTATGGCCCTGGTAATGTCGCATCGATCGCGCACGGGTCCAATACCGTATTGCAAGCAAGAAGGGAGGCACACCTTATTGTCAAACAGTTTTGGTATTTCAACAGCCGCCGTAGCCGCCGGATGGCTTGTGCCGGCGTTCGGACCGTTCGCCAAGACCAAAAATGGGTTCAAGCCGCGAGTTGGGTGCGCGGCTACAGAACAAGCCCATTCTGCCAAAACAGCAAGAAGCGAGGCACGCCTCGCCCCTCGTTATTCATGTGTTGAGATGTGCCCGTAGCATTCCTGTGAGCGCGTTGATTCGGTAGATCTCAGACTCCTCACGTATATCTGAGAGCCGTATGACTCCTTCTCGGATTTGTCCCTTTTGGAGCAGCTGTTCGCGATAGACACCGCCAAGTAGTCCTGCCTCTATCGGGGGAGTTACGAGATCCCCACCGACTCGGATCACGATATTCCCTTTGCAGAACTCGGTGACTTCTTGCCGTTCATTCCACAGCAGAACCTCATCGCAACAAGAGTTGCGCAGAGACTTGTCGTAGATTTTTCGCCGAGTTGTCTTGAATTTCAGGAGTGGATCCTCGGAACATACGGGCGAGGCGGAAATTGAGAATTGCAGCGACTTCGGCACTTCGCCAAGCGGCTGGTGAGACACGGATATCTGTCCATCGTCCAAGAGCTTGAGCCTGGCCCGGGTAGGGTCGCTCACATGCTGCAACTGCTGATAGAGGAGCGCTTCTGCCACAAGTGCGTCGAACGGAATGCCGAATGCTGCTGCAGCTTTGGATATCCGATTGAGGTGTAACGCAAGTAATTCCCCGCCATCGGTTAACGGCCAATGAATGGTTTCGAAAAGACCGAACTGGGCACTCACCTGGCTTAAGACGTCGGTCTTCAAGTGGTTCTCCGCCCACTCACCTTCTGCTGTGGAGTCCCACACGACACCACTCCCTACCCCGTATTGCATGGGATTCTTGCCAACTTGCGAGATGGTCCGGATGGCGACCGAAAACCTTGCCGTTCTGGTTGGCCCCACAATCCCGATGGCACCGGTATAGACGCCACGCGGAGTGTCTTCCAATGCGCGGATAATCTGCATCGTTGACACCTTTGGGGCACCTACGATCGAAGCGCACGGAAAGAGGGCATCAAAGATCTGACGAACCGTGCCATCGAACTTCGCCTGGACGGTCGAAGTCATTTGGAGAACAGTCGAGAGCTGCTCAACATCGAAAAGTGAGGGAGTCGTTACCGTTCCGACCTCAGCAACTCTGCCTAAGTCGTTGCGAATCATGTCGACAACCATGAGGTTCTCAGCTCGGTTCTTCTCGGAGGCTTTTAGGTCCTCTGTATTTGCGCGTGTTTCCGGCCAGGAGGAACCCAAAGGGGCCGTCCCTTTCATCGGCTTGCACTTGATCCAGCCATTCGACTGCTCGAAAAACAGCTCGGGAGACAGTGACGCAATGTTTGTCCGATCGGAAAGAAAGAGGCTGGCGTAAGCTGGAGGGTCATCGGCAACGAGACGAGCGAACAGATGCGGCAATGCTTCCGACGATTCACTCGACAAGCGATAGGTCAAATTCACCTGATAGCTGGTGCCATTTCCAATGAGCGTTTTGACGTGGTCGAACCGCTCATGGTAAGTCGACTCATCCCAATCCGCAATCCAAGTTGGGCTAGTTTCACCAGAATGTCTGGCCAATTTCAGTTCCTTGTAAAAGGTGGGAGCGGTGTCATAGAGATGAAAAACAGCGAGCGGCTCTGTTGCCGGATCGTGAACGAGGAAGGCCGCGTCAAACGCTGGTGCAGCCTCATAGGCGACATAACCCGCGGCGAAATGCCCGAGTCTCGTCCATTCTTCGATGCGATCAAGAATGGGGCGAACTTCGTCGAGTCGCGACGCTATCAGCTTCTCTACTGGGCTCCTTAGGACGAGCCACCCGTCACCGAAACGTGGATGCGTGATGGCAGTGACAAAGCAACCGTCCGAAACAGAAGAGGAATCCAGGATTAAATCGTCCAGCGGAACGTCCCATGCCGCCCACTCGAATCGATCGTCTTGGGTTGAATTGAGAGGAGGCTCTTCCATCCAGTGTCCTATCAGTCCGCAAACTGAGTCGAATATCAGTAGGCTTCGAAGTGTAGCCGGATTTCGAAAAAGACCAGAGAGTCGTGATCCTTAGAGGCTGCGGACGACATCGAGAAAAACAACCTTCCGGAGCTAGAGGTTCTTCCAAAGCCGGTAGTCCGTAATGCCTTCCGGAAAGTCATGCAACTCTCCGTAGATCTCATAGCCACGCTTCTGATAAAACTCGGGGGCTTGGAAGGACCAAGTCGAGACTCTGGAGCGAGTGCAGCCATTTTCTCGTCCTAACTGCTCCATTTCATCCATTAGCTTGGACCCCAGCTTCTGTGACCGATACGGTTCGTCGACCCACAAGATATCGATTTCCAACCACTTCCACGTGATCCACGCTTTGGCGATCACTCCACCGATGACGTTATCCTCGCCATCACGAGCAAAGATATGAAGAGGGGCAGGGTCATTCGTTTGGGTTCTAAATAGGGCGACGAGAGGGTGATTCGCATCATTGAAAGCCTGCAATCTCCGTATCAAGTGATCCGCGTTTTCTTGACTGAGGCCAATTTGGATTGTGGGTTTATCCATGAAGAATTTTCCAGAAGCAAATTCAGTCGATCCACTATTTGGCGAGTTTTCGTTGGGGCTCAAGACACATACAGGAAGTACTTATCGTGATGTCAGCATCTTTCCACTCTCGTCGAAATTGGGCCTCGTATCTCCTTGCTTCCTTCAACTTGCCTTGCCCGCTGAGACTCTTTGAAAGGCCCATAAGGGCCCAACCATCATTCGGTGTCCTTCTCAACTGCTCACGGAACACTGGCTCAGCTTCAGAAACTTTGCCGAGGATTAAAAGAGCTGCTCCTAAGGCATGTCTCGTCGGCATGAGCCACGAAGGTGGCTCGCTATAGCTAAGATGATCCTCCAAGGAAACAGCCAATTCGAGTTCTTTGAGTCCTTCCTGTTTGGTAGCATCCTCTCGTACCAGAATCTCCCCGTGGCAAAGGTGCTTTTCGACGTCCAGGATATCTCGGCAGAGATTTATGCCGTCACTCAGGTCCGCGGGAACACGGGCTTCTGATTCGACGAATTTCTGATAACACTGCTTTGCCGCGTCTAGTTGGCCCAGCGCACTGTTCGCCACTGTCTGCGCACCATAGAGCATTGTTTGGGATATGGGTAGATTGTCAGGAAAGGGCTCGGTTGCGAGGATTTCGTCCCAGTGACCAAACTGCTGTAATACAGTCAGTGGCATTGCGAGATCTGTATCCAGATCGCTGCCATTTTTGGCCATCCATTCCCTGGAAAACCCTATTGTATCCATTGCCGAAATGGCCAAATGGCTGCGCCCCTTCATCCCCGCAGCAAAGGCAAGTGCCGCCCCATAGTGGTGAACATTCGGGAAGATTGGCTTCGTTACGCCCCGAGAAATCATGTATTCGTTTTCGCGTTTGATAGCCCTTTCATTCGCCGCGATAGCCTTATTCCATTGGCCCATGCGTGCGTATATGTGGCAAGGCATGTGCTGCATGTGCCCCAGGTCCGGCTGTAATCCTTCCAAGGTGTCCGCAGCCTTGAGCGCCCTTTCGGGGTGAGGCGAGGCCTCCACCGCATGAATACAGAGGTGTAACGCCATTGGGTGCTTTGGATTGAGCTTCAGACAAGTCTCAATCGTCTCGATGGCCTCAAGCGTGCCCGGCTGAGCCAGACCCTCAAGGGACCATTGGTGCCACGGGCGCTCGTCGATGAGAGCCTCTGCAAACATAGCTCCAATATCGGGATCACTTTGGTGCGCCTTCCAAATCCGCCTCATTGCGTTGGAATAGTTGGCGTCAAGCAGCTTACGGTCCTTGGGAGCGGGCAGGGCAAACCGGAGCCGCTGGGCTGCGATCAGCTCTCGCTCAAGTGGCGTCGCATGAGGAGCCGCATCAGCTTGATCCAGTGCGGCCAAGGCTGCCTTCGCGGAGTCATCGTCTACCTTTGGGAAATTGATATCCGGTCCGTTTGAATAGGCGATACCCCAATAAGCGAGTGCGCAGTCCTTGTCCAATTCGGTCACTCGCTTAAATGAGCGTAATGCCGTCCGGTATTGATAGCCGTAAATGCAGGCAAGCCCCTGGTCGAAGAATTTTTGAGCCAGCGGATGGGTTGTACTGACTGCCCGGTGAAAACCACCTAAATGCTCCATCAGCGCTTCTGGCTTAGGCGGCGTTTGCGCAAAAAGGGCGAGGGACAGGACCACTCCGATCATTTGCAAATATTACTTGATCGCTTGTTAATGAAAGAGCAGTTTTAAGGTTCAAGGTGCAACCCCGTGGTTGGCCAAATCCATTCGGGGTACTACTCCGATGCCACGAGCACGAGACCTGGGTCAGATTTGTCTCCGCGTGATCGGGCAGATAATCCGACTCGTTTGATCAACTCTCCAGAGAGGATGATGCGGCTCCCGTCGATTTTGACTTCTCCGGTGATGTCCTGGGATCGATCCGCAGCCAAATCCTGGGCGATCACTCGCGTGACCTTGTGATTCCCTTCGAATTCAACGGTAAGGCTCGCGTAATTTCCGAAAACGCCGATCGCTTTACCCACAACGCCGCCCTGCAAAGTAATGTGTGCCAACGGGGTTTCATACACGCGCCCCATCGCGCGTCCAACAGTCGTGATGGCGACCTGCCCTAGGGGATCTTTTCCCGCAACGACGAATGGAAGAAGTCCATTGGCGGCCGAGACAACTTTTGGAAGAGGTAGGCCCCGGGCCACGATTGCAGGAGCTTGAGTAGTGCCGATTTCATTCGGCATTCGATCCGTCCAGGTTTCAGACTTGGCGAAGACCCATACGTCAGTCAGGTTTTCTTTTGATAGCGTGGTCGTACCAAGCCCTGCCGCATAGGGAGGAGATATTCGGTGCCATCGGACAGCCCGTGTAACTTCGTCAATCCTATGCTTAAGATCGCGACAGTTGGAGGGAAAAGCAATATCCAGACCACCGTTTGGCAAGTTGCCAGCGTACGGATGCCGCATCACTCCGTAAGCACAACCGAGGGCAGCAGCGATGTACACCTCGTCTTCGGCATTGATGACGGTGGGACTACCCTTGGCGTCTTCGGACGTCAGCAGTTCAGCCACCCTCCTGATCGTTTCAGGGGCGGCGATATTGTTCTCAACGTCGTAAGTCCGATAAGTTCGCGCGAACTTGAGATTCTCGCGACTCATCGCCGCTTCAACAACAAGGTTTGGAGCAACTTGATGCGCCAAAACTTCGAGTTGATGACGCCATTTGACGTCGCCGGAATGATTTCCCCAGTCGACTTTGAGATACTCCAAACCAGCTTGATTCAACTCCTCAAACCGCTCTCGCCAGTAACCCTCCACGTTCCCCCTGAACAATTTGGGGGATTCTTGAGCACACGCCCAGCCACCTAGGCCACGCCAACCGCGTGCCTTGACATCCTTCACGAGCTGACCTAGAAGCAAAGCAGGTTCACCCTTGTAACTTGGAAAACGACTGTTATCAAGTTGAAGACTTCCGTAGAAGGAACTGTCTCCGTTTACGGGAATGTCCCAAGAGTCATCCATGACAAAAAGCAGATCGCCGCGGACCTTGGGATAGAAAGATAGCCAGTTCGCACTGGCACCTTTGCTAAAAAGGGATGCCTCACAAAGGCCCGCCCGCATTGCTGCTGGGCTGCCGTAATTCGTCATGTATCCCTGGACATTCCAAGTACAGAAGTAATCCGGTGCTGTAGAGCTGGCGTTCGGCACAAGATCGCTCGATTGAGAAACTGCAATCATCGCAAGGACTCCAAGGTACATGTATGTGAATATACCGACCTAATCATCAAGCTTTGACTATGAAGTCCCAGACATGTTAAAGGGCCATACGCCTGTGTGTCGGGAAGGTCTTTCCACCTGCTGCGGTAACCAACTGAACGATCCGTTGGAAGCGCGGTCTATCCTTATCGGCTGCGTACTTCAGCCCTTCTTGGGCCAGACTCAATGCCGTCTGCCCCGCTATATGACCATTTGACTGCGCATTGACATTCGGCTTTCTCGCGAGAAGGAGTCGAACCACATGTTCAAAACCGTGTTCACATGCGGCCATCAGGGGAGTAATGCCGCTGGAATCGACGGCGTTGACCTCGGCACCGCGCTCCAAGAGAAGGCTTACTGCCTCCGCATTTCCGTGTTGAGCGGCACCCAGCAACGGCGTCTCGCCAACAAAGTTCTTGTCATTTACTTTGGCGTGGAGCCGCAAAAACGTTCGGATGATCTTCAGATTTCCACCTTGAGCTGCGGCGATGAGTGGCGTGTCCTGGTAATTGACCCCGTCAAAATGCCGTTCGTAGGGGCGATGAGTCCAAAACCATGGAATATTGGCTCGCGCGCCGTTATGTAAAAGGGCAAGTGTCGCTTGAAGATCTCCGGACTTGGCGACTTTGATCAGGTCGGCGTCTAGGCGAAGTTGATTGTGTTGCCGTGCCAGAAGCGCGATCATCTCCTGATCGTTGGCCTTCTTTGCCCAGTACATTGCGGTTTGGCCAACCCAGTTGACTGCGTCAGGATCGACATTGTAGCGGACGAGAACACGCAAGACATCCACATGCTTACCCTTAACTGCTGCAATGACTGCTGTCTGATTCACAACCGAAGGGTCGTCTGGGTCAAAACCGATCTTGTTCACAGACGACCAGTCCCCGTTTTGGGCAAGGATACGCTTGACGGCGTTAACGTCACCCCTAGCCGCCGCCAGCACGATTGGCGCTTGTTCGGAATTGTGGGCCGAGGCCACAGCCATCCCTGAGATCAAAATACAGAGAGCAAACGATGGAAATCGAGAAACACTCATGGCTCGGTGGTTCACCTACACAACTTCGCACAATTTACCAGCGAAGTCAGGAATCATGAAACGCTGGTCATAGTTCGACTCTGCCAATGCGCCAATCTCATGCCGATCAGATCGGGCCACTTCGAAATCTGAGTTACTGCTGAAGCCGAATCAGGCACCGTTCTTACTCTTTAGTTGATGTAACTCGCGGGCCCGGGCGTAGCGTTCGTCATACCAAAAGTGCAAACAGCCATTGCAGCCTCGACCACAACAGCCTTCGACACCTAGGCGCGGGCTGCGGAACGTTTTCCCCTCGTGCTCGGTTGCCAATGCGTCGATCAACCCTATGCGCCTTTCCTGATAAGATGCTTCGTCGGCATGGCCCTGTTCAACCTGTTGGGCCGACCGATCCAGTTTCAACCGCGCGATCTCATCTTTACCGAGATTTCTTTCTTTTCGAACAACGGTGAATTCGGGGAATTCTTCCTTAAAGTTCGCTACATTTTCTTCGTGGAACCATGCAAAAGGTATTCGCAATAACGGTTTTGTTCCTGCGTTCAGACCTTCTTCGCGTGTCGTTTTTCCGCTGCGAATGTCTTCAAACTCATAAATCCGCAGGAGCACCGTTCTGCGGCGGCCAAACGGCACAAACTCCAGGACATCGCCGACTTCAAGGCGATTCTTCACCTCCACGATAAAACAATCCTCACGCGTCTCGCGGATGATTCCGGCATATTCCCACTCGGAAAGTGTCGTCGTATTTTCAAAGTTATGGGCATGGTGCGTGAGGCGGCCATCGTGAAATGCCAGCGAATACCCACGGTTGGGGATCGTGTTCAACTCACGCAAATAAGGCGTGGGCGACCACGCATCGGAATCGCGGTACCAGTCATCGATCGCCATGCGGTAAGCACGGGTCGTGATGGCGAGGTAGTACGCGCTGCGGCCACGCCCTTCCACCTTTAGCGAATCAACGCCGAGCGCCAGATAGTCAGGCAATTTCGGCAGCATGCATAAATCCTTGGAGTTAAGAATATACGCACCGCGATCATCCTCCATAATCGGCATCAATTCGCCGCCTCGATGTTCCTCCTCAAGGAAAAACTCGAACAGATCGCGGTTTTCTTCGGTGACTTCCAGTTCCTTCAGCGTGCCGTCTTTCAGGCGCATATGGACCTTATAGTTCCAGCGGCATGAGTTGGCGCATGCGCCCTGATTAGCTCCCCGTTCTGCCAAGAAATTGGAAAGAAGGCAACGGCCGGAATAGGTCATGCACATGGCACCGTGGATGAAGGTTTCCAGTTTGATGTCAGGGCATTTCTCACGGATCTCTTTGAGCTCCGCAAAGGACACTTCACGCGCCAACACAATCAGTTTCGCCCCGATATCCTGCCAGAACTGCACCGACAGCCACGAGCACACATTCGCTTGCGTGGAAATATGGAGGTCGAGCTCTGGGGCATGGGTTTTGATGAATTGGAACACACCAACATCGGCGACTAAGAGGCCGTCAGGCTTGATCTGCTTAATAACCGCAAGACAGCGATGCAGTTTTTCAATGTCCTTGTTATGTGAAAAAAGATTGAGCGTTAGGTAGGCACGCTTGCCGTGCGCGTGCACAAATTCAACGCCTTCTACCACCTGCTCCAACGACATCTGCGAGGTCACTCGCAACGATAAATCTGGAGTGCCCATATAGACTGCATCAGCCCCATAGAGCACCGCGACCTTCAGCTTTTCCAGCGATCCTGCTGGCATAAGGAGTTCAGATCGGTGTTCGTTCGTAGTTCTCATGAAAATCGTGATGTCGGGCGACTCCGGCGAAATCCTCTCCAGGTCAATTTCCCTGCTTAACAGGGAATCGAAATCAGGAAAGAAAATGGTGAAAAAACCCGAGCCGAATTCAACCAACTCCCTCAGTGAATGATGGCGAAGTCAGTCCCCCATTTGAACTCAATTTTTGGTCGTAATGGCGCTATTCGAACGCGCGACCTTCCCGATCTGATCGGGACACTCTAAAATCTGAGACACAATTCGAAATTGGTCGGGATGGCGAGATTCGAACTCACGACCTCTGCGTCCCGAACGCAGCACTCTACCAAACTGAGCCACATCCCGACCTAGACTGAATATTACCACGGTTAGATTCAGGTAACGAATCTAGAGATCTACCCCTGCTACAAATGTTCCTCTCGCTCAAAACATCTTGGTCTAGAAGGCGGAAAGCGGGAATCCACGACCTTCCCGATTCCATCGGGACGCTCTACCAAGCTGAGCCACATCCCGACTCTAGGCCAAATATTTCCCCGATTAGTTTCGAAGTTTTGAAACTTGACTTTCTGGGTCTGCGATAGGGTGAGTAAGCGTTTAGACTTAGCTTCTCGACTGAATTGAAGTGGTTCGAGTAGTGAGAGCAAGAGACTCAGCGAGTAAGTCTCTTGCTCTTTGGATCGGTGGTTAAGCTTTGGCTTAGTCGCCCTTTCCGGCGTTACGATTTGCGTTTGCCTTTGGCGGGGCACTTGGACTCGGGGCGTCACCAGCATTGCAACCGATCAACTGCAGAGCAGAGATAATTAAGAGGGCAAAAAGTGCGAGCTTTTTCATAGGGTCACTTTCAAGTCGGAGGCGCAATAAACGCCTCCGACTAAGTAGTAGTCCGTAATGGCTTACTTGACGCCCTGCTTCCACGGATCCCACATGGAGGTGAGCTTGTTACCGTTATCGACCAAGTCCCAGATAACGCGAACAGCTGGGAAGGATTTTGCGTGTCCATCAGCAAACGCTGCGTTGAGGAAGCCATTGTTGCGCTTCTTGACCTGCTCGATATAAGCGTTGTCAGCGGCTACGCTTCCGTAGGGGCTGGTGTAACCAGCAGCTGCATCACAAGCGGAGCCGCCAAGTTGAACCCAATAGTTATAGTAGTCGCAGTCCGAGTTGTTGTCGGTGAAGTACTGTGTGCCAGCTGGATCGCCAATGAACTGGCCGAGAGGAGCCCAAGCATTTGTTCCATCGTGACCAGACATCTTCGGCATGACATCGTAGTATGTCGTGTCGGTAATGATGAGGGTGTTCGCTGACTCAGCGATGACGCTCGCACTCATTGCGGCCTGGTTGGCATTAAAGACGATGCGGTTTACGCCGTAGGAGTTTTGTCCGCCGTAGGAGCAGTCAGGGTTGCCACCAGGACCAGCCATGCTGCCGCCGCCTGGCTCAACATTTACCCACGCATTGGTAACGCCAGGGCCCTTGAACATGTCATGGCTCTTGATGTATGGGTAGAGCTGAACGTTCCAAAACTGCTTCTTGGATGCCGATGAGCCTGCGCATGCACCTGATCCAACGTTTGGATCCTGCCAGAATGGGTTCCACTGCGGATTACTAGTGCTCGTTCGGTAGAGGAACAAGGTGTCATCGTTGTCGGTGTAGTACATGAAGCTGGCGGTTGCCATCTGCTTCATATTCGAAAGATCCGTGGTCTTCTTAGCTGCAGCCTTTGCTTGGGCAAATACTGGGAAAAGAATTGCGGCAAGGATCGCGATAATCGCGATGACGACGAGGAGCTCGATGAGCGTGAAGGCGCTAGCGTTTTTTCGCATGGAGCCATTCTCTGTATCGAATGTTAAAAAACTGTTTTAGAAATGTTAAGCAACTTTTAAGAATGAATTCCTACACTGGATTCCGCAATATCGGCGACTGTTGATGTTCCAAATAAATATTTAGTAATAGTAAACATCAAATTCGTTAAGATCTCTAAAAGGGCTGGGGCGCAGCCTGACTTTAGAATTCCAGTGAGCGGACTTGATCCTTGGATTTGTACTCCACAATCCCTTAATACAGACTGGCTACGTCAAGCGGATGTGTCTGTCGGAAATACTTGATGAACGTCCAACAACAGCGTCCGTAGATGACGGTGGCGGCTTGATGAACGCGCCGCTAACACCCTCGATCGCCAAGTGGCCGTCGGGCGTGATCTCCATAAAGGCGTAGAGTGGGTTGGTGTAGGGGAACATGGCGCCGCCCCAGAAGTAGCTGGCGGAGTTGACGCAGAGGCAGGGGATGCCAGCGTGATATTCGAGACGGTCGACGTGGAGGTGACCGAAGAGGCAGGCGGCGACGGCACCTTTGGGGTTGTCGGCTTTGGCCCTCGTGATCACATCAAGGACTTCGATTTGCTCAGGCGGTAGGGGCTGTCCGGGCTCGGCAAAACCTAATGGCTGGTGGCAGAACAGGATGACCGGCTTGCGGGTCCGGCGAAGCTCAGTAGCCAACCAATCCAACTGTTCGGGGTCGGCCCAATTGTGGGAGGCGTTGTCGGTGAAATAATTGCCGTTGGCGTACGAAACGAGCTTGCCTTCTTTCTTAAAATGATTCAGGTCTAGAACCACAAACCGGTAGTCCCCTACATCGTAGGCGCCATATCGACTCGGCATGGACAAGTGCGCCATCGCGGTCTGCTTGTCACACTTGTCCATGTCGTGGTTGCCGAGAACCTGGAGCTTGCGGTGCGGCAGGTCATGAAACAGCTTCAGACACTCTGCCGACTCCGGCTGCGAATAGCAGAAGTCGCCCATCTGAATCACCATGTCGAGGTGTGGGCGGAGTCGGACTGCTTCACCGAACTTGGTCAAGCGGGACATCGCGTCGGGAGCGAGTCCATGGTGAAGGTCGGTGATGACTCCGAGTTTTAACGGATGGCGACGTGCTGGCTCGAGCGAAAGTGGGATGAGCCTTGTCGCAACTACTGCCCCAAGACCCATGGCCCCCTGAACCAGAAACTCTCGTCGAGTAAGCATCACGAACTAGTGCTTGAGAGGTCGAATCTTGATATTCCTGAACGATACGGTTCCGTGGTCCCCCTGGATGCCGATCGTCCCTTTCTCGACTTTTCCAAACAGCGGCAAACCGGCGAACTTGCACTTGGCAACGCGGTCGAAGAAATCCTTGCTTCCCCAAACGAAGTCGTAATACTTCACGCCGTTGACGTAGGTCGAGCACTTCTTGGGAGCGATGACAATCTTGAAGTGGTTCCACTGCCCAGCAGGCTTCGTGGAAGTAATTTTCGACGAATAGAGGTCATAGAGGAACCCGGATTTCTGCGCCCCTTCTTCGCCGTGATCGTCGTAGATTTGAATCTCCGGTCCGCTGTACCACATGGTGTCACCTTCGTCGGCGCAACGGAGCATCACGCCACTGTTGCCGCCCTTGGTCGTGTTCCAGTCCATCTCCAGTTCAAACCAGTCGAATTTTTCGTCGGTGACAATATCGCCCGCTTTGCCCGGATCGACGCTGGTAAGAACGCCATCAACCACCTGCCATCCGGAGCCAATACTCGTCGAACGGTAATTGTGCCAACCGTGGGTCGTTTTGCCATCAAACAGCAGCTTCCATCCAGCCCTCTCCTCGGCGGGAGTAAGCGTGTTCATGGAAGATTGAGCGAGTACCAGTGCAACGAGAGCCGAAACCATAGGGGCAGTCTAGAGGAAATGAGGTCGGATATTCCAGTGGCGGCGCTAAAATGGCAATATGTCAACCGACCTGACGCGAGAGGAATTGCTTCGCTACAGCCGTCATCTGATACTGCCGGAAGTGGGACTGGAAGGTCAGAAGAAGCTGAAGGCGGCAAGCGTGCTGTTAGTTGGCGCAGGAGGACTTGGGTCTCCAGCGGCGCTTTACTTGGCAGCAGCAGGTGTGGGACGAATTGGCATTGTCGATTTTGACAGGGTCGACGCCAGTAACCTGCATCGCCAAATCATCCATGGCACGAGCGATGTCGGTCGAAGCAAGCTGGATTCCGCCGCCGAATCGATCCTGGATATCAATCCGAACGTGCAAGTTGACAAGCATGAGGTCATGCTCAGCAGCGAGAACGCACTCGATATCGTCGAGGACTACGACATCGTTGTCGATGGCACCGACAACTTCCCCACCCGGTACCTCGTCAACGATGCATGCGTGCTGCTCGGCAAGATGAATTTCTACGGGTCCATCTTCCGATTTGAGGGACAAGCCACCGTTTTTTGTGCTCCGGGCGGACCTTGCTACAGGTGCCTCTATCCAGAGCCCCCACCGCCGGGCATGGTTCCCAGTTGTGCGGAAGGCGGAGTTCTCGGTGTTTTGCCAGGCATTATCGGTTTGATTCAGGCCACCGAGGCAGTCAAATTCCTTCTTGGCAAGGGACGCTCGCTTGTTGGTCGTCTGATGCTGTACGACGCTCTGGACATGAGCTTTCGTGAACTGCGGATCAAACGTGATCCCAGTTGCCCAATCTGCGGCGACAATCCAACCATCTCGGCGTTGATCGACTACAACCAGTTCTGCGGACTACCGTCTCACCCCGAGCCAACAGGCACGGAGATCGAGGTCCCCGAGCTCAAGGCGATGATGAGCAGAAAGGATGACTTCACTCTCATCGATGTCCGCGAGCCGGATGAATTCGAGGTAGACCGAATCCCGGGATCAGTGTTGATCCCATTAGGTCAGGTTCCAGAGAGATTGTCCGAGCTGGACCGATCAGCATTAACCGTTGTTCATTGCCGTTCCGGTATACGAAGCGCCAAGGCATGCACCATCCTGCGCGAAGCAGGATTCAAGAAAGTTCTGAACCTAAAAGGCGGGATTCTGGAGTGGAATCGGAATTTCGATCATCATGAGCCCACGTAGCCGACGGTGATCGTACCGGCGCAGCAGCCGATAGAATTCAGTCGACAGATGAGGTTGCCATGAGCAATAGCAGGATAGCGTTGGTGGTTTCCGGACGTCGGTACGATCACCGCCGGCTACGTGGGCTCTGCTATCCGCCGGCGATGGCGCCGATGACCATTAGGGGTTCGGTGCCGTTGGCGATCGATTCTGGGAGCGATCGACCAGGATCCTCAGTTGAGATATCTTCGCCGCAGGCGAAGAAGCGCAAAAAGGCACGACGTTTGAGTGTCTCGTGTTCACGAATCGTGCCTTTCAAGACGGGGTACGCGGCTTCCAAGGCATCCAAGACTGTGGAAACGCTAACGGGTGGTGCCACAGAAAGTTGAACCTCTTGCTCAGTTTGAGCGAGGTTCCTCAGATGAAATGGGAGAGTGACGCGTACCATTTGGAATTGCCTACTTTAAGGTCTGTACTTCAACGGAGAGGACCGCTGGGAAGTGCTCGTTGATGGCCGACCAATTGTCGCCACCATCGGGTGAGACGTAGACCTGACCACCGGTGGTTCCAAAGTAGATTCCACAATCATCAAGGGTGTCTACCGCCATCGCGTCGCGAAGGATGTTCACATAGCAGTCCTGCTGGGGCAGACCCTTTGTGAGCGGTTCCCATTCATTGCCGCCGGTTTTGCTTCGATAAACCCGCAGCTTGCCTTCCGGTGGATAGTGCTCACCGTCGCTCTTAATTGGCACAACGTAGATCGTCTCTGGCTCGTGGGCGTGAACGTCGATCGGGAAGCCGAAGTCGCACGGCAGATTACCGCTGACCTTGGTCCACGAGTCGCCAGCATCGTCGCTCCGCATGACGTCCCAATGCTTCTGCATGAACAAAGTGTCCGGCTTGGAGGGATGGGATGCGATACGATGGACACAGTGTCCAACTTCCGCCTCAGGGTTGGGCATGAAGTTGGACACCAGGCCCTTGTTCGTAGGCTTCCAAGTCTTGCCCCCGTCGTCGGTGCGGAAGCAACCAGCGGCCGAGATAGCGACCCACATTCGATCAGGTGCAGTCGGATCAATAAGGATCGTGTGGAGACACATGCCGCCCGCCCCTGGCTGCCAGTCCTTCCCGGTGGTATGGGTGCGTAAACCCGGTAGCTCCGACCAAGTTCGGCCCGCATCGGAGCTTTTGAAAATCGCAGCATCCTCAACGCCAGCAAAGACTACGTCTGGCTCGGTCAGCGATGGCTCTAAGTGCCACACGCGCTTAAATTCCCACGGATGGGGCGTCCCGTCGTACCAGAGGTGCGTTCCCGCAACGCCTTCGTAAACGAATTTGTTGCTCTCACCTTGAGGGAAGCCATGGGGCGACTTGAGTTCCTCAGGAGTGCTTCCTGGAGTTGCCCAAGTCTTTCCACCATCGTCGGAGCGTTGGATGATTTGTCCAAACCAACCGCTGGACTGCGAAGCGTAAATTCGATTGGGATCAACTGTGGACCCCTTTAAGTGGTACATCTCCCAGCCACCAAAGAATGGGCCCTCGATGTTCCAGTCTCTTCGTTGAGCATCTGCGGTGCAGATGAAAGCGCCTTTTTTCGTTCCTACCAAGACTCTGACCTGACTCATGGATATGTCCTCCGAGCGATCCTTTTAAGGACCGATAGAGTACCAGCAAGAATCAGGTGTTTGGCCGATTTGTCCTTATTTCACAGCCAGGAAACACAACAGAATGAACAGGCAGGTTCCGATTCCGCATAGGGCGAACGCCGCAACGCGCGATTTCTTGAGATAGAACATGATGCCGAGTCCAGTCAGCGAGACAAACACCAGCACTACTCCACTAAGGTCGATAAGCCAAGACCAAGTGTGACCAGAATCGCGACCTCGGTGGAGGTCATTCACCAACGCAACGAGCCCCTGGGAGGTTATGCGCATCTGATAACTGCCATCGGCTAGCTTGAAGAAGCACTCGGCCGAGTACCCCGGCGACTTGAAGGAGAGCGATCCTTCATCGCCATCGACACGCATGTCGGTGGCCGTTCCTTTCACCGGTTGATCTTTGCGAAGCTGCTCAACCACCTTCAGCCAGTCGACCTTGTCACCCGAAATCGCCCCTGGCTGCAATTTGCCGGTGAACTCCTTCTTCACATCCTTAATGCCAAATGTCCACTCGGGATGATTGAGAGTGATCCCAGTGAACGAAAAGAACAGGATAACGAGGAGACAGAACATCGACACGTACATGTGCAGCCATCGAAGCCAATGGTGCAGGTGGTGTCGACCGGACCGTTTTCGCCTCGGCGCGTTACTTGCGTTTTCGGAATTCAACCGCAGCGCCCTTTAGCTCAATGTTTCCGGGGAGCGCTTCTTTGAATGCACTCGAACCAACCTTCAGTTTCTTGGTGATCAACTGGTAAGTTCCGTGTTCACGAGCGGCTTCGATACAAAGTGTGTATTCGCCCTGATCGACCAGTTTGCCCTTGTCATTCTTGCCATCCCAGATGACGGTGTACTTGCCAGCTTCTCGTGTGGCACTTGACACGGTGTAGATCATGTTGCCGCCGTCAACCTGAGAGCGATTCTGCTCATCGCGATACCACCGACGGAGATCAGGAATCCACCGTGGTCCTCTGCGCTGGGTTTGAACCCAAAGGCTCAACGTGCGAACCGATTTGCCGTCCCTATCTTCGAGCCAAACCGCCACGTAGGGACGATGGACCCGCCAACCATCTTGGGTTGCGATCTCCACTTCGATAGCCATCTCGAATCGAGAATCAAATTTACGGTCAAGACTTCGAGTTCCGGCTAGAGCCAACACACTTGGAAGGCTTAGGGCAGCACTAAAGATGCCGGCCAGCATTGAGCGACGAGAAAGTTCGTTCTTTTCTTCGTGGGAATTCATTTTTGCTTAAGTGCCTCGTCGCCGCAGACAGCCCGGATCCATATCTCATTCTGGTGGTGCTTGCCCATGCTGTCCACAACGAATGCGCCGCAACCGTGGTTCCGAGAGGCAAATTCGAGACCAGCTTCAGGCGACCGAACACCCAGAATGGTTGCAAGGATATCAGCTTCCATCGCAGTCGTTGCGATTAGTGAAGAACTTCTAACCTCCACCGCCGGTTTCTCAGAATGAGGGTCAAAAACGTGAGAGTGCAAGACTCCGCCAACCCGAAAACCACGTCGATAACCACCGCTCGTGGCGACCGCTTGATTCGATATCCGAATGTGGCAGAGGGGCTTTGAATTCTCCGCATCACGCGTCGGATCTGAAATCGCCACGATCGCTGCCCCCTCACCCCAATGGCGCAGATCACCGCCAATATTGACGAGGACCTTCTTGACCGAATCGACTTGCCTTGCTACTTCAACGGCACGGTCGACAATGTAGCCCTTGGCAATGGCATTGAGTGACGCAGGGTGTTGGGTCAAGCGGGTTGCTATCCCTTTGCCAAGGTCGACTTCCCACATCGGCTCTTGCACATTGACGTGAACGGCTAAAGTTGGCTCAGCTTCTTGCTGCCTGAGTTCAACATCCCTCCAGACTCTGGTGAGTGCTTCAACAACTGGCAGAAACGCTCCATCCGAAGCCTTCCGCCATCGTTCAGCTGCCTCAAGTACCGTTGCGAGTTCATTCGAAACCTGAACAGGGTCCTGATAGGACCGCTGCCACAAGTTCAACTCACTTTCTGGCAGATACACCGAGAAGATCTGCTCCAGTCGATCGATTTCAGCGAGTATCTTCTGCTCCGCCTCAGGGCCGCCACTCGTCGTGCTTGATACGATGGTCAATTCGAGAGAGGTCCCCAAGACACCCTCATAAGCGGCTCGATGAACCAGCGGCTTCTTTTTCCACGGAAGGCGGATCAGTACGCCACCTCTAAGTCGTATCTCCAATTCGCAGACCAACCGGGAGGACAGTCTCCTTTTCCACGGGATCTCCCGCAATGAGGCTTTGAAGCTTTGCCACGCTGGCATCCGCCATATCTTGAATGGGTGTGAGCACACTCGTTGTCACGGGAACGGGGCCTAAGGTCTGCAAGCAGTCAAACCCGGTTATAGCCAGGTCCTGAGGTACCGCCATGCCTCGCTTAAGTGCCCATGCTAACAATGCGTAAGCGTGCTCATCAGAAACGCAGACGGCGCAATCCGGCACTGGCCGTGTCGCAAGAATGGCCTCAAGCGCATGTTCACCAATGAATGTGTCGATAAAAGGACCCGGACGACCGAAAAGCCGCTCGGATTCCGCGGTAAACGCGGTGCACCTTTGGCCAATACTGCCTTCGTAAGAGGATGGGAAATTCACGAAGCAAGGTCGCCGATAGCCTCTACTGTGCAGATGCTGAAGCGCTTGCCGAACCCCGTCGGCACCATCGATGGCAACGTAGGGCAGGGGACTGGCGGAGTCCCCAATTTCAACCGCTCTCATTCCGGTCTCGAGCAATCGGGCCGCGATGGGATCGGCGGCAGAGTTGAATATCAAAACACCGTCAACGACTCCTCCCGCCTGTCGAGCAAACGCCTCCTCGGTCGGAATATCTTGGCGTCCACAATACACAAGGAGTCCCAAATCGGCATGACTGACAGCACGCTCAACCGCACCTCGAAGCGCTGCCCAATAGCCGTGAGCGGTTCCCCATTGGTCACTCCGCAGATAGAGGCCAATGTTCCCTGTCCTCCCACTCAAAACGGCATGGATGTGCCGGTTAGGGTAGTAACCCAATGAGCGAACGGCTTCTTCGACTCGCTGACGTGTAGCGGGCGCGATACCCAATCCTTCGGCACGGTTATTTAGGATCAGGCTCACGGTGGAAGGCGCCACTCCAGCAAGTTGAGCCACGTCTCGGCGTGTGGGTCGTGCCATGGTTGGCAAAGCGTACCCGCGAATTGAATGACAAAAAAGAACGTAAAAACTTGCTATTCATAATCTAACCCCGTGTTAGAATGGAAATAGCCTAATGACCACGAAGACGAGGTCCCTTATGAAGAAAGCATTTACTCTCATCGAACTCTTAGTCGTAATCGCCATCATCGCGATTCTCGCCGCGATCCTCTTCCCCGTTTTTGCTCAAGAGAAGATGGCAGCAAAGAAGACAGCAGACCTCTCCAATCTCAAGCAGATCGGACTCGGAATCATGATGTACATGAACGATTCGGATGACATGTTTCCACGCGGTGGCATCCAGGACGCCGCTGGAAATTGGGTGACGTGGCGTGAATCCGTCCTTCCTTACATCAAGAACGGCCAACAGAGCTACAACAACGGCGACACCTACGTGAACGGTGGAATGTGGACCAGCCCTTCGCAACCGGCGAACTCCATGTACGGTTACGGCGCTCACGATGGACTAATCCCTGCTAACTACAGTTGGTATGCACCGAACTCTTTCAATTCATCTCACAGCGGAACAGCACTCGATAACGCATCAAGAACTCTGCTCGTTACCACCATCGGGATCAATCCGAACTGGAACGCAGGTTCCGCGATTGGAGTCGAGACTCTGATGTGGACCTGGTGCAACTGGTCGTGGCCCGTTAAGTGGGATTCCACCGGCATGGCCCAATACGAGGGCGACAACAAGGACTCCGACGGCAAGATCGGCTGGAAGCTGCCTCGGTATCGATATACCGATTCAGCGAACATCGCTTGGGGTGATGGTCACGCAAAGTCTGTGAAGAAGGGTGGGCTGGATTGGTGTCGAAACATCTACACCAACGGGTTTAACGATGCTGGCGGTAATGACGACTGGCTCTGGTCTTCAGGAAATGCCTGCTATGGTAAGTAAGTCGTCCAAGATCCTCCCCATGTGGGGAGGAATCCTATTGATGATTGGTGGCTGTGGTGGGGGTGCTGATAACTCGCCTGAGATGGGTAAGGTGCCACCAAAGCCAAACCTAAACATGAATGCTCAGTTGCCCCCCGAAATTCAAAGCCAAATGTCTCAAGCCAAACCAGGTTCCGATGCGGCCAAGATGGGGTCAATGAAGCCTCATTCTGGCAAGCCCTGACCGTTCTACTCCTATGCTGATCACGAGCCTAATCATGAGTTCGATAGTCATCGCCCCGATCCAGGTGTCGGGGCCGAGCACAAAATCCATTCGGACGTTCGAACCCATCGAATTCACGGTGACCACGGGCACCGTGTTTCAAAATCCGTTCGATCCAGATGAAGTGAACGTGATGGGCTCGTTTCAGCACGGTGCAGAACGGATCAACCTGCCTGCGTTTTGGGATGGGAAGGCGTTTCGATTACGCTTCACGCCCCCCAAACCAGGCACTTGGCACTTGTCGGCGTCTGTCTCGACGGCAAGCGGGGCGGTCACAGCACTTGCCAAACCGTTCGTAGCTGTCGCCTCTCACAAGAAAGGATTTGTTCGAGCAAGCGCTCATAATCCTCGGTATCTGCAATTCGATTCTGGAAAGACCTTCTATCCTATCGGACTGAACCTATGCTGGCCCGACGCAACGGGGCTGCCCAGCTATGACAAGCGATTTGAAAGACTAAAAAACGTCGGCGGCAATTTCGCACGAATCTGGACAACCCAGGATCACCGACTAGAAACGGAAAAGGTCGGCCTCGGCAAATACGACACGGATTCCGCTACGCACTACGATAAGATTTTCGAACTCGCCGACAAACACGGCATCAACACGATGCTCACGTTTGACGACTATCGAGTTCTCGCGAAAACGGACTATTTCAACGCGCACTGGGATAAGTCTCCCTACAATGCGGTGAATGGCGGCCCACTAAAAGAGCCAACCGATTTCTTCAAGAATGCTCACTGCCGCAAGCTGTACAAGCAACGGTTGAGATACCTCGTTGCTCGCTATAGCGCCTACACCTCTCTAGGTTTCTGGGAGCTGTATAACGAGCAGGACAATATTCCGAAGCCGGGTGTGCCTACTGAATGGTTCCGCGAAATGACTTCGTATCTCGCTTCAATTGATCCCTATCACCACATCATCACAACGTCTTATTCCTGGGACGACAAAGCCGAAATATGGGATAGTCCAGCACTCGGTTTGACCCAGAGACATATGTACGGCCAAGGCGACACCATCGATTTCGTCTCCATGATTGAGGAGAACAGTCGCAAGCTGGATAAATTCGGCAAGCCCCGCATGATCGGCGAATTCGGAATCACGTGGAAAGAACCCGACATCAAACTTGACAAAGCCAAGCTGGGCACTCCCCTTCACGATGCGCTCTGGGCGACGGTAATGACAGGGGATTCTGGTGGTGCCCTTACCTGGTGGTGGGACAACTATCTAGAACCCCTTGACCTTTGGCACGTCTACATAGGGATCTCAAAGTTCGTCGCGCCAATCGATTTTGCCCATCGCAATTTCCGACCGATTCCTCTTCATGCTGAAGGGCTCACTGTGCTTGGCTTGCAAGACGCACGAACGGGCGAGACGATCTTCTGGCTTCACGACCCGAATTCCACTTGGAAGGCAGACGCTGATAATGTGAAGCCCAAGACTTGGTCAAACACGAAAGTTGCGGTCGCTGCATCTCGCAGGTTTGGCGTCGAAGTGTGGGATACAAGAACCGGAAAGGTGATTTCACATGACGTGGCAACAGCGCGAAACGGCATGGCTTCGGTTTCGATACCAGAGTTTCAGCGAGATATCGCAGTACGCCTTTTGAGCAAGTAATCTGGCTTCAAATGAAGAAGGCGCCGCCTACGAAGCGCGAACTGATGCGCTTCACTACTGTTCCTCGCTTGAACGCGCGTATGGAGTTCGTCCTGGACTTCGACCGTCCGGTATCGGTTCTGAAGGCTCGGGAAACGATGAGAAAGCTCCTCGATCACATGCAGGTCCAGGTTGACGGTTACGATGCTCCTGAAGAGTTGGGAGAGGCCACATTGCGAAGTTCTGAGATGAAGCGGTCAATCCATATCAAGATTCGTCCACCTATTGAATAAGCTTACGATATGAAACGAGTCAGTTTGCTTCTCATGTCCGTTGCGTTGGTTTCGATGGCCCTTGGTGCCGCCAAGCCTTTGGCTACCGTCGCGAAATATGACGGCAAGTTTCAATGGATCAAGCTGGCGACGCTTCCGGCAGACGCGGTCAAGAGCCTTGCTAGCGCGAAGTCCGTCACGATTACGGTGACGTTCAAACGAGAGGTAAAGCTGAAGAAGGACCCGGGCGGGAACACATGGTTCACGTTCATCCTTGCCGACCAAGGCAGTGATTGGAAATGGAATCAGTCCACAGGCGGTGGTGGAGTGCCAGTAAAAGGCAATTCGATCAAAGCTGGAACCTACAAGGTCATGATGCCCCTAACCGGAATCCCCAAGAAAGTCCTTGGTGACAAGATGCAAGTCATCAGCGTTGGCCCCAACACCTCCGGTTTATCTGCGCCAGCCGCTTTCACCATCGACCAAGTCAAAGGGCAGTAGAGTCCCCAGAGGCGTCACCCGACCAATCCGGTACGGCAACGCCGTTCTTCTCGTACGGACGAGAGGATTGCCGTTGCTAGACCGGAAGCGTGCTAAGGAAACCTACTTTGTCACACTTAAATTCGCCACTTTGCTAATCCCACCTAGGGTGGCGGTGAAGGTCACGGTCTGGGTCTGCGTGACGGCCTTGTGGCTGACTTTGAACGTTGCACTCGTCTTCCCAGACGGGATCACCACGGTGCCCGGCCCACTGGCAACTCCGGAATTGGAACTCGCCAAGCCGACGGATACACCTCCGGCGGGAGCAGGTCCACTCATTGTCACCGTACCGGTGACGACTGTTGTCGAACTGCCTTTCACTGACTGGGGCGCAAGAGTCAGACCGATAAGGCTCGATGCCTGAATTCTGAGATTAGCTTGGGCAGATGAGGTTCCGAGCAACGCTGAAACTGTCGCAGTGCTATTTGTCGCAACCGTCTTTGTCGTCACTTTGAACTTGGCGGTGACTGAATTCGGAGGAACAGAGCAAGTGGCGGGAACAGATGCTGCAGAGGAATTCGACGAAAGCTTGACGAGGATGCTCCCCGCACTTGAGCTAGGAGTGGCGTTGAGGGTCACGACTCCGAATGAACTCGTTCCACCCGTAACGGTTGTCGGTGAGAGTGCTACAGAAATCACCTGAAATGGATTGAGCGTAATACTTGCACTTTGGCTCACACCGCCAAGAGTCGCCGTTACCGTCACCGATTCCGCCGAGACCACCTTCTTGTGAGTTACGGCAAAGGTTGCACTCGACCCGCCAGCCGAAACCTTGATGGTCGACGGGACCGTGAGTGCCTTAGGGTCAGAACTCTTGAGGGAGACCGATGCACCCGAGCCCGTCGTCATTCCCGTCAGCCTGACAACTCCGGTTAGGCTTGCCGTCGAACCACCAACGATTGAACCAGCCGACAATGACATGGACAAGAGCGAGGCAGGTTGTATACCAAGTACTGCCGAAACGGATCCCGATCCAGCCGATGCTGAGATCGTCGCAGTCGTTGCACTACTCACCGCCTTCGTGCTGACTGTAAACGTTGCCGACGTGGCTCCAGCCGGAACGAGTGCGGTCGCCGGAACAACTGCCGATCCCGAATTTGAGCTCAGGCTGACCGCCAATCCTGCCGACGGGGCAACCCCATTCAGCTTTACTGTGCCAGTAGCTGACGAACCTCCACCAACTGTTGTTGGGGCAATACTCAATGCGGATAACCCCGCCGGTTGTACGGTAAGTGACGCCGTTTTGCTCGTGCCGCTGAACGTAGCAGTGAATGTAACGGTGGTTGCCGAAGCAACTCCAAATGAGGAAACCGAAAACGTCCCAGTACTGGCACCCGCGGCGATCGAAACGCTACCAGGAACCGAAGCAGATGAACTACTTGAGGACAAGCTGACAACGACTCCACCATTTGGCGCTGCTCTTGACAGAGTGATCGTTCCCGTAGCACTCGTCCCCGCGATAACCGATGATGGTGCCACCGAGACGGACTGGAGGAGCGGCGTCTGAATCGTGAGCGTCGCCGTTTGCGTTAAGCCACCTGCAGTCGCGGTAATTGTCGCCGTTACCGTATTCGTTACTGGCGATGTCGCGGTGGTAAATGTTGCTGATGATGCTCCAGCGGGAATCGTGACCGTGGCTGGTACCGTGGCGTTCGCGTTGTCTGAAGATAAGGACACGGTAACCCCGGATCCTCCGGCAGGACCACCTAGTGTCACGGTGCCCGTGCTCGAGCTTCCTCCAATAACGGTATTCGGGGAGAGACTTATTGCCGACAGGGTGGACCCGGTCACCGTAAGCTCGGCTGTTGCTCCATTAAATCCCTGAGACGCAGTGATGTTCGCTACAGTCGTGCTCGCGACGGAGTGAGTCGAAAGGGTGAACATGGCCCTTGACGCACCTGCCGGTACCACGACCGTGTCTGGAACCGTCACTGCGGTTGTGTCCGAGCTGAGGGCGACCGTCGTACCACCGATCGGTGCTGGGCCATTCAATGTCAAAGTGCCAGTCGCAGACAGTCCTCCGGACACAGATGTTGGGCTAATCGCCAAACCTGTTAAGGAACCTGGTGTCACAGTGAGGTTTGCTGTGACTGAAAAACCGCCATAGGACGCGGTAATCGTCACTGTCTTGGTCGTTGTCACATTCGAAGTGTTGATGGCGAAAAGGTCCGACGTGGCCCCCTCGGCAACCTCAACATGCTGCGGCACGGTGACGGCTGGGTCGCTCGACGTCATCGTGACATCGTAACCCCCGATTGGAGCGGCTCCGTTGAGGACCAGCTTCCCGAGGGCGGAGTCTCCACCCACAACCGAGGCGGGAGCGATCGACATTGATGCCAAAGCCGATGGCGTCACGATCAAGCTTGCGTAAAGAGTTGTCCCGGCTTCAGTTGCGGCAATTGTCGCTGTCTCTGCTTGGGCTGCGCCACCCGTATTCACCGGGAACGTAGCGGTAGTTGCTCCAGCGGGAATGGTGATCGATATCGGTGGTATCGCAACGGGAAGGTCCGCAGAGAAGGTGACAATGGCTCCCTTTGCCGGTGCCGGAGCGTCAATCGTTACCGTGCCAGTGAGAGACGTGCCTCCGAGGACCTCACTCTCAGAAAGCGTAAATCCGATGAGCGTGGGATTGACCAATATCTTGTTGACGATGCCATTGAAGTTTGGAGCACCCCATCCCGAGGCCATGTCCCAGCCAACCTTGGCCGCAGAAAGTGAGCCATCGGGAAGACCGCCATTATCGCCGTCAGTGACATCAAAGAACACGTGTGGATCGCCGTTGAATGAGTACAGCAAGTCTTGAATCCGGCCAAATCGCTGCTTGCCTGCCCCGTCCTTCTTCAGGGCACCGGCTGCGATCAACTGCTGTTCGATATTGGCAAGCGCACCTGCCGCCGTCGGACTCGCACAGCTGGTTCCGCCCCAACCGAGTTGCAGCAAACCTCCAACGAAAATCTGATAGCCGGTGTTGGGATCTCCGTCAAGACTCATATCGGGGGCGAGTCGATAGGGGATATTTGTTGGCACACCGTTGCCTTTCTGATAGGCGGGCAACTTGTTGAAAGGGTCTGCATTCGGCGTCCACCCGCCACCACCTGCGTAACCGGTGTTATTCCAGACGCTCTCCGATGTACGGTTTCCCAACCCATCGACAACGGCCGTCGTTCCCCCGACCGACAGGCACTCGGGATCTTCGTCTGGGTAGGGATACTGCTGAACACCCGAAGTGCCGGTGTCCCCTGATGCACTCATGTAGGTCATCCCTTGCGCGCTCATGGAGAGGTGGATGTTATGCATCGGGACATAGGTATCCGCAGGCGATGAGGGCCAACCATAGCTCTCGGTGAGGATGTCCGCCAGATTGTCATCAGCCTCCTGGGTAAGCACACCCAAGTAATCAAAGATTCCTGAGTTATCGTAGATGATCAGGTTGCAGAGCGGAGCAATCGCGAGCACGCACTGAATATCGATATCCCCTTCACCTTGGTATTTGTCGGTGTTGCCCGTAGCACCGTCGACGGCTACCACGGACACGTTCGATCCATAGCCTCCGGCAGGTTTGGGCAAATTGAAGTGGCTATATTCCAGGGGGATATTGTTTAGCCGAAAACCATCCCAGTTCGAAATGGCGACAGTTCGCCCAAGGCCCTGAAATCCAGAGTTGTACGCAGGTGCTGCACCGTAAAGAACCCGAAGTTGATCTGGGTTTAAGGTTGAATGAAACTTGGGCCGGACAAAATTCTCAAGCCCACTGACGACGTTGACGAATGCCCGAATCTCAGTCGGCACACTAGGCGGGTTGGTGAACGAAAATCGCAATGTATCGTCTGGATGACTTGGATTCGTCACTTGATACTGGGCAATCGTTGTGTGGAATGCTTTCTCAGCCTGGGCCACCGTCGCATCAGCCAGAATCGACAGCCGATTTTTGGCGACCAAACGAATCTTGATTCCTTGACTCACAAGATAGTCGGAGACCTTCTGTACATTCGCCGACGCAATCCCAAATCGACGACCGACTTCCGTTGGCGTGATAAACCTTCGGTAGTTTGGGCTCTTTGGATCAGACACATCGTCGACGAAGCGTTGAATTCCCTCCTCATCGCCATAAGGCATCCCAATGCACAGGTGCAGAGTATCGGCGGCTGCTTTCATGCCAACCATCCGTGCCCCATGCACTGCCTGAGGTTGGTCCATCGTCAACATTGACCACTTGGGCAACTTGGATTGGGCAGTCAGTGATGCTGCGATCACAATCGCGAACAAAAGCAGAAGGAAGCTTCGAAATTTCATGGGCCAAGTGCGTCGCCAAAGCGGCTCACGCAGGTGCCCCAATTCTAACGCGCATTCACAAATTTCGCGAAACCCATTTCCCTAAATGGGACCGTGATTCAGAAACAGCGCAAAAACTACGCCAAACAAGTTCTGTCCAGAACGATCCTTACTGTGTCGGAAACAGATAGCTTCGAGTTGTCAATCACGAGCCAACCGTCCGGAATTTCGATACGGTAGCGCTCGTTGGTGTATTTGATGGTTTCAACCAGTAGCTCGGGCCCAAATGGCTTGTTAGTGCGCGTTGCATTTCGATGAAGATTGGTCGCCAAATTAGGCATTAGGCAAACCTTGACCACGTTCCGCCCCTGTAAGTGGTCATTGACCACGTGTTCAAGACGAATCGGGTTTCGGCAATGGTCAATCGCCACAGCGAAACCAGAATTCTGATAACGCTTGGCAACATCAGAGGCGGCTGCCTCCGCTATTTGAAACTGCCGTTCGGTCTCATCGGTCCAAGGCACAGATTCGGACAATCCAGAAGTAACCCAGGTTCTCAGATCATCGACAGCAAGGTGGAAACCGAACGCAAACTCCTTGAGCAAGGCAGTGCAAAGGGTAGATTTTCCCGCAGCAGGCGGACCTGAAACAAAAATGATGGGCGGTTCTTGTGTCACTGGCCAGACATCTTACTTCTTGATCGCCCGTATGGATGAATTCGCAATCAAGGAAAGAGCTGGCGTATTCGGAGAATCCGAACCGTGCCAATTCTGGGTGAATACATGCATCGCCCCATGGGTGCGATGGAGCAGCTTCAATACCGCTGAGGGTTAATGCTGAAAATCCCGGGAGCTTTGCCCCCGGGATTTTCAGTCTTGCTACGATCCTTTGGCCTAAGGCGTAACAGTCAAGGTAGCGGTTGCGGTCTTTGCTGACAAGGTTCCCGTAATGGTTACCGATGTTTGCGAGGCCACGCCGCTGTGCGTGATTTTGAAAGTTGCCGATGACTTGCCAGCCGGAACGACAACCGTGGCCGGAGCGGAAGCTGCCGATTTATTGGAACTCGACAAGGAGATGGTTGCCCCTCCCGTCGGTGCCGGGCCGGACAGGGTGACCGTTCCCGTTACGGCAGTCGTCGATTTCCCTTTCACTGTACTTGGCGTAATCGACAGACTCACCAAGGAGGTTGGCTGGACTGTGAGTGCGCCTTGCTGTGTGCTTACCGCGTAAGTGGCGATCACGTTGCCATTCACCGCGGTTGCCGTTGCAGTTGTTTTCACCGTAACGTTTGAGATGGAGGAGCCAACTGGGATCGTTACGCTTGCGGGCGGAATGATTGCCTTCGAGCTTGATGAAAGCTTGACGGTGATCGATCCACTCGTTGTGCTCGGAGCAGCGTTGAGTTTGATCGTCGCAGTCGATGTCGTTCCCCCTGGAACCGAGGATGGAGACAACGTTACTGAACTCACTTGGAATGGATTCACGGAGAGCGTCGTCGATTGAGTCACGCCTACCGCAACGGCTGTGATCGTCGCCGACTGGGATGCCGTAACGACCTTGTGAGTCACGATAAATGTCGCTGATGTAGAGCCAGCAGGAATCGTGACGGTAGCAGGAACCGATGCGACCTTAGGGAGAGAGCTTGTCAAGGTAACGACAACTCCACCTGCCCCAACCGGCCCGGTGTAAGTGACCGTACCTGTCACCGTAGTTTGAGATCCACCTACCACAGGACTTGGTGAAATGGTCACGCTCTGTAACGCCAACGGTTGAACCGTAATCGATGCCGATTTCGTTACGGAGCCAGCGGTTGCCGTCACATTGGCGGTGATAGATGAACCCACGCCGCTTGTCTTCACGTTGAACGTAGCAGTCGATTGCCCCTGAGCAACACTTACGGTAGAAGGCACCGTAACGCCTGCGTTGCTGGATGAGAGGTTAACTGTCAACCCGCCGAATGGCGCGATTCCAGATAACGTCACAGTGCCCGTTGAACTCGCTCCACCAATTACAGAGCCTGGCGAGATCGACAAATTCGAAAGTGTGGTTGGTTGAATGGATAGCGTAGCTGTCTGACTTCCACCATTGAACGTCGCATAAATGGTTACCGTCGTGACCACCGATTCGCCAGCGGTACCGATGTTGAAGGTTCCGCTGGTCTGTCCGGCTGGAATCGTAATGGAAGACGGCACCGTGGCCCCTGCATCATTGGAAGACAGGGTGATTAACGCTCCACCAGATGGAGCTGCCTGGGTAAGGGTCACCGTACCCGTTGACGCAGTTCCTCCCAATACGGAAGCTGGAGACAAGGTCAGACTTTGAATCGACGTTGTCGTTACGTTCAGGGTCGCGCTGGCAGACTTGGACCCAGATGTCGCGAGGATAACAGCATTGCCACCGCCGGTCAGGTTGTTGGTCTTGATCGTGAAAGTGCCCGTCTTGGAGCCGGAAGGGACGACGATGAAGCTAGGAACAACCGCGGATGGGTCGCTACTGGACAGAGACACAACATCTCCGCCCACTGGAGCAGGTGTCTGGAGTGTCACGGTGCCGGTTGAGGTTGCCCCAGCCAAGACGAGGTTCGGATTCAGCGCGAGCGAACCCACCGGAACAGTGTTTACTTGGGTACCGATCACATAGAGAGCGCCATCGGCTCCGCCGATGTAAATGGCACCATCGGAACCGATTGACGGCGACGAGACCCACTGATAGCCGGTAAAACCGGTTGCGCCGATGATCGTGTTCCAGAGGGGAGTCCTACTTGGCGTCACGGCGAAGAGAACGTAATTCGACGAGACGGCATAAATCGTCCCATCCGCACCGATTGCAGGAGAGCCGGTAGCATTCGCACCCAAGCCGCCCAATGCAAAAGACCATTTCATCGATCCATCTGGATTCACGGCAAAAAGGTCAACCGAAGTGAAGTAGACGGTGCCGTCGGATGCAATCGCTGGCGAGGAAACGACTCCGTAGTAAGTGTCGAATTCCCACTTATACGACCCACCAGACGTGATGGCGTAGAGGGCACCATCGGTTGAGCCGATATAGATCGTCCCATCCTTTGCGATAGCAGGGGATGACTGCGTGCCATCTGGAATGAAGAAACTCCACTTCTGAGTTCCAGTTGGTGTTACGGCGATGAGGAATCCTCCAAGGGCACCGTAAGTGTTGTAAGCCGTCGAACCAACGTAAATGGTTCCATCTGGTCCTATCGCAGGAGACGAAGTGACAACGGAGGACGAACCGGTCGAGAATGACCACTTTTGGGTTCCATCGATGTTAAGAGCATAAAGATTGCCGTCGCCTGATCCGACATAGATGGTTCCATCTGAGCCAATCGCTGCCGATGACTGGACCTGACTCCCGGTTGTGAACGTCCATTTGAGCGTTCCGTCGGGCTTGATGGCGTAAAAATTAAAGTCATCAGACCCGACGTAAATCGTTCCGTCGGTTCCGATAACAGGTGAGGCTTCGATCGAGGCACCAGTGCCGTACATCCACTTTAGAGTCCCGTCTGAATTGAGAGCGTAGAGGTTGCCATCCGATGAACCGAAATACGCCACTCCCGTTGCTGACACGACGACTGATCCGTCGATGTAGCCTCCCGTGGAATACCCCCATCGCTGAATACCGTTGGATCCTCCACCTGATCCCTGTCCCGTGTTCGACTGGTTACCTCGAAACTTGGGCCAAGGCGAGCCCACTTGTTGAGCCATGCCAACCGTAACGCATATTAATAGAGCAAACAAGAAGAAAAAACGTATTCGATTCATCGTTCCAACCTTTGGCGGGAATCCACCCGCTCGATGTAGCCAATAGCACCAGCTGCTGAGCGCCCTCAACGGCAATAAGAATAACATCCAAACGAGCTCAGCGCTAAAGAAAACGCTTGATAAAATCCCACGCGGATGCGTCGTGGAATTCATGACCGCCCTCAAAGACAATAAATTGAAAAGCATCTGACTTACCAAGCTTTTCGTAATATGCCGCCACTTCGGGAGCCAACCTCACACCCATGGCTCTGTGTTCATCGTCATCCGTCTTTCCAGCCTGGATAAGAAGGGCTCGAGGGCAGATCAACGCGCCGAGTTCGGAGTCACGGAATAGGCTAAATCTGTCCGGGAATCGAAAGTCTGAGGGCACCGACAGCTCGTTGCCTTCATAGCGAAACTCCTGAACTCCAAAGTAACAACTTGACACCGCAACCTTTATTCGTTGTTCCAAAGCGGGAACGACCAGGGCATAGTAGCCGCCATAGGAAAGGCCAACCATGGCGATCCTCTTGGCATCGATTTCCGGTCGCTTCACAAGCACATCAAGGCTTCTTGTGATTTTCGCGATCTCGATCGCGGTCAGGCTCGTACCAACCAGGCGGAGTCGGTCATCGGTTCGATTTCGGATATCACCGGGATATCCTTGAGCACTGAATAGGTGCTGCGGAGCAAAGACGGCGTAGCCCCGCTTTACGGCTCCTCTAACCATGTCGTGATAATTCGAACCGCCGTGAAACAGCGCTACTTCAGGAGATCCGCCGCCACCGTGCATCGAGATGACGAGCGGCACTCGACCTTTAACGAGTTTAGGCGTGATGTAAATTCCTTCGGCGTGGACGCCAGGCAGAATCGGAATCTGAACGCGGAAGTAGGTCCCCAATTCATCCTCACCCATCTGAACGAAACTCGGCTTTTCCTTTATCGGCCCACCCGGTGGCGGGTAGCCGATGGATTCCGCGAATTTCTGACGCAGCTTTCTAGCTGAAGCTTCGAACGCTCGTGGAGATGAGTAATCGGGCGCAAATACTGATTGTAGTCGGGACTTGTCCGACTTCAGCATTCGGATGTAGCTATCAAGTTCCTTAGCTTGGGCCGATCGCAGTGAGTTCGAATCGGAGACGTTCTGCTCAAAAAGCTTGGGTGACTGTGCCAGGGACAGAGCTGACAAAACAAGGGTAGCGATCGACAGTGATACACGACGGACGTTCATAGGGCATTTCAACGAATCAACTTGAGAGTTACTTGACGAGACGAACTAGGGTGCCTTGATTCAAATCGCAAACCATTATCTCGCCATTCGCATCCGGGTTCACCGAAGTTGGCCCCGATAATGCATTTCCGGCCAAAGTTGCGTTGATTGTGGAAGTGTGATCATAGGCTTCGGACTGAGTAGTCGCCTTTGCCTCGCCGCCACTTCCAAGCGCAAATGGAATCGACCACAGCTTGCCCGTCACATAGTCGGCAAAAAAGTACCGTCCCCGCAAGGCAGATCCGAGTCCCGTTCCTCGATAGACAAATCCACCGATGACGCACTCACCCACGCTATGAGGGTAATCAAAAAAGGGATCCGTTACGGGTGTGAAGAACGCAGAGCCAGAGTTACCGGAATCGTGCTGCCCTTCACGTATACGCCAGCCGTAGTTTCTATGTCCTTTGCTTGCTGGCTCGAAATTGACCTCTTCGTATGCATCCTGGCCAACGTCCCCAATAAGCATCCCACCGGTTACAGGGTCAAAGCACCACCGAAAAGGATTCCTAAGCCCAAAATCCCAGATCTCTCCACGGACTCCCGCAACGCCAGTCCAAGGGTTGCTGCTAGGTATCCCATAGTTTTGGTTTGGATCCCCTGGGAAGTCGTCTTTCCTTGGATCGATGCGCAGCATTTTCCCAAAGAAAACCGCGGGATCTTGGGCATAGCTGTTTGGGTCATTCGATGATCCGCCATCACCGAACCCGAGATAAAGGAAGCCATCCCGCCCGAAATTCAAAGATCCTCCTTTGTGGTTCGCGAAGGATGTTTGCTGAAAGGAGAGAATCGGATAAGGCGAGGAAGCCGTAAGTCCGGTTGCATCGAGGGTGTACCGGACAATGCGGCTCTCCAACGGGGCTCCGGCATCGTAGTGAAGGTAGGCGTAGTGATTTGAGGCAAACTGCGGATCGAAGGCCATGCCAAGGAGTCCACATTCATCGGTGGTGTCGACCGTTCCCGTCAGATCCAGGAGCGAATTCGCCTGGAGCACATCTTTCACCAGCACCCGGATGCGCCCTGACCGTTCTAACACATACCCAAGAGTCTTGTCGACCGGATTGGCGATATACATCATCGGGCCATTGAGCCCCGAGGCAACGACGAGACCATGAATAGGCGTGGGGCCCTCAGGGCCAACAATCGTCCCATGGTTACTGCTGCCACCTCCACCACAGCCAAAGATCGCTATAGCGAGCGCAAGGCTCACCACCTTGATGGGTGTGGTTCCACGACCTGCTTTGATTGCGATGAACATCTCGCTGTAGTTTCCCCGATCTTCAAACAACGAATGGGGTGCCTTGACAGATTGCCAATGTCGAAGGCACCCCGTCTAGACTCTAGATGCTTAGAACTGGAGTCCGTATTTGTTTCGGCTTCTCTTCGCAAGGAAGAGCCCAGCCGCGGGTGCGGCATGCTTGTGCCACGCGATTTACAGCGACCACGTACGCTGCCAATCGGCTATGAACGTTCATGTCGTGTCGGACGTCGAATACGGCCTTGAAGGCTGCCGTCATCGTTTCGTCCAAACGCTCGTGGACCACTTCGATTTTCCATCGGTCAAAGTTTGCATTCTGAATCTGCTCGAAATAGCTGACGGTCACGCCGCCTGCGTTGCACAGAAAATCAGGAATCACAAACACGCCATTCTTGTGAAGAATGACATCGGCTTCTGGGTCAGTTGGACCATTGGCAAGTTCGCCAACGATTTTGGCTTTGATCTTGTGAGCGTTATGAGCCGTAATCACGTTTTCGATCGCGCTCGGAAGCAAGATGTCAACTTTGAGCTCTAGAAGTGCCTCGTTTGTAATTGGATCTGCACCCGGGAAACCGACCACACTTCCGTGCTTTGCCTTGTATTCCTGCACGGCAACAGGATCGAGCCCCTTCTTGCAGTAGATGCCGCCAAGAGAATCACTGACCGCGACAACCTTTGCATCAAAGAACTCCATGATGAGGTGATGTGCATGCATGCCCGCGTTGCCGTAGCCTTGAATAGCTACCGTCGCACCTGACAGTTTGATTTCCATCACCTTGGCCGCCTCGCGGATGGTAAACATGCCACCGCGTGCTGTTGCATCACCTCGACCCAAGGAACCGCCAAGGAAAATGGGCTTTCCGGTAATCACCCCCGCCGCGTGGTGCCCCTGGATGGTTTCGAACTCATCCATCATCCACGCCATGATCTCTGGCGTTGTGTAAACGTCCGGGGCGGGCACGTCGATGTCGGGACCGATCAAATGCCCAATCTTTCGGATGTATCCTCGTGAGACTCTCTCCAGTTCACCTCGCGAGAGTTCTTTCGGATTGCAGATTACGCCGCCCTTTCCTCCACCAAGAGGAATATCCACGAGAGCGGTCTTCCATGTCATCCAAGCCGCCAAGGCTCGGACGGTGTCGATGGTCTCTTCGGGGTGGAATCGAATTCCGCCCTTGCAGGGGCCTCTGGCATCGTTGTACTGGACGCGGAACCCTGAGAACACCTTCACGCGGCCATTGTCCATGAGGACGGGGAAGCGGAAGTGGTGTTCTGCCAACGGCTGTCGCAGCAGCTCGTGGAGGTCCTTATCGAGGTGTAGCAAACGAGCAGCCTCGTCTAGCTGTACCTGTGCGATAGCGAAGGGATTAGTTGTCATCTTTGACTCCTTAATGCGCTATTGCAAGTCTCCAATCCCTCGGAGACATGCAGCCCAGAATACACTCAAAAGGGAGCCAACTTGGCCCCCTTTTTTGAGAATATTGGAGTCGTGAGTTACTCGACTAAACGCCTTGCAGTTCCCAACCAGGTCGGAAGGTTGGTTTGATCAAGGCATCAAACTCGTGCGTTCCTTTGACCTGCATATTCTTGGCATCCCACTCCAATCGAGGACCGTTTGCCCAGATAGCGAGGTTGCCCAAGAGGACTGTTTCAGCCAACGGGCCCGAGTAATCGACAAAGTTCGAACGGGCCGGTGGTCCACCGAGGGCGGCGCGGGCAAACTCAGCCATATGTCCTGGCGATTCGTCAACCTTGATGTCTGGCATGGTTCCGCCACCAACGAGCATGAACTGAGTGTTCGATTCGTCTGGACTGTAAATCGTCGCCTTTTCGCAGACAACGATCGAACCGTTTCCGCCATAGGTGAATCCTGGGGCTAGCTTCTCATCGGGTCGCTTGCCACCGTCATGCCAGTGGACCGTAAGTGGAGGGCGACCATTTCGCTCGCCAAATTCATAGTGAACGTTTGCCCACTCTGGGAAGCTGTCATGGTTGTGTCCGCTCGTATCTGCTTGAACCGCGATTGGGTCACGAAGGTCGAGAGCCATAAACGGCATATTGAAGATATGGCATCCCATGTCTCCTAACGAACCAGTTCCAAAATCCCACCAGCCGCGCCAAGCGAATGGGTGATAACCCTCGGCGAAAGGTCGCTCTGGTCGTGGGCCAAGCCACAGCTCAAAATCCACCGTCTTGGCTGGCTTGCCTGGCTTTGGACGGTCCACGCCCTGTGGCCACCAGCCCTTGGCTCGGTCCGTCCAAAGGTGAACTTCTTTCACATGGCCAAAAACGCCGGACTTGATGAGGGCAGCTGCTTTTCGCATGTTCGTGCTGGCCGTGCTCTGGTTACCCATCTGAGTGGCGACGCCCTTCTGTCGAGCGAGCCGCTGCAGTTGTCGAGCTTCCCAAATCGTTCGGCACAATGGCTTCTCGGTGTAGCAGTGAAGGCCCTGGCGAATGGCATAGGAGGTCGCGATTGCGTGGTGGTGATCAGGCGTACTGATCACGACAGCATCAAGCTTGCCTTTCATCGCGGCGAACATTTCTCGATAATCGTCGAACGACGATGCCTTCGGATGCTCAAGCATCGCTTTCGTCCGGTTGTTGGCATCGATATCTGCCAACGCCACAATGTCACCAAACCTTGCGGCCTCGGACATGCCGCTCCAGCCCTTGCCACCACAGCCGATAATGCCAAATCGCAATCGACCTTTTGGTGCTGCTACCGGCTCCGAGCTCTCGCCCATTGCCTTTGTCATTGCCAAACCGACCACGGCTGCTGCCGAGCCCCTAATAACGTCTCTTCTTGATAATTCCTTTGCCATGTGAAACCTTCGGCGAATAGTCTAACGCGATTGACTGCGCTAGACGTGATTGTCTGACCCATTTTTCGGAACGGGTCGTGTTTTGATCAAAAAAGCGGCGACTTGCCTACTTGCGCTTGCTGCTTCCGCAAGCCCATTCGATACCTTCGGAAAGCATCTTGAGATAGATTGGGTCACGGAAAGAATCTTGGGTATGTCCCATGCCGGTGTACCAGCTTCGGCCACCCTCGAACTCGTGGTACCACATGATCGGATGGTCTTCTCCCATCTTCGATCCCTTGTAGCTACTTTGATCGAGCGACGCCAAAACATGAACGTTTGGCCTTGGATTGACGCGGTAGTCGTACCATTCATCCCATCGCTTCCATGGGTTTGGAAGTGCCTGAGTGCTTGAGTGGGAAGTATCTTCAACCTTGACCACGGCATCTGCCTGAGCGGGATGCTGCAGGAACCAGGCTCCAACGAGGTCTTTGTACCAGGGCCAATTGTATTCGCAATCGGCTGCCGCGTGGACGCCTACGAATCCTCCACCAGAGTGGATGAAGCCTTGAAGGGCTTTTTCCTGCTTCTTGTCGAGAATGGTTCCGGTGGTACTTAGGAACACGACCGCGTCGAACGCCTTGAGCGCCTTGGAGTCGATTAGGTTTGCGTCTTCGGACAGAGTTACCGACCAACCGCGATCTAGCGCAATGTCGGAGATGGCTTTTCGGCCAACGGGAATGGAATCATGGCGAAACCCGGCGGTCTTAGAGAACACCAAAATGGACCTATGGGCGGCGTTGCCTTGGATGGCTGCGGCGCATAACATCGCGGATAACAGCATCCGAGGATGGTACCGCGCCGCAAGTCAGAAACACTCTATTGATTACCGGCTATAACTTCCGAGTCAAACAGCGATAGAATACTCCTCGTGCCGAAGTTAGAGGTCCAGAACATCGTTATGGAGTTTCCCGCCGTTCGTGCGCTCGATGGAGTATCGATAGCGTTCGAGTCAGGAGAGGTCCATGGAATCGTCGGCGAGAACGGCGCCGGCAAAAGCACGCTGATGAAAATCCTCAGCGGAGTCCAACATCCCACCTCTGGCAACATCCTGATTGACGGTCAACCAGTGAGTTTGTCAGGCGTCCGCGAAGCTTTGAGGCGTGGGATTGCGATGATCCACCAGGAGCTGAATCTCGTCGACGAATTAACCGTCGCTGAAAACGTCTACCTCGGTCGAGAAATCACCAAGGGCGGAGTGCTTGATCGTGCGAAGATGATCGAAGCGACCGACAAAACCCTTGCCGAGATCCATGCGTCCTTTCCTGCTTCCATCAAAGTGGGTGGGCTCTCTATTGCGAGTAAGCAATTGGTTGAGATCGCCAAAGCAGTTGCTGTCGACGCGTCGATTCTGATCATGGATGAACCCACCGCAGTTCTCAGCGATCCTGAGGCGGATTCTCTGTTCGAGTTGATTGCACGACTGAAAGCACGCGGCACCACGATTCTGTACATCTCCCACCGACTGACCGAGGTTTGCGCGATATGCGATCGGATTACGGTCCTGCGAGATGGCGCCTGGATCGCCACCGTGCCGGCCAAACAAGCGAATCCCGCAGAACTGGCGGGATTAATGGTTGGACGTGACCTTGGAGATTTCTATCCACCCAAAATTCCATCGCCAAACGCCGGCCCGATCCTTGAGATCGACAATATTTGTGGAGCAAGCTTCTCCGTCCGTCCAGGTGAAATTCTCGGCTTGGCGGGACTCGTGGGCGCGGGCCGTACCGAACTCGCCGAAGCTATTGTCGGAGCGAGACCTCATTCGGGCGGTGAGATTCGGTTGAGCGGTACTCGAATCAAAATTCGAAGCACCAAAGAAGCGATGAAGCACGGTATCGCCTATGTCAGTGAAGACCGCAAAGCACTGGGTCTCCATCTTTCATTGAATGCCATTCAAAACACCACGTTGGCGAATCTGAACGCTTACGGGAAGGTCGTGCCCAATCGTACAACTGAGCGTTCCTCGACCGAAACCTGGAAGAAGGAATTCGATATTCGCGTTGGGGACCTTGACGCTCCTGTCATAAGCATGAGCGGTGGCAACCAGCAGAAGATCGCCATCGCGAAGTGGCTGGAGACCAAGCCAAAAGTGCTCATTCTTGACGAGCCGACGCGAGGTGTGGATGTTGGTGCCAAGCGTGAGATGTACAACTTGATTTTGAGATTGGCCACAGAGGGGATGGCCTGTATCGTGATATCTTCCGAATTGCCCGAGATCATCGGGCTATGCCACCGGGCGATCATCATGCGTGAAGGAAAGGTAATGGGTGAACTTAAGGATGAACAATTGAGCGAAGAGGCTGTGATGCGTTTGGCGGCAGGAGTGTTGGCAGCGTGAAGAAATCGAACTTACTCGCCGAATACGGTGCCCTCGTCGCCTTGATCCTGCTCTTCGTTATCAACGTAGCGACTCGCGGCGGGAACTTTCTCCAGATTGAAAACCTGCGTAACTTGGTCAGCCAAAACGCAGCGGTTGGAGTCATCGCTGTCGGAATGACACTCGTGATCATCGCGGGAGGGATCGACCTATCTGTTGGTAGCTTGACCGCAATGTGTGGCGCGGTAAGCATTTTGGTGATCAACAAATTCGCCGCATCTGGGATGAATCCAAACCTGGCGATCATGTTGGCTTCGCTAGGTGCCATCGCGATCGGTGCCCTTGCTGGACTGTTCAATGGAATCGTCGTCGCCTACGGTCGTGTCGCCGCATTCGTGGTCACTTTGGGTGGTCTGGCTGGATTCCGATCGATTGCACTGGTGCTTGGAAATGGCGGCGAAATTCGATCTCAGTCGCCAGCCCTCCAGGATTTCGGCTTTGGCGGTATGGCGATTCCATTCGCAAAAGACGCCGGTGGCGGGCCAGTCTTGTTCTACTGGAGTGCAATTGTCTTCGTCGCGATCGCCCTTATCGGCGGGTTCTTGCTCAATAGAACGCGCTTCGGTCGATATATCATCGCGGTCGGAGCAAACCCGAGAGCATCTGAATATTCGGCGATCAACATCCAAACGGTGCGTCTCGCGGTATACACGTTGCTCGGGGCATTGGTTGGTCTTGCATCGGTTCTCGTCGCGGCAAGAATGAACTCGGTCGGAACAGGCTCGGTAGGTCTGTACTACGAACTTGATGCGATCGCTGCGGTCGTCATTGGGGGAACCAGTCTTAGGGGCGGAAAGGGACGAATTTGGGGAACGGTTGTCGGTGTGTTGCTCCTAACCCTCATCTCGAATATGATTACGGCGTATCACATCGACACCAACTGGCAGGGACTCGTAAGGGGCATCGTTATACTAGTCGCCGTGCTAATTCAAAGGGGAAAGAAGGAAGATGAATAGATTCAAAACATTGTTCGGTATCACACTGGGCATTTCACTCGTCATGCTCGTGGGGTGCAAGGCAGGTACCGACGGTGGTGCTACGGCCAGCGGCGGCGCTGGCCCGTCCGCAGCAACGCCGGGCAAAAAGTTCAAAATTGGCGTTTCGATTCCTGCCGCCGACCACGGTTGGACGGCCGGAGTCAAATATTGGGCAGACTATGCTTCCAAGCAGAATCCCGACATCGAGTGGATCATCCAAGACGCGAAAGAACCCGGCGATCAGATCACCGGTCTTGAGAACATGAAGACACAAGGCGTCGATGCATTGGTCATCCTCGCCACCGAGAGTGCTCCTCTTACCCCGATCGCTGAGAAGCTCCACAACGCTGGAATTCTGATCGTCAATGTCGACCGTGGATTCACCTTGCCGGTTGCTGACGTGTTCGTCGAAGGCGATAACAAAGCATTCGGCCGCAAATCGGCTGAGTACATCGTGAAGAAGCTCGGCGGCAAAGGAAAGATTGCCATTCTCGAAGGCGTGCCCTGCACCGTCAACACTGATCGCGTCAATGCTGCCAAGGCCGTTTTCAGCGCCAACCCCGGCATTCAGATCGTTGCAGAAGACAGCGGCAAGTGGAATCGCGAAAAAGCTGAGAGCGTCATGCAGAACATGCTTGTCGCCAATCCTCAGATCGATGCCATCTGGGCAAGCGACGACGACATGGCACTTGGTGCAGAGTCTGCCCTCAAAGCAGCCGGTCGAAACAAAAACGTTTGGATTCTAGGCGGTGGCGGAATGAAGGACATCGTCAAGCGCGTTATGGACAAAGATCCGCTGTACCCAGCCGACATCACCTATCCGCCGTCCATGATTGGTTTTGGCATCCAAACCGCGGCTGGCATCCTCAGAGCGGGCAAAGACAATGCCAAGAAGTACATTCCTCGCCATGTGATGATCGACCTAGACCTCATTCTTCCTGAGAACGCCAAGGACTACTACTTCCCTGACTCGGTCTATTGATCGGTTGACGGGATAAGATCTCCAGAAACAAAAAGAGTGTTGAGCGGTTCGCCGCTCAACACTCTTTTTGTTTTGCCTTCGAGTCGTTCTTAAAACTCTCGATTTGGATTGAGGCCCGGCATTGGGACCGGATAGCGACCGTTGGCACCTGGCATCAAAGGAGCGTCTGACTGGAGGGTTAAAGTGTCGAGACCTGGAGCAAATTCGTGCTCACAATTGAGCATTTGGTCGAAAGTGATTTCCTGGCCGGTATGAGCCGCCATTCTTCCCATACTTGAAACCAAGCTGGCTTCAACGCCGCGTTTGACTTCGTTATATGGCTTGTTGTGGCGAATCGCTTCGATAAGCGAATCCCACTCGTTCTGGTATGGGTTGCTGTTGTCGGTCGACTGCCACTTGGGCGTGCCAACTGTGTTGTGTCCCTTGTAGATGGCGGAAGGTCCGCCACAGTCGTTTGCACGCGCAGCAATCGCTATTCCCTTCGAACCTTGAACGTAGCTGGAATAGATTCCTTTGGCACCCACCATACAGCGGCCGTCAAAGTACATCTTGGTTCCGTCCGAGAAGGTGTACTCGACCGAGTAGGTGTCCAGGTTCTGATCGACGTAGGTCACGCCTTCTGGACTCTGGCGATAGTGCCTACCGCCAAGTGCCTGAGCCGATACTGGCCAAGCATTCTTCATCCAGCAGAGATGATCGACGTGGTGAATGTAGAAATCGTTGAAGCAGCCGCCGCTTGCCCACAGGAAGCTGTGGAATCGACGAATCTGGTATTCCATGTGGCTAATGTTGTCCGGCTTCGGCAGAGACTGGAAGAATCCAGCTGGCTCATGCATTCGGTAACCGCGCATCAAGATGATTTCGCCCAGTTCGCCGTGCTGGATCCGATCGTGAAGCTCAATCATCGCCTTCGAGTGGCGAGACATCAGTCCAACGCCAACCTTGAGGTTCGCGGCTGTCGCTTCTTCAGCAAGCTTCAACATGCGTCGGCTTCCAGGGCCGTCGACGGATACAGGCTTCTCCATGAACACGTTTAGCTTTTTGCTAATCGCGTAGGTGAAATGGACCCAGCGAAATGCAGGAGGTGTGGTCAAGATGACGACGTCTCCGGGCTTCAGCGCGTCCATTGCATGCTTGTAGGCATCAAATCCAAGGAATTTTCGGTCGTCAGGGACGTCCATATTCTTCCCAACCGCTTGGGTCAGGTTGTCAAATGTCGCCTTGAGGCGATCCTCGAACGCGTCGGCCATTGCGACGAGCTTGATCGGACCACTCTTTGTGGACAGAGCGTTGACGGCAGCACCGCCACCGCGACCGCCGCATCCCACCAGTGCGACCTGAATCATTTCATCGCCTCCGGGGTGAACGAGCGGAATGGGAATACCGGAGAGCATAGTTGCAGCCGCCAGGCCGCCGGTAGCCTGAAGGAACTCACGTCGCGAAGGTGTAGAAGTCTTATCGGTGTTCATCTTTGATCGCCTAGTTCGTCGATTATGCGCATGATCATACGCAACCCGACGGGCAGAATGCTCTAAGTTCCCCGAAAACTCGCGATTGCTAGTAAGATCTTCGCGTGAATCTTTAGATTCAGAAGCATTTGGGGGTTGAACATTTGGCTAACATCGAAAACGACAGTGAATGGACACGTCGGCAATTTATCGTCCGCACCGGAGCGGTAGCCGCGGTTGGTGCGGCGGCGCCATTACTCAAGGCAGCAGAAGTAGCTCCTTTGAACCGTGGCTCCAAATCGAAGAACGACAAACTCGTCATCGGTCTCGTCGGTTGTGGCGGCATGGGTGCGGCAAACATGCGCAATCTCATGAACTTCAACGACGTGGAAGTGGCGGCGGTTTGTGATGTCGACGAAAACAGAATGCCGGGCGACATCAAGGATGTCGAAAAGAAGTATGGTCGCCGACCAGACGTCTACAAAGACTATCGACGGATTCTTGACCGCAAAGATATCGACGCGGTCATCGTTGGAACACCCGACCATTGGCATGCGCTCGTTTTAATTCATGCCTGCGAAGCGGGCAAAGATGCGTACTGTGAAAAGCCACTGTCGCACAACATCGTCGAAGCCATCTCGATGGCGGAAGCGGCGAAGCACCACAAGCGCGTTGTTCAGTGCGGAACCTGGCAGCGAAGCACTCCAGAATTCACGGATGCGATCGACTACATCCGATCAGGCAAGCTTGGCAAGATCGTTCTCTGCCGGGCATGGATCTCGGATGATTTCCACGCCGGTCATCAAAAGACGGTCGATGTGCCCAAGGGCCTCGACTACGACATGTGGGTTGGACCAGCTGAATTCCAACCTTACCAACAGAACCGCTGCCACTGGAATTGGCGATGGTTTATGAATTTCGGCGGTGGCCTAAGCACTGACTGGGGTGTTCACATGATGGACATCGCCCTGCTCGGTATGAGCAAAGACCAAGATCTCGTCATGCCCACCAGCGTCAGCGCATTCGGCGGTCGCCTGGCGATCACTGACGACGATCGAACTGCGCCAGATACGATGGAAGCGATCTACGACTTCAAGGAGCCGAACTTCACGATGCACTGGTCGATCGGCCGCGATCACCCAGAAAAGCCAAGCCATGGAACGGAGTTCGTTAGCGCTGATGGGCGAACTCTCCGAGTTTGGCGCGGCGGTTGGAAGGTCCTCGATCCAGACGGTAAAGAGCTCCCCAAGGAAGGCACAGCACCTCCACCAAACCATTGGCGAGACTTTGTTGACTGCGTGAAAACCCGATCGAAGCCCCGAGCCGACATCGGAAGCGTTGCCCAGACAACAGTTGTTTGCCACCTTTCGAACGTTGCCCTCTACGCTGGCGAAACCATTCGATGGGATGCAAAGCGACAGGACATCCTTGGTAAGGCAGGCAAGAGCACCTTGCAGTATCGCAGACCCTACCGCAAGGGCTACAAACTCCCAGAATATCGACCGACGGTTTAGTCCTCGGTTTCGAAATTCATGCGAAGTCGTACCCAGGCCTTGGTGCCGGGGTGCGACTTCAGCATTTTTTGCTGATCCCTTTTGCTAAGCATCGTTAGCGCCGTAGACAGGGGATCAGAAATGAGGCCCGCCTTCGCGATCACCGTTGCCTCGACACCATTCGTCAATGCATAGCCAGTCGCTGGATCGACGACGTGGGAAAACCGCTTACCTCCGATCACGACAAACTGCTCCGCGTCGCCGGAAGTGGATACAGCGCAGTTCGACAGGTGCATATCGATCGCCTTGTGGTTAAGGCCAGCATTAGGCACGCGAACAACCCAACCGTCTGTGCCGGGCGGGGGATCACTTACAACGATGTCGCCTCCCATCTCCACGAGCGCAGAACGGATGCCGTGTGCCTTAAGCACGGCCTGAGCCTCATCATCGGCGAAGCCTTTGCCAATCGCACCTAAGTCCAGCCTCATGCCGGGAACTTTCAGAGTTGCTGTCGAGTGGTTTGAGTCAAGTTTCACCAATCGCCAGCCAACGACCTTTCTGGCTTTTTCGATTTCCTCTCGCGATGGCATCTTCCCTGATTTGCGAGCAGCTCGCCATAGTCGAACGAGGGGTCCGACAGTAATGTCGAACTTCCCCTTGGATTGCTTTGAAAGCTGCTCAGAAACTTGCAAGACTTTAAGCAATTCCTTGGAGATGGTGATTGGTTTGTTTGCCGGTTTGGCACACAACTGCATCAACTCACTGTTCTGCCGATAGTCGCTCATGCATGAATCGAGGGCGGCAATGCGCTCAAATGCGGCTGCGCAGGCATCTTCAGCAGTTTTCTTGTCAGGAGCGTAGACGACAAGGCGTGCATCGACACCCATCAGATACTCAGTGAAGGTAAAACGAGTGAGCGAATTTGCTTGCGTCCCAAAGGAACGATCGGTTGGGTAAAGCAGTAACGCTCCTACGGCTATGAACGACAAACCAATGCGATTTCCCCTACGACGAGTGGGCTTGTTTAGTGTGATAAGTGCTCTGTGCATGCTGATCGTGTTGCCAAAGGCAGCGTCCGGGCATCCGACGGCGACGACAAAGCGCGCGGATGACAAGCTGGAAACCTTTACGGAAACCCTACCCGGTACGGTCGTTAAGATTCAGATGATCGCCGTGCCAGGTGGGACGATCAAGATTGGCGATAAGACGGTTACCGTCAAGCCTTATTGGCTGGCCCAAACGGAGACCCCATGGGAAGCATTCGATGCGTTTACGCAGAGTGGACCTCCGTCGAAGCCGTATGACCAAACGAAATTCCCGATTGACGCCATCGCTCGACCAAGCAAGAGCTACATCCTCCCCGATCGCGGATGGGGTCATCACGGCTATCCAGCAATCAATTTGAGCTTTGACTCCGTCACCATGTTCTGCCGGTGGTTATCGTCCGTAACGAAGAAGAAGTATCGATTGCCAACCGAAGCCGAGTGGGAACTGGCTTGCCGCGAAGGCGTCGACGCTCCTGTAAAGCTATCGAAAGGCCAAATTGAAAAGGCTTCCTGGTACGCAGGCAACAGCGCAACTGTCACTCATCCGGTGGCGACAAAGGCAGCCAACAAACTCGGCTTCTTCGACATGCTTGGCAACGTCGGCGAGTGGACCGTCGATCTCGAAGGCAAGCCAGTTCTGTGCGGCAACACCTTCCAAGACGAAGCCAACGCGATCAACCCATCGATCCGCCGACACTTCGAGCCCAAATGGCAAGAAACCGATCCCCAGATGCCGAAAAGCAGGTGGTGGCTAAGCGACTCCCCCTTCGCCGGCTTCCGAATCGTCTGCGAACCCTAGCCACAGAAGCCCCCGTGGTCGATGTCTCCGTGGCGTTGATACAGCCTGAGAGGCTGGTGTGAAACTGGAAATCACCACCGCCCTCGTAGTCGGCGGTGATCGTACCGACGTAGCAGCCTCACAGGTTTCCGCAGAAATCGCAATCACCGCCTCCCCCATCGGCGGTGATCCTACCGACGTAGCAGCCCCAGAGGTTTGCGCAAAAATCGCAATCACCATGCCCCCCCGTAGTCGACGTCTCCGTGGCGTCGCAGCAGCCGTACGGGGTTGAGCTGAAAATCACAATGAGATGCCTGTCCACAGGCTTGCTGTTGCTGTAAAGCTCACACCAGCGCCCGTTCCAGCAACTGTCGTAAGATGAAAGGACGAGACTTCCAATGACACGTGCAGCTGAACCTCCTGAATCGGAAGTCGCCCCAAGTCGGATGCGTACGACCGCACCAGGGCCGGACAAATCTCTCTGGAAAGAGATCCTTCCCTTCGCGATCTTGCTGACCGTATCCTACGGGTACTCCGTGATATGCCGCGTCTTCGGACACCACGCCGTCATCGGACCTGAGGGTGGGGAAATCGAAATGACACCTGTCGTCCCGATCCTCTACTTCGGTCCCGTGTCCGTGATGTTGGCCGTAGCGATTCGGGTCATGGGTTACAAGGCGTGGAATCTAAGAAACGCATGCGGCTTCGTCGGAATCGTGACCGGTTTCTTCAGCACAGCCAGCATCGTCGACTCGATCACACCAGGAACATCGCTCGGAAGATACGTGGCGCGCCTCTCGCTCTCAATCGGGCTTGCAGCGGTATCACTCTTTGCCTACAGGTTGCTTGGGCTCCCTGCCGAGGACGAGCGATCTTCTGTAGGTTAGGAGCAGGCAACCCAAGCCAAAGGAGCCGTCGCACCGGTGGCAATCGCCGGAAACCTCCGGAATTCCTCCATGCCTTAGCGCGAGTCAAGTCTGATAGTGGGCTCTGTTCCATAGGCGGTAGCGCCGGTACGATCACCGGCGACTACGGGGGCTTGTGGCTAACCTGATATTCCACTTTGCTCCGAAATCGGTGGAAGAGATATTCACATGTCCGTTTGGGTAGCATCGCGCGGTGACATCGAATCCTGCTCGAAAAACAGTGTTGTTCGTTGGAGTTCCGCTTGCTGCGGTTCTTAGCTTAGCTTTTGTGGCTCAGGTCCACCGCGATGGGTATCGCAATACACCGATTCTGCCTGGGCAGAAATGGCATGTTCACGATCCAGACCGACCCTATCCTCATGAGGTCGTTCCAAGTGCGGCTCCAGGCGGACCACCCTCGGATGCGACAGTGCTGTTTGACGGCAAGGACCTCTCTCAATGGACGCAATACGCGGGCGGGGCCGAATCGACCCCCAAGTGGAAAGTTGCAAAAGGTTGTATTGAAATTGGTGGTGGAACCGGCAACCTATACACCAAGGAGAAGTTTGGCGACTGCCAGCTTCATATCGAGTACCAGGAAGACAAGAATGTGAAGGGTTCGGGGCAAGGCCGTGGTAACAGTGGCGTATTCCTGATGAGCAAGTACGAAGTACAGGTGCTCGACTCCTATCGGGCTTCAACTTATGCTGATGGACAGGCCGGCGCGCTTTACGGTCAATATCCACCGCTCGTTAACCCGATGCGACCTCCCGGCGAATGGCAAGCTTACGACATCATCTTCACGGCACCAAAATTTGAGGGCACGAAGGTCGTCGAGCCAGCGTACGTGACCTTGTTCTTTAACGGGGTGATGGTCCACAACCACCAAAAGCTGAACGGCCCGTCTGCTCACCAGGCTGTGCTCATGCAAGAAGTCCAGCCTGCCGAAGATCACATCTATCTTCAGGATCACGGCCCCTCTAAGCTGAAATTCCGGAATATTTGGATTCGAAGACTGAAGGGATATGACCAGCCCGAAGAAGCTCCCAAGTAAAACGAAAAAGGGCTGTCGCGACGAATCGCGACAGCCCTTTTTCGTACGTCTTTACTTAGAATTCATCAATTTCTCGAACGTGCGCAAACACTTCTCAGCGCATTCAAGAGGTGGGAATGGATATGACTCCTGCTCGATGATGTACCAGCGGACGCCCGCCGTCTTCTTCAGCATCGGAACCAGTGATTTCCAATCTTCATCACCCTCACCCAAGAGCGCATTGGGGTTGGTGCTGGAGAAATCCTTGAAATGGACGGAGATGATTCGTCCTGGGAATTTGGCCACCATTGGGGCACCTTGGACGCCTGCCGACATCGCATTTCCGCTATCGAACTGAATCTTCACTCGATCATCGGTGCTCTTGAACAGCAACTCCCAAGAGGTGAAACCGTTGACAGTAATGAAGTCGCCCTTGTGGCAGTGGTACGCGAGGATCATGCCGTGCGGCTCTAGCTTCTTCGCAATCTCATTGAGGGTCTTGGCGGTTTCTTTGATAGCCGCAGGGGTATTTCGCTTGTTCTCGTCAATCCAGGGGATCACCAGAAGCTTGTTGCCTAGAATCTTGTTGAATTCGACGGTCTTCTCGAAGTTATCACCCAACATCGTGTCCATGCCGATATGGGTTCCGTAGCACTTGAGGTGGCTTTCATCGAGCATTGCGCGAAGCTCTTGAGCAGACCGACCGTAGTATCCGGCAAACTCGACGCCGGTAAAGCCCATCTTTCCAACAGCTTTGATCACGCCTGGAAAATCCTTGGCGCAGTCGTCACGAACCGTATACAGTTGGAGGCCCACAAGGTATCGGCTCTTCAGAGCGCCAACAGCTTTGTTTGGCTCGGAGTGACGAGGTGCTGCCGCAGCCATGGTTATAAGGCCAAGCAGAGGAAGCGCGGCAACCCATCGCGCTGCGATGAGGCAATTCAGATTCTTCACGCTCCTAGTATAAGTGAGTCGGCGAGTCGTTGGGCTGTCAGATTTCAGTTAACGCGTTCGCTAGTGAAAGCAAACCCGTGTAACTAAGCATCGATTTATGAGAAACTGACGGCATGTCTACGATCAAGATAGTTGGGCAAGCTCTGCCAAACATTCCATGGGAAGACCGGACCAAACCAGGCCAAGGTCCGATGTGGCGATACAGCAAAAACCCGATCATTCCCCGCGACCTCATTCCGACCAGCAACAGCATTTTCAACAGCGCGGCGGTCCCGTTTGAAGGCAAATTCGCCGGCGTTTTCCGCTGCGATGATATCTGCCGAAACATGGTCCTCCATGCCGGGTTCAGCGAGAACGGCGTCGATTGGAACATCAATCATGAAACGATCAAGTGGATCATGGATGACGAAGAGGTTGAGGCTCCCACCTACGCCTACGACCCCAGAGTCTGCTGGATCGAAGACCGCTATTACGTAACGTGGTGCAACGGTTGGCATGGCCCGACCATCGGCCTTGGCTGGACGAAGGACTTCAAAGAGTTCCACATGGTCGAGAACACTTTGCTCCCCTACAACCGCAATGGCGTTCTGTTCCCTCGCAAAGTGAACGGCCGATACTTGATGTTCAGCCGCCCGAGCGACACCGGACACACCGCATTTGGCGACATCTACATCTCACAGAGTGAAGACCTCGTTTATTGGGGTCGCCATCGCTACGTCATGGGTCCTCAGCAGCCTTGGGAAAGCACGAAGATCGGTGCTGGCCCCGTTCCGATCGAGACAACTGAGGGATGGCTCCTGTTCCATCACGGCGTTCTCACCAGTTGCAACGGCTATGTTTACAGCTTCGGTGCCGTCATTCTCGACCTCGAAAAGCCATGGCAGGTTCGATATCGCTGCAAGCCTTATCTGATCAACCCTCGTGAGCTGTACGAACTCGCCGGTGACGTGCCCAACGTTACGTTCCCTTGCGCGGCGCTTGCCGATGCTCCTACCGGTCGAATCACCATCTACTACGGATGTGCGGACACCGTTACGGGATTGGCAATGACTCAGGTTGACGAACTCTACGATTACATTAAGAAGAATTCGTCCGTTTAGGTTCGATCACCGAAAAGCCTCATTTGATGCCCAGTCATCGAATGGGGCCTTTTTGTCTGCGGACTATCACAGGGATCAGTCTGGCTCTAGTCTCGAATATAGGGCCGCGATTGGACGATGTACACCTTGCCATTTGCGATCACCCACTCGATGTCCTGCTCCTTGCGTCCAAAGAGCGAGTAGATGCGCCTTGCTGCATAGCCAAGGGCATGGACCAAATCGTCCGTAAGGATCGCCCGACCTTGCTCAACGGCGACCTGCCTGACTCCACCTTGCTTGTCGAAAGTCAGGAGAGAATCAATCGTGGATCGAGTCAAAACCTGTACGGACGCAGACTCATAGTGCATCAAAAGTTGCTCCGGGATTTTCACTCCCTCGACAACTCTTATGCCAAGGCCCTTGGTGGCGCTGACATAGCAACAGTCTGTATCTGACCGATCAAACGGGTTGCCGGTAATCATAACTCCGGCTGAATCAGCATTGATTCCACGCTGGACAAGGACTCCCATATAGACCTTGTCATGGTCAATTCCCGCCCTTTGTCGTGCCTCGAATGCCTCGAAATTCCAGACGGAACCCCAAACAAACTTAATTGCTTGAATGATCTGCTCATCCGTCCTGGCATTAGGAAAGGTCGAGTACAGGCCAGCGCCGTTGAAATTTGGAAGGTCTTCGCTGTTGGTTGAAGAGCGGACAAATAATCCTTCGCCGCCATATTCTGAATGCACCTTGCGAAGAATCTGAGCGACCAGCAAGTCGTTCACTTTCCCCTCAAGAAACCTCTTTCTTAGGCTTGCCAAATAGTCTTTCCTAGTCGCCAACTCCGACTGGAACTTGGGGTCTGCAAGCATTGCCGCAACGGCTTTGTCGAGGCCGTTTTCCACAACAAACGATTTGTACGCGACAAACGGCAGGCTGAATCCGCTCGGGACATTCACGCCAGAAAGCTGGGCGTGAATAATCTCGCCTAAGTTCGCCGACTTCGAACCGTAGCCGTTCGCCACTGAGGAACGTTGAGAGCCCAGGTCAGCGATGGCAGTGATGGAAAGATCAGCCTTCGGGGTGACCAACTTCCTTCGCTCGACTGCCCGTAGGGCGAAGCTACGTAGTTCTGCCGTCGTTGGAACGCCAATCAGATATTGGTCTGGGCGTGTTTCGAACCGGACAATCTGACCCACTCTGGAGGCGAAGACTCGATCTGCATTTCGAATGTAGGCGTCCGGAACATGAAGTGACTTGGATCGAATTGAGATATGCGAAAGTGGGCTCGAAGGCAGGGTTGTAATAATCCCAGCTATGGGCGGCAAATCCACTGGAGCTTCTCGCATAACAACGACTTCATCCGATCGAATCACGGTCTTCTCATCGAGCCGGTCAAGGACCCTAAGCCTGCCGATCGCAGTACCTATACTCAGCGGTTGGTAGTCGGATGGAGGCAATATGTCGCGTGGCAAGAGGGTTTGTACAGATGAAACGGCTGAGGCGACCTCTTCCTGACGCAGTGAATTCGGCTTAAATGCGATCGCAGCGAAGAAGCCCTTGGTAATGCAGTCGGCAGTGACTTTCAACCCTTCTGACGATATTTGGTCGCCTTCCCAGAACTCAAAGGTCCAGCGCTTCACCGGTGTTTGGTACGATACCGTGCCCATGTAGAATCGCCGGTCGCTTCGGAGGTAGTTGTTCTGAAAGAACTTTTGCCCCGTCTCAAGGGAAAGGTAGGTTGCATTGGCAAACTCACGATGTGAGCCGAAGCGCTTCGAATTGACGAAGAACGTCTTGTTCTTGTTTTGTCTGTCAATCACAAATAGAACATGCGGAATTTCGTAGGGGAAATTCGTTGTCCTGGCGATCTGATCAAATTCCGATCTTGATCGTACGGCATCAACAAAGTCAGGCGTTTTAGGGTTACCGCGCGTAGCTTGGAAGCTCGTCAAGATCACTGTGATCAGGGAGACACTCCTGATTGCTGACGTAAGGCGACAAACTCCCATCGAAGATTCGACGTCGCACACCACTTTGTCGTTCCTACCAAGTCGTTCACATTGTTGAGGATCGAACGCGCGATACAAGACTGCCTGCCGTAGCCATGCCTGAAAACCGCACCAGAACTTGTCCGTTTTTCACGAGAATGAAGGTGGGAGTCGCCTGAACATCAAACCGACTAACGAGTTCCGGCATCTCGTCGACGTTTACCAAACCCACAAGCGCTTCACCCTCCAATGTGGCTGCAGCTTTCTCCACCGACCTCTTCATTAAGTTGCAGGGCACGCACCAAGACGCCCAGAAATCAAGGAGCACGGGGACAGTGCTTTGAAGGACCTGTGACTCGAAGGTCGCATCCGTAATCGTGATTGGGCTCGATGTAATCTTTGTTGCGCTCATGTTGACCTTGAAAGACACAAACCCTCACATTGGTTCCCTGGGTGTGACCAAGGAAGTCGTTAACAAACGATAATGTTTTGTTGCACAACTGGAATATCAAAAGCTTGGAGTGTTAGACTCACTGTCGCTATCCCACCTAAGAGGAGAGAAACATGAGCAACACTACTCAGGGCGTCGATGCCCGAGCTTATTTAGCAGGCTGGTTACAGGCCGTAACCGGTATGACCATCGCAGACATCAACGCCATCCCAGACGATAAGTGGACGGAAGGCCATGGCGGCTGCACGCGCCCTGCCAACGCACTGATCTCAGACACCGTCACTATGCTGAAGTGGACGACTGCTGCAGCTCAGGGAGAAGAGTCATCAGTCTATAACGACATGGATGCTCTCACTGAGACCTACAAGGATAAGGCAACCGCAATTGGTGGTTTGCAGGAAGCCTCAGCAGCATTCGGTGCAGCTATCACATCAGCAAGCGACGAGGCACTGAACGCCGTCGTCAACGCACCATGGGGAATGCCGACACCGGTATTCATCCTGGCTCAAATCGCGGTAAGCCATATTTGGTACCACGACGGTCAGCTTAACTACATCCAGTCGTTGCTCGGCGACGGCGAAGTCCACTGGATGGTCTAGTCACGAACCCAGATGTAGCGGCAAGGCGGCTAACCCGACGTGGGTTAGCCGCAGCCGCTGCAAGATGCGAGGCACCCTTCGCCCCCACATAAATAACCATGCTCCTGACCGGCGAACTAGTTGATCAACTTCACGCGTTTCGCGTCGGGATGATGATGCGGTCAACGGGAGTCTTGAAAGACCTGTTTGACCAGGTCGACGGGGCTGCCATCGGAACTGGTTATGCCACTTTTGCTGGAGACGGATCACCTACGACTCAGGTCTACGGTATCGGACACCGCGATTCGGTTACTGACCTGACGGAAGTTGACGAATTCTACAATGGGCGCACCAGTAATTGGGAATTAATTGTAACCCCATTTACATCATCAGAGGTCCTGAAACAGGCTTCAGAACTTGGATACGTGGCTGATCATTTCGAAACCGTCCTGGCTCAAATTGGCGAACCGAAACCATTGGAAAGTCCCTCGAATATTACAATTGAAGAGATCACTGGCGACTTGGAACTCTGGTCTAGAGTCTCTGAAGCTGGATGGATGGGATTCGACGAACCTGTCAAGGAAGTTTCGGAGATAGGCAAATTGATTGCTGCATATCCGAGCAGGCGGTTCCTCGGCTTCATTGATGGCCAAGCGGCGGCGACGGCTTCGCTCGTTGCTCTTGACGGGAAATTCATGTTTGCTGGTGCCAGCACTATGCCTAAGTTTCGGGGCCGAGGTCTCCAAACTGCGCTCACTCACCACCGGCTTGCCGTCGCGGGCAAGGGTTCCCTGGTTCAAGTGGTCGCACTTCCGGGATCACAGTCTCATCGAAACTTGCAGCGCATCGGCTTTGAGCCTTTGTACAGCAAGTTAGTGATGTTCCGGCACCGACCCGATTCCCAAAGTTAGTAAAGACCTGGGATGAATTTGTAAGGGACCTTCTCACGATAGGTGAGATACTCGGGATTTGATGCGCCCATGAATTGGTCCTCGCGCTCCGATCGAAGCCAGTAGATGATCACAAACCCGCTGACCGCGATCCATTGCCCGACGGAAGACAACTCCCGGCAATAGAACAATACAAACATGACGGATTCGATGGTGTAGTTCGGGTGGCGAACGATGCTGTAGAACCCACTGGTGCGAACGCCCTTATCCGTCATGACACCGAACATCGTGCCCAGATTCCAAATACTCAACGTGTAGATCGCGTTTAGGGTCACAGCGATCGTGAAGGTCATCGTGCGGAGAAAGCCTGGGGTTACAATCGGATCTTGCCCAATAAGAGGCGGCAGCATCTGCCAGATGACGACTCCGAACAGCGGCCCGTAGCACACCGCGTTTGTCAGCCAACCGACGATTGTGAAATCGACATTGCGGATTCGCTTGCCCCATAAATAGCTGACCAAGGAATAGGCGTAGCCAACCAAGCACGCAAGGATGCATGCGTTATAGATCGCAGAGTCAAGCGATAAAAACATCGCGTCTTCATAGGGGGGCGATGGAGCATGGGTCAATGCGTAGCCAATCGAGTGAAGGGTCCGCGCAAAGCCTTCGAGGCTCAGTGGGTTTGTCTCTGGAACAACCACCGGGGGAGCTTTGGGCCACGAAGCCAATATGCCAGAGTTAAAGTTCCCTTGCACAAATCCACCTAAGGTTCGCGCAAACGTATAAACGATGATGGCCTGAAGGCACCACATCGTCACATGCTCGGCAGGCTCCTTCGCGGTATGCCCAAAAATCCCACCCCGAAAAGCAATTCGCTTTAGTACCAAGCCGATGGGAGAACTACCTTTCGACCAAAGGACCGCCTCATACGCAATCAACAACAGGAAGAAAAGGGGCTGATGAGCTTGGAGCAGTGCGTCCGTTCCAATACCTATTGGCATCGGTGTGTGGAGGAAATAGTAGTAGGTCAGATAGATGAGATAGCCGACACAGCGGATTCCAAAATTCGTCAATACCCAAAGAATAGGAATCCCAATCGCGGCGTGAAATGCGATCTTGACGGTGGCAGAAGGCTGGAGTCGCTGTCGAAGCGGAGGCAAGATAGCCAAGAACGGTGATCCCCGATACTTTCTCCAAAGCAGGCTGTAGCCGACCACAACAATTACATATCCAAGGTAATCGACGATCTGAAGAATGGGGGAATTGTTGAAGACAACCTGAGTGGCAACTGTGTACTCAGACACAACCTTCCCATTGAACAGCGCGTTCGGGATTTTTTGTCCCCGCTGCAGAATCGCAGCCGTCGATTCGGTCGCACCTAGCTTGATGAATTGGACAACGCCAACAAGGGTTCGGCCATCAAAAACATTTAGGCCATCCCCGACCGAAAACCCATTCTGTTGCCCTAAATTGACACGACAGGTGGTTCCTGACACGGAGAGAACTCTCCCATGCCGACCCATCTCCCAGCGAAATTTGTTCGGATCATATTCAAACGTAATCCGATCCCCATCGATCTTGGCGACCTTTGCCCGCCCGATCACCTGCTGCCAATCTTCGTGAAAACGGTAGATAGGGACCGACTCTCCGACATGAAAGATTCCTGGATTCGGAGCACTGCCCTGAACATGGGTGGCGTCCACGGTTCGGTCAATGTCGACGTGTTGCGTTGCCCACCCACTAAGGGCAATGAGAACGAGAGTGAGGATGCCGAGCAGCAACCCTAGTTCGTAGGCAACCCGACAGGCAACCTCGATTCGAGCAGTCTTGGAAGGGTTTGCAGCGGAGGGCCGTTTGGCCATATTGAGGGTTTCTACCTTGCCTGCGGCTCAACGATCACGCGTTTAAGGAAAATGTTCAAAAAATGCCGGTCCAGAGTCGATTTTGATGCTAGCTGCGAATGAAACTAATTCCTTGTCAACAAAACTCACCTCACCGACAGACCCCCCGTATACCGTAAGCTCGGACACATCAGACGGAATAGTCGATGTCGCCTTTTCAACAATTAGCAATCCCTGATCCCAACCACCTGACCTTCGGATTTTCTCCAAAGCCGCTAACAACAAGAAGCGGCATGGTCCTTGGCGGTGGCCTTGTTTATCCTGAACTTAACTTCACGCTTCCCACGATGTTCGTGAATGGAAGCACGATGCCCGATGTTGCGGCTCAGTACCGTGAAATGATCACGGGAGCACTGAAGCGTGCATCGGAGCTTGAAGTTCCGGGCCTTGTTGTCGAGTTTGAAACCTTGCCGCCGATGACGGAAAATCCTGACTGGGGCATGGAAATCGCACAGATTCTCCTAGACGAACTCCACGAAGCATCGGTTAAGCACGGTCTCAAATCCGTGTTTCGTATGACCCCAAACGATACGCGGGAGATGGTACGCCCGCCCGTTATGCGGAGCGGCGAACTTTGGGACAACATGATCGAGCTCTTCGATCGATCTGCTGCCGCAGGCGCAGAACTCTTGAGCATCGAATCGGTCGGTGGCAAGGAAGTCAACGACGAAGCTCTCCAGTCGTGCGATATCGGGCAAGTCATTTTTGCGTTAAGCGTCATGGGAGTTCGCGACATGCGATTCCTTTGGACGCATATCGCTGAGATTGCCGAGCGGAACCATGTTCACGCCGCCGGGGATACCGCTTGTGGCTTCGCGAATACCGCCATGGTGCTCGCCGAACAAAAACTGATTCCACGAGTCTTCGCAGCAGTCGTGCGAAGCGTATCTGCGGTACGCAGTTTGGTAGCGTACGAATGCGGCGCGGTCGGTCCTGGCAAAGACTGTGGCTACGAAAACGTCATTCTCAAAGCGATCACCGGATTCCCGATGGCGATGGAAGGCAAGACCGCCGCGTGCGCTCACCTAAGTCCGGTCGGAAATGTCGCGGCAGCAGCATGTGATACCTGGAGCAACGAATCTGTCCAGAACGTAAAACTGCTTGGTGGTATGGCCCCGACTTGCTATATGGAGCAGCTCGCTTACGACGTACGCCTGTTCAACGAAGCAAACGCCGATGGTCCCGAAGCGGCAGCAATGCTAAAGAAGTGGCTCGTTCGATCTGACATCGGGCTAGATCCGCAGGCACTTATCCTCGCCCCTGCAAGCGCGGTAAAGATCGCTGAATCCATTGTCAGCGCGCCGAACCATTACCGAGCCGCCGTTGCCGCCGGAATGACGGCTCTCAATTTGATCACTGACGCCTACAACGATGGCAGCCTCAAGGTTGCCCCGCGTGAAGTTTGTTGGCTAGATACGATCAAAGAAGCACTCGAAGAACTCCCTGAAGATGAATCGACATTCATCGCCAGCATGATGGATGCCGTGAACACGACGACATTCCGCCCTCAAGACTACGATCTCACATAGGAACGAGCTCATGGAACTCACTCAACTCACAGAAGCGATTAAGACTGGAAACCGCAAGGCAGCGGGACTCCTCACTCAAGAAGCCATCGACGCCGGCGTCGAGCCGAAGGCCATTTTGAACTCCCTCATCGAAGGGATGGACGATATTGGTGCTCGGTTCCAGAAGAACGAAGTATTTGTGCCTGAGATGCTCATCGCAGCGAGGGCCATGAAGGAAAGCATGGTCATTCTTGAGCCGCTGCTCGTGGCAGCGGGCATTCGTCCTGAGTTCACTGCCCTGATTGGCACTGTTCAGGGAGACCTCCACGATATCGGCAAGAATCTTGTTGCGATGATGTGGAAAGGTGCCAACTTCAACGTGATCGACCTCGGAACGAACGTTCCCCCCGAGCGCTTCGTCGCCGCAGCCAGAGAACACAATCCTCAGATCATCGGTCTATCTGCTCTCCTCACCACAACGATGCCGTCGATGAAATCGACGATCGACGAATTGAAGGCAGCGGGCCTATCCAACGCGAAAATCGTGATTGGCGGTGCGCCGATCACCCAAGCCTTCGCCAATCAGATTGGAGCCGATGCCTTCGCTCCAGACGCCGCGAGTGCGGTTGAGGTTGCCAGAAAGCTCGTCGGATCACAATCCACCGCAGTACTCGCATAAGGACGGCAGCAAAATGATGCGAAAAGTCCGTATGACGGGCTGCGAGCGCGTCTCGCGAATGATCGAGAGGAAGGACCAGGACTGCATTCCGAGGATGGAATCGTTCTGGAACGACACGTTGAAACGTTGGCGTACCGAGGGGATGGTCGACGACCCTAACGTCATCGTTGGCAATGATTTTCAGGGGCTCTGTTGGTCGGAGCCATTCCCGTTTCCAGGTCAAGACATCGTCACTTCCGAAGATGCCGACACCGTTACCAAGCGCGACGCGTGGGGTCAAATCAACCGTTACTGGAAGTTCCGAGAGGGCACTCCAGAACACGTGGCGTTTCCATGTGAGACTAAGGAAGACTGGTTCGACGTTATCAAACCACGGCTTCTGGCTAAAGGTCCATCGGTCGATCTGAAAGGGGCCGAGTGGGCGCTTCGGCTGGCTCGAAGACAAGGTCGATGGTGCCACCTCACTGGACTAGAAACCTTTGAGATGACCCGTCACCTCCTCGGTGACGAGAACACCATGATCGCGATGATCGAAGACCCAGAGTATTTGATTGATGTCTCCCGGACTATGACGGACCTGGTTCTCAGCGACTTTGAATACTTGTTGGCCAACGGTATCGAAGCGGACGGCGTTTGGATTTACGGTGACATGGCATATCGGAGCGGACTGCTTTGCGGTCCACCGCTCTACCGAGAGCTGGTGTGGCCCGATCACCAAAGGATGGCCCAGTGGGCTCATGACCGCAATATGCCCTTTGTGTTTCACACCGACGGCGACGTCAACAGTGTGATTGAAGACTACATCAAGGCAGGCTTTGACGTCCTTCAACCGCTGGAAGCAAAGGCGGGAATGGATGTTCGACGGCTGTGCCCTGCCGTCGGAGATCGCCTCGCGTTCATAGGGAACTGCGACGTGATGATCTACGCGACCAATGATCGTGACGCGATCGAAGAGGAAGTCCGTTCCAAGATCGAAGCAGGCAAATCGACGAAGGGTTACGGCTACCACTCAGACCACTCCGTTCCACCAAGCGTGAGCTACGAGACCTACTGTTTCGTGGTGGATTTGGTCGACAAGTACGGAAATTACGACTAGAGAACGCACCACAACATGCTGAAGACTTTGGATCCAACGACGGGGGCAAAGACCACGGACAGGCTGGCCGACTATAACTTTGCCAAGCACAACGAGGAATCTCAAGCGGTTTTGGATGCGTATGCAAAGCGCAATCCAATCCGTGTTCCGATTCAGGTCGGCACAAACACCCGCTACTTCATGTTCCATCCGGTCGCAAACGACTTTGGAATGAACTTCCAGCGCTACAGCGAAGACCCCGACGAGATGTTCGATGCGCAGTTGAAGTTTCAGCGCTGGTCTCGCTTCAACATTCTCCAAGATTCGGGACTCGGTCTCCCGGAGCGATGGTCCATCGGCGTCGATTTCCAAAACTACTACGAAGCGGCTTGGTTTGGCTGCACGGTCCACTATCTCGAAGGGCAAGTGCCGGACACGATGCCTGCCTACGTCGACAAGCCAGAGCAACTTCTCGAAAAAGGTCTGCCCGATCCCTTCGGAGGGCTGTACGCCAAAGGCTTGGAATTCTATGAGGACATGGCCGAGCGAGCGAAGGCCGAAGAGTATCTTGGACGCCCCATTACCGTTTGGATGCCCGGAGGTGGCACCGACGGCCCCTTGACAGCCGCATGCAATCTCTTCGGACCCGAGTTTGTTTGCACCACCATGGCGGAAGAACCGGGTCGGCTGCAACTCCTGCTAACTTTCATCACGGACGCGACAATTGATCGGATGAAGGCATGGCGAACCATGGCAGGTGTCCCAATGCCGCAGGATGGATTTTGGATGGCCGATGACAGTGTCGCGCTCATCTCAACAGAGATGTATATCGATCACGTTCTCCCCCATCACCGCCGCATCTACGATGCCTTTGGAACGAACGTTGAGCGTGGAATGCACCTGTGCGGAAATGCCACCCGACACTTCCCAACGATCGTTCGCGAACTCCACGTGAGCGCATTCGATACTGGATTCCCCGTTGACTTTGGTGCATTACGACTCGCTCTGGGCCCCGAAATTCGAATCCACGGTGGACCCCATGTTGAGTTGCTCAGGTGTGGCACCCCCAAGGCCGTCTTTGAAGAGTCTCGTCGAATATTGCAGTCCGGCATTCTCGACGGAAAGATGTTTCTCCTCCGCGAGGGAAATAACCTGGCTCCTGGCACACCACTAGAAAACATCGAGGCAATGGTTGAAGCCGGACTTCAATTTGGCCGCTACCCCTCTGAAACCCATGACTGATCGAGAACGCTTCAACGCAACCATGCACTATCAACCCGTTGATAGATGTCCCATCTGTGACTTTGGATTCTGGGAGGAAACGGTGCCCGAATGGCACAAGCAAGGTCTTCCGACCGAAGTCGAGTGGACCTCGACCGCGAAAATTCATACCGACCAGTGGTTCGGAATGGACAGCTATGCTGCGACAAATTCGCCTGACGTGGGACTCAACCCAACATTTGAATGGAAGGTCATTGAAGACCTTGACGACCATGAGATCGTGCAACAGGGCGATGGTGTTCGAGTCCTTCGCAAGAAATACATGGGTTCGATACCTCACCATATCGGGCACCTGCTCACCGATAGAGACTCATGGCGCGAGCACTATCTGCCGCGCTTGGATCCTACGAATCCCGCTCGTTTTCCCGCTGACTGGGAGAAAAGAGTCGCCGACTGGAAAGACCCCAATCGCAAGGTCCCAGCATCGGCATGGTGTGGAAGTCTGTTTGGATGGCTTCGCGATTGGATGGGGCTCGAAAACGTCGTCCTCGTCCCTTACGATGACCCAGCTTGGTTTGAGGAAATGGTCACCACTCTGGCTGACTGCACGATTGGTGCCTTGACTGTTGCGCTGGAAACCGGGGCTCAATTTGACTCTGGCTCGATGTGGGAAGACATGTGTTACAGCGGCGGCCCGTTGCTAGGCCCTGACCACTTCAAGCGGTTCCTCGTCCCCCACTATCGTCGGATTACAGATCTGCTTCACAAATACGGCATCGATATTGTGTGGACAGACTGTGATGGAAAGATCGACTCATTACTCCCGCTGTGGCTCGACGCTGGTATCAACTGCATGTTCCCAATCGAGGTTGGAACTTGGGGTGGAGACCCAATCGCCTATCGAAAGCAATACGGCAAGGACTTGCGATTGATCGGTGGATTCGACAAACACGTCTTGCAGCACTCGAAGCCCGCGATCCTTGCAGAAATTGAGCGGCTAGTGCCGCTTGTTGAGGATGGAGGGTTCATTCCGCTTCCTGACCATCGCGTTCCGCCCGATGTGCCTTACGAGAATTACCTCTACTACATCCGAGAAGTAAGACGAATCTGGGGCCAAGACACAAACCTCAAGCCCTGTCCTGCGTTAGAGGCAGCAACGGTATGAAGTCGTTCTTCCTGAACCACGATGTGCTTGTGATGGATGGGGCGATGGGCACCCAACTCATTCAGCTTGGGCTCACCCATGGCCATCCGTCGATGCTCTGGAATGTCGAACGACCCCAGGCAGTGTCTTCGGTTCACCGAAGTTATGCCGATGCTGGATGCAACTGTCTCACCACCAACACTTTTGGCGGCTCGACGCTCATGCTCGCTCGCTACGGATTGCTAGAACGCTTCGAGGAACTCAATCGGCAGGCCGTACGACTCGCAAAAGAGGCTGCCGAAGGGAGGTGCTTCATCCTTGGAGACATCGGACCATGCGGAGACTTCCTAGAGCCACTTGGGGACCTGACAGAATTGGAACTGGCAGACGCAGTCAAACGGCAAGCCGACCAACTCTTAGCGGAAGGGATCGATGGGTTCATCGTCGAAACGATGTCGGATACGACCGAAATGCAAGTGACGGTAAGTGCTCTGAAGTCCTTTGGGTTGCCGATCATTTCCTCGTACACCTATGAGCGAAATGGTGAGACGTACCAAACCATGATGGGCACCACACCGAAGCAAGCAGCCTTGGCCGCATTTCATGCTGGCGCAGATGCGATCGGTGCCAACTGTGGAACTTCGTTGAGCCTTGATGACTACCTTGCCATCGGAGCCGACCTCATGTCTTGCTGCCATGGTCTCCCAGTTCTGCTCCAGCCCAACGCCGGAACACCCATTGCTACACCTGACGGTTTCGAGTACGGCGTATCGCCAGCCGACTTTGCCGAGTGGGCAGAAACGGCCGCCAAGCTAGGGATCAAGATTGTCGGTGGATGCTGCGGCACAACTCCGGATCACATTAAAGCCGTCGCCGAAGCACTGCATTCTGCGAGGAGTTAGCGATGAATCAGCGCGACAACTTCCTGCGGATGATGTCTGGCAAAGATTACGCCAGCGTTCCGCTAGATCTCCCAATGACACCGCCTGTCGTCGATGAAATGGAGCGACGCCTCGGAACCCGCAGTGTCGTTGAAGCATTCAACGTCGACTTCGAATACGCTGGCCTTGGCGGATACGATGATTCAAGCCTCTGGCGCAGTGCCTACTTGCAGCGCGGAGTTCAGGTTCCAGATGGGGCCTGGGTAGGGAGTGGTGGATATGTCGAGCGCCCAGGAGACGCCGCATCCGTAGGAAATGCCTACCATCTCACGGAGATGTTCCACCCGTTAGCTGGGTTTGAGACTCTCGAAGAAATCGTGAGTCTTCCATGGCACGATCTGAATGACCCTGTACTTACTGCCTCTGCCAAAGCCAATGTCGCTCGCATCCAAGCAAAAGGGAAGGTAACCACCGTTGGGCTGGAATGCAGTGTGTTCGAAAGCTCGTGGTACCTCCGCAGCATGGAACAGATCTTTTGTGACTTGGCGGAAGGAAACGGGATCGCGGAGTGGCTCTTTGACAGGTTCATGACCCAATCGTCTCTATCGGCTCGTGCGGCAGCGCTTGCAGGTGCCGACCTCATTCGACTCGGAGATGATGTGGGTACCCAGCGCGGAATGATGATCTCGATCGACCTTTGGCGAGAGCAATTCAAGGGGCGCCTGGCAAATATCATCTCTGCGTCAAAGTGTGTTGAGAACCCTCCCGCCATCCAGTACCACTCCGACGGCGACATTTCGGAAATTGTCGATGACTTGATCGAAATTGGCGTCGATATTCTCAATCCAGTTCAGCCAGAGTGCATGCCGCTCGACACGGTGGCGGGTCGATGGAAGGATCGATTGGCGTTCAGTGGAATGATTGGCACCCAAACGACGATGCCGTTTGGTGATCCCGCGGCTGTTCGTGCTGCGGTTGCCACCTGCGAACGTTGGGTTCATGAAGGTGCGAGAATCGTGATTGGCCCAACCCATGTTTTGGAACCAGACGTTCCCTGGGAGAATATCGTCACCCTCGTTGAGTCGGTAAGAGCGATCAAACCATGACAGCCCTAGAAAAATTCGAGTCAACTTTTGGTCCAGATCCGATCCCTTCCGATCAGCTTGCAATGCCGTTGATCATGAGTTTCGCTTCGCGCCATGTGGGGGTGAAATACATTGATTACGTCCGCGACCCTCTGATCCTGGCGGGAGCGCAATACGCTGTGTGTAGGGATTTCGGACTCGATGTTTTGGCCACGACCTCTGACCCGGGTGGCGAGCTATCGTCTTTGGGTGGCTCGATAACCTGGTTTGATGACGATCCCCCGATGCCCGACCCGAATCATCCTTTGCTGAGCCATCCCGCTCAACTCCTAGATCTGAAGTTGCCCGATCCGCACGGGCCAAACCGAATGGGAGACCGTCTAGCCGCCATCAAAGAATTGCGAAGGCTGAGTGATGGCACTCTTCCGGTATTGGGTTGGGTCGAAGGACCGATCTCAGAGGCTGCCGTGATGCGTGGTCTGACCACCTTGATGGAGGATCTCATCGACGATCCAGAGTTTGTCGATGAGCTTTTCTGCTTCAACGTAAGGATGGCAATCAAGTTCGCCGAAGCGCAGGTGGAAGCTGGGGCGGACATGATTGGCTTCGGCGATGCCCCTGCATCTCTCATCGGTCCTGACCTGTATCGAAGATTTGTCCTGCCCCAGGAGCGACGGATGGTGGATGCGATTCAGGCGATGGGTGTGCCGGTGCGCATGCACATCTGCGGAAACACCACCAAAATCGTCCCCCTCATGGCCCAGGTAGGAGTCGATATGGTGGACATCGATTCTCTCACGGACCTCAAACTCGCCGCCGACACCTTTGCACCCTTCGTGAAAGTCCTCGGCAACCTTGATCCCGTCCGCGAGGTGCTAGATTCAACACCAGAAGCGATCCATGAGCGCCTAACCCAGTGCCGAAAGATCGCAGGACCGAACTACATCGCGGGCGCTGGATGCGAGATTCCCGCGAAAACTCCACCCGAGAACGTTCGGGCTTTCGCTGATTTCGCCCACAACCTGTAAGACCGCAAGTGGTGTTCGCAGCCTCAAACTGGTGCTCTCAGCCCTATCCTGCTAAGTGGGTGGTTACTAGCAGTTCGGCTCAGACCTGGAACTCGGAAGAGAGGCTCGTGCAAGGTAATTAGCGTGAAAGGGTCGATGGGGAAACACTTAAAATTGTAAGGCGGGTTCCTCTCCCTTTTTCAAAAGGGCAGAGGACAGGAGAGGGTTATGCCATCGAAGTGCCTTTGGCGCCGTTGTTTCCGGAACTCACGAATTCTGTCTGATCTCGGTGTAATGGCATTGGCTTCCGATTGGTACTCACGCTCTAAAAACTGCTCGAAATGAATGCCCTTTCGAAGCCCATGCACTTTTCATCGATTCAACCGTAGTGCGATTTCCTCTACTGAATTTCAATCCTTATCTCCGCACAGTGGAAGGTTTCAGTCACAGGTTAGGCGATGGTTCAAAGGCCGAATGCGATTAGGTTTGTCCCGCCTGCATCGGAGCCGTTAAGGGCAGATTTCCCTTTTGGGGAAAGGAGAAGGAACGTGAACCGGAATCTCCGCATCAACAACCGACGGCGGCAGATGCACACCAAACCGTAGGAGGCATGATTTTGCGTTGATGGGTTTATGCGAATGTTGCCGTACAACTGCTCGAAACTAGCAACCACCCAGGCAGAGCTGGTCAATATAGGTGTCTTCGAAGTCAGGATCGAGGTTCAGTTCGATGATCTCGATTTCTCGTCCGATTCGGCTGATCTCTTCCAGCGCTGACTTGTCGATTGCACATAATGTCGCCCCAGCAAGCGATGTGTTCCCTACCAATTGGACTTGGCTTGCCTCAAACCCGGGGAAAAGGCCGCAGGCGATCGCGTTTTCGACGTTGAGGTGCATGCCGAATCCACCAGCAAGATAAAGCGTCTTCACATCGGACGCCTTGAGACCGAGGCGACCAAGTAGGGTCAAAATCCCGGCCGCAATCGCCGCCTTTGCCTGGAGCAGGCGGGCAATATCAGGTTCGGCAACGACGATCTTTCGTTTTCCAAGTCCAAGTGCAAGCACAAAGTCTTTCCCGTATTCCCCCGGCAAGAGTCGATCCCCCAAATCTGGAAGGGAGCCGCTCTGATATCGTCCACTCGAGTTGATGAGACCTACTCGGTAGCCCTCAGCGAGGAAGTCAATGTAGGCGGAGCCACATATCCCAATCGCCTTCGTGCGTGCTGGGCCGATGATCTCGTTAACGACCTCAAATGGGCTCGACTTCATCCAAACGTGCGAGATCGCACCGTCGCCCGCCCGAATTCCACAGTTCAATCCCGATCCTTCAAACGCTGGCCCCGCTGCAGTAGCGCAACCATAAAGCTTGTCGCCAACTTTCAGAACGATCTCGCCGTTCGTACCAACATCCACAAGGAGTGAAGGCCCATCTTCGTAGGCCAACCCACTCGCCAACACGCCGCCGGTGATATCCGCACCGACATAAGCCGCGGCACCTGGAAGCAAATGGATCGGAATGCCAGCCGGTATCAACCCCAGAGACTCGGAAACCAGAGTTTCATGACCCATAAATGTGGGTGTAAACGGCGAAACCCCCATTGAACTTGGATCGACGCCAGCGAGCAGGTGCAGCATCGTCGCGTTCCCGGCAATGACATAGCCTTTCACATCCTCTTGGTTTAACTTCGCATCCGTCAACGCAAGATAGAGCAACGGATTCAGTGTCTCATCGACAATCGCCGCTTGTAGCGACTTGATGCTTGCCTTCTCCATGAGGCACAAATTAATCCGCGTGAGAACATCATCGCCAAGATGCATCTGCCGATTGAAGGCTGAGGACCTTCCCACGATTTTGCCGTCACTGAGATCAATCAGCGACATAGCGACGGTCGTCGTTCCAATGTCGACAACCGCTGCTAATCCTGGATTTCCGAGGAGCGGATCATAGGCGTAGGGAATGTTTACGCGATAGTCGGAAAGAACCTGCGGGGTATACGCCAAGAGAGAGTGCTGGTGAATTCGAACCGAAAGATCAGAATCCAGGACGACTTGACAAGCCTGCTCATTACGCCATTCCCCATCTCGCAGGACCTCAACCGCGCACGACTTGCATAGTACGCGTTCGCCGCATCGTGTGTTCAGCGGCATGTTCTCTCGCCGCATCACGTCGGTGAGCTTGTGACCGATTTCGTCGGTGCCAAGCAGGATGACCCGCTGCTCTTCGGGAAGTTCAAGACTAAGACGCATGGGCTGCCTCGATGACCTGCTGGTCGACGGCCATCCGAAGGCTTTGGCCCGGCTTCAGTACGAGAAATTCGTCCTCGGGCCAAACGCCAGATAAGAGCCGTTTCAGGAGTCCAGGGTCTCCCTCTTGCCGATCATAGTTCCAGCCGAGCCAGTCTGCACATCCTTTCGTGTACGCTTCATCGACTTCCGTAGGAAGAACTTTGAGATCGACGAATGTCGCTCGATCGTAAGTCGAAAACCATCGCTGTTCCTCTTCCATTAGGAAGTCGGCATCTTCTTCACCATACTTCTCCACGTACTGAGCCCTTAAGACTTCATATCGCTGTTGTCCGGGAGCGATGTGGTGCCGATTCCAGCCGGGGCTGTACCAGTAGGTTCCTGGATGCTCCTTTGCGTATTTGGCGTACCGCTCTTTGCTCCCGAGGAGAAGGGTAATGCAGTCGTGGGCGCGCGGGACTACAAACTGAGCTCTGTTCGTATGGACCCCTTCGGTACCTCGACTACAGAGACCGTAGCCGACCACGATCGCCTCAATCTCCGGCGACTCGGCCTCGATTCGATCGACAAGCGTCTGAAGCTCTCGCCTCAACTTGTCAGGCTCGTTGTGAAGCCCTTGGGGAAGCTTCTCCATCCGGCGGACATGAGGTAGCCCTTTAGAAAATGCCTCGATTTCATCTTCGAGCACAGCGCAATAGATCACCGCAACAATTGGCGGTTTGGATGGAAGTGAAGGGGATAGCACCAATTCCTTTGACACCTCATAAACGGCCATCGTTCAATCGAGTAGCATCCATTTGTGGTTGAATATCGCTTGCTGTCTGAGTTGGAGATGCCTGCAGCGCTCCGATTGTGGGTCAATGTATTCGGAGTTGAAGCTCAGTTCTTCCAGACCTTGCTCGATTCCGCGGAATCCGACGATTTTTCGGTTGGGGCATTTGACGGCAGGAAACTAGTTTCGTCAGTCCATGTATTCACAAGGCGTTTCCGCGACACGGAAGGCAACCCGAACAAAGTGGGTGGGATCGGCAGCGTCAGCACCCTGCCAGAAGCTCGAAGCAAGGGACATTCTTCGCGACTCCTGCAAATGTCGATCGCAGAAATGGCAGCTCGAGGATTCCAGTGGAGTTATCTTGGGACAGGTGTGAATGACCACTACGCACGCCACGGCTGGCGATCGGTAAGCACACCTTATTTCAAAGGCACGATTCGCGAGCCCAACCCATCTGGGCCGATCGAGAAGGCTGAAGTGACGGATGCACTCTTGGCCGAGATGGCCATTGTCCATGGGGCTCATACAGCCAAGACACCGATGGCAAATGCCCGGTCAAAGAAAATGTGGGACCATGCGGTTCGGTACCGACTCACCTGCCCTCCTGATGAAGTGTTCACATCTTACGAAGGTGGAAAACTCGCTGCCTATCTGGTCACGCGGCAGTTTGAAGACAACCTCCAATTCGTAGAATCGGCCTGTCTCGTTGGAGCAGAGGACTCCCTCCGAGATCTCGTTCAAGGTCGGCTTGGGCTCGCCGCCTCAAAAGGGATGACTAAGATTGGATGCTCACTGGCAGCCGAAGATCCTGCGGTACAAATTTGCCGTTCTGCGTGCCCCGATCTACAACCGGCAGAAGATCGCGCCTGGATGGTCCAGCCGATCGCCGACAGAATCTCCTTACCCGCCCTCGTCTCCATCCACGCCGATCCTCGTGCCCGACGAAGTGACTTGGATAATTTCTAGTCGACACTCCCCGACTCTGGCAGGATTGCCCGGTATCTTCTGTGAGTGACACCGAAGATGAGCGGAAATCCAATCCTGCCAGGTTGGTATGCGGACCCCGAACTACACGCCTTTCGAGGCCGATTTTACGTCTACCCAACGTTTTCGGCCCCCTACGAAGAGCAGACTTTCTATGAGGTTTGGTCCTCTGACGATCTTACGGACTGGAAGAATGAAGGCGTTATTCTTGATTTCGCGGATGTGCCTTGGAGCACAAATCGAGCCGCCTGGGCACCATCGGTATGTGAGAAAGACGGCAAGTTCTACATTTACTTCTCGGCTGGAGACGGTGCCGGCTTGGGCGTCGCCGTTTCCGATGATCCGACAGGTCCCTTTGTAGATGCCCTCGGTCATCCACTCGTGACCGAGTATCACCACGGTGCCCAGCCGATCGATGCTCACGCATTCATTGACGACGACGGCACACCTTATCTTTACTGGGGTGGTTGGCGAAAGGCAGTTGTTTCACGACTTTCTGACGACATGGTTCATCTTGAAGGCGAAATCGTAGAGATAACACCCGCCAACTATGTCGAGGGGCCATTCATGGTGAAGCACGACGGGCGGTATGTGTTCATGTGGTCCGAAGGAAACTGGACAGACTCGACCTACGCTGTTGCCTATGCAATCTCTGACTCACCCTTCGGGCCGTTCGAACGGATCGAAGCCATCCTAGGTAGTGAGCCCGGAATCGCAGACGGAGCAGGCCACCACTCCGTCCTGAACATACCGGGCACAGATGATTACGTGATTTGCTACCATCGCCGATTACTCGGGGATAACAATCCTCATCATCGTGTCACGTGTCTCGAACCATTGCATTTCCGACCAGATGGCACAATTGAGCCAGTTCGCCTCACCAACGATGGCGTCGCTGCCGTATCGGTAACCCTCGAATGAAACCAAGACGTTCCCTGCTGGTACCGTGCGCGGTCATCGCGATGACTCCCCTGACGTTTGCGAGCCCTCCACAGTCGTACGTGCCGCCGATAGAAAAAGCGGTGGTCTATGAGGTGAATTTCAGGGCGTTTGGTCCAAAAGTCGGCTTCGCAGCAGTCAAAGCCCGTCTGCCGAAAATGAAGGCACTCGGGGTCAACGTGATTTGGTTGATGCCAGTCCAACCGGTCGGCAAGCTTCGCTCGGTGGGTCAACTTGGGTCACCTTATTCCTTGGCGGATTACGATAGCGTCAACCCAGAATTCGGCACGTCGTCCGATCTTCGCGAGTTCGTAAAGGCAGCTCACAAACTCAAGATGGGCGTCATTCTTGATTGGGTTCCCGATCATACGGCATGGGACCATGCTTGGATTACAGCCCACCCAGATTGGTATCTGAAAACGCCAAGCGGGCAGATCTCCATCCCGCGGGGAACAAATTGGAACGATGTCGCTGGGCTTGATTTCAGCAACGCAGCGATGCGGACTGCAATGATTCAATCGATGAAGGGTTGGATATCCAACTACGACATCGATGGCTTTCGATGTGATGCGGCAGATCGGATGCCGCAGACCTTCTGGAAGTCTGCCATGGGTTCACTGCGCGCATCCACGCCGAAGAAGTTACTGATGCTTGCCGAGGGCTTCGCAGCCGAAAACTATGCCTCGGGTTTTGATCTTACTTACGGATGGAACTTCAACTCACGGCTACGTGAGATTTTCAAGGGTAAGTCTGCATCGGAGCTATCCGCATCGGCAAAGTTCGAACAACGCGGTATTCCCATTGGTGCGGGGCGGCTGAGGTTTACAACCAACCACGACATCGCGGCATGGGAAGGCTCGGAGGCCGAACTCTATCACACACCAGCCGGGGCGCGGACTGCCTTTGCCATTACGGCTCTCTACGGTGGGGTGCCACTTATATACACCGGCCAAGAGGTCGGATTCTCGAAGAGGATTCCGATCTTCGATCAGTCAAGCATCGACTGGCCTTTGCATTCGGAAGTGACCGAATGGATGTCTAGGCTCATCGACTTCAGGCAACGCCAAAAGGCACTGCAGACTGGATCTGTATCCGATTTCTCCTCAAAGGATGTGGTTGCATTTATCCGCTCCAACGACAAAGACGAGATCATGGTGCTCGCCAACGTGCGTGGTCAGTCCAGCTCAACTGCCATACCCCAGGAGAACCCAGGCGAATGGAAGGATGTCTTGGCAAAACGAACGTTGGTTGTCACGGAGCAAATGGTCCTAGGGGCCCACGAGCATCTCGTTCTGCAACGCCGGCGCGATCCTGCCAGGAAGCTTTATGAAGCGAGGGTTCGGTAACCTCAGAATTGATCGCCGTTAGGCAATCATCCTATGAGACGCGCATTCTCCGCTTTGTCGGTCCTCAGCAGTGTGCTCCTCACGTCAGGCGCCCCTATGCCACGTCAAATTCAAGTTAATAGCCCGCTTCGAGTCAGAATTTTGTCCCAGCCGGATCTTGCGAGCATCCAACTTTCGGCAAACAGGAACCCATCCGGTTCTGCGATTACCTCAGACAACTTGTCACTCATGTTGGACGGGAAGCGTTGGATTCCAAGGATGGGGGAATTCCATTACTCAAGATTTGACCCGAAACAATGGCGTGAAGAGCTTCTGAAAATGAAAGCGGGTGGTATCGATATCGTTTCCACCTACGTGTTCTGGATTCACCACGAAGAGGTCCGAGACCAGTGGGATTGGAAGGGGCAGAAGAACCTGCGGAAATTTCTTCAGCTGTGCAAAGAGCTCAACCTGAAGGCGATGGTTCGTGGTGGACCATGGGCGCATGGAGAATGCCGGAATGGCGGTTTACCCGATTGGTTGGTGAAAGGGTACAAAACCCGCACTTCCGACCCTGCCTACCTGGAGCAGGTGAAACAGCTTTACGGGCAGATTGCGAAGCAGATTAAGGGCCTGTCGTGGGCAGAAGGCGGCCCCGTCGTCGGGTTCCAGGTTGAAAACGAATTCTATGGCCCGGGCAGCTATTTCGTCGCGCTAAAGCAGATGGCGTTGGGTGTCGGCATTCATGTGCCGATCTTCACCCGTACCGGCTGGCCATTGCCTTCCAGTCCCGTTGCGGCGGGCGAGGTCTTCCCGATGTTTGGCGGTTATCCTGTTGGCTTCTGGGACCGAGGAACCGAGGAAACCGCGAGCAAATACGCCAACAACTACGTCATCAGCCCTATTCGAAACCCGGACGACATCTTCCAAGGGACAAAGCCCAAAGGCTCCAAACACGATACTAGTGACACGTCGATCTACCCGTACCTGTGCTGTGAAATCGGAGGCGGCATGGCGATGAGTTACCATCGCCGCCCGCTGGTTTTGCCAAACGAAATTGGGAGCCTTGCGTTTGTCAAGGTGGCTTCTGGCGCGGTCCTTCCCGGCTTCTACATGTATCACGGTGGAACGAATCCCGAAGGGCACCTTTCGTATCTGAACGAAACCCAAGCGACTGGCTATTGGAACGACAATCCCGTTAAGACATACGATTTCCAGGCGCCTCTTGGCGAGTTTGGACAGGTGCGCGATCACTATCACCTTCTTCGACGGATGCATCTCTTCCTCCAAGACTTTGGCAGCGAGGTTGGTGGCATGCCAACTTTCATGCCCGATTCGGCTCCGAAAAATAGCGAAGACATTAAAAGCCTTCGATGGTCCGTTCGATCGAACGGCAAGAGCGGAGTTCTCTTCGTCAATAACTTCCAGCGGCTGAAGCCGATGCCCGAACGGCCAGGTACGCAGTTTTGCGTCCAAACCGAGACCGGTGAACAGGTCATTCCTTCGACTCCCATCACTATTCCCGCCGATTCGTATTTCAATTGGCCCATCGACTGGAATTTGCATGGCGCGGTACTTCGGTATGCAACAGCTCAACCCATCTGCAACCTTGAAGAAGGCGATCAGGCGAACTACTTTTTCGCCTCTGTGCCGGGCATCGAGTCCGAGTTTGTTTTCGATTCCAAAGACGTCCAGGTTCAAACCTGCCTGGGGAAGGTTGACAGAACCGATTCAGGGATTCGCGCTCTCCACGTACGTCAAGGACTCCGTCCCGCCATCATCCTGCGAACATCGTCTGGAAAGAAAGTCCGAATCTTCCTTTTGACCAACGAGCAAAGTCTTCATCTCTGGAAAGGAAACTTGGGCGGCACTGAGAGAGTCGTCGTGTCGAAAGACAACATTCAGTTCGACGGTGACTCGCTCAAGGTCTCGAATGACTCCTCGCTTAGTGCTGAACTGGCCATGATGCCTTCACCGAAGACTCTTTCTTACGAGGACACCACCCTCATTGGAGAAGATCAGGATGGGTTTGGCAAGTTCTCCATCCCTGAAATGCAGTCAAGTACGAACAAGGTGTCTTTCGAACAAATCCAGCAACCAAGCAAGCCGCGCGAAATTCACATGGGAAGTCAGGGAGTAGCCGAGCAACCCGGCGATGCCGATTTCGACGGGGCTGGGGTCTGGCGAATTCACCTCAAGCGAAGCCGGAAACCTCAGCGAATCATCGTCCAATATCGAGGTGATGTCGCTCGACTTTACGTAGGTGGGAAACTCGTTCTCGACAACTTCTATAACGGGACTGCAATGGAGTTCAACCCCGATGCGTTTGGTCCAGACGTGTACAAGAAGGAATTGCTCCTAAAGATCCTTCCGCTGAAGGCGGATGCGCCGATCTATTTGGCACCTTCGGTCAAAGCCGCGATCGCTGGAGATCAGCCAATCTGTAGCCTCGATAAGGTCGAGTCTGTCAAGCAACTCTCAACGATCTTGCGCCTATGATGTTTGACCTATGGCTAGACTTTCACCACGGTGATTTTGATCTTTGGCTCAGACGCAGTTACCGGTTGGACACCACTATCGGTTTGCCCTAACTTCAAATGCGGATCGGCGGCGGAATAAATCACGGTTTCACCCTGCTTCACGCGATAAATGGACTTCACGAGGCTTGAATTTGGCCAGAGGAATTGGACGGCCAAGGTAATTGTTCCATCCGCGTTGATTCTGGGCACCAACGACACCGACAGTCCGATTTCCTTGTCAGACGTCTCCCATTCCTGCATATTGAGAATGTTCGCGGAAACTTCGTAGGAAGTCTTGTCCGCTTCCGACTGTATCGAGAGTTTGACGGTGAGCCGCCGTCGGGCAACGTCGAACAATTCGACATAGCTGCGCGTTGCTTTCATTTGGTCGGGCTTACCTTTGACGGTAATAATCCCCTTCGTATCATCGGCCGTCAATGTCACGCCTGGTTCCTCTAGCGGCTGGATCGCTGCCATCAGTTTTGAGGCACGCTGGTGGCGGACAGGAATTGTCGTGGTGTCGGCTTGGTGGAAGCCGATCGCAGTGAAGGCTAGCAGGCAGGTGAAGATCATAGAACTCCTCGGTGTTCGATAGACGGTCCTCAAGCCACAAACCGTTCAATGCCATATCTCGCCGTTTGGGCAAGAAAACACAGCGCAACGTCGTTCTGTGCCCAACGTAAGATAAAGTAAAAACATGCTGCAAAATGAGCCGCAGACACGAACGACCGTTGACTCCAAAACAGCGGAAGAAGCCCTCGCGCTCGCGTTGCGACTTCAGCAAGAGAAGGGTGACCGGGTTTCGATTGAAGAACTCCACCGAACGGCCGATGAAGCTGGGATCGACCGTGAGTATCTCGATTCTGCGCTGAAGCACATGGCTCACAAAGAAGAGCAAGCTGAAGTCGTTTCGCAGTATCAACGCCCGAGGGTTTTCGCCATGGCCGTCGGCATGGCAGTAGCCGTCTTCATTGTTATGATTGCTCGCACTGCACCAGAAGTTGCCGAGTCCCCCGCCTTCTTCGCCTCCTTCGCGCTCTTCGCCCTACTCGGTCGGAAAGCTATGAAGGGCCGCATGCGAGACGGCACCCGCCGCCGCTTCCGCGACCGGTTTTAGACATTGACCGCATGGCGAGTGTTAAGGCAAAAAGCCGCAATCTGGCAGTCGTAAATGGTCAGCCTCAGATGGCTAACTGAGTGTCCTTCCGTCGAACGCTGATGGCGTTCTGTCCTCAAAGCCCAGTGTTGCGTCGCGGAGCGAGGCTACGGTGGGGTAGTAGATCACGGTCCGGTCAACGCCAAAGGTGTTGCGTCCCCGGCTGGGCGTGTGCTTACCAGTGGAAAGGCTTCGGGTTACTCTCAAGGAGCATCTCCCCAAGCGTTTCCAGACTCAACACTTTCAGCGTTGATCGTTTGCCGCCTATTGAACCCAGGGAAGCGCCCTCGCGGGCGCATCCCTGGGCTTTGATGACAAAACACCTTCGGCGTTTGGGGTGGTTTGAATTCGGCGAGTTTGGAACGCCATTCAGGGCTGCACTACGGTGAGAAGATCCTCATCCAGCCGGGCAACGCAGCACGCTCAATGACTTCAACCTCAATCCAATTGAGTCACATACAAGTGGTTACCGCTTGCGAACCGCTGAGACTTCAACCTCAACTGCTGTCAGCGAGCATGGCGGCAGGTTCAAAATGCCGTTCTGTACAGACAGCTTTCGAACCCCAACGGAGTTAGGTTGAATCTCGTTCGTAGCCTCTGCCGAAGGCCCGGTCAGAGTCCAAGCTTGAGAAGCTCCAGCCTTGTAGCCAGGAATCGCCAGCTCCGTCAGCACCTCCGACTTCAGGTCCTTGTTTGTGATGATGAGGAATAACTTTGTCTTGCTTGCGTTGCGACTAGCCGACACAGTCAGGACAGGCACGGCAGGCAAGCATTTACGAATGATTCGGGTGACGGTGACGTTCTTGTACCAAGCCGTTCCGGTTACCGGGCCAGTTCCTGCAAGGCGGCGGGCAACGATCTGGAGTTTCGTGGTGTCGACCAGCGTCGTGTAGACCGCCTCTACCTGTTTCCACCCGCTCGTTCCATTGACCGTTGTCGTGATCTCGGCAGAGTGGGTTTCCAGCCATCCGCGGCTGTCGCCGATCTGGTAGCAGGCACCATTTCCACTAGGCGGCAGGCCCTCTGTCTTCACCCAACCGGTGACCCGATAGGAGGTGCTGGGCAAAACCTTGGCCTCCACGACCGCGTGATAATAGTTCAAGTCGCCGGGGTTCTTGAAATCTACACGAAGCACACCTTTTTCTGTGGTTTGGCCCACACTTTTCACCGGCGTGATCTGCCATGCCGGAGTAACGAAAACCGATTCGAGATCGGTTGCCTTGGCCCCCGCCCCGACGTGGGGTTCGATGCCGATGGCAGCATCACCTTTCGTGTCGTAACTTGGGCAGGCAACTTTGGACTGCAGTAGTTCGGCCCCGAAGTGCTGGGCAAAGAGCTGGACGGCGTAGAACTGGGGACGCGGCACCAGAGTTTCACCCCGATTCGCGTTGCCTCGCACCATTCCCCAGTACTCGTTCGGAAATTCCCAGAAGTTGGCAAACGCGATGCCATTCTGCGGTCGCATCCATACGTGGATCATGTCGGCAACGACGAGCGCATTGCCTAGGCAGTGGCGGAACGGTACGGGCTTGTCTTGAACAAAGCCGCCGTTGAACTCCGTGACGGCGACCGGAGTCGAATTTGAACCTGCTTTGGGCCCGCCAGTCGCTTTGGCAACCATAGCTCTGAAGGAGTCTAGATAGTTCTGAATCTGATCTTCGCCGGCCAGTGCATTCTGGATAACATTCGGATTGGCTGAGGTTCCATCGTTGACGGATGGAAGGTAAGAGTGGAAGATCGCGTAATCCATTGCACTTCCGATCTTTGTGGCGACCTTTGTTGGCCAACCATCGAGTCCCTGGAGTCCAGTCGCTACAACGGCACCAAGTTGAATGCTTGGGTCCACCTCACGCATTGCCTTGCGATAGGCAATATACAGCGCGCCATATTGATCGGCAGTATAGGCGGGGGCGACTTTACCCATGTCGTCGTTATTTCGGTGTGGTCCATGATCTGACTCGTTGCCGTACTCAAACCACTTCACATGCCAAGAACCAGGATGGCCGTCGGCTGCCCGCTTCGCCGCCCACGGGTGCTTTCCATCATTCGGGGCGTTGAGGTACTCGACCAGGTCGGCCGCCTCCTGCGGGGATCCAAAATATTCCGCAACTGTGATGAGTGGCTCAGCACCCAACGCTCGACAGGTTGCCAAATACTCTGGCAAACCGAAGAGTTGGTCAGGGCGACTCTCGATCGGTCCAATCGATCGCTTCCAGTCGTAAAGGTGGGTGGCACATCCGCCTGGCCACCGGGCGATCGTCAGGCCAGCCTGCTTTGCGAGAGCAACCATTCCAAGGACGGGTTGTTTCTTCGTCGGGTCCCACATCCCTTCCCCTTCGTTGGTGGCGAACGTCGATGTGTCCCCGTATCCATTCTTTTGGTAGGCCACCAAATTATTCCCATGGACAAAAGGATTGACCGGCCCGAGGGACTTGGAAAAATCGACAGTGATGGTTGCGCCTTGAAAGACTAGTAAAGCAGCGACAGAAAGCATAGGGTTAACCCATTTGACCTGGCTTCTTTGTTAGGGTTCAGTCACCCAACGTAGCCGAATGCAAAGACATGGGTGTAAGGTGTAGCGCATGGGACCCATGCAAGCTGCCACCGAAAGCATCGAAACGGCCACTAACTTCTACACTCGAGACCTTGATGCACTGACTGAGGAGCAAATCCTCGGTTGTGCAGGAGGTGTTGCGCGAAAAGCAGTTGACTTCACTTACGAGGTCGCCTTGATCAACATTCGCATTGCCTCAAGACTGAGAGGCGTAGAACCGCCAGCGTGGCCAGCGACGGAGGGCTTTGTGTCGGCGCCAGATGAATTACTGAGCAAAGCCGCCATTCTTGAGTACTTCGCCGCTTCAACCGCTGAAATCCTAACTGCAGCCAAAGCGATTCCAGAAGAGGAAGCAGGCAAGCTCGTTGGCCCCGAAGGCAAGCAGGATCCAGCCTTCAAGATGGCTTCCTTCGCGGCAATGCACACGATGTACCACGACGCCCAACTCAACTTTATTCAGTCGCTCGCCGGAGACGGCGGCATGCACTGGTTCTGATCCGACGGTGATTTTGAAGGGTAACCTGAAGTTGCAATGATGCACCTTCAGGTTCTTTTTTCGGCACTCGTGGGGTTCGCTGGCCTCGGGTCAGCACAAACAGCAGATACTCCCGAAATCGTGTTGGGAAGACTCAATTCGCGAGTCGATTCACTTCTCAAGAAAGAACCACCTGCCCTTTTTGCCTGGCACCTTCGCTCCCTAAATGCACTTGCAATGTCTGAGTACTCAAAGTTAGGTATTCAGTCTGTAACGCCCCTAAGGCGTGCTTCGGTCGATCGAACGAAGGAGTTCGTCGATTACGTTGGGGTGATCGAAAAGGGCCTTGAGCGAGATCGATCCAATCCAGATGATTGCCTCAAGAACGGAAGAAGCGCGCTCATTCTCGCCAGGGCATCGGCAACCGATGGCTCGCTCCAATACATGATGGTCGACCTTCCAAAGAATTGGGATCCAAAGAAGGAATATCCTTTAGTTGTCGCCCTACACGGATCTGGACCGGATAATCCGCTAGCCTATCCCAGTTTTGCATTTGGTCCAATGCCTGCTCCCAAGCCCGACGCAACTCCAGGGGCGAGCGACGGCATGATCCACCTCACCCCTTGGGGACGTGGGAATCGCTCATGGCGCGGCGATGCCGAAAACGATCTTTGGGAAGCCATCAGTCTGCTAAAAACCTTCTGCAAACTCGATCCAGATCGCTGGTACATCAGCGGCCATTCTTCGGGTGCCGACGGTACCTGGGCGATTGCCCAGCACACACCCGACCTGTGGGCTGCTGTCGGAATTCAATCAGGAAGCATGCTTGAAGGCCGTCCAGAGTGGGGCCTGATCCCGAATATGAGCTACCTGCCAGTTTATTTTTTGATTGGGGAGAAGGACGCTTTGCCTTATCGCGTGCCTGACATGAAGGAAGCCTATAAGATCATGTCGAAGCTCGGCGATGATACCAAGCTCTCGATTCTCCCTGGCGTCGGTCACTATCCGTTGACAGATGAAGGCCTGAACAATCAAATGGCATGGATGGTAGCCCACGCTCGCAAGCGACCGAACCAGTTCACATTCACCATCGATCAATCGGCCCATCCCGGTGTCTGGGGAATCACGGTCCCATTCCAGCAGATTCACCGACGTCTTTTGATGCAACCCTGGCCCAGCTTCGAATGCAAGATTGACGGGCAGGACGTCCACATCAAGACAAAGCACATCAAAGAGCTACGCCTCAACCTTGGAAAGTCCGGCTTACAGATGGCTGGAGACATCAGGGTCTGGGTGAATGGCAAGACTGTCCACGATGGTCCAGTTCCGTCCGAAACCATAAGAGTGGACAAGGTCTAGCTAGGGTAGACCGAGTGTTTTGGGATCGACAACGACGTGCTTGACCCTTGTGCGGTGCCAGGTGTATGTGATGTGCACCAGACCGTCCGAAGATTGAATCACCGTCGGGTAGCTGTACTCGCCTGGTTGGTCCTCGAGAGTCAGCACGGATGTCCAGTGTTCAGCATCCTTTGACAACGCAACGTTAAGGGGCGTTCGAGCCGTTGTCGAGTTGTTGAAGACCAACAAGAATCGACCGTCTTTCAAGGTGATCGCGTCCGTGCCCGAATTGGGATTCAGGACATCCAGTAAGCGCATTTCACTCCATGTCTTGCCCAAGTCGAGACTGTCGATCGAGAACAGTCGGCCTTGTTGGGTCCTGCCGATTGCCCAAAAGTGGCTTCCCTCCCGCCTCAGGATGCTTGGTTGAATGGCACCAATGACTTTTCCGTCATTGAGAGGCGGTGTCGAGTGCCACGTCTTGCCGAGGTCATGCGTGAACTCAAAATGCACTCGCCAGCCGTGGTCCTCGGAACTTGAGGGACAGACGAGCGTTCCATCCAATAGTTCGATGGGTCTGTTCTTGATGGGCCCGAGAATTCCTTCCGGGAGGCGCGTGGGGGAATCCCATGTTTTGCCACCATCCGTTGACCGTATCAACATGCCCCACCAAGTTGAGGGCCCCGTGCCAACTTTGTAAAACAAATGCAACGGACCGTTCTTGGGTTGGAACAGCACCGGGTTGTAGCACGAATACTTCCGCTTACCATCGGGGTTGCCATTCACCACCTCAATCGGAGCAGTCCACTTTCCATTTACACTTCGGGAAAGCCAGATGCCGACATCAGGATCGCTCTCAGCGGTCCCGCCAAACCAGGCAGCCGCCAGGACGCCAGGCGCGATCTCTGTGATGGTCGATGCGTGGCATGACGGCGTCGGCGGAATTGTGTAAATAAACTCGGAGTGAATCACAGCAGGAGAGATCAGCATGAGATGATGCTTAGTCTGCCATAATGGAAAAGTCGTCGAGGGGCGCTGCGATCCAGGAAGTGCTGGACCAGGCTCGGCGAGCCCTGGATTTGCCAGGGAGACAACGGCGCTCGTGAGCTTAACAAAGTGGCTTGCGAGCGCTTTTTTGCGTTTGAAGCCGCTGACTGGAAAATCCTATGAATAGCGTCCAAAACCCAATTAAAACAGACTTTCACGTTGCCGATTTAGGCTTGGCCGGATGGGGTCGCAAAGAGATCCGTATCGCCGAGACCGAAATGCCGGGCCTTATGGCCATCCGAGAAGAGCTTGCTCCTTCCCAGCCACTCAAGGGTGCTCGCATCGCTGGCTCTCTCCACATGACCATCCAAACTGCCGTTCTCATTGAAACCCTCAATGAACTCGGTGCCGACGTTCGCTGGGCAAGCTGCAACATCTTCAGCACCCAAGATCATGCCGCAGCCGCGATCGCCGAAGGCGGCACGCCAGTATTCGCGTTCAAGGGCGAAAGCCTTGAAGAGTATTGGGAGTTCACCCATCGAATCTTTGAGTGGAGCGATGGCGGAACGCCAAACCTGATCCTCGACGATGGTGGCGATGCGACGCTCCTCATTCTGCTGGGAAGCCGAGCCGAAAGCGATCCGAGCCTCGTTGAGAATCCAACCAACGAAGAAGAGACCGCTCTTTATGGCTGCATCAAGAAGCGAATCGTTGAAAAGCCCGGTTTCTATTCCGCGATCCTGAAGAATATTCTCGGGGTTAGCGAAGAGACCACAACCGGTGTTCACCGCCTCTATCAGCTCCAAAAAGAAGGCCGACTTCCCTTCCCAGCGTTCAACGTGAATGACAGCGTAACCAAGTCGAAGTTCGACAATCTCTACGGTTGCCGAGAGAGCTTGGTCGACGCGATCAAGCGAGCCACTGACGTGATGATCGCCGGAAAAGTCGCCGTCGTCTGCGGTTATGGCGATGTGGGTAAGGGCAGCGCTCAGGCTCTGCGCGCGCTCAGCGCCCAGGTTTGGGTCACTGAAGTCGACCCGATCTGCGCATTGCAGGCGGCCATGGAGGGTTACCGAGTTGTAGCGCTCGAAGACGTCGCAAGTCAGGGCGACATCTTTGTGACTTGCACCGGAAACCACCATGTCATCACCCACGACATCCTCGCGAAGATGAAGGACCAGGCGATCGTATGCAATATCGGTCACTTCGATAGCGAGATCGACATCGCTTCGCTTGCAGGTTACGAATGGGAAGAGATCAAGCCACAGGTCGATCACGTGATCTTCCCCGACGGCAAGCGAATCATCCTTCTCGCGAAGGGTCGATTGGTCAACCTCGGCTGCGGAACCGGCCACCCGTCCTACGTTATGTCGTCGAGCTTCGCCAACCAGGTCATGGCTCAGATCGAGCTTTGGGCAAAGCGAGGCGAGTATGCCCCCGGCGTCTACGTCCTCCCCAAGATCCTTGACGAGAAGGTTGCTCGACTTCAGCTCAAGAAGCTGAATGCGAAGCTCACCGTCCTCCGAGAAGATCAGGCCGCTTACATCGGCGTATCAGTCGAAGGGCCTTACAAAGCCGAGACTTATCGGTACTAGGAACTAGTATCGAGCCTCCAGACCGAGTCTGGAGGTTCGAACGAGTTACTCGGAAGGCAAACCTCTCAGTCAACTCCCTCGATGATGCCTCCAGCCGAAGCCAACGGCGGAGCCTGGAGGCTATCCATCACGTACTTCGGCTGGGGGCCCCTCAGTCACCCTACACGATGATGCCTCCAGCCGAAGCCAACGGCGGAGCCTGGAGGCTCCTATAGAGTGCTTGGCAGGCGTTCGGCACGTTCGCTTTCGGAAGCAGGTGGTTGGGAGCCTCTAGGCTCCACTTCTTTCCGGATAGAGGCATCGTCGTTACGTGTCTTCGGTGGTTTCGCCTGCCGAAGTAGGTGGTTTATAGCCTCCAGGCTCCGCTATCGCTTCGGCTGGAGGCATCATCGCAAGGCGAGATTATAGGTTCAGACCTGCCAGCCGATTTCGCTAGCCGTTCTTCGACCTCAGTTCGACTTCTTATAGTCGTTGTGGAACAGTTCCTGCCAGGCGTCACCGGCTTTCATTTCTAGCTTATAGTTGATCGCAGTGTCCGAAACCTTTTCGTAAGTGGCTTTCATGACAGGGGCGTTGGGATTGGTGGGCTTGCTTAGCATGACCAAAATGTTCCCAGTCAGGGTGCCTTCTAGGTGAGTTGGCGTGCTGGAGGTGTCGTTGAACCACCACGCGTTGAAGGTGTTTGTTTTCGCGTCAAAACTGATGAAGTGGTGCGTCTCGGTTGGCTTGCGGCCGGGCAACGTTGTCGAGAGTTCTTCTTGGAGGTAACGCCCTCCGAAAGCATGCACCTTAACCGTGATGTCCCCGACCATTGGGGCACCTGGATTGTTGAAATTCTGCTTGCCGCTCCAATTTCCGATCAGGAAGTCGAGGCTCTTCAACTGGAGGGGCCCCTCCTTTCCGTGTCCTTGAGCGAAGGAGATCGAAGCGATGGCGATGAGCAAAGCTGACAAAGTTGTCTTCATATAAAACCTCCGGGGGTGGAAGATCACTAACCTACCTCAACCTGCATTTCATGGCAAGTAAGACTTAAACAAGGCCACCTAACACACGGTCGACACCCTTCATTCGTGTGTCGATGAAAAGGTCGCTACAGGTTCAAAGAATTTCTGCTTTATCGTTTCAGCATATTCTGCTAATGTAGTGTTGTTCTCTGCTATGCGCGCAAAACATCGAAGCTGGCCCCGGACGCTCTGGGCTGGAATAGCATTGTCTCTCGGGCTATTACCCACCGTTGCGTCCGCTGATTTGATCCATTTGACCTTCCGCTGTTGGGATGGTGACGACAACATGCCCGCGATCTTTAGCGCGGCACGCAGCTTTGAGGCGGCTCATCCGAACATCAAAGTTCGCGTCGAAACGATTACGTCAGACTACCAACAGAAGCTCCTCGCAAATGTCGCAGCAGGCATCGCGCCTGATGTCGTTATGATGGATCCGGGTGGCATCGAGAAGTTTGCGACGCGCCATGCGCTTCTACCGCTCGATGACTTGATCGAAAAATCGCATTACGACATTGGCGCGTTTTACAAAAACCTTATCGAGGCCCACCGCTTCGGTGGCAAGCTGTACGTCCTTCCCAGAGACATCGCCCCAATCAGCCCGGTCTACTACAACAAGCGGCTGTTTCGTGAGGCTGGTCTCCCGATGCCAGATGGGAAGTGGACATGGGACTTCAAAGAACGGCCCGAGCTAAAGGAGCATGACTTCCTTTATGTCCTTCATAAGCTGAAGAAAGAGGTGAATGGCCGAGCCGTTCAGTGGGGTTACACCCCCGGCTGGCAGGATCTCTTGTGGCAGGAATTTGCGCTTTCGATGGGCGCCAGATGGGCAGATAACTTCATGCACCCAATGAAGGTGCAGTATGACGACCCAAACGTCATGAAGGCGATCCAGTTTTCGGCGGACCTAGAGCTAAAGGATAAGTTGATTCTCTCCCCTACTGCGCTCTCTACTGAGATGCAGTCAGAAGCGAAGCAGGCTTTTTCCCGTCAGCAGGTCGCGATGTTCCAAGACGGTATCTGGCAAGTACCGTTTCTGCGAAAGGAGATTGTTCCCGGCAAGCCTGGGTACTTCGAGTGGGATATCACGATGCCACCGGCGTACAAGGATGGCACCTTGCACTTTCCAACCGGCGGATCTGGCTACGCCATCATTGCAACCACCAAGCACCCATGGGAAGCCTGGCAACTAACTCAGTGGATGGGCGGTGCCAAGGGCCAGTACTACTTGGCAGCAACTGGACTTGCCCAACCCGCAATCAGAAGCCTTGCGCGATCGGAACCATGGATACCAGGGCCAAACACTCCACCTGCTGAACAGGCCCCCGCGAACCGGATCATGATGGACACGAGTGCGCCGCTGGTGGTATTTGGCCCATTTGGAGCGGAATGGACCGCTGCCAGCGATTTTGCAACCAAGGAGTTCACAAAAATCTGGGATGGATCGGCCCAAGCCGTCGACGTTATCCCCAGCGCGAATCGAGTTGCTCAAGAACGGCTCACGTACCTAAGGCAAGATACCGAAAGGCCGAATTTCAACTGGGGCGCAGGAACGGCGATTGCAGTCGTGCTCTTCCTTGCCCTTGTTGCATGGGTTTACCTCCCTGAGTTGAAGGTGAAGCGCTCGATTCGCGAGAAGCGAGAAAACCGAATCGCGTACATCTTTGTGATGCCGTGGATTCTCGGCTTGATCTTGTTTACCGCAGGGCCGATGCTCCTCTCCCTTTTGATGAGCTTTGCGGACTGGGACATCATCCAACCTGCTCGGTGGCGCGGGCTTGAGAATTTCCGAGAAGCGTTTGTCGTCGACCCACGTTTCTGGACTTCCCTCCGAGTCACGGTCGTTTATACGATTTTTGCGGTTCCATTGGGGCTCATTACATCGCTCGCCCTCGCCTTGCTGCTGAACGTAAAGGTACGTGGAATTCCGTTTTGGAGAACATGCTACTACCTTCCAAGCGTGGCCAGCGGTGTCGCCGCCAGCTTAATTTGGAAGCGTATTTTCATGACGGACGGTGGTCTGCTGAACGCCCTAATTTACGGATCGGACGGTCACCGAAACTTTCTTGGCTTGGGGACTCTTCTTCAGTCATTTACAAGCGGCAACGGACAAGCAAACTGGTTGGGTAACGAACATCTTGCCCTTCCATCCCTAACAATCATGAATTTGTGGGGTGCTGGCGGCGGCATGATCATCCTGCTTGCTGGACTTCAAGGAGTGCCCACCCACTTTTATGAAGCGGCAACTTTGGATGGAGCCAGTCCTTGGAGTCGGTTCCGCCACATTACGATTCCGATGATCTCGCCGACATTGTTCTTCTGCCTCTTGACGGGCTTCATTGGGACCTTCCAGTCCTTTACTCAAGCCTTGCTGATGACGGACGGCGGCCCGAACGACTCAACGATGTTCTTCGCACTTCACATGTGGAAGAGCGGGATGCTGGAACTGCGAATGGGATATGCATCGGCCCTCGCCTGGATTCTGTTCTTCGTCGTGCTTGTGTTTACTTTCCTCCAGATGCGCATGAGCAAATGGGTTTATTACGAGGCTGGATAATGGAACGAGCTACCCTCACCGACAAACTTAGCCGCGCTTTGGTGTTGGCAATCCTCTTCATAGGCTGCGTTGCATTCATAGTGCCGTTCTACGTCACCGTAGCGATGTCACTCAAGAGCCAATCTGAATTGGCGACGAGTTCGATGTGGTCTTGGCCGAAAGACCTTACGTTTGAGAATTATCGGATCGTGTTGACGAACCCGATCGTGAGCTTCAGCATGTTTCTGAAGAACACCACGATCATCACGTTCATCAGCACCGTAGGCACTTTGTTCGGATGTACGGTCGTGGCATACGCCTTTGCTCGGATGAACTTTGCGGGACGAGATCGGCTATTCCTGATCCTTCTTGCGACGATGATGCTGCCGGGGCTCGTCACGATGATCCCTAGCTACGTGCTTTATGCAAAAGTCCATTGGGTCAATTCCATGCTTCCACTCACTGTCCCAGCTTTCTTCGGTGGTGGCGCATTCAACATCTTTATGCTTCGCCAGTTCTATCGAAGTATTCCCCGTGAACTCGATGAAGCAGCAGTCCTCGATGGAGCCTCCCACTGGACGATCTTCCGACGTATCATTCTGCCTTCCAGCGGCCCCGCCCTCGCGACGGTTGGCATCTTCACATTTATGGGTTCATGGCGAGACTTCATCGGCCCTCTGCTCTACTTGGATGATGCCGACAAACAGACTCTTGAGCTTGGCCTGCGCACCTATTCGACATTGAACGGTACCAAATGGCACCTTATCATGGCGGGAACAGTCTTGGTCAGCATTCCGATTATCATCCTGTTCTTTGTCGGCCAGCGCTACTTTGTCAAAGGCATCGTCATGACGGGCCTCAAATAATTCTGAGTCCGAGCAGTCCACACCAACACTGCTCGGATTATTTGCTAATTCCAAGTTGCGAATGTTTATTCCCAATGTAGAATAACCATATGCGCAGTGTGGCGATCGTAGCGATGCTTGGGGTCAGTTGGATGGTATCGGGACATGACGTAGTGGCCTCGGGCGAGTGTGGGTGTGACGGAGCGCCGATTTCACAGGCCACGGTTAAGCAATCCGTCCCAGCTATGGATGTCCTTGATGGCAATGGGGTTCGGGCTCATGACCCCGCGATGGCCAAGGAATCTGGAACCTACTATATGTTCTGCACTGGCCCAGGAATCTCGGTGCGGTCTTCAAAAGACAAATCCCACTGGAGCCTTCCCACTCAAGTGTTTGAGAAGCCTCTCCAGTGGACATCAACCGAGATCAAGGGATTCCGAGACTTCTATTGGGCACCCGACATCTCGTATTTCAACCACAAGTGGCACTTGTATTACGCAGTGTCGACTTTTGGAAAGAACCGGTCGGCAATCGGCCTTGCCACCAATGTGACCCTCGATCCTAGTCGGCCAGACTACCGTTGGGTCGATGAGGGGCCAGCGTTTCAGTCCTATGCCGCCGATAATTACAACGCAATCGATCCCAATATCGCATTCGATGAAAAGGGTCAACCTTGGCTATCGTTCGGTAGCTTCTGGAGCGGACTCAAGATCATCAAGATCAATTTACAGACTGGAAAACCGGAAGCCAGCAACGCTAGGCCGACGGGGATCGCGAGTCGACCGATGCCGGGGGCAGTTGAGGCACCCTTCATCTACCGACATGGTCGATTCTTCTATCTGTTCGCCTCGTACGATTTCTGTTGCCGGGGCGTGAATAGCACTTACAACATCAAAGTCGGCCGATCAACGAACATTGCAGGCCCGTACCTCGACAGAAACGGGAAGTCGATGATGGAAGACGGAGGCACGCCGGTTCTGTCTACCGTGGGCCGATGGCATGGCCCCGGCGGCAACTCGGTGATGCGAGATGGCCGCAAGGACTTACTGGTCTACCACTCCTACGACGGACACCAGAACGGCGCTCCGACATTGCGCATCGAGCCGATCGTTTGGGACAACGCGGGATGGCCCACAGTGCCATCCGTCACATTGGCGACAGCGAGATAGACTACGACTTCTGATTGTCGACACCCATCGGTCCGATGGGGCTGAGCGTGTCGTAGATCAATGTGTCTTCCAGGGCGTCTACAGAGTGGGGGACGTTTGATGGAAGCACCATTACTTCGCCACCTCTCAAGATGACTTCACGGTACTCGGGACTTCCAGGTTCTCCAATGTGCCAAAGGGCAGTTCCTGAAATATGGACGGCAATCTGCTCGCTCTCGTGGTGATGCAGGGCCACGTGACAGCCCTTCTCGAGTTTTACTTGAGCGATGAGCATCTTCTCCCCCCTGACGATCCGTCGAGTCAAGAGCGGGATCGGGTTGTCTTCGGGAATCTCGGACCATTGGATGTTCATAGCAGACATCATCCGACATTACCGATTTTGGGATATCCAAAACTCGTAACAAATCAGGGAAAATCACGCATTGCCCAAAGACGGGACCACACACATGAGCACAACTCCAAGCCTTGGCATTCCACCCCTCGCCGGACTCGCGACCTATGAGGAGGCCGCACGGCCCGGATTGGGTGTTGACGACAACGTCGAACTGATGCGACGCTACAACTACATTGAGGGCCAACTCTATAAGCTCAGCGCAGCATTCATCAATCCGACGCCGGAGTGGGAGGTCAAGGGTGCTCTGAGTCTGCATCTTTACCTCGACGCCGAACATAGCCAGGCTCTGCGCCAGAGGGTGGCTGAGTTGCGAAGGCCACCGCTCTATCTAGATCAATGCCCTGACCTAAAACTGGAGGCCCTATGTGATGAGGCTCTTCGTGCAGCAAACACGATTGAGCTATTAGTAGGGGTCTTCCAGGTGATTCGTCCTGCTCTCCTGAATGCCTATCGCACACATCTCTCAGAGATCAATCCTGTTTTCGACTTCCCCACCGCGCGCATCTTGAAGACAGCCATCGCGGAAGAGGAGCAGATGCTGGACTGGGGAACTCAAGCACTTGCCGCCCTGATCAATTCGGACGAAGATCGGGCCATGGCGGAAAGTTGGAAAGCTCACCTTTCAGCATATTTGGCAGCCGCTGGCTCAATCATGGGTCGCGAAGCTGTACCGGCAGATTTATCACTTCCAACATCTCGCGCCACCGCGCCATTCGTTGCCGACGTTGACCCCAAGCGCGATTGGCGTTCACGTGAAATCTATAACTTCCACTACCGCGCCAACGACGTTTATCTCGATGAAAATGCCGACATGGATGAGCGTGTTTTGGCACTCATGTATAAGCGATTCCATGAGATGGATGTGCCCGAGATGATGGCGAGCATCGTCCTCCAGACTCCCGGCAAGCCATGGGAGTACTACCGCGATATGGGGCGCCAACTGTGGGATGAAGCCCGCCACTCGATGATGGGTGAAGTCTGGTTTGAGAAGATCGGCTTTGATTGGAGCAAGTACCCGAACCATGTAGGTTGGGCGATGCACCTAAACTTGGATCGAGAACCCCTTGAGCGCCACATCATTCTCTACTTCATCGAACAGAAGCTGATGGACAAGAAGACGGGTAAGAAGTTGGAGTGGGAGATCGCGCTGTCTGCCAACGACAATTTGGCGACGTATTTCCAAGACTACGACTGGGCAGACGAAGTACTCCATGCTCAAATTGGACGCCGATGGCTGAAGCCTGTTGTTGGCGACGTCAAAGCCATTCTAGAGCGAGCCGCTGAGATCGCCGTCAAAGACAGCCCTTCGATGCGCGAGCGCTCCAAACTCACGCCTCAGGCAGACTGGTGGCCAGAATATGTCCAGGATGCTCTTGGCAAGGCAAGCACCTCAACCGCGGGCGCGGAAAACGGACTGATTCCGTCCTTCTCGTACCAAGCTTCCGGATAGGGAGTCATCCAGCCAGAACCGGTTGAGGGTTCTGGCTGGATGGGTTGTCAGTTTAGAACCGCTGTCCTAGCGTGAAGAACACGGGTGGCATCTTTGGCCCGAGGATTATGCCTGCTTCCGCATACATACCGTGAGGCAAGCTCAGGCCCCCAAGCGCCTTAACTCCAAGTCCGCTATGATGGTCGCCTTGGTCATCGGTGTAGTAGTAGGTCAGACCCAGGCCGGCATAACCAGCAATAAAGGTTTGAATTCCGAGAAGCGACAAGGCATTGCCACGGCGATCTTGGCCAAAGCTGCCCGGTTTGCCCCAGACTTCGCCGTCAACACGAATGGCTGGGATCGGAATAAATGGCACATTGAAGGTGACATCCACACCAGCATCGACCATGAATTCCTTCCAGTTTCCCCCACCGACGCGAACGCCAATTTTAGGAATGAGGAAGGAGACCGGGTTTAGGTCAGCCCCTGGCTTTACCTTGGCGAGGGGCTCCAATGTTGGTGCAACTGAGGAAGTCGTGTCGGCATTTGCGGCAACAGCAGCTGTCGCCACTAACCCTAGAGAAATCGTTCGAATTAAGCTCATATCTCGTCCTTTACGCCCACACCACTGGCGGAGGGCACATCAGAAAGTCATACGGATTCCAGGGTCAAAAAGGATGCCGTGATTTCTGAATCTTCACCGGACCGGGCCGTAAGATGATGTATCAAGTGCGAATTTCAAACGTCGTAATACTTGACCATTATGATTATCTCTACACTCTCGGCATTCTTGGCTCTTGCCGTTCCCCAATCGCAGCAAGTTGGTTTGGGATACCCCACAAGGCAGCCGGGAACGATTACGGTTGGGTGGAATGATGAAATGGACACCCGTTCCAGTTGGAGTCCTCTCCGGGTGGAGAACAAGGCTTTTGTGGCGACTCCAACCCCCGGCGCACTCTTCTTAGGATTAGATCAAGTGCCGCCCAATTGGCCCTATCAGTATCAGTGGAGCGGAGTTAGTCAGGACGCATATGTGGACTTGGCTAAGTTCCCGGTCCTCCAGGCACGTTTGCTTCAGGTTCAGGGCTATGCTCATCTCGATATCGATGTGGTAGATCCCGACGGTCACGTGAGCAATACTTTGAGAACCACGACCTTAAACAATGAGGGGATCTCTACTCTCGATTTTCGCGGATCTCTAAAGCCCGGATACTATCACTTTCGGCTACGCCTGATTATCGGTGGTCAGAATTCTGGCTGTTGTTCGACGTTCGACTGGGTCCGATTTTCGGCACCGCGAGACGCGGATTTCTTCGTCCGACATCCTGACTGGACACGAGTGATGCGCTACGGGCGATCTCTCCGTTAAACTGCAAATGAGCAAGCCCCCCACACGGCCTATTTGGACCCAGTAGGGAGGGGCTTATTCCGACTGAATCGCCTAGCGGTCTAAGAGGAGCGTGCCTGCGTAGACCGACAGAGCGGGGAGATAGATCGTTGCGACGCCATCTTCGATAGTGACTTCACTGTGGGCGTGACTTCGCACCAAAGCTGGGCACTCGTAGGTGTTCGCCATCTTCGGATCGGTCCCACTCACAACTTCGGCATCCACCAGTTGGGTGACATTTGCGTCCCCAAGCTTGATCTTCACTTCCATCGGCTTGGTGAGGTCACGGTTCACGAGAAAGACGCTTAGCTGATTGCCGTTCAAGATCGCGCTTGCGTCGATCGTGTTCACGTAGCCGTGGCTCTTGGACTGGTATCCCGGACCATCCACCACGAGTTGCAGCGAGGTACCGGTTCGGCGCTTGCTGTACATCTCGATGGGATAGAAGATCGACTGGATAAGCATGTCGTCGCCCTTGGTGAGGATCGGCGCAATGACGTTCACGATCTGGGCAAGGTTGGCAATCTTGACGCTGTCTGCGTGCCGAATGAAGCTGTTGAGGAATCCAGCTGCAACCAAGGCGTCTTCGAGGTTATAGACCTCCTCGAGCAAAGGCGCAGCAAACTTGCCGCGTCCGTCAACATGCTCACCGGAGCGTGCTCGGTACCAGATATTCCACTCATCAAAACTGAGATGGACGCGCTTTCGGGTCTTCTTTGTGTGGTGGACGGCTCGGCAGACCGCATCGGTTGCTTCAATTTGCCGATCGATACTGTTGGTGACGGCTAAGAAATCAGGCGTATCGTCATCAGCATTTCCGACATAGCGGTGAAGGCTCAAGTATTCGACATCATCCCGGCAATGCTCAAGCACTTGGCGATCCCACTCAAGGTAAGTCGGTAGCTCGGGTGCGCAGGAGCCGCACACGACAAGCTCAATATTCGGGTCGCACATCTTCATCATGCGAGCGGTCTGCTGAGCACTTATCGCGTACTGCTCGGCCGGGACATGCCCGATCTGCCAAGGGCCGTCCATCTCGTTTCCAAGACACCAGAGCCGTATATTTTGGGGCTTTTCATAGCCGTGCTCAATTCGCAGGTTTGCCCACTTCGAGCCGGATTCGATATTGCAGTACTCCAACCAGTTTCGGGCTTCCTCGGGCGTCCCCGTGCCAAGGTTGACCGCCATCATCGGTGTCCATCCCATTCGCTCCGAAAGCGTCACGAACTCGTTGGGGCCGAACTGATTCGTTTCAATGCTCTGCCAAGCGAGGTCACGCGTGATGGGACGCTTGTCTCTTGGTCCCACCGCATCTTGCCAGTGGTAGCCGCTGACGAAGTTGCCGCCGGGGTAGCGCATCGCGGTGAAATTCAATCTCTTAAGTGCTTCAAGCACATCTGTGCGGCAACCCATGTCATCGGCATGAGCGCTCGAAGGCTCATAAACACCCTCATACACGGCTCGGCCGAGGTGCTCCAGAAAGCCACCGAAGATTCTGGGGTCGACCACGTCCACTTTGAACGCGGTGTGAAGATGAATGGTTGTCGTATTGGTTGTGAGCATTTCGATTTTGAGGTCAGTCCTTGAGTCCAGTTGACGACATGCTTTCGACAATTTGCCGCTGAAAAGCCATGAAGACAATAACTAAGGGTGTAGTTGCGAGAACACTTGTCGCGAGGGTGAGTCCGTACTCCGTGTAGTAGGAGCTTTGATACAGGGCAATTCCGACCGGAAGCGTGTAGTTACGGACCGAATCCATGAAAACGAGAGGGCCAAGGAAGTCATTCCATGAGCCGACAAAAGTGAAGATGCCAAGGGTAGCCAGCGCAGGCGCACAAAGGGGCAGCGTGACGTTTAGGTACAACCCAAACGGTGTGCAGCCGTCAATAAGCGCGGCCTCTTCAATCGCTTCCGGAATCGCACGCATAAACTGACTCAGCATAAAAACGCCGAATCCGCCAGCCGTCGCCGGAACGATCAATGCCGCTGGAGTGTCGAGCCAATGGAGTCGACTCAACATGAGATAGAGCGGGACCAGGAAAAGTTGTCCTGGCACCATCATGGAGGCGACGATGACCCCAAGCATAAAATTGCCGCCTGGCACCCGTAGACGAGTGATGGAAAAGGCGGCCATTGAAGAGAAGACCACAACAAGCAAGGTGACGCTCGTTGAGATAAAGAAACTGTTGAGCAACCAGCGGCCAAAGGGAGCTTCCTCGCTCCAGCCCAACAAATACTGATAGTTTGCGACGGTCCAGTGCTTGGGAATCGCGGAAGATGGGTTCAGGACCTCAGCCTCGGGTTTGAAGGAGGTAAGGATCATGAGAATGATTGGCGACATAAACAGCAGCGCCATCAAACTCATAAAACCAGAATTCACCCGCTTGAGCACGTTGTTCACGAAGTGCTCCTTCGTAAGAAGCTGTACTGGACCAACGCGAACACGGCGATGATCGCGAACAGCATCCAACTCATGGCTGCGCCGTAACCTAGCCGATAGTTGTTAAATGCCGTTTCGTAGATGTACTGGACGATCCCGCGGGTGGAGAGCTCTGGGCCTCCTCTCGTCAGAAGGAATGGCTGCCCAAATACTTGGAACCCAGCAATCGTATTTGTAACAACAACAAACAAGAGCACCGGCCGCAACAACGGCAGTGTAATTCGACTCAGCAAAGCTGGACCCTTCGCGCCATCTAGCAAAGCCGCTTCGAAGATCTGCTTTGGAATCTGCTGTAGGGCGGCCAGGATGACGATCGACGTCCCGCCAAGAGTCCACCACAGGCTCATCAGCACGATGCTCGGCATCGCGTAAGCCTTATCCGAAAGCCACGGTGCAGGGTTCATACCCAGGCGCTTGAGGATAAAGTTGAAGAGTCCAAATTCACCGTTGAAGAACCATTGCCAGAGGATTCCGGTAACGGCAACATTGAGCATGCCGGGAAGAAATAGAAGGGCGCGAACGGTGTTCCGGCCTTTTGCCATGCCGTGCATACCGAGCCCCATACCTAGTGCGGTGATGATCAACCCAGGCACCATCAGGATGACGTAACCGAAGGTCGCCTTAAGTGCCTGCCAGAAATACTCGTCTTTCCAAGCGTCTTTGTAATTGCTTGAGCCAACAAACTTGACCGAGTGAGGCGCGGTCATGTCGTAGTGCATTACCGAGAGGACAATCGAGACAATGATCGGAGTGACAATGAACGCCAAGAACGACAACGCATAAGGCGTAAGAAAGAGCAGGGCCGCAGCAGACCTACGTTGCTTGTAGGTCACAGCGCATCCTCCCCGGTACGCTCTGTTTTGTCTCGGTCGAGAAAGGCTTGGACGTGATCATTGGCGACTTTCAGAGCTTCAATCGGCGTCGCTCGTCCGCGAATCACCTTTTCAACCGCGAGATCTAGCTCCAAGTTCATCTCGAAGATAATCGTCGTCTTGGGAAGATACACCATGTTTGGAATCTGCTCGGCAAAGGCAGATTGAACTGGCATCTTCTTGAATTCTGGGTTTGCTCTAACGCTAATCCGGGCAGGGACTTGGCCCGCCTTGGCCCAGTCGATACTGTTATCGGACAAGAAGTGGAGAAATCGTTTAGCCGCTGTCTGGTGAGCCTCATCAAGTCCGCTTCTAACACAGAGCACGTGAGACTCGGCCATCGTTCCGGCGTGATTGCCGACCACAGGAATGGGAAAGCCCACGTAGTTGAAATCTTCGAGCCTCTGGAGGTCTCCCACCATGAAGATGCCGTCAATGACCATTCCGACCTTCTTTTGACGGTATCCAACCCAACCCAATCCGTTTTCGGGTGGCGGAATGAGGCGCTGTCCTTGGTTCAAAGACTGAAGGAAGGTGAGGGCGGCAACATTTCCCTCATTGGCTAGATCAGCCTTGCCATCTTTCGAGAAATAGTGACCATCGAATTGAGGCAGTAGCGATTGATAATTCATTCGCCAATTTGTGAGGGCATAGCCCCACACGTCGGGTCTGCCGTCGGACCCCATATGCTGCATTACTCGAGCTGCTTTGACAAATTCTGCTCGGTTCGCTGGAGCGCGAACGTGTCCTTGGCTATCTACAAAACCAGCGGCCCGAAGCATGTCCGCATTACAGTACAGACCGAATGGCCAAATATCGAGTGGCAAGCCAATGTAGTCCTTGCCATATCGAACCTGAGTGATCACCTGCTGATCGAAGTCTTTCGTGTCAACCGAATTTGGCCCCTGAAACAGGTCCGTCACGTTGGAGACAAATCCAGCACGATGCATTCTAGGCAGTGAACTTGACTGAAGTACGAAGACCTCGGGCCCCCTGCCGTCAACGGCGGCAACCATGAGTTTGTTATAGTAAGTCGCCCAATCCATCCGCTGCATCGAGACAAGGATGTCTGGATTAGCGTCATTGAACTTACGAACAAGACCCAGCATGATTCGACCGTCTGGCCCTGTGAATCCGTTCCAGAAGTTCAGTTCAACCGTCTTGTGGCCAGATATCGCTTGACATCGCATGTCTGATCGACCAATCCCCAAGATCAGGGCGATCAATAACAGCAGTCCCAACGATGTCTTTATTCCCATTCGATTGCCTAGTTGCATTCTTCTTCGAAATGCCAGCTTTGCTTGATCCGCAGACGCAATATTGCCAGATCAAACGCGAGTGTAAATCGGGAAGCCCGGATTACTGCCCCGATGGTGGAGGGGTTGGTGTGCCCGGTTGGCCCTTGGGAGCGCCAACGTTGCCCTTCATACCGTCTCTCTGCTGCTGCATTTGGTTTCGAAGCTTGACCATTTGCGAAGGGTGTGAATCGGTATCACAGCCAGCGATGCTGATGGTAAGCAATACGAAGCTCGTGAATAGGAGCGAAAATTGGGTGGCCCGGGAGATCGGTCGAAAATTCTGCATATCAAACCTTGTGAGGCCCTAGAAATGGTTCTGACGTTGAGACGTAGCGGGGCCTCTCACTTGAGCCTCAATTTAACCTGACCTTCTTGGGCCGACCAGGATAACACCTGCCCGGCCCAAAACTATCACGCGATTACTTGACCGCGGAGAGGTCGCACTCGCCCCATGTGTACCAGTAGTTGGGGTTCTTGGTGACATCGGTCAACCCAGTGGTATTCGGGACGGTACCGTTAGTTGGACCATAGACAAATACGTCGCTGCTGATACCGAACATCTTGAAAGTCACGCCGGTGCGGTTCAGATACTTCGCGTGGCCATCGGCGAAGGAGTAGTTGTCTCCCTTGCCGTGGGTCTCACCCATCCAGCTAATATCGATACCGTTACAGGCAGGCGTACCATTCACTGTAATGAGGGTGTCGTTGTTGGATGAAGTGACGTTGAAGATCGTTGGCTGCATGTAGGCATCGATCGACGTTGCATCCGCGCTTTGAAGCACGATTGTTGATGCAGGCTGGCTCATCTGTGTTGTGGATACGCCAACGACAGCGCCATTAAGGTCATAGGTGGTGTTTCCGGCGCCAGCGTTAGTGCTGAAACCGTAAGGCACACCAGACAGCTTCTCTGCCGTTGGGCAGATGTAAACGCCTAGGTTTTTCACGTAAGGGAAAAGCTCTTGTCCCCAGTTCTGATAGGCACCTGGATCCATGAACCCTTGTGGGCAAATCGTGTTACCGTTGTTGCAGTTCTCGCTTGGATACCAGGCCCAAAAACCATGGTTATCTCCGGTGTACATCAATCGATCGTCGGAATCATTGGCGTACATATTTTGAGCAAGACCCAACTGCTTAAGATTGGAAAGACAGGAAGTCTTTTTGGCAGCTGCCTTTGCCTGGGCAAAAACCGGGAATAGGATGGCGGCTAGGATCGCGATGATTGCGATAACGACGAGCAGCTCAATGAGCGTAAATGCTTTGTTACGATTATTCATATAGTCCTCTGCAGTGAGGGAATCTGGAACGTCTAGGGTCCAATGAGAATCCTAATTCGAAAAATTCGGGTCGCGCACATTCGCGGGTGAGGCGTTCAAAACCTGGAATCCAATCTTGCAGCTCTACAAATACAACGCATCGCAGCAGCCTCTGCCGTCTGTCCTCGACCTCCTGTATTGCATAATACGACAATTCATAGCCAAATGGGAATATCCCTCATGAATTTCGAATAACCCATTAAAAATGCCAGCTAAGCAGCAAACATCATTGGGCGGGATTGTGCCCGGTGTTAGGTTGCACACCAGGCAGAAGATGCCGAGGTTTGATGACCGCGAGCAGTGGGAAGTTAGGCGGGCTGAGTGTGCTTTCCGGTCACAGTTGTGTGGCGGATTCTCAAAACGATATCTAGATCGTAGTTGCCAAAACACTTGCCAAAAATCGTAAAGCCACCTTGGTGAACGGCGTCAGGCTTGACTCCAAGGCGGACCTTTGTGGCTTGCCAAGGCCTAATATTGAGGTCCTCAACTTTGATCCCGGAGAGGGTAACGCCGTCGATAGAACTACCGCCACCATCGACTCGCCATACCTTCAGAAGGCCATGCTGGTTCATATTGTCTGGCCACCAGGGTGGATTGAGTCGGCCTCGTGTACCGCCAAAGTCGCCGGGGCTACACCACGTACCGATCTCGATATCGTTAATCCACAGGGTGATATCAGATGGGTAATCGTTGTCATAGCCGGGCGCCTCGGAACATATCTCCATCGCTAGGTCGACAGACGTTACTGCTGACTGCAGCGGGATGGTGTTAGCGAAGGCGTACTCAATAAATCCCCCGGAGGACCAAAGCAGTTCCGCATTGGCACGCTCAGGCATGAAGAACGACAGAGGATTGTCGATAAGACCAATAAACTTCTCACGAATGGCTAGACCGCAGGTTGGATAGGCTTCCACATTCGTGTACATCCCAATGGGGATCTCAATTTCGGCGATCCCTTCAGCCGCAACCGAAGGAGGTGCCATCTCCACAATCAATCGATCGTGTACGCGACGGCATCGCTTCTGCATCCCTTGCGGACCCGCCAGGTAATCACTCACGACAAGACCCGCTTCTTCGAGGATCCTCACATGCTTTGTCACGCTCGGCTGAGCCAGGCCCAAAGCCGCACTCAACTCGTTAATATTGAGATCGCGCTCAGCAAGCAATTCAATGATTCGGGCGCGTGATTCCGATGCTAATGCCCTGAAAAGGGCAACACTTTCAGAAGCCGAAATCTCCTTGATGTGATGCGGCATAAACCTTTACCTAGTGTGCCTGATCTAGGAGTGAACCTACAAGGTTAATTAGTTAACCAGGAGGCCAAGCCAAAGGTCGCCCTCCCAAAAGGTGTACATGCAGATGATCAACCGTCTGACCACCATCCTCCCCTTGGTTGATCACCAGCCGAAACCCATTGTTCAAACCTTGTTGTTCAGCAATCGTCTTCGCGGCATTAAGCAAGTAAAGGTGATCTCCCGATGCAGGAAGCGAAGCTATCCCGGAAATCTCCGCCCTGGTTACGATGATGATATGAACGGGAGCCTGAGGCACGATATCGCGAAACGCAACCACGTGCTCATCCTCATAGACGATGTCGCCGGGGATCTCACGATTGATGATCTTTGTAAACAGAGTCGACATACATTGATCTTGACGAATCACATCGAACAGATGCTGCCGATTACTATCGTATAGAACCGTTCATACAATAGAGCGTAGGTATCCTTTGGGAATGCCGAAACGCGCCATCAGTGCCGATGATTTGCTACGAATCATCTTCGTTGGAGATCCGCAGTTGAGCCCCGATGGCTCAAAAGTGCTCTTCACCCACAAGTCGATCAACACGAAGAACAAATACATCACCAACCTTATGTCCGTCGACCTAGAAGGACGAATCACCCAATGGACTCAGGGGGAAATGGGAAATGGCGGGGGAAGATGGTCTCCAGATGGAGCGTCCATTGCGTTCATTAGCAAGCGTGATAAGGTCGCCCAAATTCATATTATCCCTACATCGGGGGGTGAAGCCCGTAAGCTGACATCTCTTCCCGAAGGATCCGTCGGGGAGTATCGCTGGTCTCCCGATGGTCGATGGATGGCGTTCACGTTCCGAGAGCAGATCCCACAATTTACGGAAGCTGCGAAGAAAGAACGGGAAGAAAAGGGCTTTAGCCAGCCTCCAATTGAAATTGACGACATCTGGTATCGGCTAGATGGCGACGGCTATTTTGCTGGCCAACGATTCAAATTGTATGCGATCGAGGTTGCGACGGGACGTTATGCAAATGCCACTTCGGATGGTGCCTTTGGCCCTCTTTATAGTGGCGCCCCCCTCGGCGAGTATTCGTTCGATTGGTCTCCAAATTCGCTTGAGATCGCGGTGACACACTCAGCAAACAAGCGACCGATGGCGGAACCGCCCAACGACCAGATTTGGCGAATCGCACTCGATGGTCAAGCGTGGAAACTTGAGGGCCTGCCCCGAGGTGAAAAGTCCGCAGTTCGTTGGTCACCCGATGGAACAAAGCTCGCCTATGCCGGCGATGTCGACGAATCGGACCCATGGGGTACGAGGAACACCAAGGTTTATGTCGTTCCTGCCGAAGGCGGCGTGTCGAAGGACCTGACGGGGCATTCGGACTATGACCTGGGAGCCACGACTCTGAGTGATACAAAGGAAGCCGGATTTGGCTCCACGTTGGTATGGGCTCCAGACAGCAAGGGCATCTATCTTCAAATTGGCTGGCAGGGGGAGACCCAACTTGGCTATGTGAACCTGGATGCAGAGGTAACGCTCCTGACGGAAGGAAAGCACACCGTAGGTGTTGGCAACTTAAGTCGGGATGGATCCAGAATCGCGGCAACATTTGGGCACTCGACCATGCTGCCTGAAATCGCAATCATTGAACCCGAGCTTGGTACAGGGCGAATGGCACCCAAGGTCCTGACGAATTTCAATGAACAGTTCCACGCGGACATTGAACTCAGTGAACCTGAGGAGTTTTGGATCGAATCCACAGATGGATCCATGCTTCACGGATGGGCAATGAAGCCGATTGGATACCTAGAACCCCGCCGATACCCGGCACTCCTAGAGATTCACGGTGGTCCTCACGCCCAGTACGGTTGGGCATTTTTCCATGAGTTCCAGGTGCTGTGCGCCGCTGGCTATGTCGTCGTCTACACCAACCCACGCGGCTCAAAGGGGTACGGCGAAGCTCACTGTGCGGCGATTCGAAGCAGTTGGGGTACGAAGGATTGGGATGACATCCAAACCGCAACGCGTTGGATGCAGCACCAGCCCTATATCCACCCAGGACAGATGGGTGTGTTGGGCGGATCCTACGGTGGATTCATGACCAATTGGGTGATCGGACACTGCAACGACTTCAAAGCTGCCATCACCGATCGCTGCGTATCAAATATGGTTTCCATGGCTGGCAACAGCGACTTTCCCTTCAATAAGGATGGCTATTTTAAGGGAGTTGCCTGGGGTTCTTTGGAGGACATTAAGAAGCTTTGGTGGCAATCACCGATTGCCTACTTCCAAGAAGTCAAAACGCCTACACTCATCATTCACAGCGAAGGCGATTTGCGCTGCAACATTGAGCAGAGCGAGCAGGTCTTCACCGCGCTTCAACAGCAGGGGATTGAATCTCGGTTCGTGCGTTATCCCGTAACGACTTCACACGGAATGTCCCGTAATGGCCCCCCAGATCTGAGACTGCATCGCTTGTCTGAAATCGTAAGGTGGATGGATCGATTCCTCAAGTAATGCGATTCAAACGGGTCCCTTCGCTGACATTCCCAGGGTCGGCGGCAATACTGGTTAGTTAGCCTTGTTGCTCTCTGGAGATTTCAGACAAAATGGCGAGCAGGTTCCTTCTCCTTTGCCCAAAAGGGGAAGGGCAGGATGGGGAATCTGCCATAAAGCGGTGTCGACGCAGTCGGCGCAATCCATATCGCATTCGGCCACTGGGTCTATGCCTGAAGTCTTAGTGGAAATTCCCGAGAAAGAGGACATAACTTTTCTCGAATGCCCCGGACTCTCACAATCGTTGAATTGAGAAGTTAGGCTTTTGTGCTCAGGGAACGTCCTGAACTCGGACAATCTATTGGGAGGCCTGAACGGACCCAAGTGAAGGTAATTCTGCTGAGATTACGAAATGATCGAGTTTTCCGGAAACAAACGAGCCGGGGGTACGTTGATGGCATAACCCTCGCCTGACCTCTGCCCTTTTAAAAAGGGAGAGGAACCGGCTTGCGATTTCGACTGTGCCAGTCAGCGGTCTGTTCGCGTTCACTAGACCGCATTGGGGTCGGCGGAGGGTGCATCGTGGTTTTCCACCGCCTTCTGCTCAAAAATGGCGCATTTTGGATGGGACTTTGTGCCAAATACATTAAGACCAGGCATATCTACGGGTCGATTCGATGCCACAATAATTCAGTGCAAGAGAACTCAGTGATCCATGTTCACTTCAACGACGAACCGTCGGCGATAAGAGAACACCTGAAAAGGGGGTTCGTCCTTGCCACACGTGAAGAGCCAACTATCATCGCGCAAGGTGGGTTCAGCAAATTAACCTTTGTTCAAGCGCCGATAGCAGCCGAACTTTTGCTAGAAGTTGAAGAAGCCAAGGCGGCCGAAGTCGGGTCTAAGCAAACCCAGGGCCTGTCAATAAAGCGCCTGTCCCAAATATTCGGGTCCAAGTAAAAGGCTTCAAATGGGCTTTTGGGTCCATACAAGCTAACTATTTGGGAATTTTTCTCCAGTACCAACGATAATTTGGCGATGACGGCTCTTGCGAGAGCGTAGAATTTGTGGGGACGGTGTTAAAACATCGTACGGACTACAATGATGAAACCAAGACAGTCTCGCGAGCGGGTCGCCAAATCGCCGGTAAGTGAATCCAACGCCAAGATGTATGAAGAGCATGCGCTGACGGAACTGAGAAAAGCAGGCTATCGCATTACGATGCCTCGGGTCCAGGTTATTCGCGCCTTAGCCGATACGAAGGTTGCACTCAGTGCCTACGCCATTCATGAGAAGATTATTGTTGGCAACGGAAAAATCGATGTCGTCAGCGTCTATCGAATTCTCACGACGCTGCAAGACGTGGGTTTGATTTATCACATCGGGATTGTCGATGGATATTTCCCTTGCTACCTCGAAGGATCCACCTCTCGCTCAGCAGTTCTGGTTAACGAACAGAGTGATCAGGTGTATGAACTGAAGCTCCCTCAAGAGGTCATCGACGAGATTAGTCGACAGGGTGCCGAAAATGGATTCGAGATGTCGACGATCAAGGTTGAGATTGTCGGTTGCCCCATCAAAAAATAAGCTCGTCGGCTTTCACCAACGACTCGATGGAAATTCTCCAGCGTGTTTACGCTGCTGGAGAGTTAAATGAGCGTAAAAAGTAAGCAAGAGCCTTCCGATTCAGGCAAATCCTTACTATAATGGGGACTAAGTCCTGTTCGCAATTCACGATCACATAACCGTTCGTTGATCCCTCTCAGGTGACGGATGGATGAAGGGTCGAAGATGAAGCGTACGGGATTTCAGTGTCTCAATGACGAGACACCGTTCTTTTCAAGGCGGTGTCTTGGCAATGGTTCGTTTATTCTCCGGCAGTCAGTCCCCTCAGGCTCAACTCTTTGCCGCCGCACGGTCCGGCAACCTCCGCAAACTTAATGCCCTGCTCGATTCCGGCATAGCTGTAGATATACGAGATCGAACCGGTCGCACCGCGCTCTTCGTTGCCGCCAAATACGGTCACCTGCCCACCGTCCAGGCGCTCCTAGCCCGCGGGGCGGACGTCAATGCCGCCGACAGCAATCAACGCTCCGTGATCTTCAGTGCCATAACCTCCGGCTCCCCCGAAATCATCAGATGCCTCATTGAAGCCGGTGCCGACCTCGATATGACCGACGGCTTAGGCGCCACCTCCGCCGCCTACGCAAGAACCAAACTCAAATTTCAACTCGTACCGCTTTTACTTGTGCCTTCCCCCAGTGCCGATGAGTCCACGCTCTTAGAACCATCTGAGTAATCTCCAAAATCGCGGCTCAGGTCCCTTCTCCCCTTGCCAAAGGGGCAGAAGGTCAGGATGAGGGGTCAGCATTGCAAACGCCAACCTGCAGAATCCCGCTATGCAGCACTTACGGCAAAGAGCCTCCTGTTGGCCCTGGGGTTGTAAAAAGCGAATTGGCGGTTCAGGTTCCTTATCCTTTGCCCAAAAAGGGGAAGGTCAGGATGGGGAATCAGTCATAAACCGGTGTCGACGGAGTCGGCACATCCATATCGCATTCGGCCCTTGGCCTCATGCCTGAATTCATGGTGGAGATATCCGATGAATGAGAATAACTTTTGTTCGACATCCTCAGAATTCCACTATTTACGCAGCGAGAAAAGGCGATCCGGCAGGAAATTAGTTTCGCCTCAACGTGTTTTTCGAGAGAGTTTCCAGGGCCGTAATCTCCCGGCTCAGTCAGCTAAAATCTTTGTGGTCGGTCGCCATGGTAGAAAAAGCTGCTGATCCGCCGTTTGCGAATCAGCTATTTCTCCAACCGCTCGTTCTCCCTAACAGAACGTGATTACCCGCAGCCCCGTCCAGAGCCAGCACATATCAAACTTGCCGCGATGGATCCAAACTCGGATACAGGCGCTTACTCTTAGCGAAATCCATCAACATCTCCGTCACTATGGCCGAATCCAGTTCGCCGCAGGCGCTTACTAACCGCTCAATATCATCATAAAGCGATGCGTAATTGGGAGCCATCTGGTCCGAGATCATGCGGATCTTCGGATGCTTGGTTGGACACAAGCTCTCCTGCTCATAACTAAGCTCTTCTACTAGCTTCTCGCCCGGGCGCATGCCCGTGTACCAAATCGCAATATCGTCGCCTGGCAGCAACCCATGCAGCAGGATAAGGTCCTTCGCCAAGTCTTCGATCCTCACGGGGTCTCCCATGTCCAAGATGAACGTTTCCCCGCTTCCACCAAGTGCCCCCGCCTGCATTACCAACTGAACCGCTTCAGGAATCGTCATGAAATACCGCGTCATGTCTGGGTGAGTAACCGTCACCGGCCCCCCGCGCTTGATTTGCGCATTGAGCAGCGGTACAAGGCTGCCCCGACTTCCAAGCACGTTGCCAAATCGTACAATCGAGAATCGGGTGTCAGAATTACGGCTCAGTGAGCAAACAACCAATTCGCAGAGTCGCTTCGTGGCACCCATCACGCTGGATGGATTGACCGCCTTGTCCGTGGAAATCTGAATGAACCGCTTGACGCCAAACTTGGCGGAAAGCTCAGCGACGTTTCGGGTTCCAAGGACATTGTTCTTGATCGCCTCAGAAACGTACTTCTCCATGAGAGGGACATGCTTGTGGGCAGCCGTGTGAAATACGACGGTCGGATGGAACTCGCCGAAGATCTTGGCCAACGCGTCCTTGTCGCGGACGTCTGCAATGGCGGTGTCGGGAGCAATTTTGGCGGTCTGCCGGAGCTCTTGCTCGATTTCGTAGATCGAGTTTTCACCACGGCCCACAAGAATTAATCTTTCCGGATTCATCTTGGCAATTTGCCGAGCCAGCTCCGACCCGATCGATCCGCCTCCGCCTGTGATCAACACGCGTTCGCCGTTCAAATAGCCGGAGATACCACTCAAGTCAACTGGGACCGGCTCGCGACGCAGCAGGTCCTCTAGTTGTATCTCTCTCAATTGGGGAATGAGGGGGTTACCGTCGGAGACTAGGCTAATCAAACCGGGCAGTGTTTTGACTCTCGCCGTCGTCTTGGTACAAAGTTGGAGAAGTCGTCGCATCAGTTCGCCGCTCGCAACCGGAATCGTAATCAGAATCTCGTCCACTCGGCAGCGCTCGGCTATCTCTGGAATGTCGTCCAATCGTCCAAGAACCCTGACTCCGTGAATCCGAAGTGATTGCTTTCGTTCATCGTCGTCTACGAAACCGACCACTCTAACTAATCCAACCTGCCGAAGTCGAATCTCACTCAGGATCAGCTCGCCTGCGTCACCAGCGCCTACTATCAGCGTCCGAATCTGCTTGGTGCTGGACTGCGGATCAGGGACACGCGCCAACTTCTCTTTTCGGCTGTAACCCATACGAAGCGCAGCAAGAAGGCCGGTGGAAATACAAAGGTAAACGACAAACAGCGAAGTTACACCCGAGTGAGGATGCCCAATCAAATCGACTCGGTATTGAAAGTACGCAAGGAGAACGCCTGGTAAGGTCGCGCTAAATCCAAGAACCGCAAAATCGTGAAGAGCAAAATAACGGTGGTTGAGCGAATAGACGCCTCGCGAATATAACGTTACAATGTGGACGCATACGATGCCGCCGAAAATAGGAAGCATCCAAGCGGAGATACCAGCCGGAACTTTTCCCTCGACAATGGCTAATGCAAGTAACACACCAAGAGTCAACACAGCAAAGTCTACTAGCACATCACGTAGAAACCTAACCCATCGCCAAAGTGGTCGCCTGGTTGCGGCCTTCAGGAATTTGATTATTGCCATAAGCCTTGAAATTTCCAGGAGACTCAGTCTGATAAGTTACCCTCAGATACAAGAATAGCACATTCTGCGGAAGCAGATTTGCGGGCCGCACATAAACGTTGACTCGATTTTCGTTTCCGATAGTCCTTGAATAATCCGACTCATTCTCGGCTGCAAAGGCTACCTCACGGTCTCGCAGCAACCCAATTTGCAGCGATGCCGGGCCCCGCAGATGCGAAGGCGATTATGATCACTAATTAAATCGGAAGGATTATCCCAGCGATGATTGAGGAGCGGAAGCTTTTGGAGCACATGACCCATATTGTCTGCCGTTAGGCGAGGAGATAAAAGGGAGCGTAGAATAATCAATAAGCTATACTGTAATAACCTCGCCGAGGAGCAGCCATTGGCAGAGAGGTCAACTAAGGGATCAGACTCGACTCATCGATGAACCTTTTTCGAACAGCTACGCAGTTCACCCGATCTGAATTCTGCCAAGCCGCTCATGGATTGAAACTACAGCCTCAGACCGCGAAAGGAGAGATGATATGGTCATTCTGTGCTTGCTCTGTTGTGCCGCTATTTCCAACTCGCAGGAAACTACAATCAAGTCATTAATCAAGACGAATGTCCTTTCCTATGGTGCAAAAGGTGACAATTTTCATGACGATACACTAGCCTTTCAAACAGCCCTCAAACAGAATACTGCAGTGATGGTCCCAGCGGGTAGGTATATTTTGACGGCTTCTCTCAAGCTCACGGATCATCAAACCCTCACCCTTTCTGACGACACAAGCTTGATATTCAAGTGCCACAAAAAGGGGTGCTTTCTATTGGATGTCGACTCAAAAGTGGGCGTGACGATTGAGGGCGGGACTCTTGATGGTGACCGGGCGAACAACCCATATGGAGCTTTAATGGGTGTCGTTATTCGAGGCAATAGCCGCCACATTACAGTAAATCATGTAGTCGCGATGAATTTCCCTAGTGATCAAGACATACCGATCAATGATGGGGATGGCTTCTATGTTGGCGCGCGAACCTCGTCTGGCGAAGCACCATATGATATCAAGATTTCAGGTGTAACGAGCATTTGTAATGGGCGCAACGGGTTGAGCGTCACAGCTGGAAGGCAAGTTGCAATAGAGAGAAACACATTTGGGAATTGCGGACTGGCCGGAGTCGATTTGGAGCCTAACGGCTCCAATACATGTGAGAATATTGTGGTGGCAGATAACACCGTTTTCGGCTGCAGATTAGGTCTAAGCGTTTCCAAAGGCGCAAGATGGATAGTGGCGAAGGGAAACAGCATCATAGTACCAAGGCTGACTAAATCCTACAAGGGGATTGAGTTACATAAGCCAGCTATGAACATGACCATTTCGGGCAATACTGTCACAGGCGGCAATACGGGAATTGAAGCAACTGGATTTGGGTCTATCATAGAGGGAAACAACATACGAGGGTCGCGCAACGGGGTCTACATTGGCGCGGATGGTGCCATAATCGAAGGAAATTGCATGCTTGATTGCTGGGAGAATGGGCTTTTCATTGAAGGAAGCGACTGCGTAACTGCCGACAATTCACTAGTGATAACTGGCGATCAGCAGACAAGCCCAGCCAACAGAGTTGGAGAGGCGCTAATAGGATTAATACATAGTGGAAGCAGCAATGCTACAGTGAGACGTGCTGCCACTGTAGGTAATCGTCCGATAGTCCGGAAAGTTGCAGCGGGCGCATTTGGCAGGTCATGGACTTTGTTCGATAAGAAGCTTTCTGCCAACGAAGGTCTAAATCCAATCTACGGAAGGGCATATGGGCCCCAAAGTGCGAAAAACATTCGCAATTCAAACCATTAGAGGGCGAGGTTATTCGAAGCGATGGATGGATCTTATGATAGTTGAAGCATTCACTAAATCCTTTTCTAAACGCCTACCAGGGTCGTGGATAATGCCGCAGTAATTCCGCCCGTTTATTTTGCTTATACTCGTAAGTGTCGTATTGGGGAGTATTTGCTAGTGCTCTCTGTGCATATTCGTCGAGAGAACAGATTCGTTTGGCTGGAACCCCCCCCCAAACCTCGCCGGCCGGGACGTTTTTTGTCACCACGGCTCCAGCGGCCACAACGGAATTTGGGCCGATTGATACACCCGGCATTACAGTCGATCCCATTCCAATAAAGCAATTATCATGAATTGTGATCCTTCCATATTTGATTACTTTGCGATATTCCTGTTGTTCTCGGAAAACCCAAGTGCCACCATCATGGGTAATGAACTTGCACCCGGAAGTCACTGTCACGCGTCGACCTATGCTCACCAGATATGGTTCTGAGCCGAAACACTTCGGATCAGCGAGGATTCGACTACCTTCGCCAAGCTGAAGACCTTGTCGCTGCAGATTTCGGAGGTGCTTAGTTTTGCTGAATGACCAAATCTTGTAAATTATTGAAAGCCCTATCATCTCAAGAACTGCTAGCTCCTATACCCTATGGGCGAAAGTCTTGAGGACTACGCCCTACGATCAGCCAGGTTTTGCCGATCGAATCCGCCCTTACTACTGACTAGTGTTTTTCTGCGTATGTTTGGTGGAATTTATCTAGGCGAAATTACCTCAAGCCAGAGTGACATACTTCTATTGTCTGTCTACTTGATGGCGTACTACACCCGAGTTGCCAATTCGTCGTTAGAATCATACCATGCAGCGAAAGTGAATTCATTAGTGGACTGCCACCACAATGTTGGACACACATCCTCTTGAAGTATAGGAGGATTCACAATCGTGTCCGTTATGAGACGAACTTTTACTCGCGAGTTCAAGCTGGAAGTTTGCCAGAAGGTGAAGCTTGGCCAGTGTTCGAAAT
>CAILEM010000065.1 GCA_903833215.1 uncultured Armatimonadota bacterium
CCACCACTATAACCAAACTCTCGACGAATACCGTTGCACCATTCCGATGGCACAGCAGACAAAAATCGGCCGAGGATCGCATCCATGCTTTCCATGAGCTAAGGACGAAGGAAACACTCGAAAAATACTTGATGGCATTGGTCTCCGTGGCGTCGTAGCAGCCGCATGGCTGATATCGCGTTCAATGATCACAACGCTTTCCCGGTCGCACCGGACGACGCCAAGGAGACGTCGACTACGCGGGCTGTGGTTAACGTGTGTTCGGCAGATGAATCTCCTCGGCCGCACCGGACGACGCCACGGAGACGTCGACTACGGGGGCGGGAGGCGTTCTACGCGAATGCCTTGAACATGAAATAGGCGGCGGCGACGAGGCCGTAGGCGGCGATGGCGACTCGCATTTTGTCGGGGTTGACTCGCTGTGAGAATTTCGCGGCGTAGAATCCGCCGAAGATGGAGCCAAGGGTCAGCATGATCGCGACGGTTGGGTCGATGATCTTTTGGAAAACGAACATGATCGATGCGGCGAAGTTAATCACGAGTCCGAGCCACGTCTTAACCGCGTTCAGCTCATGGATGGTGCCTTCCATGTACAGCGCAAAGGCGGCAAGCATCATGATTCCCATGCCTGCCCCGAAGTAGCCACCATAGACGGCAACCCAAAACTGCAAGATGGCGCCCACTGCTGGCGAGGTTTTGCGTCCGCCTCTTGTCGCCAGTGCTTTTACTTTGGGTTGGAACAGCAGAAGCATCGCCGCCAACAGGATCAGCCATGGAATCACGCAGTCAAAGACTCGCGTGCTCGTGTGGATGAAGAGCTCTGCCCCCACGATCGAGCCGATGAGGGTGGGGACAATCAGAACCTTGAGGTAGTGCTTCGTCTTATGAAGCAGGTTCTTGAATCCAAGTGCTCCCGCAAACGATCCCGGCCACAGGGCGACGGAGTTCGTCGCGTTGGCGATATTGGACGGCATGTGGAACCCGACGGTTAAGCCGGGAAACGTAATGAGCGAACCGCCACCGGCAACTGCGTTGATCGCGCTAGCGATGGCTCCTAAGACAAACAAGATCAGCGCCTGACCGACGCCGATGCTGTGCAAAGCTAGATCTGCTCCAAGACGCTTGCGGTCTCGATTGCGGCCAGAGCAGCCTCGCGACCTTTGTTGCCCAGCTTTAGGCCAGCGCGGTCAAGTGCCTGATCTTGCGTATCGGGGGTGAGTACTCCCCAAGCAATCGGGATTCCGTAAGTGACTTGAAGGCCCATCAGCGCGCCACCAACGTCAGAACCGAGTAATTTCGCGTGAGGTGTCTGCCCTTGTAGGATGCACCCAAGCGCGATCACCGCATGCGGGGCGTTTGTGCTCCGCGATACGAGTGCCTTAACAACCGGTGGCATCTCCCATGTGCCGGGCACATGGAGGACTTCAACCTCAGGATCGCCATAGCGGCGCAACTCGGAGAGTGCGCCCTCAAGCAGTTCCTTGGTGACCAACTCGTTCCACCTGCTGACGACGATGGCAAAGCGTTTGCCGCTGGCGTCCATACGACCTTGGATCTCCTTCACACATTCAGTATGGCAGGAGCACGATTTGCTACTTCAGACCTGAGGCCGCTTTCAGGATCTCAGAGTGTAAGCCGGGCCCTCGATTGAGACCAAACCCCAACCACAAATTCTTGACCGCGCCGCTCTTGCTCAACAGATAGAACATCGGTGTCGCAGGGGCGCCCAGTGCTTCTAAACTCTGGGGGGCGTTGCTGTAAAGCAATCCTCGTGAACGCGCCAAGTCGCTGGAATCGGCGGCGATGACAACCTCTATTCCTTTGGATTTCAATTCATGACGCCATTTCTGGGCAGATACGATGGCGCGCTGACTAGGCGAGCTATTGGGGCTGACAAGCACAAACAGAGTCGCCGACTTCGACGACGGAACCCACGGTTTACCGCTCTGGGCGTCGATCCACCCGGTGAGGCTCAACGTTTTGCCAATCTGTGGCGGGTAAGGGTGAGGCGTAAACGAGTACGGCATAAACCCATCGGGGATTCGGTTTTCAAACCGTGAAGCAGCAACCGCGCGCAAGGGCTTATAGTCCTTGAAGGTCCACTCGAATTCTTCGTGGCCCTGGGGTGAGTCAGTCAGTCGGAAGAGTCGATAAATCAGGCCAGAGGCGGCAATGTCGTACTCCACGAAACCTTCAGCGATCGGAGTTTTGAACGACACTTTGATGTGGTCACATTCATAACCGTTGACCGTTCGCTTTCCGAGGGTTACCGGCTTGGAGTTGGGTGGGACCGTTCCACGCAAATCGCCTCCAAACATCCAGAACGGAATAGTGCGAGGAACCCCTGAGATTCTCGATGCAACCGGGCGAACGCCGCCTTTGAACGCGAGCTCGTCGTAAGTCTTCGTCGGTTGATTGACTTCTCGATATCCCTTATCACCGATGGTGAAAACAACGTGACCCCCAGGCACCTTGGCGTCGAACAGCAATCTCTTCCGACCTTCGATCACCATATCGGCGCTCAGCCTGGTGCGTTTGTGGTCGCTTCCTTCGACTTGCACCTCATACGTCGGCATGCTTCTCATCACCGCTCGAAAGCGCGCAAATGCGGCTTCCGACTTATCGTCTTTCAGGAGCATGTAAAGAATTACGGATGTCATCGATTGTCCACCACGGCAATTATGCGACGGTTCTGAGTTTTTGAACGGATTATCGTCTCAATATTACGAGCGGTTCGATGATTTCCCAACAGCTTTCGATCACCGTCTCCGGTTGGACGGACGCATCGATGACTTTCCAACGCTTCGGATCTGAAGCGGCTTCGCGAAGAAATCCCTTTCGAACCTTCTGATGAAACTCAAGAGGCTGGGCGTCTAGACGATCTTTTGACTTCAGTCGACTGAGGCCAATCTCGGGGTCGAGATCGAACAGCAACGTGACATCTGGAACCAGGTTTCCCGTCGCAAATCGATTTCCTGCCCGTGCGAAATCTTCGTCAAGCCCACGCGCGTAAGATTGGTAGACGAGGGTTGAATCAGCATAACGGTCGCACAACACGACTTTGCCGTCCGCTAGCGCAGGGCGAATGATGCTGGAAACGTGGTTCGCACGGTCGGCAAGAAACAGCAGCAGTTCCGATTTTGGGTCAAGCTCTTCGCCATGAAGCAAGATCTCGCGGATGCTGCGTCCAAAGGTTCCGGCGCCGGGCTCTCGGGTGGTAACGACCTGCAAGGCCTTCTCGCGAAGACGCTCGGCCAAAACCGCGAGCGCGGTGGATTTTCCGGCCCCTTCCGGCCCTTCGAACGTGATGAACATCTTTGAAAGGGTACCGCCCTTGTAGGCCGCGTCGATCACTGGTAACCTCTTCGGGTGTCCACAATGCGCGTCGCGGATGTTGCCATCGATCCTCGCGCAGGCGGGGCGGAAGCGCTGTATACGTATTTATCCGAAGGTGCGCTTGCCGTTGGCGATGCCGTCTTTGTGTCTCTCGGTGCCCAAACGAATCTCGGATACGTCACCAACATCTACGACGCAACCGAAGAAGAACTTGGGTTTCCGTTTGACAAGTTGAAATCGGTCCTCGGCATCATCCAAGGTTTGTCGCTACCGAAGGCAGTGATTGAACTCGCGAAATATATCGCGGTCGAGTACCTCTGCCCTTTGCCGGTTGCGCTTGGTGCCGCGACGCCACCCGGTGTTCGTGATCGCCTGGTTACAGCTTGGACGCTCGACCCGAACAAACTGGACGGTGCGCTAACCCCTCTGCAATCTGAGGTTGTGCGCGTGATGCAGGAGAACGGTGGCTTCCTCGTCGACCAAAAGGGCAAGCGGATTGAGGCTGCGTCTTTGCGGTCCCTGCGACTCTTGCGTACACGCGGAATCGTCTCCCAAACCCTTCGCATTCTTCCATTCCCTGAGAAGAAGAAAGGCGAACTGATGTTGCATCTCACATCAGATGAGGCGCGTCTAGAGGAATTCCTCCATAAGGAAGGCAAGAGGAAGCCGGCCCAGGCACTTACTCTGATGAGCATGCAGGGCGCCGAGTCGGCTCGCCTTACCGCACCTGAAATCAAGGCACTTGCGGGGGTGACGGAAACGACGATCAAGGCGCTTCTTGACGCGGGCCTGCTTGAGCGTTTTGATCCTCAGGCGGCCAATCCAACCCAACCACCCAAACCCAACCCCGCTCAACAGTTGGCAATCGATTCGATTTCCGAATCGGTCTCGGCTCGCGAGTATCGCCCCTTTCTGCTGTACGGTGTCACCGGCAGCGGCAAAACCGAAGTGTATATGCGTGCCGCTGCCGTTGCCCTGCAAGAGGGTAGGCAGGTTTTGTACCTTGTGCCAGAAATTGCTTTGGCAACTCAGGCGATCGCCCAGCTTCGAGCTCGATTTGGCAGCGGGGTCGCGATTCTTCACTCTGAATTGCCAAATGCGGAACGCCTGAACAACTGGCTACGGATTCGAGATGGCAAAGCCAGCATTGTGCTCGGTGCTCGGTCCGCACTCTTTGCCCCGTTGGCCAATTTGGGGCTGATCATCGTCGATGAAGAGCACGAGGCGAGTTACAAGCAGGAGAATGCCCCGCGTTACCATTCGAAAGCCCTGGCCCAGTTCCTGGGGCAGCATCACCAATGCCCAGTGGTGCTCGGATCAGCGACGCCGAGTGTCGAGAGCTTCTTCGAGGCGGATTCTGAAAACCCATCCCTCACGCTTTTGAGCATTCCCCAACGTGCCGCAAAGGCTGAGTTGCCAACGGTATATATCGATGACCTTACCGAAGGGTATCGACACGGCAAACCAAGCATCCTCGCCAAGGATCTCCACGATCGTATTGACGTGGCCATTGCCGATGGCCGTCAGGTCATTCTATTCCTCAACCGTCGCGCTTACGCACCGTTCATCATTTGTCGCGACTGTGGACACCAAATGCAGTGCCCCAACTGCGCCGTCTCCCTAAGCTTTCATCGAAAGGATGGTCGCTTGCGCTGCCACCACTGTGGCTACAACATGCGCCCTCCAGAAGAGTGTCCCCAATGCGGTGGCACAAGGCTAAACCCGTTTGGTGTTGGGACCGAGAAAGTTGAAGAAGCGGTCGCCGCTGAGTTTCCGGAGGCGAAAGTTGCCCGGCTCGATCGTGATATCGCGCGAAAAAAAGGGGCGCTCGAAGAGACACTTGCCCAGTTCCGCTCGGGCGATATCCAAATCCTCGTTGGGACGCAAATGGTTGCCAAGGGTCTCGACTTCCCGAATGTGACACTCGTCGGGGTCATCGCTGCCGATGTGTCTCTGAATATTCCTGACTTCCGTAGCTCCGAACGGACCTTTCAGCTTCTGTCTCAGGTGGCGGGACGGGCGGGTCGTGGGACCGCGCTTGGGAGCGTTGTTATTCAGACCTTTAATCCAAACCACATCAGCGTTCAAACCGCAAAACTCCACGACTTTGTCCGGTTCTATGAAGACATCAAGAAGGAACGCGAGTTGGCAGGCTATCCTCCCTTCCGTCGCTTGATCAACATTGTTTTGAGCGGCGAATCGCGGCCGGCCGTGGTTGCGGCGGGCGACGAGGTGCACCATCGATTGCGCCCGTTTGGGCTTACCGGGCAGATTCTTGGCCCAGTTGATTGCGCCGTCGAACGCGTGCAGAACCGGTGGAGAAGGCATGTCCTTTTGAAGCTGCCTCCCAACACTTCCTCTGCCCCGATTGGTGAGGCCCTACTCGGCTTCGCACCCAAGGATGTTCAAGTTTTGGTCGACGTCGATCCCTACTCCTTGATGTAGGACTCGCAAGTGACGGTTGGGATGTGGCTGACCGGGAAATTGAGCGAATTGGCAATGAAACACTCTTGATTGGCTTGGTGATGAATCGCCGTCGCGCGCTCAATATCGTCAGGAGACGCAACCGTCACCCTGGGTCGTAACGTGGCTTCGACCAACCTCATCTTTCCATCTTTGATTGCCATCGTCGCGGTAGCTTCGTCGGAATAGGAGGTCACAACAATCCCCCGCCGTGCCGCAATCGCCAGGTAGCTGAGCAGGTGGCAAGCTGACACCGCAGCGAGAAGCAGATCCTCAGGATTATGGAGTGCGGCATCCCCAAGAAACGGCGAAGCCGCTGAGCCAGTCAGCGTCGGCTTGCCCTCGATCACCACAGAAAATTCCCGAGAGTAAGACTGGTAGGTCTCGGTTGGACCCTGTTCTGCGCCCGTCCAAGAGAGGTTTGCCTTGAAGAAATGCTCGTGAGCCATAGGGCATTTTATCTTGACAGGAGAGCTAACCAAACGTCTGAGGTCAGGTTCCATTGGTATATTCATTTTCGAAGAGCGGCACAGTGGCCGTTTGAAAACTATTTCCAATCATCGGTCAGACGCTCAACCCATGCTCACCTTGCTTGCATCCCTGCTTATGGTTCGACCGCTTGTCATGGCGCACTACATGCCGTGGTACGAGTCGAAGCCCGTGAGTGGCAAATGGGGGTGGCACTGGACGATGAATCACTTCGATCCAGAAAAGCGCGATGCCGACGGGCGTCAGCAACTTGCGTCAAAGTACCGACCCATCATCGGTGCCTATGATTCATCGGACCCCGACACCCTTGAGTGTCAAACGCTTCAGATGAAGCTGGCCGGGATCGATGGCGTGTTCATCGACTGGTACGGCACCAAGGACCTGTACGACTATCCGATTCTGCATCGGAACACGCAGAGGATGATCGATGCATGCACCAAAGCCGAACTCAAGTTCTCGATCGTCTTGGAAGATCAGGTCGTTCCAAACTTGATGAAAGCTGGCAAGTCAACCAGCGATGAATTTGCCAAATCCGCGCTTGCATTCATGAGTGGAAACTGGTTCAAACAGCCTGGCTACCTTCGCTGGAACGGGAAGCCGGTGCTTTTAATTTTTGGCCCTCAGTTCTACAAAGAGCCGGACCTGAATCGGCTGTTCAGTCGAGATGTCGCGTTGTTCACTGAGCTTGGTCCTCAAGGTCCAGCGGTCGGTGCCTTTGGTTGGCCAGAGCCGCAGGTAGGCAGCGCAAAGAGTTGGGACCAACTCGGTAACTACTATCAACGGGCAACTCATTGGACTGCCTCCATCCCCGTCGCCTATCCTCGTTTTGAAGACATTTACAAAGCTGCGGGAATTGGCCCGGGATACGGAAGCATTGGCGACGGTAACGGAGCCACTTTCAAGAAGTCTATGGATCTCGCAATGAGTGCCAAGGCTCCGTTTATTCAGATCGCGACATGGAACGACTGGGGAGAGGGAACCCAAATCGAGCCGTCCGTCGAGTTTGGCTATCGCGATCTTGAAGGACTCCAAGTTGCGCGTCACAAATTGGACCCTCAATTCTCATTCAAAGCGGCTGACCTAACTTTGCCCGCAAAACTCTATGCGCTTCGGAAGCAGGGCAAATCTCTGAGTCGTCTGAATCAAGCGGCACTCGACCTATTTGCTGGCCGAGTGGCGGAGGCGAGGACGATACTCAATAACTCTGAGAAAAGTGGTTAATCAGCTGCCGTCGCGGATGATGCGGCAAGATGCGATATCGAATGTCACATCGCCGACGGTGGTCTGGGCTTGGTCGCGGAACGACTTCACGAAGTCAAACAAGCGCCGCGCGTCTTCAAAGTTGGAGACCAATCCGAAGGATGCACGTATCGCACCAGCACTCTTGTTTTGGCCTCTGCTCTGAAGGAGCTTGACGAAGTTCTGAAGGTTGATATCCTCTTTCAGCGTGTAACCCGCTTCCATGTCGTCTTCCGTCAGGCTCTCGGCAATTTCTCCCGCCCCGGGGTTGCAGAAGCACCCGGTGCGTAGAGAGAGGCCTTGCTCACCGGCCAACTCTTCGATTCGGCGGTAGTCCAACAAGTGACCCTGAGGGTCGTAAAGATTGAAGGTTACGGTTCCACCCCGCGCCTCGGTTGTGATGGGGCCATAGATGCGAACCATTGGGCGGCCATTGCCATGGCGTAATCCAACCATCGACTCTAGGATCCAACCGGTGAGGCACTGAACGCGCTTGGAGATCGTTTCCATGCCGATCGACTCGATGTGCTTCAAACCAATCTCAACGGCGGGCACCGATAGGTAGTTGAGAGTCCCATCTTCGAATGCGGCCTCGTTAGGAGACAGCATGTGAGCACGGCTTTGTACGGCCGCGAAGTTAACGGTGCCGCCTGCGAACCAAGGACGATGGAGAACGGGGAACGATGAGCGTTTGATCAGTAGCGCGCCAACTCCGGTCGGGTAGCCAAACATCTTGTAGAACGACATACTGACGAAGTCGGGTTTGCAGGTCTGCAAGTCAAGGCGGTTGGTGGGTAAGAATGCCGCCGCATCCAGGAGAACCCTCCAACCTTTCTTTTGGGCGTGTTCTACCAAGTCCAAGGGATGTTTTACTCCCGAAAAATTCGATTGAGCAGGATACGCAAAAAGATTCTCGTGTGCGGGATCCGCTTGGTCGAGCAGCCTATCTAGTTCGATTGTGTTGAGCCGGAGGCAAGGAGCGGCAAGGGGTGCGTAGTCGATTTCGGCACCCTTGGTTTTGGCAAACTCACGGATCCCATTTACCGAATTGTGGTTGTCGAATGTCGCCAGGAATCTGCCACCCGCTTCAAACGGAAAAGCCTCGCCGATAAGCTTCAGTGCCCCAGAGGCATTGAGTGTGAATACAAGGATGTAGTCGCCTTGAGCGTTGAAGTACTTCAGAACGTACCTGCGGGCACGTTCGACAAGGGTGGTCATCGCGACAGAGGTGGGGTTGGCGGAATGCGGGTTCCCAAATACGCCCCCTGTCAGCATCTCAAGGTGCTGGGCAAGCTGAGACTTCGCGTACAGGGAGCCACCCGTATAGTCCAAATAGACTTGGTTATTCTCGTCGAGGCGACCGTACTCCTCGGTTCGAAGAACATCTAGTTCGGCTGTTTCGAGGTAGCCCGGATAGCGCGCTACAAAACCGGCGTAATCTTCCTTGCACTGCGACATGTATTAATGCACCCGACTCTCCACGTTGAGATCGATAAACTACATGATAGGCGTTCTCGTCCAATCGCGCGCCAGCTTTCCCAACTGTGCCCCGAATACACTCTAGCGGTTGACCTCCTTTTCCCTGTTTCGGGTGTGGCTGAGCATTGGGTTGCAGTCGTTCGGCGGCGGTACGACTACGATGACGCTGATCCGCCGGAGTGCCGTGCAAACCCATGCGTGGATGTCGGAGGAGGAATTCAACCGAAGTTGGGCTCTCTGTCAGATGACGCCCGGCATCAATCTCATTGCCCTGACGATCCTTGTCGGAAAGAAGGTTGCCGGTTTTCGCGGAGCCGTGATCTGTCTTCTCGGACTGCTGTTTCCCAGCGCGCTCATCACGATTTTGATCACGGCCGGATTTCTGCTGATTCGTGATCTGCCTACCGTCAAAGGCGCGCTCAAGGGAATCTTGCCTGCAACTGTTGGACTTGGGTTGGTCACCGCCTGCCAGATGGCGCAGCAGCCGATTTTGGCAAGTTGGAAACGTGGGGCTTGGCAGACCCTGTTCGGGGCATTCCTGCTAGTGGGGAGTGCGCTTCTCCTTTGGAGTGGCAAGGCTTCCGTCATCGTCGTTCTCCTTGTCGCTGGTGCTATTGCCGCTCTCGAAAACTGGGTTGTTGATCGCTTTTGGCCGAGTCAGGAAAGTGAGGTTCCGCAATGACTCCGATGGCGTTCTTCCTATACGTTCTTCGCGCCGCCCTTCTGTCGAGCGGCGGATTCGGAAATGTGTCGAGTCTGCACGACAGCTTTGTGCCACGCGGAATGGCGACCGACGCACAATTTGTCCAAGCCCTCACCGTGGGCCAGCTTTCACCGGGACCGAATGGACTTTGGGTCGTCAGTCTCGGGTACCTGATGCTCGGGCCCTGGGGATCGGTTGCTGCTTTCGTGGGCATCATGATTCCGCCGATCCTAATTATTGGTATTGAGCGGCTCTATAGTAGGGTCCAACACCACCCTGCGGTCGAGGGATTCATACGCGGATTGAACCTTGCCGTCGCGGGTATGTTCGTGCCGATCCTACTTAAGCTGCTTCAAGGCTCGGGCATCGACGAACTCAAGGTCGCGTTGGTTGTGGCGGCGTTTATTCTCGGCTGGTTCCAAAGAATTCCCGTCGTGGTCGTCATTGGACTTTGTGCCGCGATCGGGATCCTCACGAATCGCTAAGCCAACACTTCTGGGTTGACCACGTTTCTCGCTTCGCCATGAAGCAGGAACTTGATCAGGCTCTCTCCCGCATACATCGCCATCGCGTCGCGTGTTTGGGTGGTTGCCGAGCCGATGTGCGGGGCCAACACGACATTGTCCAGTTGGAGAAGCGGCGAGTCGGTAGGCAACGGTTCGGTTTCGTATACGTCTAGCCCGGCGGCGTGGATGGTTCCATGCTGCAATGCTTGGATCAGTGCTGGCTCGTCGACGACCGAACCTCGCGCGATGTTAACTAATATCCCCGTCGGTTTCATCAGCTTGAGTTCCCGGGCACCAATCAAGTGCTTTGTCTCGGCTGACAGGGGCAGCGCAAGACAAACGTAATCCGATTGAGCGAGGAGTTCGTCCAACTCGCAACGTCGGGCACCGTATTTCTGCTCGGCTTCGGGTTTTGGCGAACGTGCCGTGTACAGAATCGACATCCCGCAACCCAGGTTCCCACGTCGAGCGATCGCCGCGCCGATGCGACCCAATCCGACGATGCCAAGGGTTTTGCCGTGGATGTCGAGGCCGAACCATGGTGTGGAAACGTGCTTTTGCCACTCGCCATTTCGCATCCTGCGATCAAGTTCGGCGATGCGCCTTCCTGCCGCCATGATGAGGGCAAAGGCGAGATCCGCCGTCGTCTCGGTGAGCGGATCATAGAGGTTCATGAGTACGACTTTATTCGCAGTCAGTTCGGCGACATCGAACGCGTCGTAGCCGGTTGAGATCGTTGTGATCACCCTCAGTCGCTTTGCCCCGCGCAGCTCTTCCGTTTTGATCGGAAGTCCCATACCGATCAAGCCGTCGGCTTCCAACGCGGCATTGATGAACTCTGCTCGGTTATCGTCGGTGATTTTTGAGAAGGTCGACACCACAAAGTGCGTGGACAACTCATCGCGGAGAGCCTGAGGAACGGGATGGTAGAGAACGACCTTGGGTTTCATAACATTGGTGCAAGATATTGCGGTTAAAGCTCACTTTATTTGGGTGAGAGTGTTCGGAGTCTTAGAGTTTACATACCTTCCGGGTTCCTCTACACTGGAGTTGAGTAAGTTCCCAATTCGAGGAATCCTGTGAAATATATGCGATCCACATTATCATTCGCGCTTGCCGCCGTTATGTGTACGGCGATCGTGCTGCCAGCCAGTGCGCAAAATCCCCAACGACGTAATCCGCGTCCCGGAGGCGGACAAGGTACCGGTGCTCCTACAGGTGGTCCTCCCATGGGGCCAATGACAGCGCCAAGCCAGGCCGCGATCAAACCCTATGAAGAGGTTGTGACCAAGGAAGCCAAGACGCAAGATGGCGTTTTCAAGGTACACCGAGTTAAGGATAACGTCCTGTGGGAGATCCCCCAAGACAAGCTGGGTCGCGTATTCCTCTGGCAGACAGAAGTTGCTGAGGTTCCTGATGGCAATGCATATCCGGGTTCCTCGGTCGGCAGCCACGTCATCTACTTTGAGCGCCACGAGAACTCCATCTACATGCGCGAGGCGCGCTACAACATGCGCACGCAGTCGAAGGACGGCTTGGCGATTGGTGTTGCTGCGGCAAACGTAGCCCCAATTCTGATGGCCTTTTCCATTCAGGCCGAAGGGAAGTCGAAGTCAGCGGTCATCGACGTGACGCGGCTCTTCACCAGCGACCAAGCTCCATTTTCGGCAGCAGGTGTTGTCGGCGCTTCTGGCGTCGATCCATCGCGATCGTATATTGATCGCATCACTGCCTTCCCTCAGAACATTGAGACTCGCTCGCTGCTGACCTTCCAAGCACCGGCGGCACGAACGGCTCTCATCCACTACAGCCTGGACCTATTGCCCGAGACTCCAATGAAGTCGCGATATCGAGATGACCGTGTTGGTTTCTTCGGTACTTCGTTCACCACCTACGGCAGCGCCGAGGAAAGGGCTCTCAGCCTAACCTACGTCGATCGGTTCCGACTCGAGAAAAAGGACCCCAAGGCAGAAGTCTCCGACCCTGTGAAGCCGATCGTGTACTACGTCAGCCGTGAGGTTCCAAGCAAGTGGAAGCCTTGGATCAAGAAGGCAGTTGAGGATTGGAACGTCGCCTTCCGAGAGGCTGGCTTCAGCAATGCGATCCAGTGCAAGTATGCGCCGACGGTAAAGGAAGATCCAACCTGGGATCCAGAAGATGCCCGCTACTCAGTCATTCGATGGGCACCCTCCCAAACCGCAAACGCGATGGGCCCCCACGTGGCAGACCCCCGAAGCGGCGAAACGATTTCCGCCCACATCATCATCTGGCACAACGTGCTCAGCTTGGTGCAGCAGTGGTATTTCTCACAGGCGGCTGGGTACGACACACGTGCTCACCAGCTTCCGCTTCCCGATTCACTCATGGGACCACTCATCGAGTACGTCGTAGCTCACGAAGTTGGCCATACCCTCGGTTTGGAACACAACTTCAAATCAAGTACGGCTTGGACGACCCACCAACTCCGCACTCCTGGGTTTGCCACCAGTCATGGCGTTGCTAGTTCGATCATGAGCTATTCGCGGTTCAACTATGTCGCCCAACCAGGTGACGGTGTGAGCCAAACCGACATGCTCGGCCACATTGGACCGTACGATAAGTTCGCGATCAAGTGGGGCTATAAGCCGATTCCTTCGGCAGCAAATCCAGATCAAGAGAAGTCCACGCTCGATAAGTGGGCAGCCGAGCAAGTCAAGCACCCAGAGCTTCAGTTCGGAAACTACGCTTACAACGAAGATCCTGAAACGCAGAGTGAGTGCATCGGTAAGGACGCGGTCCGTTCCAGCCGGCTCGGATTGAAGAACATCGATCGCGTTGCCAAGCAACTCGTGCCCGCCGCTGCGAAATACGGAGACAACTACGATTCACTCCAAGAACTCTACGGAGTCGTCGTGAACCAAAGGTTCACGGAACTCGCTCGAATTCTTCGCTATGTGGGTGGTGTCGTGCAGACGAACTATCACGTCGGCCACGGCGAGCCTGTCTTCAAGCCGGTTTCCAAGGCAGATCAGGCCGAGGCGGTTTCCTTCCTCGTTCATGAAGGTACTCACATGCCAGCTTCCTTGACCAATCGATGGTTGCTCTCCAAGATCTATCCTGATGGCGATGTCACCCGTGTGACGTCACGTCAGAACATGGTCGTTGCGTCTTTGCTTTCTGAGTCACGCATTCAGCGATTGCTCGACAATGAAGCGCAGAACGGTTCGGCAGCCTATACGGTGTCGCAACTCGCTGCCGACGTGCAGTCAGGCGTATGGGAAGAGGTTGCCCAACCTCATCCAAGCATCGACGTCTATCGCCGTGCGCTTCAGTCGAACTACCTCGTGACGATCGACTCCCGTATCAACGGCGTCGGTGCCACGAAGTCTGATCTTGGTGGCATTGAAAGAGAGAACCTCCGCCGACTTGCCAAGCAGATCGATAAAGCGATCCCACGAGCAGCCAATGATGCCACTGCGATTCACCTGAAAGAGGCACGTCGCGTCATCAACCTGATCATGGATGGCAAGTACCCACAAACTCCTCCAGCCGCACCTAGCGGTGGTCCCGTGTTCGCCCGCCCCGGCGGCGCCAACGAGCCCGGTTGTTGGCCCACATCGACCTGGGACGAGTTCACCGGCCAAAACTAAGCCGAGCGGCCCGTAGCCCCAAAGAGCGCCTCTCCTTCCATCCGAAGGAGAGGCGTTTTCGCTTCACGCGCCCACAGCGCTCTGGTTTTGGTGGCCCTTCGGCTTCCAGGTTTGTATTGGCCGCACCGTTGGCGCTCTCGGACGGGTTCAGCCGGTGGAGTGATCACCCAGACATCATCCACCCGCAGGGTCCGAAAAAAAGGAAAGTCCAACTCGTCTCTCCCCGATGTCCATAATCGTCGCCGTTCGCTCGTCGCTGGGCATTCAGCACGATCCTGTCTGAGCGCGAAGGCGCGAGTTGATCGTGCGCCCAGCGATGACGAACGATAATGCGACGATTCGGGACAGCGGGGGGAGACAGCACCCAGCGGTGTGAGCGCCCACCCAGCCATTGATCAGAACAAGCGTATAGACGAGGACGGGCCGTTCGGCGGACAAGCGAAAGAAGGAAATATGAGCCCTTCTGGTTGGTTGATCCTCAATCCGATGTCGTCTACCCAGCAATGCCAAAGATTTCTGACATTCCAGAAACTAGTGTCAAAATTTTGGCGTACCTATTGACAACACAGATGCCCCATGCCAATAATTTGGCATGGGGCAAGCATACGTGGGAGCAATGTCGGATGAGTAGAAAACCAAAGGGCGAAGGATTGAGCCGTCGAGAGCGCCAGATACTGGACGCGCTCTATCGCCTAGGCAAGGCTTCCGCCGCCGAGATCCGTGAAGCACTACCTGATCCGCCTACCTACACTGCGGTGCGAACCCACTTGGGAATTCTCCAAGACCGCGGCCATGTGAAGTTCGAGAGCGATGGCACGCGCTACATCTATGAGCCCGTGGTACCCCGTGACGAAATGGCAAAGAGCGTGATGGACGGTGTCCTTCAAACGTTTTTCGGTGGTTCCATCGAAAGAGTCGTTTCCACCCTCATCGATAGTGAGGAGTCCAAGGTCACCGATGCCCAGCTTGATCGCCTCGTCGAGATTATCGAGCAGGCAAGAAGGGAGGGACGATGACTTTTGCCGTTGCTCTACGCGCCGCCCTGGCATTGGGCGACATTGCGACAAAGTCCACCTTCATCCTCGCAACCGCATGGGTATGCGTGCGTCTGCTCAAGCATCGCACCGCGGCAACCCGCCATATGGTGTGGCTGACAGCGTTCACCATGCTTCTGCTGATACCGATGCTGAGCGGTGTGATGCCAACCACCGCCCTCTCAGTGGTGAAAGACCCTTCACTGAAAGTAAACGTTTCCCGCGCCAATCCGCCAAAGCCGGAACAGCTGGATTCGAATCAGAAGACTCTACTTGCCGAGAGTGTCCTCAAAGAACCTGCATCTCCCACATCACCATTCGAACAGAAGGCAATGAAGGCCCCTCAACAGCACGGCCGGGTGGACTGGTACACGGTTTCGGTGGTGATTCTTGTCATTTGGCTTGTGGGTGCCTTGGCCGCAATTTCGCATGGCATGTGGGGATATCGAGGGTTGCGGCGACTTTACCGGCACTCGCTTGAAGCCCATGTCCGGCTTGAAGGCATCGATCAACTATCGCGACGAATCGGGTTGCGGCGGCCTTGGCGGCTTAGGGTGAGTGGGATGAAGCAACCACCCGCGGCAATGACTTGGGGGTTTGTGCGACCGATCGTTTTGATTCCAAAGGATTCCGATTCCTGGACGCAGGAACGGCTTGAAGCAGTGCTGCTTCACGAACTCGCCCACGTGCGCCGATTCGATAGCATGAGTCAGCTCATCGCCTTCGCAGCAAGCGCCCTTTACTGGTTCAATCCGTTGGTATGGCTCTGCGCGCGAGCCATGCGAGCGGAGGCCGAAACCGCTGCCGATGACACCGTCCTACGCCTTGGCATCAAGCCTTCTGACTACGCTCAGGAGCTTCTGCGCATCGCGGCGGAACTGGGTCAGCGACGGCAACCGCTCACAAACATTGGAGTCCCCGTTATGAAACAATCCAAAATCGAATCGCGCGTCAAAGCGATTCTCGACCCTTCCGCGCGCCGCACTCGTGGCGTAACTTTGATTGAAGCGCTTTCTGCCGTTGTTGTCGGCGCGCTTATCTTGATTCCGCTATGTTCGGTCCGCGCCGCCGTGCTACCGGATCCGCCCCGAGTCGTGCCAATACAAGGCTCAAAGCTAGAAGATGAAGCTCGAGCCCAAGCGGACTTCCACGCCAAGATCGAAGCAGAAAGGCTGGCTGCTGCTAAAACTACGCAGGAAGAATCGATTCGGAAACAGATCGACGAAGAGACACAACTGCTTGCAGAAAGGGACCGAAAGGCAAAAGGGACTGCTCAAGATCTCGAGAGTCAAAAACTACGCCTGGAACTCAAACAGTTGATGGCAGAGGCCGCTGAAATGCGCGCTCAACTTGCCCACGCAAGAGCCGACCTAAAGCAGGCAAGGCAGGAACTCGAAGCCGAATCGATGGCATTGCGACAACTCAAGGAGGCGAAGCGGAAGCAAACCTCCGGAAATAAGGAGCAAACCAAGCGGGATCTGATGATTTTGGAAAGCATCAAGCGACGCGAGGAAGCGATTTTTAGACAGCTTCAAAGCGAGAATTCAAAGAAAGACTCCGCTTGGAAACTCACCCCGTCGGCAGCCAAAGATAGAGAAATCGCTCGAATGAGGGAACTCACGGATCGATATAGCGCTGAAAAGCTTCGATCGGATGACCGAAGGCTTCAACAAATCGATGCCGCGAAGCAACTCGATAAAGCCCGGATCCAAGTCGACATGGCGCGAAAGCAACTTGAACGCACCAAGAAGCAACACGCCGAAGGCTATGCGCCAGCCCACGAAGTAGAAACCGCCACTGCAAACCTAAAGCTAGCCGAGGTCGCGCTAGCCGCAGCCATGGCAACCATGGAAGTCGCTCACAAAAAGTAACGTCATATGGATCGGCCTCGCACGTCCCAAAAAGCACCAAAGGTGCGATCCAAGCTGCCGGTGGGCACCGCCCACCGGCTTTCCTCCAACGCCAAAAGTCCAAACCTCGCGTCCGAATTTCGCTCGATGATCGGTTGGAGGCATCGTCCATTAACAGACCTTGACTTCAGAACTGTGTCGTGACTTGCCCAAGACTCACTCTCTGAATGAACTCGGTCAAGGAGATCTCCCTGCGCGTCTCGATATCTATTGTCTTTGCATTTTCTTTTTGCGTCGTACGGCTATTTCCAAAAATCTCGGCGATATCACGAGCCCGAAGATAAATCCGCATAAATGCGGCGTATTCTTGAGGCGCTTCCAACCGATATAGGACGAGGAAGACCTATGCAAGACAGTGAGCAGGGCGCATTGCCCAAGTCTGGCCCAAATGTGCCAAACGAGTCGTTTGGAGCGTTGCGCGTCGCTGTCTTGACGAGTGCTTCGGGCATTGTGGCCGGGTTGATTACGGCTGGAGTCTTGGCGACGTGCCTTCCAGACTTGGCTCATGTTGTCTCAACCGGTGTGACTCTCTTGGTGAGTTGTGGGGCTGCAGCAATCGTTCCTTATTTCGCCGTGCGCCAGTCAACCCAGCAGCTTCAGCGAGCGGCGGAATCGCGCGAACATCACCATCGACTTGAATCGGAACTGAATCACATTCTCGATTCGGTGCGAATGTTCCTTTGGCATGCGAACGTGGCAGAGATCGCTGGTGAATATCAGTGGGAAATGATGTTGTCCCATGAAGAGGCTGCGCAGCGAGTCCTGCCGATCAAAGTGCCGCCAGGACGGTCTTGGGCTGATTCTTGGTACGAGAGCAAGCTCTTTGAGGACAGTATTAAGAGCGACGACGCGTCAATCAACGCTTTCCACAGCGGAGCCTCGGGATACAAGAATGAGTGCCGTTGCCGTTTGGCATCCGGTGAGGTTCGCTGGTTTTTCGAAGATGTGCTCATTGAAGCGCGCGGGCCGGGCCACTACTACGTGATGGGCGCCTGTGTCGACATCACGGACCTTAAGCTTGCTGAAGAGAAGCTCAAAGCCGAACGAATGCTGCTTCAAACGGTGATGGACAATTTGCCGGACATGGTGTTCGTCAAGGACCGATTGAGTCAATTCGTTCTGGATAACGCGGCCCACCTGCAGCATTTGGGGGTCGAGAGCCAAGAAGAGATTATCGGCAAGTCGGATTTCGACATGTTTCCCGAGGAGATTGCTCGCCCCTTCTTTGAAGACGAGCAGGAACTGATTTCAGGGAAGCAGGAACAAATCAACCGAACCGAAGTTTCTCAGGATCGGATGGGTGAAACCCGCTGGTACTGGACCACCAAAGTTCCGCTCAAAGATAACCACGGTCGGATCACCGGTATCGTTGGAGTCAACCGAGACATCACTGGCCGCAAGCGCGAAGAAGAGGAGCTGAGGGTGGCGATGCAGGCAGTGGAGGACGCCCGCGTCCTCGCCGAGCAACAAGCCATGGAGCTTGAGAAGGCCCGCGATGCGGCACTTGCGTCGGCTCGGGCCAAGTCAGAGTTCCTCGCGAACATGAGCCATGAGATCCGTACCCCGATGAATGGGATTTTGGGCATTACGGAGTTACTGCTCGGCACCCACATCACCGACGAACAATACGACCTGGCTTGTACCATTCGCAGCAGTGCCGAAGCGTTGCTCACCGTGATCAATGACATCTTGGACTTCAGCCGTATTGAGGCAGGCAAGATGCGCGTTGACGTCACCGATTTTAACCTTCGCACGGTTACGGAGGAGGTTACCGACCTCGTTGCCGGCAACGCATTTCGGAGAGGTCTTGAGGTCGCCTGCTATTTTCAAAAGGATGTGCCCGAGCGACTTCAAGGGGATCCGGCTCGAATCCGTCAAGTACTGACCAACCTTCTGGGGAACGCCGTAAAGTTCACAGAGAAGGGTGAGGTTGCCCTCGAAGTCAGGCTCATTTCCAAGACCGAGACTCACGCATCGATTCGTTTAGATGTGATCGACACCGGCATCGGAATCCCCAAAGAAGCGCAAGACAAGATCTTCGAGAGCTTTACTCAGGCTGATGGCACCACGACGCGACGCTACGGTGGAACTGGGCTGGGGCTAACCATCTCCAGGCAACTTACCGAGTTAATGGGGGGCAAAATTGGACTGGAGAGTGAACCTGGGAGAGGAAGCCGCTTCTACGTTGAGCTGACGTTACCGGTACAGTCGGGTGCCGAAGAAGACACCCGCTCCTCTTCGCCCCCAACGATGTTTGGCTTGAATGTGCTCATCGTCGACGATAATGCGACAAATCGCCGGGTTTTGCGGGAGCAATTGAGGTCCTGGGGTTGTGAGCCTGTCGATGTGGATTCCGGTAAGGAGGGGCTGACGACCTTAGCTCGAGCCGCTGAACAAGGCACCCCATTCCAGGTCGCTATCCTCGACATGCAGATGCCTGAAATGGATGGTGAAGAGCTTGGCCGACTCATTCGAGAGGACTCGCGGTACAACGCCATGCCCATGATTTTGTATACGTCGATAGGCGAGCACAGCACAATGGCGCAGTTGCGGAATCAGGGCTTCTCAGTTGTCTTGACGAAACCAGCCAGACAGTCGCAATTATTCAACGCGATGTTGTCGGTACTGGACGATCATCATCAAAGTTCGCCGAAAGATGAGGCGACTCGCAGTCATCCTCACGATCCGCTGGGTCTGAAGGTGCTGCTGGCGGAAGATAATGAAATCAACCAAATGGTAGCTCAGATGATGCTTCAGCGATTTGGATGCGAAGTGGAAACGGTTGGTACGGGACGCTTGGCTGTTAAAGCCCTTGCCGAGCGGGCATTTGATGTCGTCCTGATGGATGTGCACATGCCGGAGATGGACGGCTACACCGCGACAGGACAGATCCGAAAGGCAGAAGCCGATTCTGGACGGCACATACCGATCATCGCGATGACGGCAAAGGCGATGCCAGGGGATCGTGAACTTTGTATCGTGGCTGGAATGGACGACTACGTCGTGAAGCCGGTTCGTCCCGACGAACTGTATACAGCTCTGAACCAATGGAAGTCCGTAGCCGCCTTATCCAACGAAGGAATCTAGGGAAAAAGCCTTAGAGCGGTTAAGATCGCTGGGTTATGTACCGAATTTCAGTTACCAGGACCCATTGACCCTAATATTGCGACTTGAGCGCGTTTCGCAAGTGGGGCAACCTATTACCAACAGGCAAGAACAATTGCCCGACACGCAAGGAATAACACAATGAAAAACATCCAGTCTCGCAAAGGTTTCACCCTCATCGAACTTCTCGTCGTCGTCTTGATCCTCGGTATCTTGACAGCCATCGCTCTTCCTTCCTACCTCAGCTCGGTTAACGCTAGCCGACAGGGCGCAGCGAA
>CAILEM010000066.1 GCA_903833215.1 uncultured Armatimonadota bacterium
GGAGCGGCAAAAGGCGAAGCACGAAGAAGCCGAAAAATACTTGATGGCATTGGCCACGGAGACGTCGACTACGGGGCGGGTGGTGTGTCTTGTTGTTGTCCCGAGCATTCCTCTGCGGTTCTTTACAGGGGATTGAGTTTCGCCAGACAGCAAAGCCCTTAGGTAGCCCCAGAGGGGCGGTCCCATATCAGCCCAGGGTGAAGCCCTGGTTGGATCGCCACCACCAAACCCAGAGCGCTGTAGGCGCGATCCATCTGTCAGTGGGCAGCGCCCACTGACCCAATTTGATGTCACGAGTCCGTTTTGATTGCGAAAACGACGCATTCATCCGAATGCTGGGATGATGCTCTCGGATCACGGATTACCTGATATATGCAAGGCCGTGCTTCTCTACGAGACGGAGCAGCTTTGCCGAGGTACCTGTTGCGCGCCGCTCGCCACGCTCCCATTGGCTGACGGTATTTACGCTGACACCGAGATATCTGGCCAAAACGACCTGACTGGCACATTCACGATGGCGCAATTCAATTATCTTGCTTGCAGGGAAGGGAGCCGCTGGCGAAAGTAATGCCTCATCGAATTCCTTTTTTGTATCGCTATTAACGAGACCAAGTTCGAAGAGGTCCTCAATGGCCTCCTGAATGGTTGCTGCTGTGTGATCACCGTATGTCGGTGCCACGATGTCTTCTGGTGCAAGATCAGCGCTCAGTAGCTTGTGCGCGACGGGTTCGTGTACTTCATTGGTGGCCTTTGCCACTGCATGTTGTGAATTGCCTTTTTTCATCTTCTTTCTCTCGTTGGTTTGGAGATCACATCACCTCAGTGATCTCGCGTATAGCCCGACCATCAATTGCCGCCTGGAGACTTGCCTCATCGAGGTGGAAATAGATGTTTGCCAACTTCTTTAGCTGCCTCAAATACGGTTCATTAATGTTCTCAAATTCGTTTTTCCCCCAGCCCTCCAAGTAAATGGCACGCGTTCCTTTTTTGAAAGCTACGATGGTACGGAAGCCGCCAGACTTACCGTGCCCTGGTCGAGCCAACCGAAGCTTTACCAGTCCGTCCCCAAGATCAGCTGCAATGAGTCCTATCTCGGCGTCAAGTATTGCCTTCAGCAGTTGAGTGTCATCTATGTCCTGCCCCTTTGCCCAGCGGCCAAAGGCCTTGATGACGAACACTCTGCCCACATTGAGTAATTGTACTCACTCAATGAGTGAGTTACGTGTTCTCGATCTGGAATATCCCTATGTGTCCGTCCAAGGAGGTAGTCTCCGCACCTAATGAAGGTCTATCTGTCTGCTGTTGCTTGTCTCCTCGTGATGTCGGTTGCACGAGCGCAGTCGGATGGGATTGGGGATCCGACGTTTTCGAAGCTAGGAAACAAGGGGTACTTGGCGAGCCATTACGACCTCAAGATCAACTACAACCCGACCTCAAACTTGTTCGTCGGCGATGTGAAGATGGATGCGGTCGCGACAACCGGTCTGAAGACTTTCTCGGTGGACTTCACTGGATTCACCATCAAGCGGGTCCGGTTGAACGGCGCAACCGTACCGTTCACTCGGACGGATGCGAAGTTACGCATTCAACCCGTGAAGCCTATTGCCAAAGGTGAAAAGTTTGTCCTCGAGACGGAGTATTCCGGAAACCCGAAGACGGCGCAATCGGCAAGTTTGCCGCCCGGAATGAAGTCTGGGTGGATCAGCTATCCCGGCGGAGCGGTTGCGGTGTGCGAACCGGACCTTGCCCACACTTGGTTCCCGTGCAACGATCACCCGCTCAACAAGGCGACGTTTGATGTCGAGGTGACGGCGCCGAGTCCGTTTGTCTCCATTTCTAATGGTATCGGAACGGCGGTAACGCAAAATACAACGCACTTTGTGCTGGATAAACCTTCGATGACGTGCATGGTCACCGTCGCGGTCGGGAAGTTCGCCTCCATCAAGCAGAAAGGTCTCAACGACCTACCAATGACGAATTACGTGCCGCGCGGAACCGAAGGGCAGTCGCAACACTCGTTCGACGCGACTCCGAAATTCATGAAATTTCTCGCCGACCGGATCGGACCTTATCCATTTTCCTCCTACGGCGTCGTCATTCTGCCAAACGAAGTGACCGGCGTAAGTATGTTAATGGCGGCAGCCGCAATCGAGACCACCTCCATTCCCGTCTTTGGTCCGATTGGAGTTGGGAATCCTGAGACGCTATGCCATGAGTTGACCCATCAGTGGATGGGGGACTGCGTAAGCGTCAGGAACTGGGGAGACGATATCTGGTGGGTAGAAGGGTTTGCGCAGTACTCCGAGTGGCTATTCGTTGAAATGACGGAGGGCAAGTCTGCCTACGATCAGGCCGTTAAGGCGGCGTATGGCCAGTACTCGGCCCCCGGAAAATGGTTGAAGCCGGGGCATCTGACGGCCCAGGAAATGTTTGGTGCCCCGAGTTATGTTGGAGGTGCACTGACTTACCATGCGCTTAGAAAGACGCTTGGTGACGTGAAATTCTATGCGACGATCAAGGCATTTATCGAAAAGAATCGGTATGGAAACGGGTCGACCAAAGATTTGATTGAGGTCGCCTCAAAGGTGGCGGGAAGGGACATGAAACCCTTTTTCGTGACATGGCTTAGCGGTGATACCGCCCCTAAATTGCCATAGGGGCAAGCGCGGCGTGTCACAATAGGGGTATAGGTTGCCTGACGGTTTTTTTGGGCTTCTCTGGATCTTGTATATGCCCAAACCCCCCAAGAATTTTATTCCCCTAAATCCGAAGTCACCGAAGAAACGTTCGTCAGCCCCACCAAAGCCGTTCAAAGACGTGCCGCCATCCGCTCCTAGCAAACCCAAGGACGCGAAATTTGAGCCGAACACGGCTCCACGAACCGAGCCAAGGCCCGGTCCGAGATCCGAAGCCAAGGGTGCCCCCAAGTTCGAGCCAAAGGGTGACGCTGCATCCGAGCCAAAGGCAGCCCCTCGATTTGATCGAAAGCGCGGTGCCTATATGGGGCCTAAAGATGGCCCACGGCAGGACAGGCCGGAACGACAGGATCGGCCGTACCGAGGCGATTCGAAGCGACCTCGCAAGGACGCTCCTCCTGCACCACCGGTTGAGGAAGTTTACGAAGAACCAGAAGTTCTTCCTTCGTTCTCCGAATTAGGATTGTCGGACCAGATTGCCCAAGCCGTTGCCGAAATGGGCTTTGAGCTACCGACGCCGATTCAGGCCAAGGCAATCCCAGTTTTGATTTCGGGCCGCGACCTTATTGGTGGCGCCCAGACCGGAACTGGAAAGACGGCGGCATTTGGACTGCCAATCATCCAGCGTGTGGATGCTTCGAGAGTTGAGCCGCAGGCGCTTATTCTTGCCCCGACTCGTGAGTTGGCCGTGCAAGTTGCCGGTGATCTTCATGATTTCGCCAAGCATTCTGGATTGCGCGTTGTGCCCGTCTACGGTGGACAGCCGATCGACCGTCAGTTCCGGTCGTTGAGAAGTGGAGCCCATATCGTTGTCGGGACCCCTGGCCGCGTGTTGGATCACCTCAGACGTGGTTCGCTTTCGATTGCGAACGTGTCGATCTGCGTTCTGGACGAAGCCGATGAGATGCTAGCGCTTGGCTTTGCTGAGGATATGGAAGCGATTCTCGCCGAACTCCCAGAGCAGCGACAGTTGGCATTCTTCTCGGCCACGATGCCTGCCCGAATCTTGGCTCTCACTAAGAAGTTCCTCAACGATCCAGTGAACGTTACGATCAAGTCGAAGCAGCGGACTCTAGATACAACGAATCAGACGTATTACGAGGTACCTCCCGGCAAGAAGCTGGAAGCGCTCGCCCGCGTGCTAGACATGGAGACCCCAGGACCGACGATCGTTTTCTGCCGTACAAGGCAAGAGACGAACGATCTGAGCGAGAATCTCCGCCTACGCGGCTACAACACCGAAGCCCTTCATGGAGACATGAACCAGCAGGAGCGAGACCGCGTTATGCGTCGGTTCCGCGACGGACAAGCCGACCTGTTGATCGCTACTGACGTCGCTGCCCGTGGCTTGGATATCGATACGGTGACTCACGTCATCAACTACGACATCCCGTGGGATGTTGAGCAGTACATCCACCGAATCGGCCGAACCGGTCGAGCCGGAAGAACTGGCGATGCGATCACCCTTGTTTCGGGTCGAGAACGAGCCCAGCTTAAGAATATCGAGCGCATGATCGGCTCAACGATCAAACCTGCCCGAATTCCTACCGCTTCCGACATCGCCGCCAAGCGCCGGTCGATGTTCCAGGAGTCGTTGGTAGAGGTTCTTCGGGCCGGTGGCTACGAAGCCCATTTGGCGAGTGTTCAGGATATGTCGGAGGAGTTCGCGACGGCCGAGATTGCTGCCGCTGCACTCCATATGCTCTGGCAGAGTCAGCACACCGCCAAAGTTGAGGCCGCCGATGAGATGGCCCATGACTTTGAGCAGCCTGAAGTTGGAATGGTCCGAATCTTCGTCGGCATGGGACGTCAAGACGGTTTGCGCCCGAGTGATTTGGTTGGCGCGATCACCAACGAATCCGGACTTGCTGGAAAGCAGATCGGCGTGATCGACATCCTCGATCGCACCGCCTTCGTTGAAGTTCCCGCCGCCCAGGGTGACCTAGTCGTCGAAGCCCTTCGGCGCTGCAAGTTACGGAACAAGAAAGTGAAAGTGCAACTCGCCAAGGGCGCATAGCGCGGATGTAGGCGAGCCCGCTATCGCGGCAGGTTTACCCCTCGATACGACGGGAGCACAGTGCCGCTGATGCCCTCTCTCACGTCCAGTGGGAGTGGGAAGGGTGAGGGTAGATCCGGTGCAAAAAGTGTCCCGGCCCAGTCGGGACTCGTTATCTCTGGAAACCTCCGTCGATACCGGACTTTTTGGAGTCTCGACTCCACTCGACGTAGTTTTCTGACCGGACTTCCCTCACCAGAGCCCCCGCTGGTCCCGGTAGAGGAACCCGTTTTGGGCGGCCCTGGCTTGTGCGGGATGTGGATCGCTGGCGAGCGATCGTCGTCTTTTTGAACATTATCTCTGAAATCTCTCGTCGTTATCGGAACTACAAATCCACGACTACGTCGAGATGCTTTTGCGTTACTGACCGAGAAGCGACTGGATTCTGCTTCGCGGCCAAACATATGCAAACGCGGCTTCAAGAACTTCCCGGTCGACGCGGCAGAACTGCTTTTGACCCCTGCGCTCGCGGATCACAACCCCGGCTTCTGACAGCACTTTCCAGTGGTGACTCAGCAGGGCGATGCTAATACCAGCACGATTGGCTATCTGAGTACCGCAAAGTTCTTCCTCGGACGCGAGGATCTCTACAAGCCTTAACCGCGTTGGATCTGCGAGGGCAGAGAATACACGAGCGCGCGATTCCAGACTGATTTCAGGCATATCTTAGGATACTCAATCAAATAGTTAAACAACTACTTGACAATCGAATCCTGGATCAGGAGAATGAAGATCAGAAGTGTCAGACATCCGACACCAAAGGAGTGAGGTAAAGAAAAATGAGTCTCGTAACACAAGTAGGGCAGGCAGAGTTTGATCAAAAGGCCGTGCAGGCCGAAGGTTTGGTCCTCGTCGATTTCTCAGCGACTTGGTGTGGTCCGTGTAAGCGGATGCTCCCAGAGTTGGAAGCAGCTGCCGAGCAATTCAAAGGCAAAGCGACCTTTCTAAAGGTCGACGTTGATGAGGCTCCTGACATCGCGACACGCTACGGCGTGCAGGGAATCCCCAATCTGACGTTCCTGAAAGGCGGTCAAGTCGTAGACGTAGCGATCGGCATGATGCCCAAGTCAGAGATCATTTCCAGGGTTCAGAAGAATCTCTGAGCCAATCCCATTAGGGGCGAAGTGTCGCCCTTATTGGGATTCCAGTTGGTAGGCTCGGACGTAATCGACAACCAGACGCTGGGGGAACGTTGTACTGGCGTCGGGATAGCCGGGCCAGTTTCCGCCTACGGCCAAGTTGAGCAGGATGTAGAACGGCTGATCGAAGGGCCAATCGTTATCTCCAACTTGTTTTCGGGTAATCGTCACGTAGAACTGGCCATCGAAAAACCAGCGAATCTCGTTCGAGTCCCACTCGACTCCGTACACATGAAAGTCGTGTGCCAGTGAAGATTCGCACTCGACGATGCCTTGGATATTGTCGCCACCTGAATAGCCGGGGCCGTGGAGGGTGCCGTAAACCGTTTTCGCGACGGGACCAATCGACTCGAAGATATCGATTTCGCCACATGCGGGCCATGGACACTCATCGATGTTCTCGCCCAACATCCAAAAGGCGGGCCAAATTCCCTGTCCCTGAGGAATCTTCATTCGCGCCTCAAAGCGACCGTACTTCTGTGAGAAATTATGCTTGGTGGTGAGACGTGCAGAAGAGTAGTTGCACGCGATACCATCATCTCCGGTTGTCGGCTCTTTGCGAGCTTCGATGATAAGGTTGCCCTTGCCATCTAGAAATGCGTTAGCGTTTCCGTCGGTGTAGCTCTGCCACTCGTTATTTCCAAACCTGCTCCCTCCTAGCTGGCGTCCCCAACGGGCCGTTGAAGGCGCTGTCCCTTCGATTCCTTCGAAATCATCCTGAAAAGTCAGGGTCCAGATCGGTGTGCTAGTAACAGTAGTCATGGTCGAAAACAAAATAATAAAAAAGTCAAGAGAACGGAGTCAAGGGTCTGCGTTACAGTTCGCGCGCCGGTGAGGGCACGGACTTTACGGAGGGCCCTGTCAAGGCGGATGCTCGCTTGCCTTGAGGGAGAAATTCATCGCGGTTCTGTTGGAAGAAGCTGCTATCGGGAAGGTCATTTGGCAGGACGTCGCCTGTTTTGTAGGTTCGACACTCAACCCAACCATCGCGGACGAGCGCTTCCAGACACTGCGTCATTCCTTCATGGATGGAGCGATCGTATTGGATACCTGCGCTGCGGAGGTCCTTCTCCATGGCAGATAACGCTTCGAAGATTCTTGGGGAGCGTTCCAGCCCTTTGATAAGGTAGCCGAACAAACCGCTCAACGGCAGAACCTTTCCATTTCGTGTGTATGCCGGAATCGGCAGTACCTTTCCAGCTTCGTAGTGAGGGAGTTGGACCTTTTTCGCCCCTTCAAAATTCAGCACAAAGCCGTTAAAGCCACCAAAGGCGATGGTTCCCGGGTCTCCCGACATACGAGCTGCGATCTGGTGGAGGGCACCGATGCTTACCGTTCCAAATCCGCCAATTCCAAGATCTTCTTCGACGAATCCACCGGTGCCAAGCCACTGGAACGCTTTTTCGCCGTCAAGGTCAAGGCCAGCGTCTTTGGCGATTTCGCTTGTGTAGTCTTTGAGGTCGCTAAAGTGCTGATTGCCCGCGTACCAGTAGTCTGCAAAACGAATGTGTTGCATGACCCGGCGCTTGTTTCGCCCAAAATACTGCTCGACCAACCACTGCTTATCGCCACCGCGATCCAACTCTAGGATGGTGAACGCGGCCTCTCGTGCCGAGGCATGGGTAAGACTTAGGCCGGCAGAAAGAATGGGATCCGCGAATCCAGAGGATTCGCCGGCTAGTATCCAGTTCTCACCCGTCATTCGATGAGCAACAAAAGACCAATCCTTCGTTGAGCCGAAGTTTCCTTCGGCTGAACCGTTTCGGACAAGTGCGCTAATCCGAGGTTCATCCTGGATGGCTTTGTAGTAAAGCTCTTTCGGGGTGAGGCCGCTCTTCTTATAGTAGTCGGCAGGGCAAACGAATCCAAGTGAGGTTCGAGTGGGGCTGAGGGGAATGAACCATAACCATCCATATCCAACCGACATCACCTGGATGCGTGTGCCTCCGATGCCGAGAGTGACTGCCCACTCTGCGTTTTGCCAGTAGTCCCAGAAGGCTACGTTTTTGAGTGTGCTTGGTTCGTCAATTTCAACGCCCATCGCTCGTCGAAGGACACCAACGTGACCAGAAGCATCAACGTAGTGTCGTGCCTGGACTTCGGTTCCATCCTGAAGAACGAGGCCGGTAACAGTGTCACCCGATCGTTTGACTTCGCGGACACCACTGCCCTCATAAACGTCGCAGCCAAGTTCACGGGAGTGATCCAAAAGGATCTTGTCGTAGACAGATCGATCCACTTGGAAAGCAGTCTCTAGTCGCTGCCCTTCATAGGTGCCTGGACGCTCCTTTTCAAAGAACTCGCCATTGGGAAGGAAATGGAAATCCCAAAGATCGTCGGTCTTACCCCATCGGTAAGTACCACCAACTTTGATGGGAAAGTCAGCCCTCTCAATTTTGTCCCAGACGCCGAGCTCATTGAGGATGGATCCGATGACGGGTAACTGACTTTCGCCAATATGGTCCCTCGGAAATGTCTCTCTTTCAAAAATGCCAACTTTGAGTGTCGGCTTATATTTCTTTAGGAAAGAACCGCAGGTGGAGCCACCTGGTCCACCACCAATGATCGCGACATCGAATTTCATTTCAGTCTGGGGCTACTTTGCTCCGGGAGGTCGACCGCCACTACCCATCATCGCCTTCTTGGCGGCTTCTGGGATGTTGGGATTATTTTTGACTGCGTCTGGGAATGACCCCTTCGGCGGTGCCGCATTGGTAGGAGCTTGTACTGTCTGAACTTCCGAGCCACAACCGGCTAGGAAGCTACAAGAAATTACTCCGAGTGCGATTGACAAAAAGACGTATAGATTCTTTTTCATATTGATCGCCATAAGCGAAGGAAACAGTCGCTCCGTATCGAGCCGGAGCGACTGGTAAGGTGAGTGATCGGCTTAGCGATACTCAGGGTAAGCGTTCTGCGCAATCGCAATTCGCTGTGCTTGGGTAACAAGGTTCTTGCTACCGTCGATTGGGTTGACTGCATTGCCAACGACGTAGTACTGGGTGCCCCAGTTGTCTGTCGTAGCATTGCCGGTCTGGAGGGTGGCTAGAGCGTTCATGCCCTTTGCGTGACCGTCAGCCCACACGAATGCCACCTGCTTTGAAACGGCATTGATTGGGCCGTTTCCTGCTGCAGGGCAAGCCTGTGTTGGACCGCCATTAATGGTGTCGCACCAGCCTGGAGTGCCGCCGTCATAGACAGGGCTCAAGAACAGGAACTTAAGGTCGTTCCACTGTGATCGGTTGGGCATCATTGTGAGCGTTCCAGCAGGATCGGATACGGCGTCAAGCGTATCAAGACCTGGTGGGCACCACTGAGCGCCAGCGCACTGACCGTTAGCAAAGCCGATGAGGGCATCGTTAACAGCATAGTTCTGTGGCATCCAAACGGTGTCAGCAGCTACGCCATCGGAAAATGCGCTGGTGTAGTACTGAGTTCCCTGGAATGGGTTGGTTGGGTCCTGAAGCAGACCGGTGCTCTTGGTGTATGGCTGAATTGCATATTTCCAGCTGTAATACACGTTGCCCCAGCTGTTGCAGTCGCCTGGGAAGCCGAAGTAGTTCTTGATCAGGTGGTCGTCAGAGTCACCCATGTAGATGAACTGAGCGGTAGCCAACTGCTTTGCGTTGCTGAGAGCAACTGTTTTCTTGGCAGCAAGCTTGGCTTGAGCGAAGACAGGGAAGAGAATTGCGGCGAGAATCGCGATAATTGCAATTACGACAAGTAACTCAATAAGAGTAAATGCTTTATTTTTCAACCTTTCTGTAACCTCCGTTGGTTTAGCGACTCCTTGCTTTGCCTTCGACAAACCTATTGATCTCATCCCAATCGGAAGCAAGCTTCACTCAAGGGTCTCCAAGATCGGTGCCTATGCATGTGCCCGGAGTCGAGCACGCCATGCATGGTAGTGGGTTAATCGTTTATTCACCCAACACAAGTCTTGTCGGTAGAGCGAATATTGCTACGAATTACCTGAACTGAGAGTTTTCACATGGGCCAGTCGACTTCCTGACAATGAGTTGCGCAGGAAATGTTCGACTTTGAATAGGTGTGCCGTTGTCAATGTGTTCGAGAAGCGCCAACGTCGCTGCCCTCGCAATTTCGTCAACGGGTTGTTTGACTGTGGTCAGTGGGGGATGGGAATGGGGTGCAAGTGGGACGTCGTCAAATCCAATGATGCTGATATCCTCGGGAACGCGGTAACCGGCATCCTGAATCGCATCCATGGCACCAAAAGCCGTTTCATCGTTTGCGCAGAAGATCGCCGTCGGAAGGTTGGCGTTTCTGAGAATTCTTTTGACCCCTTCAAATCCCGAATGATATGCAAATTCTCCGACTTGAAGCCACTCGAGTTGGACGTCAATCTGAAAGGCCTTCATCACCGCAAAGAATGCATCCTTGCGAATTCTTGCCGCATACAACTCTTGGGGTCCGGCGATGTATCCGATCTTGCGATGACCAAGATTGTATAAGTGTTTGATCGCAATGCGAACAGCCTGCACGTTGTCGATGACAAAGTAGTTGTCGCATTGCTCTGGGTCGCCGTCGATGACGACCATCGGGAGGCTTTCTTCACGGAGAAGCGGAAGCAATCGAGAGTTCGACCGTGGAGCCACCACGATAACACCGTCCATCTTTCCGCCTAGGAGTGCGTTAAGAAGGTCGGTGGGGTGCGATTGATCGCATCGAGTGATGAGAGATAGATCGTAATGGTGTGCTTCGGTTTCGTTAACAATGCCGTTCAGGACATGCTGGAGATGTGGCCCCAGCAAAATATTCGTGTCTGTCGCAGCGGGGACAACGCCGATCATATGCGTTCGACCAGCGTGCAGTGATCGTGCTACGAGATTTGCGCGATAGCCAAGTCGTTGGGCCGCATCAATAACAGCGTCCCTTGTGCCTGTAGAGATGCGCGAACCAGAACTGCTTCCGTTGAGCACGACCGACGCCGTACAGATGGAAACACCCACTTCCCGAGCAACTTCCTTCAAGGTCGCTCGACTTCGTTCCGTCGTACGTCGCATCTCTCCCATCTCGTTGTATTACATGATAGTCCGATATTCGGTGCAACGGGACCTAACAGGCCAATAGATCCTCAGAGAGGTGGACGGGGATGTCCGTCTGACATGATGCAACGCTATCGCGAAGGGGCAAGTAGAGGTGAAATCAGGATAGTTGGGATGCCTAATGAATACGTTTGTCTGTCGTTCGGCTGGAATCTGCAGATGTTCTTGAAACTTAGGCAGGTTAACGAAATGTCAAGTCGGTGATACCGGGCAGTGAGGCAGGAAATTGGGCGCGACGGTCTCCCACTGGACGTGAGAGTGGGCATCATTTGCAACCGGCTTCGGTGAAATTCCGAGCCCCTTGGTGTTTGTTCCGGCTTCCGGAATGATGGATCACATATAACTCGGGGTTCAGATCCATCAAATCGGCGGTTGCGTCGGTCCGATCACCGCCGACTACGGGGGCCGTGGGGGCAAACGTTTGTGACCCCACCCGCGGGTCTACTATTTTTCAGCCGCTCGCCTCAGCCGACCGATCTCCTTCAGAATTTCAATATCCTCGGACGGGATGGTTCCGTCGTATTTGGGGCCGATCCCGAGAAGGAAGTTACCGCCACGTCGGTTGGTAACACTAATCTCCTCGAAGACCTCTGCAGCCGATTTCTTGGGCTGACCTTCGGTGTATTTCCAGTCAGGGCCAAGAGGAAGGCAGGCTTCCCATGCGTCGAGAAGGGCTTCATCGGGAATTTCTCGTTCGGGGGTGACAAAGTCTTCAAAGTCGCCGACGGTCCGGTTTGCGACGAGCAAGCCTGGCTGAAGCTGGCGGCCGAATTCGACGATTTCCGCCATTCGAATATCTTCTTGGTCCTTCACCCAACCGGCATCAAGCCAAAGGATGTCGACGGGGCCGTAATTCGTGAGGAGTTCGCGAATTTGAGTGTGAGTGTATTGAACAAATTTCTCCCAAGTCTCGGGGTCTTCGAGCGTGTTTGCTCCCCGAGTGGTTGCGAGTTCACCTGGTTTCCAGTAGAACGGACAATGCCAGTCGGCTTTGCTGAAGTACACCGAAACACCCATGCCGGCTCGACGTACGGCTTCAAAAAGGTGTTTCGTCACGTCCGCACGGGGATCGGTGTGAAAGGGACATATGTCGCCAGTTATTTTGTAGTCGGTCGTCGCGGTATCCCACATACAGAACCCATCGTGGTGTTTCGTCGTGAAGCAGACGTATTTCGCACCGGCGTCGGCAAAACTTTGAGCCCACGTATCCGCGTCAAATTCAGTTGGGTTGAACTGAGCAGCGAGATTCCAATAGTCGCGTTGGAAGAGTTCAATGTCCTGATTTCGATCTGTCCAGCACTTCATGTTTTCGTTGCGTGCCCACTCATCACCGGGTGAAATTGGCCAACTTTCACAGCAATCCCAAAACGCGTAGATTCCCCAATGGAGAATAATTCCGAATTCGAGATTTTTAAACCAATCGAGTCGTTTTACGAGCCACTCAGGTTTGTCGGCGGAGGCAAGTTTTGAATGTGCTAGGACGTCTTCGCGCATCAAACGAGCGTACTCAATCCTAACAAGATTCGGTGAGGTGACGAAGCGAGTGGTTCGTGCTGTCGGAAATCGAATTTGGCGCGTTGAATATACTCAGAGGACTTCATGATTCAACGACATGCGGGACAGTATCGGTGGGAAGGAGTCGACGTTCACCCTTATAAGGAGGACGGCACCCACTTTAAGACCATCACAAGGCAAACCCTGTTCAAAGGTGCCCACGACCTTCCGGTCGAGTTTCGTTACTTCGAGATCGGCGAAGGAGGTCACTCAACCCTGGAACGACACAACCACACCCACGAGGTGATGATCATTCGTGGATCGGGCCAGGTGCTTGTCGGAGATACGGTTTCAAACATTGCCCTGCACGATATCGTTCAGGTTCCATCACAAACTTGGCATCAATTTCGCGCCACGAATGGGGAAGAATTGGGCTTTTTATGCCTTGTCGCGATTGATCGTGACCGCCCTGAAAGGCCCGGCCCTGAGCAGCTCGCGGAGATGCGAGAAAATGATGTCGTTGGAGAATTCATTCGCCACTAGGTCAGTGCCGGACTTCGGTACAAGGTAACACTATTTTTGGATAACGCCCGTAAATTCGGCTTTGAAACACGAATGCTCCACGCCGGTCAAATTCCTGACCCGCATGTGGGTGCACGTGCGGTTCCCATTTATCAGACGACTTCGTATGTGTTTGAAAACACGGAAGAGGCTGCCCATCTGTTTGAACTCAAGCAGTACGGCAACATTTACTCGCGAATTAGCAATCCGACGACAGCCGTGTTCGAAGAGCGGATGGCTTCTCTAGAGAATGCGACCGGCGCGGTCGCTGTCGCTAGTGGGATGGCGGCACAGTTCGGGACCCTAATGACTTTGCTGTCGCCTGGTGACCACATCGTCGCATCTTCCCAGCTCTACGGTGGAACGCTTACCCAACTTGCCCACACGTTCAAAAAGCTCTCGGTCGACGTTTCATTCGTGGACCCAAGTGAGACGTTGAATTGGGAATCGGCCATCACACCGAAGACCAAGCTCCTATTTGTCGAGATCATCGGTAACCCATCGGGCGCGATCCCCGATCTCGAGGGATTGGCAGCACTTGCGAAGTCGAAGCGGATGCCGCTCATCGTAGACAGCACCTTCGCAACTCCTTACCTGTGCCGCCCAATTGACTGGGGTGCAACCATCGTGACCCACAGTGCGACGAAGTTCATCGGTGGTCATGGATCCAGCATTGGTGGCGTGGTCGTCGACTCGGGAGACTTTGATTTTTCACGTTATGCAACCATTGCGGAGGCATCGCCTTCCTATCATGGCCTGAGATTCTTCGACACATTTGGCCACTATGCCTTCATGATGAAGCTGCGCGCTGAGACGGTTCGAGATACCGGCGCCTGCATCTCGCCGATGAATTCGTTCCTACTTTTGCAGGGACTCGAAACGCTTTCGCTTCGAATGGATCGGCACGTCGCCAATGCCCAGGCGATTGCTGCATATTTGGAGGCCCACCCTAAGGTCAATCGCGTTCACTACGCTGGCCTGGAGAGCCATCCGCACTTTGAACGTGCCAAGAAATACCTGCCCAAGGGGCCGGGAGCGGTGATGGCCTTTGAGATCAACCCTGGAGCGACCGACCCAAGACAAGCCGGCAAGAAGTTCATCGAGGGTCTGCAACTGTTTTCGCATCTGGCAAACATCGGCGATGCCAAGAGCCTGGTCATTCATCCCGGGTCGACGACTCACCAACAACTTTCCGACGAAGAGATGGTCGCGGCCGGCATTACGCCGTCAACGATTCGGCTTTCGGTTGGACTCGAAACACTGGAGGATCTGATATGGGATTTGGACCAAGCGCTGTCTGCGATATAAGGCTTAACACTTCGCTCACAACCGAACAAAGAGAGAAGTACCAGAACTCTGCCAAAGTTCGCGATCTCTTGGGCAGTGCCAAGACGATCGCCATCGTCGGTCTTTCTGCGGAGTCGACGAAGGCAAGCAACATGGTGGCCTCGTACTTGAAGGACGAGGGTTATCAGATCATCCCCGTAAACCCTCGTGCGACCGAAATCTTGGGTGAGCCCTGCTACAAGGATCTCAAGAGCATTCCCATTCCCGTTGATATCGTCCAAGTTTTTCGCCCCACGTCCGAGGTAGCCGCTATCGTTGATGATGCGATTTCCATCGGGGCCAAAGCGGTATGGATGCAACTTCGCATCATCGACGTGCCCTCGGCTGATCGAGCCATCGAAGCGGGGATGATCGCCATCGTGGATAAGTGCATCAAGATGGAGCACGGGCGCTATTGCGGAGCCCTTCACTGGGCCGGCATGAACACGGAAGTTATCACTGCACAGCGTCGAAAAGCAAGACGCTAGCCTTCCCAATTACAGCACGGGATAGGTCATCTCGTTGCCCTTTTGATATTGGAAGCAAAATGGCGCGTGGGTTCCTTCTCCTTTGCCGAAAAGGGGAAGGTCTGTAGTGTCCCGATTTCTCCGCCAGATTTGGGTGATTTTTTAGGGGGAGGACTCGCCTCCTTTTTGTTGATTCCATAGGTTCCATACCTCTTTGGGTGTGAGATTTTTCAGGGACATATGGAGACGTTCATTGTTGTACC